>NZ_JBGQOD010000001.1:0-799074 GCF_052113625.1 Flavobacterium sp. W21_SRS_FM3 | reverse complement strand
AGCGAAAGACGAGGCTCGAACTCGCGACAACCAGCTTGGAAGGCTGGAGCTCTACCAACTGAGCTACTTTCGCATTACTGTGGTGCAAATATAAATAATAAATTGAGTTAAAAACAAGTTTTTTTCGAAAAAAAATGAGACAAATTTAACTTGCGAGCGTAACGGTTTTAGAACTAAATCATTACCCATAAACTTTTTTTTAGTCCTTATCTGCTGTTAGGCATAAAATAGCAGTCTTTACCGATCCAATCATAAAATTAAATGCGAATTTTAAATCACAAAGTAGCTTAAATACTCATATAAGATCAAAGTATTTTATAAACAACAAATAAAAACAGTTCGAAATTCAATTACTATTTGAAAATCTAGTGAAAAAAATCACTTTAAAGCAGTCCATTAAAAAAGCCAATCAAAATTTTGATTGGCTTTTTTAATACTTATAAATCGTGTTCTTTTTAAGAAACTAGTTTTGATGCTATTTTATAGTTATCTGAAGGGAAATAAATGAACAAACAAGACTTATCCTTAATTGTTTGAATGATTCCACTAGTTAACTCAAGAGGTATAGCCGGACAACCTAAGCTTCTACCTAATCTTTT
Organism: Flavobacterium sp. W21_SRS_FM3; assembly: GCF_052113625.1. NCBI lineage: Bacteria > Pseudomonadati > Bacteroidota > Flavobacteriia > Flavobacteriales > Flavobacteriaceae > Flavobacterium > Flavobacterium sp. W21_SRS_FM3. The sequence continues at coordinate 798,475 of NZ_JBGQOD010000001.1, read as the reverse complement.
GTTGCTTTTTATAAATGAATTGGAAACGTAATCAGCGCCATGAATGACTACTGCTCTTTCTCTTGCATTACTATTAATACCTTTCTCAAGTCCGTCTAGTTTTAAAGACTTGCCGTGTTTCCCAACATAGATTTCTCCAGTTGCATAAAAACCAAGGCTACTTTTAAATGAAGAAGAAACATTAGAAAAGCTAGTGGCAAATTCATTACCCGTATTTCTTCCGTGTGCCACTAATGTATTATACAATATAGTATTTGTAGCTAAATCAATAACCCACAACCTGTTAGTATTAGAAGACATACTAAAATCGATAACAGTCAGCACATCTTTACGTACTAACCCTTTCTCCTTTAGCAAATTAAAACCTTTCAAAGCTTCGCTAAAAACTTCTAATTTAGGTAATGGAAATTGATTGGAATTTAATTGATTGTAAACAGTTTCTTCATTTGTCTCTGTAGTTTTAGAAACAACTTCAACATATTCTTTTTTAGTAATGTTCTTTGATTCAGTATTAAAGTTGTTTGCATGGAACACTGACAACATTATTAAGATAACAGCAGGGATTGTCTTATAAATCATTGATTATAATTAAATTACATAAATAGATTAAGGGATTGCAAATTTATAAAAATTATATTTAATCTTGTAACATCCAAGTTAAAAATAGGTTAATACTTCATTTTGTAAATATTGTATTACAATAAAAATAACATTGTATTTGCTTTTTGTGTTAATTATCTTATTTTTGCTTAATTGTATTCTTAATTTATGAAGAAATCCTACTGTTTATACGCTCTAACCTTTATTTTTTTCAACGTTTCTGCATATTGTCAGAAAAAAGTACTATTTGCTAAGCCAATTACCCAAGGACTTACTATAGATGCAAAATTAAATGAAGACCAATGGAAAAACGATTCTGAAATCGCAACAGATTTTGTGATGTTTGAACCAGATAACGGAAAACCCATTAGCGAAGATAAAAAGACAGAAGTAAAAGTTTTATATGATAATGACGCTATTTACATCTCTGCCGTGTTATACGATAACGAACCAAGCAAGATTCAACGAGAAATTACGAACCGTGATGTTTTTGGTGTTTCTGATCATTTCTCCGTTTCGATAAATGGATTCAATGACGGTCAGCAAGACTTTCGTTTTTATGTAAGCGCCGCTGGCGTGCAAATGGATTGCTTATCTACAGAGGGTGGAGATGATTATTCTTGGGATGCCATTTGGGACAGTGAAGTAGCCATTACTGACTATGGATGGGTAGTCGAAATGAAAATTCCTTACGCTGCATTACGTTTTTCTAATGCACAAAAACAAACTTGGGGAATAAATTTTAAAAGAGAAATAAAAAGAGACGTACAAACGTATACATGGAATCATGTTGATACAAAGATTGGTGCTGTAATTACTCAGGCGGGAATCCTTGAAGGTATAGAGAATATAAAAACACCTACTCGATTATTTTTTATACCGTACACATCAGCATATTACCAAGAAGATGATTTTGCATCAGACAGAACTTTTAAAGCTGGTTTAGACATTAAGTACGGAATTAATGATTCCTTTACTCTGGACGCAATTTTAGTACCTGACTTTGGGCAAACAAAATTTGACAATGCTATATTGTACTTAGATCCTTTTGAACAGAAACTGGAAGAAAACCGTCCGTTTTTTACTGAGGGAACTAATTTATTTAATATTGGTAATCTATTTTATTCGCGACGTATTGGAGGTTTTCCTTCAAGAGAACCAATACCCGAAGCAAATGAAGAAATTACCGAGTACCCTAGTACCGTAAATTTATTAAACGCAGTAAAAGTTTCTGGTCGAACGGAGAAAGGTCTAGGAATAGGGTTCTTGAATGCGGTTACCAAAAAAACATTTGCTACTATTGAAAAAACCACTCTAAACGACGATGACGAAGAAGTAATAGAAACACGCAGAGAGGTCATTGAACCTTTAACAAACTACAACATGCTTGTTCTTGACCAACGCTTCAATGGAAATTCTTCTGTTTCATTTGTTAATGCTAATACTACACGAAATGGTGATTTTAGAGATGCAAATGCCTCTGCCTTAGTTTTTGATTTAAGCACTAAAGCAAACACTTATAATCTATATGGAGACTTTAAGTACAGTACCGTAAACGATATCCAAAATTACGACGGCTTTAAAACATCGTTAAACTTTGCTAAAACCAGCGGTCAATACCGTTACACAGTCTCTGGAAAATATATTTCAAGCGATTATGACATTAATGATCTTGGTTTAGTTTTCTACACTAATTATCATAATGCCTATGTTAATGGAAGTTACAGAATTCTTAATCCTATTAAATACTTCAACACTTTCAAGGTCGAGCAAGAGCTGAATTTAGAATTGCAAAACACCACTGGAAAAATGCAAGAAGGTTGGTACAAAACGCTCATTAAAGCACGCACCAAGAAAAATCATTATATGGAATTTGCATTGGTTATAAACCCGTTTGAAACCTATGATTTTTATGAACCTCGTGTAGCTGGTAGGTATTTAGAAATTCCTAAGAGAGTTACTTCTTATTTTGGAGTAGAATTTAACCGCAATAATGCCTTTACATTTGATTTCACACCTAGCATTGCGGTGTATGATCAAGATAAAAGAGTAAGCTACGGTTTAGCACTAGGACCTAAATACCGTTTTAACGACAAATTCTCTCTTTACTTTGTGATGGATTATACAAAAAAGATCAATGATCGAGGATGGGTCGCTTTTGATAATTCAGATATTATTATTGGGCAACGTGATAGAGAAATACTGCAAAATGACTTGACAGGGAAATATGCTATCAACAATAAAATGACTCTTAATTTAACTGCACGTTACTATTGGTCATACTCTGACAATAAAAAATTCTTGACTTTACAAGACGACGGTACCGTTATTGACAACACTGCCTTCAATTTGAATAAAAACAGAAATTTCAATTCCTGGAATTTAGATCTTTCTTATTCATGGTGGTTTGCTCCTGGCAGTGAGCTGTCCATTCTATATCGTAACTATTCTCAAGAAAGCACTAGAGTTGTAGAGAGAAATTTAGGTCAAAATTTAAAAAATGTTTTCGATAGTAATATGACCAATATTCTATCGATAAGTGTTCGTTATTTTATTGATTACAACAGAGTGAAAAATAAATTCTAAAGTTTATACGTTAAAGTGTAACAATCTATTTTAAAGATAGTCTATTAATAGGAAGCTATTAATTCACAAAATAGGATGACTATTTTGTGATAAAAGGCATCTAAAACAATTGATATACCATTACATTTTCATTCATGAAGAACTCCTTTTTGCTAGCATTCTTTTTTTTTCTAAGCTTATTTGGCTACAGCCAAAAAAAAGTATTACAGACTAAATCAACAACTGAAAACATCACTATTGATGGGAAGTTAGATGAGAAGATTTGGGAATCTACTCCTGAGGCTAAAGACTTCGTGATGTTTAGACCTGATAATGGAAAACCAATCCCTGATAATAAAAAAACTACCGTTAAAGTAATCTACGATAATGACGCCGTGTATATTGCAGCATTAATGTATGATGACGAACCTAATAAAATTTTAAAAGAAATTTCTCAAAGAGATAATTTTGGAACTTCTGATTTGTTTGGTGTTTTTATCAACGGTTTTAATGATGGTCAACAAGATTTTCAATTTTATGTTTGTGCATCAGATGGCCAAGCAGATTGTATTACTACAGACGCCAATGGAGAAGATTACTCTTGGGATGCCGTTTGGAAAAGTAAAGCGTTAATAACCGACTTTGGTTGGACTGTAGAAATGAGAATACCATATGCCGCCTTGCGCTTCTCTGGTGAGAAAAAGCAAACCTGGGGACTAAATTTCTTTAGAGAAATAAGAAGAGACCGTCAAAAATATACTTGGAATTTTATCGATTCAAAGTTAGGTACGTTCACACAACAGTCTGGAGTTTTAGAAGGAATTGAAAACATCAAACCTCCTACTCGCTTGTTCCTTTTACCCTATTCTTCTTTTTATGTAAATGCTAATTCACGCCAAAAAACATACGGAACCCTTAAAGGAGGGCTAGATATTAAATACGGAATTAACGATGCCTTTACTCTAGACGCAATTTTAATCCCTGATTTTGGACAAACAAAATACGACGATCAAATATTAAACTTAGGCCCTTTCGAACAGCAATTCAATGAGAACCGATCTTTTTTTACAGAAGGAACTGACCTTTTTAGTAAAGGAGACTTATTATACTCTAGAAGAATTGGCGGAAGCCCTTCAGTATACCCAACAGCTTTAACAAATGAGGAAGTCATAGAAAACCCCTCTACAGTAAATTTAATTAATGCTTTAAAGGTTTCTGGAAGAACAAAAGGTGGATTAGGAATTGGCGTTTTAAATGCGGTAACCGAAAAAACTTACGCAACCATTCAAGATACCATCACACAAGAAAGCAGAAGAGAATTAGTGGAACCCTTAACAAATTATAATGTATTAGTTCTTGACCAGCGTTTTAGAAAAAATTCCTCTATATCTTTCATAAATACTAATGTCACTAGAAACTCTAATTTTCGTGATGCGAATGTATCTGCTTTGGTTTGGGATTTAAACACTAAAAAAAATACTTACAATTTATCTGGGAACTTCAAGTACAGCTATATCAATGCTCTAGAAGATAAAAAAGGTATTTACACTACCTTAAATTTTGCAGAGACGAGTGGAAAATACAGATACAGTTTTGGTGCTGACCTAGTTTCTAAAGATTACGACAATAACGACTTGGGAATTAACTTTGAGACCAATTATTATAGTATCTATGGAAATGCCAATTATAGAATTTTAAACCCCACAAAACTGTTTAATACTTTTAGATTAAACTACAATATGTATACACAGTTTCATAAAGAAACGGGAAAAATTCAAGGAAACAACATCAATATTAATGTAAACCTGGACACTAAAAAAAATCATTATGTTGGTTTTGGCGTCAATATCAATCCTATTGAATCTTATGATTTCTACGAAGCGAGAGTTGACAATAGGTACGTAATACTACCACAACGATACAATGCTTGGTTGTACATTTCTACCAATTACAATAATCAATTCGCCTTTGATTTCAATCCTTCTTACTCCATTTTTAACGAAACAGAAAGAAGTACTTATGAGTTCTCTTTAGGTCCAAGATACCGTTTTAACGACAAGTTTTCATTAAGTTATAATTTTGATTTTCAAAGAAGAAATAACAATAAAGGTTTTGTTGACAGTATTGATGAAGACTTAAACAACGCAACACCAGAAACTATTATTTTTGCTAATCGAAACGTTGTTACTTATGCAAATAGCATCTCTGGAAAATATTCTGTCAGCAGCAAAATGAATTTCAATTTAGCGGTGCGTCAGTACTGGTCATATGCCGAAAATAAAAATTACCTATCATTAGAACAAAACGGTAGATTAGCTAATTACAGTTCTTATACAACTAATAAAAATTCGAGTTTCTACTCTTGGAATTTTGATTTATCATACTCTTGGTGGTTTGCGCCCGGAAGTCAAGTATCTGTCCTTTATAGAAATAATGCAGCCGATTTTGAAAACCTGATTAACAAGAAGTTTGAAAAAAACATTACGAGCTTACTAAATAATGAAGCACTTAGTCACACTTTTTCAATCAGTGTAAAATATTTTATTGACTACAATAGCTTAAAAAGCAAATCTTAAAGTGCATAAATTTTAAAAAAACACGGCATACACAATTAAATTACTATTATTTTAAAGGGTTCTCTCCTGAATGTATAATAGTAACTTTGTTGACTCAGAAGATTTTATAAATACTTTATCTTTGTTTAAAATATATTAAAATGAACAAGAAAGTTATACTAATGATTTTGGACGGCTGGGGTAAATCTCCCGACCCGAAAGTATCTGCAATCGACAATGCTAATGTCCCTTTTATAAACAGCCTTTATACTAAATACCCTAGTGCACAATTACGCACTGACGGTCTCCATGTTGGTCTTCCAGAGGGACAAATGGGAAATAGTGAAGTAGGTCATATGAATCTGGGTGCTGGAAGGATTGTATACCAAGATTTAGCCAAAATTAATTTGGCTGTAGCCAATAAAACTTTAGCACAGGAACAAGTATTGAAAGATGCCTTTCAATATGCAAAAGACAATCATAGAAAAGTACATTTTTTAGGATTAGTATCTGATGGAGGTGTTCACTCCCATACCTCTCACCTGCGCGGACTGATTGATGCTACTCAAGACTACGGACTTCAGGATGTATTTGTTCACGCTTTTACGGATGGCCGTGATGTAGATCCTAAATCTGGTAAAAAATACATTCAAGATTTAGAAAATTATATCGCTAACACTTCGGTAAAATTAGCTTCCATCATTGGTCGCTACTATGCGATGGATAGAGACAAACGTTGGGAGCGCGTTAAATTAGCTTACGATTTACTAGTAAATGGAAAAGGAACTCCTTCAAAAAATGCTATTGTTAGTATCGAAAAAAGCTACCAAGATGAGGTAACGGATGAATTTATTAATCCAATTGTTATGGTTGATAATTTTGATATTCCCGTAGCAACAATACAAGAGGATGATGTTGTGATTTTCTTTAACTTTAGAACCGACAGAGGAAGAGAGTTAACCGAAGCCTTATCACAACAAGATTTCCATGAACAAAACATGCATAAATTGAACTTGTACTTCGTCACGCTCACTAATTATGACGAAACCTACAGAAATGTAAAAGTGGTCTATAACAAAGACAACATCACAGAAACATTAGGTGAAGTATTAGAAAAAAACAACAAAACCCAGATTAGAATTGCTGAAACTGAGAAATATCCTCATGTTACTTTCTTCTTTTCAGGTGGTAGAGAAATTCCTTTTAGAGGCGAACACCGCATTTTAAGAAATTCTCCGAAGGTGGCAACTTATGATTTAAAGCCAGAAATGAGCGCCTTTGAACTTACAAGCGCATTAATTCCCGAATTAGAAAAAGAAAATGTAGATTTTGTATGTTTGAATTTTGCTAATGGCGATATGGTAGGACATACTGGTATAATGACAGCCGCTATAAAAGCCTGCGAAGCTGTTGATCAATGTGTCGAACAAGTAATCACTACAGCACTTGCTCATAACTACACAACCATCGTCATTGCTGATCATGGAAATTGTGAAACAATGATTAATCCTGATGGTAGCCCTAATACGGCACATACTACAAATCCAGTTCCTTTTATCTTAGTAGACAAAGACATTAAAGTAATACACGATGGTGTACTTGGAGATATTGCTCCTACTATTTTAGAATTAATGGGCATAGAAAAGCCGGCAGTTATGACACGTCATTCTCTATTATAGTTATCCTATAATTCTTTCAAATTTTAAAGGTTGTCTTATCAAGACAGCCTTTTTTTATAAAATACATTGTTTTTAATAGTAATACTATTATATTTGCATTAAATAATATTAATTATGAAAGACTTAATTGCAACAATCAAAATACAAGTCAATGATAAAATCTTTGTAAAAGATCCTGAAACTTCAAAACTGGGCAAGAAAATCATTCAAGAAAGTATATTGTTGATAGATGCAATAGGCTTTGACAACTTTACTTTTAAAAAATTAGGCGAAAAAATAGGTTCTAATGAAAGTTCTATTTATCGTTATTTTGAAAATAAACATAAGTTATTAGTTTACCTTTCTTCATGGTATTGGAGCTGGATGGAGTACAAATTATTTTTTGCCACAAACAATATAGCAGACCCGTTTGACAAACTCAAAAAGGCAATTACTATAGTGACTGAAAAAATTGAAGATGATGAAGCCACTGAACATATTAATGAGGCGATTTTAAATAAAATAATAATTTCTGAGTTTACAAAAACACTGCACACTAAAGAAGTAGATGAAGAAAACAAAATAGGCTTTTTTCTAATATACAAAAGAGTAATTAACAGGATAATAGCATTAATTAGTGAGGTAAATCCTGACTATCCTTTTGCAAAAAGTCTTGCGTCGAATATAATTGAAGGTGCCTTGCATCAGCAATTTTTAAGAGAGCACCTAACCACCATCACTAACTGCAATAAGGAAATAAGTCCTACTGATTTTTATATCCATCTGATTACAATAGTCTTAAAAAAATAGAAAAATATGACTCCATTAAAGCGTTTTTACAATTTATTAGCTCTTGATAAAAAAGACATTACTCAACTATTCTTTTATGCCATATTTGCTGGACTAATTAGTTTATCACTTCCTCTAGGGATTCAAGCGATTATCAATTTCATACAATCGGGACGTGTGAGTGTATCTTGGATAGTATTAATCTTTCTGGTTGTGATGGGCGTTGCCTTAGTGGGTATTTTATCATTAATGCAGCTGCGAATAACAGAAAATTTACAACAAAAGATTTTTGTGCGTTCCTCCTTTGAATTTGCAGCACGATTACCCAAAATAAAGTTTGAAGAATTATACAATAGTTATCCTCCTGAACTGGCCAACCGATTTTTTGATACCATCACGATTCAAAAGGGTACCTCAAAGTTACTAATTGACTTTTCAGCTGCCTTACTGCAAATAATATTTGGGATAATTTTATTGTCGCTTTATCATCCCTATTTTATTGTATTTGGTATCATGCTGATTATATTGCTTTACTTCATTTTTAAATTATCATACAAACCTGGTTTAGAGACTAGTTTGAAGGAATCAAAAAATAAATATAAAGTAGCCAGATGGTTGCAGGAAATGGCGCGTAATAATTTCAGTTTTAGAAACCAGCTGAATTTTGATTTTGGTCTTCAAAAAAACGATCAATTAGTAAGTGACTATTTAAATTACCGTGAAAAACATTTCAATGTTATTAAAAGACAATTTACGCAGCTGATCATTTTTAAAATCATTATTACAGCAAGTTTGCTTTCGATAGGAGGCTTTCTAGTAGTTTCACAACAAATGAATATTGGACAATTCGTTGCAGCGGAAATCATTATTTTATTAGTAATTAATTCCGTAGAAAAAATAATCTTAGGGATGGAAACCTTTTATGATGTGTTGACTTCTGTAGAAAAAATAGGTCAAGTTGCCGACTTAAGTCTTGAAGAAGAATTTGATACTGAAAACACCAATTTTTGTTATGCCGATATCACATTGGAAACAGAAAAAGTAAAATTCAAATTTCCTGATTCTAAAAATGCGATTCTAAACGATATTTCTTTAAAAATTGATCAAGGCGAACGTATTATCATCACAGGAGAAAATGGTGCTGGAAAAACAACATTAATCCGAATTTTATCAGGTTTAATAAAACCAACATCGGGAAGTTTTTATATCAACGATGATACTTTTAAAAAGATAGATTTAAAACAGTACCGCTCGCAAATAGGTAGTGTAATTTATGGCGAAACCCCATTTGAAGGAACAATTTATGAAAACATTACTTATAATGATCACGCTATTAGTCAAGAGGATTTAAAATGGGCACTTGACGGCCTGCAGTTAACATCCTATATTAAATCATTAGCTGAAAGCTTAGAAACTAAAATTTTTCCAGAAGGGAGACAATTATCTTCATCGAATGCTCAAAAAATACTTTTAGCCAGAAGTATTATTCACAAACCCAGAATTCTATTTTATGAAGACCCAACAGACACTATGGATGAAAAAGTAGCAAATGAAATTATTGACTTTATTACTGCTAAAGAAAATAAATGGACCATAATTGTATCTTCTAAAAATCCATATTGGAAAACGAAATGCAACAGAGAAATCAACATGCACGAAGGACGTATTCAACTAGACTCAAAAAATTTATAAGCTATGCTAAATATATCTGACAATAATAAAACAAACTTACCCAGCTTAAAAAACTTTGAAACCATAAAAAAGCTGAATTCAGATTCGAGCTATAAGATTTTGAACAAGATCATTCTATTCTTTTTTGTTTTGGGAGTGCTTATTCTCTTTTTACCTTGGACACAAAACATATCAGGTTCTGGATCTGTAACCACTTTAAAACCCAATCAAAGACCACAATCAATACAAAGTGTTATATCTGGTCGAATAGAAAACTGGTACGTTCAGGAAGGCGATTTTGTAAATAAAGGAGATACCATCCTTTTTATATCAGAAATCAAAGAGGATTATATGGATCCAAATCTTGTTGCCAATACTCAAAAGCAGGTCAATGCAAAAAAACTTTCTCTTGAATCCTATGGCTCAAAAGTAAAAACAATGACTGGGCAAATTCAGAACATTGAAAGTGAAAAACGACTTAAATTAGAACAAGCACAAAACAAAATTAAACAGGCACTATTAAAAATTAAAAGTGACAGTATGGATCTCGTTGCCGTAAAAACGCAGTTGAAAATTGCCAATACACAGTTTGATCGCGCTGTACAGTTAAACAGTGAAGGCCTTAAACCCTTAACTGACGTAGAAGATAAAAGGTTAAAACTACAGGAAGTTGAAGCCAAAATAATTACGCAAGAAAACAAGTTTCTTACAAGTAAAAATGAATTTATCAATGCCAAAGTAGAAACAGGTAGAATTACATCAGAGTATGCTGAAAAAGTATCAAAAGCTCAAAGCGACCAATATACTGCGATGAGCAATCAATTTGATACGGAAGCACAAGTCAATAAGTTGGAAAATCAGTACGCAAATTATAGTATAAGAAACGGAATGTACTACATCAAAGCACCACAAAGTGGTTATGTAAACAGAGTGTTGCAAGCTGGAATTGGTCAAACTGTAAAAGAAGGAACTCCAATCGTTACCATAATGCCTGCTCAATATGACATTGCTGTAGAAACCTACGTAGATCCCATTGATTTGCCACTTATCAACAAAGGCGAAAAAGTTAGAATATGGTTTGATGGATGGCCTACAATCGTTTTCTCAGGATGGCCTGATGTTTCTTATGGAACTTTTGGCGGAAGGATTGTTGCTATAGAAAACTTTATTAGTGACAACGGAAAATACCGTATACTAATAGCGCCAGACAAAGAAGAAGCTGCTTGGCCTAAAAAAATTAGTATTGGTTCTGGTGCCGAAACAATTGCTTTATTAGACACCGTACCCATATGGTTTGAGGTATGGCGTATTTTAAATGGGTTTCCGCCAAATTATTACAAAACAGATGCAAAATCAGTAAAAGAGAAAAAATAATGAAACAAATTCTTATCCTTTTTCTATTCTTCGGTTGTATAGCTTTTGGGCAAGTTCCCTTGCCTAATGCTTCCAAGGAATTTACTTATAACGAATTTTTGGGCTATGTGAAAAAATACCATCCTTTAGTTAAAAATGCTAATTTAGAAATCAATAAAGCGCAGGCAAATTTGATGATGGCTCGCGGTGGATTTGATCCAAAAATTGAAGTCGATTTTAAAGAAAAGCAATTCAAAGACAAAGAATATTATTCGATACTTAATAGCAGCTTTAAAATTCCTACCTGGTACGGAATCGAAATTAAAGCGGGTTTTGACAATAATGACGGTATTTATTTAAACCCTGAAAACACCGTTCCTAATCAAGGTCTGACTTCGTTAGGAATTACAGTGCCGCTAGGACAAGGCTTGTTTATCAATCAAAGAATGGCCGATGTGCGCAAGGCAAAAATTCAGTTGAATCTGAGCCAGGCGGAACGTAAACTACAAGCCATTGCGGTTTTATACGATGCCTCATTAGCTTACTTTAATTGGAAAAAAACCTTTAACGAAGTAAAACTATACGAAACTTATAATAACAATGCGCAAATACGATTCAAAGGAATTAAATCTTTAATTAAATCGGGAGATAAACGTGCTATTGATAGTATTGAAGCAGGAATTAGCGTAAAAAATAGAATCCTAAACCTAGAAGATTCTAAATTGAAATTAAATAAAGCAAAGCTTGAATTGTCTAATTTTCTTTGGTTAGAAAACACTATCCCACTGGAATTAGCCGACAATGTTATTCCAGAAACCGATATAGAGCACAGTATACAAGAGACTTTAAAGACCAATGATTTGGTAAATGCTGATTTCTCGCTGGAAAATCATCCAAAAATGAATGCCCTTACAAGCAAAATGGATATATTGACGATAGAGAAAAAATTAAAAGCAAACATGTTATTACCTAAAGTGGACATCGGTTATTCTTATATTGCTGAACCTAGCTATTTCGATAATTATCAATTAGAAAATTATAAAGTGGGTGTTAATTTTTATTTTCCTTTGTTTTTACGAAAAGAACGCGGGAGCTTAAAACTGGCCCAATACAAAATTCAAGAATTAGAGTTCACAATGAATCTAGAACGCGTGCAGCTCTCGAATAAAATTAGCGCCCAAAAAACAGAAATCCAGTCTTTAGAAAAGCAAAATAAAATTATAAAATCACTAGCCGAAGATTATGCAGTAATGTTAAAATCAGAGGAGCGGCTATTTACATTTGGCGAAAGCTCGCTATTTTTAATAAACAGTAGAGAAAATAGTTTGATTAGTGCACAGCTTGCTTCCATAGCTTTAGAAAACAGATATTTCAATGCTAATGCTGAACTTTTTAAAATTTTGGCCAACCCTGATTAAATAATTTAAAAATCGTACTTTTGCCAACTGAAAAAAAGACAACATGATTATAGTTAAATCCCGTGAAGAAATAGAATTAATGCGCGAAAGTGCATTAATAGTATCGAAAACATTAGGAATGATTGCTTCTGAAATTAAAGAAGGAGTGACTACATTACATTTAGACAAATTAGCTGAAGAATTTATCCGTGACCATGGAGCGGTTCCAAGTTTCCTAGGTTTATACGGTTTTCCAAACTCATTGTGTATGAGTCCGAATTCTCAAGTAGTACACGGTATACCTAATAATACCCCGCTTCAAAGTGGTGATGTAATATCTGTTGACTGTGGTGCGTTTAAAAATGGCTATCATGGAGATCATGCTTATTCTTTTGAAATAGGTGAGGTAGCGCCTGAAACAAAAAAATTGTTACAAGTTACTAAGGAATCTTTGTACGTAGGTATCCGCGAATTTAAAGCTGGAAATCGCGTAGAAGATGTAGGTAATGCGATTCAAAAATATACAGAAGCTCACGGTTACGGTGTGGTTCGCGAATTAGTAGGGCACGGTTTAGGGCAAAAGATGCACGAAGATCCAGAAATGCCTAATTACGGAAAACGCGGTCGTGGAAAACTTTTTGTAGAAGGAATGGTGGTTGCTATTGAACCAATGATCAATCTTGGAACAAGAAATATTAAACAACACAAAGACGGCTGGACTATCACAACCGCTGATAACAAACCAAGTGCTCACTTTGAACATGATGTTGCTCTTGTTGATGGAAAACCAGAGATACTTTCGACATTTGCCTATGTATATCAGGCATTAGGAATAGTTAGCAATGAAGAAGATGAATTTAGAAAAGTTCCTTTAGTTTTATAATTATTTTTTGAGAAAGCAGAAAGTTAGAACTGAATCTCAAAGAAATAATAGTAAATGATTTATTAATTCAAATACAGAAATCTAAAAAATCTCTGCAAAATCTTAGCGAATCTCTGTGTAACTCATTATGAAAAAACTTTTCAAACTCGTACTTAATACCATTCCTCGTCCCATACTTATTCGTTTAAGTTATGTCGCGAGACCAGTTTTGGCTTTAGCTTTAAAAGGGACGACTTTTACTGATCCTATTGACGGGAAAAGCTTTAAAAGCTTCTTACCTTATGGATATGGAACGCAACGTAACAACGTGCTTTCACCAAGTACACTTTCGCTAGAAAGACACCGTTTGCTGTGGTTATACCTCAACGAAAAGACCGATTTTTTTAAACCTGAACCCGTTTCCGATTCCTCTGTTACAAATACAAACAGAATTAAATTACGAGGTACTGAAATAAATTCAGCATTAAAAGTATTGCACTTTGCTCCAGAACAAGCTTTTTATAAATTGTTTAGAAATCAGAAAAATCTAGATTACACTACAACCGATTTGTTTTCGCCACTGGCTGATGTAAAAGCAGATATTTGCAACCTGCCGTTTGAGGACAATCAATATGATGTTATTTTGTGCAATCACGTTCTAGAACACATTCCTGATGACACTAAAGCCATGCAAGAATTGTATCGGGTTTTAAAACCAGGCGGAATGGCAATTTTACAAATTCCTCAAGACCTCAATCGCGCAGTTACTTTTGCTGATGATACTATTACAGATCAGAAAAAACGCGCCGAGATATTTGGGCAGTACGATCATGTACGTATTTATGGTCGTGATTATTTTGACAAATTAAGAAGCATTGGCTTTACAGTACTCGAAGAAGATTACACCAATAAAATCGCACCCGAACTGGTTGAGAAATACTGTTTAGCAAAAGGAGAAATTATTCCCGTTTGCTTTAAATAAAACACAAACAAATAAAAAGCCCGCTAAATTAGATTTAGCGGGCTTTTTTTAATTTGATTACGTTAGCTTAGCTCTTAACCTCTGGCATAAGCATTGCAATAACTTTATCTTTAGTAAGGTATTTTTTAGCGACTGCTTGAATATCTTTAGCCGTAATTTTATTGATAGCTTCCTCCGTTTGAAGTACCTTATCAGGACTAGTTCCATCAATAAATGACTTAGTAAAATTACTCAACCAAAATCTATTGTCTTTAATGTCCTTCTTGTAATCTAAAAGTTCAGCTTCCTTAAATTTAGCTACATCCTTTTCATCAGGTCCATTATCGATAATTTTTTGCAGTTCTTTTAAAGCGGATGCTGTTAGTCTCTCTGCATTATCTGGTCCACAAGGAAATCCAATATTAAAACTGTAAGAACCAGTAGGAACTTTTGTCATATTCCCTCTCGCACTAATACCATAAACACCACTTTCATTTTCTCTCAGTTCTTCTATTAGCTTTATTGTTAGTACTTCGCCTAAGGCTTGCATAGCTAAATCCTCTTTTTCAGAGTAAACCGCGTCCCCATAATACATAATTGCTACTGTACTTTTAGGGTCCTTTCCTTTATTAACTACTTTTTTCAAGTCCCCTTTTAACATTTTGTAACCTAAATCAATGGCTTTTTCTTTAGTTTTAGTAGAAGGTAGAGAAGCGATGTATTTAGCAGAAAACGCTTCGATTACTTTTTCATCCACATTTCCAACAAAGAAAAACTCAAAATCTGCAGCATTAGCAAAACGTTCTTTGTACTTTTTATAAGCCAATTCATAGTCAGTTTGCGCCCAAGATTTCTCATTCGGAATCAATCCGTTGAATCTAGGATTTTCTTTCATCAGATAAGCATACAGTTCTTGTTGGAAATAAAAAGAAGGTTGAGAAGCCATATTATTATAAAAAGCAGATTGTTTTTGCTTAAATCCTTCGAATGCTTCTTTGTCTAAATTCAAATCGGTAAAATAAGCATGAACACTTTGAAATAAATATTCTAAATCCTTTGGCGTAGCAGTACCTCTAAGTCCTTCGGTAACTGCACCAATATAAGGATTCACTGAAGCTATCTTACCCGACATAAATTTATCAATATCGTTGATTTTTAGCCCTGAAAAACCTGCTTGAGCTAATGCTCCATTTGCAAACTGTGTCTTTATAGCCTCCTCATTAGAGTAGGTGTTCGTTCCTCCAAAACTAACCCCTTCCATCCTAATTTCGTCATTTTTAAAGTCAGTTTTCTTGTAAGTTACTTTTGCTCCATTAGAAAGGAATAGTGTAGTAGCACCAATTTTAGTATCAGTTTCTTTTTTTACAATAGTACCTGATTTAATTTCGTTTCTCAGTAAAGAAGTAACCGCTTTAGAATCTTCGTAAGGAGTAACTTCATCAGAATTAATATTTAAAGCATCTAAAACTTGCTTTTCTGTTACTTTTACTAAACCTTCTTTTTCAGGACCAGTAATAACCACAACGCGGTTATCTTCTTTAACTAATCCTTTAATATAACCATTTACATCAGCTAAAGTCACTTGTGGCAACAGTTGTTTAGTAGTCTTAAATTCCCATTCAATTCCAGGAGCAGGAACTTGTTCTAGAAATTGTGATTGATACTGTGCTACAAAATTATCTGAATCAGTTTTATCTTTATCGTTAAACTGTTTTTCATAACGGGCAATTATTTCAGATTTTGCACGATCTAATTCGTTTTGAGTAAAACCATATTTCTTTGCTCTTTCATTTTCTGTCGCTAATACTTTAAGTGCAGATAGTTGTTTGTCTTCTTGCACTACAGCAAAGGATTGATAAGCTTCTTTTGATCTTGCATACGTTCCTCCGTGATAAGAATACCCATATGTAAAAGGTGGCGTCGGTGAGTTAACTAACTCTCCTAACCTATTATTAAGCATTGTCGTAAACAAACCTTCTACAAGGTTGTTTCTGTAATCCTCAATAGTTTTCATTTTCTTTGGTGCACCATAATCTTTATAGATCAATTGCACTTGCGTATAAGGGGCTTCTTTATCACTTTCAATAGCTACAAATGTTTCTTTATGATTAGGTACTTCATAAATTGTTCTATCCTTCTCATTAACTGGATTTTTATACTGCGAGAAATGATCTTTGATTTTTTTCTCCATTGCAGCTACATCAATATCACCCACAACGATGACGCTAATTAGATCTGGACGGTACCAATCTTTATAAAAACTTGTAATCTTATCATATTTGAAACTTTCTAGAATTTCTTTTTCACCTATTGGTAATCGTTCAGCATAGTGAGAATTATACATCATTTTAGGCAAATAACGACTCAACATCCTTTTATTAGCCCCAAGACCGATTCTGTATTCTTCTAAAACTACACCTCTCTCTTTCTCAATTTCTTCAGCTGTCAAATCAGCATTAAAGGCCCAGTCTTCAATAATATTAAAGCCGTTTTCAAGTTTTTCTGGACTGTCTGAAGGGATGGGTAAAAAATAAACCGTTTCATCAAAACTAGTATAAGCATTTAGATGCTGTCCAAATTTGACACCGATACTTTGCAAGTAATCCACCAATTTATTTTTAGGAAAACGTTTGGTACCATTAAAATTCATATGCTCCATGAAGTGAGCTAATCCTCTTTGATCGTCATTCTCAAGAATCGAACCTGCGTTAACTACTAAACGTAAGTCAACTTTATTCTCAGGTTTGGCATTTTTCTTGATGTAATAAGTTAATCCATTTTGAAGAACTCCTGTTTTTACGCTTGGATCTGTGGGGATTTTTTTAGATAAATCAATATCTTGTGCAAAAATTGCCGTTGAAAACAAAAATGCTCCCAAGGTAACTCTAGTAAATTGTTTCATGCTGTTTGGTTTATATTTTTAATAAAACTACTTATAAAACTAGTAATTACAATAAAAAAATACATTTTTTTTAACAAAATAATTAAATACCCTCAATAATATCACTAATATACTGTTGTAAGAATAAACAAACATAATCACTATATTTACCTTATTGTAAAAGAACACTACACTATTGCACTTCAAAAAAATGAAAAAAATTTTTAGCCTCTTCTTCTTACTAATTATAAACTATTTATTTTCTCAAGTCGAAAATGAAATTGCCCCACCTTACAATATCAAAACAATTTCATTCATTCAAAACAATCAGAACAGTATACCTGTTTTCCAGTTAGGGACTGGATTTCAAATGCAGTTTGATGACCTATTTGGCAATGAAGCCGATTATTACTACGAAATAAAGCATTGCAATTACAACTGGGAGCCATCAGGAATTCCGAAAAACGAATACTTATTAGGGTTAGACAATCAAAGAATTCAGGATTACAACAACTCCTTTAACAGCTTACAAACCTATTCTCACTATACCTTATCACTACCTAATCAATTTACCCAACGTTTAAAAATTAGCGGCAACTACATTGTTAGCATTTTAAATGATGCTAAAGAAGTAGTTTTTTCCAGAAAATTCATTCTTTATGAAGAGCTTGCAAATGTGCCTATCCAAGTTAAAAGAGCACGAACTGTAGACAACTTGCAATTCAAACATAATTTGGAATTTTCAATTAATTCCAAAACAATTAATTTTCAAAACCCTTTAAAGAATATCAAGGTATTATTATTCCAAAATGGAAAAATAGAGCAAGGTATTAAGAACATTAGCCCTCAATACACTATTGGAAATGAACTGATATACAAATATGATAAAGAAACCCAGTTCTGGGCAGGAAACGAATTCCTTTATTTTGAAAACAAAGAAATCAGAGTGCCCGCAAATAATATCGCCAGAGTAGATTCTAGTAGTGATATCTATAGTAGTTATTTATTCACTAATAATGCTAGAACTAATTTTCCATATTCCTTTACTCAAGACATTAATGGCAAGTATTTAGTACTCAATAGCAATGCTCAAAACAGTGAAATCGAAGCTGATTATGCTTGGGTCTACTTTAGCCTTTCTGCACCAACATTTAGACTCAATAAAGACATTTACATTACAGGTATGTTTAACAATTTTAAAATATCTGCCGAGAATAAAATGGATTATAACCCAAAGAAGGGTATCTATGAAAAAGCGCTCTTGATAAAACAGGGATTCACTAATTATGAATACACAGTTGTCGACAATAAAGGAATTATTGATTATGAAAATGCTGTTGATGGCAACTTTTACCAGACAGAAAATGATTATACAGCCTTAATCTATTATAGAGAGAACACAGGGCGATACGATAGAGTAATTGGGAGAGGAACAGCAAATTCTTTAAATATTATCAATTAAAAAATTACAACTAAAAGTAGTCATACAAATTCAAAATTTTGTACTTTTGTTGCTATAACACACTCACTTACCCTAATTTGTATGGTTTCTCAAATAACAAGAGGCATTAAAATATCAGTTTTGACTAGTTTTGAAGGTACTTACTTTAAGAACTACAAGATTCATTTTGCTTTTAGTTACGAGATAACAATTGAGAATCATAGTAAAGATTCAGTGCAACTTACTTCCCGTCACTGGGAAATTCATGATTCATTAAATGACGTGGAAATTGTAGACGGTGAAGGCATCATTGGTAAGAAACCCGTTTTAAAACCAGGAGAATTACATACCTATAGTTCTGGTTGCTTATTAGCATCTCCTTATGGGGCAATGAGGGGGTATTTTAATATGATTAATTTCACTTCTACTAAATGTTTTAAAGTGATTATTCCAACTTTTAGATTGTGCGCTCCATTTGCACTGAATTAAATTTCAGAAATCTAAACATATTTTATTATCTTATCTTTTATTTACCAAGTTTTTAAATTATCCTTTGTACTTTTGTTGTGCAGTAAATTATTCGCAATACTTTAGCGTAACCTATTTACTTTATTAATTGTCTAATCTTATCTGTAAACTAACAGATTAACAAATTACAATATCATGCTAAAAGGATTTTTTCACGTACCAAAAGCGGTAAACGAACCAGTAAAAGGGTATGCACCAAATTCACCTGAAAAAGCAGCCGTTCAAGCAGCTTACACTAAAATGTGGAATTCTAAAATTGACGTCCCATTATATATTGGAAGCGAAGAAATTAGAACTGGAAATACAAAAAACATGTCGGCTCCTCACGACCACAAACATATCGTTGGAACCTACCACCTTGCTGAAAAATCTCACGTAGAGAAAGCTATTGCAAATGCACTAGAATCTAGAACAGCATGGGCAAATATGGCTTGGGAACAACGTGCAGCTATTTTCTTGAAAGCAGCTGAATTAATAGCAGGACCATACAGAGCAAGAATCAATGCAGCAACAATGATTGCGCAATCAAAAAATATTCACCAAGCCGAAATTGATGCTTCATGTGAGCTAATTGACTTTTTACGTTTCAACGTAGAGTTTATGACGCAAATATATGGTGATCAACCAACGTCTACTTCAGATATGTGGAACCGTTTAGAATACAGACCGCTTGAAGGTTTTGTATACGCAATTACTCCATTTAACTTTACAGCAATTGCTGCCAATCTTCCAGCGAGTGCTGCGATGATGGGTAACGTTGTAGTGTGGAAACCAAGTGATAGCCAAGTATTCTCAGCACAAATCATTATTGAAGTTTTCAAAGAAGCAGGTGTTCCTGATGGAGTTATCAATGTTGTTTTTGGAGATGCACAAATGATTACAGATACAGTACTTGCAAGCCGCGATTTCTCTGGACTGCATTTTACTGGTTCTACTCATGTATTCAAAGACATTTGGGCAAAAATTGGAACTAACATCCACCACTATAAAACTTATCCAAGAATTGTTGGAGAAACAGGAGGGAAAGATTTTATCATCGCACACTCAAGCGCAAACGCAAAACAAGTTTCTACTGGAATTGTACGTGGAGCTTTTGAATTCCAAGGTCAAAAATGTTCAGCAGCCTCTAGAGCTTATGTTCCACAAAGTTTATGGCCAGCGATTAAAGAACAAATTATCACTGATGTTAAATCAATGAAAATGGGTTCACCAGAAGATTTTAGTAACTTCATTACAGCAGTTATACACGAAGGTTCATTTGATAAATTAGCTAGTTATATTGACCAAGCTAAAAAAGATAGTGATGCAGAAATTATCGTTGGAGGAAATTACGATAAATCAGTAGGATACTTTATTGAGCCTACAGTAATCGTAACAACAAACCCCCATTACTCAACAATGGAAACTGAATTATTCGGACCAGTAATGACTATTTTTGTTTACGAAGATGCGAAATGGGAAGAAACTCTTGAATTAGTAGACACTACTTCTGAGTATGCATTAACAGGAGCTGTTTTCAGTCAAGATCGTTATGCTATTGAAGTTGCTACAGTAAAATTACAAAATGCTGCTGGTAATTTCTATATCAATGACAAACCAACAGGTGCTGTTGTAGGTCAACAACCATTTGGTGGCGCAAGAGCTTCTGGAACTAATGATAAGGCAGGTTCTCCATTGAACTTGTTGCGTTGGGCTTCTCCTAGAACAATCAAAGAAACTTTTGTTACTCCTATAGATTACAGATACCCATTTTTGGGAGAATAAATAGCAAATTTAAAAGCCGAAAGAGCTTTTATAAATAATAAAACCCACAAGAAACATAGAGTTCTTGTGGGTTTTTATTTTAAATCAAGTAGACTTTTTTACCCGTTTCAGCAGCTTCATAAATAGCTTCTATAATTCGAACATCCTTTATACCTTCTTCTCCAGTAATATGACTAGGTAATTTTTTATTTGCCAATAATACCTTACTTATTTCATCAAGTTGCGTTTGTTGCTGATTTATTTCCGGAAAATTCAATTCTCCTTTACTCGTTCTACCTTTGAACGGCCCATAACTTATAGCTGGACTTAATTCAAAAAAACCATCATCCGCCGATGCAAACAACCTATCAACTCCACAATTATTAGTACTGGCAGAGTTACTTACTGCTCCACTTGGAAAATTCATTTGCCATGTAATCGATTCTTCAACCTCGGCATATTTAATCTTATTGGTAACGGGTCCAAATTGCGCCGTTACCGAAATTGGTTCTTCTCCCAATATATAGCGACTCGCTTGAATGCAATAAATTCCTAGATTAACTAGGGGTCCGCCTCCGGATAATACCTTTTTTTGTTGCCAATCAATCGAATCGCCCGTATTGTATCCTAAGGAAGTTTCTATCAATCTCACCTGACCAAAAACCTTTTCTTGCCCCAAACGTTTCATCTCTAAATTGTACGGTTCGTAATGCAAGCGGTAACCTATTGCTAATTGAACAGCTGCTTTCTCACAAGCGTCAATCATTTCTTGACAATCACTAGCCGTAATGGCCATAGGTTTCTCTACAATAACATGTTTCCCAGCCTTTGCGGCCCTAATCACATACTCCTTATGCATGCCATTAGGTAAAACTACATAGACCAAATCAATATCTTTGTTGTGTATTATTGTATCAAAATTTTGATAATTGTATTTATTTTTATCTGGAATATTGTATTTTTTTCCCCATTCTACAGCTTTTGAAGGTGTTCCTGTTACAATTCCTGCTAAGCGACAATATTTAGAAACTTGTAATCCCTCGGCTAGATACCCTGCATAACGCCCCAATCCACAAAGAGCAATATTCAGTTTCTTTCCGTCATGCATAGCCCTATTATTATCAGGCAAACTCATAAATGATGGCAATGATGCCATTACTGTTGTTGCCCCAACTCCAATACCAAAATTATGTACAAAAGTGCGTCTAGATATTTTTTTCATTGTTTTGCAGTTTTAATTATCAGCGAAATAGTAAGACAATAGAAACTTTAGAATGTTACAAGAATTGGATAAATATAAAAACCCTACAAAAACACAAAGTCTTTGCAGGGTTAGCTATTCCTATATTTAATTTTCGAATGTATTACACACTCATTGTATTATATCACAAACTTCAAAGGCAAATGCACTACTTTTTTAGTTTCAAAAAATTCATCTTCAAAAAAATCAGCCAAATTATATTCAGTAGCCTTTGGGAAATCCTTTAACTCTTCGGTTAAATCACCTCCTTTAAGGTATAAAATTCCGTTTCTCAAAGCGTGTTTCTGCTGTTTTTTAATTTTGGTTTTCACCCAAGAAACAAAATCTGGCATGTTTGTAACGGCACGACTGACAATGAAATCAAAATCCCCTTTTACATTCTCTGCCCGCAATTGCTCTGCTTTGACATTTTTTAATTCTAATGCATCTACAACTCCCTGAACCACTTTTATTTTCTTGGCAATAACATCAATCAAATAAAAACGGGTTTCTGGAAAAAGTATGGCTAACGGAATCCCAGGAAATCCACCACCTGTTCCTACATCAAGAACATAAGTGCCTGGTTCAAATTTCATCACTTTTGCAATCCCTAATGAATGTAAAATATGCTTAGTGTATAAAGCATCAATGTCTTTTCTAGAAATAACATTTATTTTTTCATTCCAGTCATGGTATAAAAAATCTAATTTTGCGAATTGCTCTTTTTGAATATCGGTCAAATTAGGAAAATACTTCAAAATCTCGTCCATCGTTCTATTTTTTTAACAAAAGTACTCTTTTTAGGCCTTAAATATTTAACTCAATTTGGCAGAGTTGAAAATTTTAATAATTATCTTTGGAACTTATTACAATTACCTATGATTAATACCGCACCTACATTTGCTAAGCAAGACAAAATGAAGTTTTTTAGAACCCTTAACTCTCGGGTGAACAATTACTTCAAAGAAAATAACATTAAAAAAACAGGAAACTGGAGGTTGTATTTAAAAACAATTATCCTATTTGCCGTTTTTTTAGCACCCTACTTTTTAATATTGACACTTGATATGCCTTTCTGGGCCCATTTATTATTGACCATTGTTATGGGAATAGGAATGGCCGGAGTGGGAATGAATGTAATGCATGATGGTAATCATGGTTCTTATTCTAACAAAAGCTGGGTCAATAAGTTTATGGGGGGAACAATTTATATATTAGCAGGAAATGTATATAACTGGCAAGTACAACACAATGTTTTACACCATACTTATACCAATATCCCAGGACATGATGAAGATCTTGATGCAGGTAGAATCATCCGTTTTACTAAAGATGCGAAATGGCATAACTTTCACCGTTTCCAACAATATTATTCTGTTTTCTTATATGGTTTACTAACCTTCAACTGGGCCATAACAACTGATTTCAAACAGATGAAAAGTTACTTGAAGAGAAAACTATCTTACGGAGAACCTAAAAGTCCTAAGATTCTTTGGACAACTTTAATTATCACTAAAGTAATTTATGTTTCAATTTGGATTGCATTGCCTATCATCATTGGTATTACCTGGTGGAAAGTATTGATAGGATTTTTCGTTATGCACTACACTGCTGGATTAATTTTAAGTGTTGTGTTTCAATTAGCACATGTTGTTGAAGAAACGACAAATCCATCGCCAAACGAATTAGGAGAAATGGACAATACTTGGGCCATTCACCAACTGTTTACCACCACAAACTTTGCACCAAGAAATGCAATTGTGAACTGGTATACTGGTGGTTTAAATCATCAAATAGAACACCATATTTTCCCAAATATTAGTCATGTACATTACGGAAAAATAGCTAAAATCGTTAAAGAGACTGCTTTAGAATGCAACCTTCCTTATTATGAGTACAAAACAATGCGTAGTGCAGTTATAGCTCACTTCAAGCATTTAAAAGAATTAGGAATGAAACCAGAGCTAGTATAATTACATAGATACAAATTTGTACAAGGAACATGGCCGTTACTTGACAATCAAAATAAACTAAAAACTAATCATTAACCTCCCAAATTTAGGGTAATCAACACTACTTTAATGAATCCACTTTCAGACAGAATTAACAATCTAGCGACTTCACAAACATTAGCAATGGCTGCGTTAGCTAGAGAATTAAAAGCACAAGGAAAAGACATCATCAGTTTAAGTTTAGGGGAACCTGACTTTAATACACCTGACTTCATCAAAGAAGCAGCTAAACAAGCAATAGACGATAATTACAGCACCTATTCACCAGTGGAAGGATACGGTGATTTGAAAGAAGCTATTTGTAGAAAATTTAAAAGAGACAATGATCTAGATTATAAACCCTCTCAAATCGTAGTTTCAACAGGAGCAAAACAATCGTTGTACAACATTGCTCAAGTAATGTTAAATGATGGTGACGAGGTTATTTTACCTGCACCATACTGGGTTTCTTACTTTGAAATCGTAAAATTATCCGGAGGAGTTCCTGTAGAAGTTCCCACTTCTATCGAAAGTGATTTTAAAATCACCCCTGCACAGTTAGAAGCAGCCATCACACCAAAAACTAAAATGATGTGGTTCTCTACACCGTGTAACCCATCAGGATCAGTTTATAATCGTGAGGAATTAACGGCGCTTGCTGCGGTTTTAGCGAAGCACCCTAATGTATATGTGGTAGCTGATGAGATATACGAGCACATTAACTTTTCAGGTACTTTTTGCAGTATTGCATCTATACCAGGAATGTTAGAAAAAACCATCACGGTAAACGGAGTAGCCAAAGCTTTTGCAATGACAGGATACCGCATTGGATATATAGGAGCACCAGAATTTATCGCTAAGGCATGTACGAAGATTCAAGGTCAAGTAACTTCTGGAGCTAATTCTATTGCACAACGTGCAACAATTACTGCCGTAGATGCTGATCCATCAGTATTGAAACATATGGTGGACGCATTCCATTCTCGTAGAGATTTAGTTGTGGGGTTATTGAAAGAAATCCCAGGAGTAAAAATCAACGTTCCTGAAGGAGCCTTTTATGTATTCCCTGATGTGTCTTCTTTCTTCGGAAAAACACTGAAAGGAACTGAAATCAAAAATGCGATGGATTTGTCCATGTATCTTTTGGCCGAAGCTAATGTAGCAACGGTAACAGGTGATGCATTTGGAAACCCAGATTGTATTCGTTTCTCGTATGCAACTAGCGACGACATTTTAAAAGAAGCTTTAAAAAGAATTAAAGACGCACTGGCACTATAGTCGAATGTCTTTAAGTCAAAATAACAATCTATATTTTACTACAAATACCTCAAGAATTATTCTTGAGGTATTTTTTTTTGATTGATTAGCAATGGCCAACTTTTATTATAACGCCAATATTTCCTGTTTAACAGATTCTATAACAACTATTTAAAACACGATTCCACAATATTATAATAAACCTTAATAATGTTGTAAGATAAAAACGCTATGATATTTCCATCTTTGTATTGTACAATTAATTAAAAATAAGAATCATGACAAATACAGACGACAAAAGAGAAAAAGTAGTTAGCACATTAGAAGGATTAATTCAAATCCTTGAAGACGGAAAATTAGGTTATACAAATGCTGCTGAACATGTAGAAGACGCACCAATTAAAAGTGATTTCACACAATTTGCTCGTGAACGTGCTCTATATATTGTTGAATTACAAGATGAAATTAATAGATTAGGAAAAACAACCGATGTTTCTGGTGGTGGAGCCCTAGGAGCAATACACAGAGCGTGGATTGACATAAAATCATCATTCACAAGTGGTGACACAGAATCTATCGTTAATGCGTGTATCACTGGGGAAGAGTCAGCGATAGAAAAATACGAATCTGCTCTAGATGTTGAAGAACTTGGTGCTGATCAAGTAGCTTTAATTTCAAAACAATTAAGCGGAATCAAAAGTGCTTTAATGACTATTAAAGCTAAAAAATTAAACTAATTCTTAACCGTTTTAGCCACATATATAAACTACTTAGACATCAAC
Organism: Flavobacterium sp. W21_SRS_FM3; assembly: GCF_052113625.1. Classification (NCBI taxonomy): domain Bacteria; kingdom Pseudomonadati; phylum Bacteroidota; class Flavobacteriia; order Flavobacteriales; family Flavobacteriaceae; genus Flavobacterium; species Flavobacterium sp. W21_SRS_FM3. The sequence continues at coordinate 772,201 of NZ_JBGQOD010000001.1, read as the reverse complement.
TAAGTAGTTTTTTTTTATACCTAATAGTAATATAGTACAATCTTCTGAATCCCCAACTTTAAAAAACCACACACTATATTTTTAGAATTATTAGTTGTGGGCGTGCCCTAAAGGTCGGGCTATTCGCTGTATCTTTTATTACACTCCGTTTCATAAAAGGATGTCGCTACTATCCCTCACGCGCATTAGAAACATCAGCTAGTTTAGAAGTAGCAGAAAGTCTTTTCTAATTAAATTTGGTTCTTCTTAATTGGAGCATAAATCCCATATTTAACACAAAATAATTGGCGAATTAACGGTCACAAAAAAGCAATTCAGTATTTTTACTGTCCATTAAGACAACATAATCATGAAGATATTATTGCTAGGTTCAGGGGAATTAGGAAAAGAATTTGTAATCGCAGCGCAACGCATTGGGCAAACCGTCATCGCAGTTGACAGTTATGAAAACGCACCCGCCATGCAAGTTGCGCATGGTTTTGAAGTCATCAATATGCTAGATGGCTTAGAACTTGATCGCATTGTTGCTAAACACAATCCTGATTTTATTGTTCCAGAAATTGAAGCCATTCGCACTGAGCGCTTTTATGATTATGAGAAACAGGGAATAACAGTAGTCCCCTCAGCCAAAGCGGCTAACTTTACCATGAATCGCAAGGCTATTCGTGATCTAGCCGCTAAAGAATTGGGACTAAAAACAGCCAATTACCGTTACGCAACTACTGCCGAAGAATTGCAAAAAGGAGTTGAAGCTGTAGGAATGCCCTGTGTGGTAAAACCATTAATGTCTTCATCAGGAAAAGGACAATCAACTATAAAAACAGTGGCTGATATTGACAAAGCTTGGCAATATGCTGTGGAAGGTTCTCGCGGTGATGTCGTAGAAGTAATTGTAGAGGCTTTTGTAAAATTCAATTCAGAGATCACCTTATTGACAGTTACTCAAAATAACAATCCCACCTTATTTTGCGCACCTATTGGGCACCGTCAAGAACGAGGTGATTATCAAGAAAGCTGGCAACCCGCCAAAATTTTAGACAAAGACTTATACGAGGCACAAGACATGGCTGAAAAAGTAACCGAAGCCCTAGGTGGTGCAGGCCTTTTTGGAGTAGAATTTTTCTTGGCAGATGATGGTGTTTATTTCTCTGAGCTTTCTCCCCGCCCACACGATACTGGAATGGTAACGTTAGCAGGCACCCAAAATTTTAATGAGTTTGAACTGCATTTACGCGCGATACTGAGTTTGCCTATTTCTGAAATCACCCTAGAGAAAGCGGGAGCCAGTGCGGTAATTTTAGCTTCAGAAAATAGTACAAATCCAACCTTTATAGGACTAGAAAAAATTGCAAGCCTAGCTAAAACTGATTTTAGACTTTTCGGAAAGCCTACTTCAAGACCGTACAGAAGAATGGGTGTCTCATTGACAAACGATACTTTAGAAACGCCTATTGAAGAGATTGTTGCGCGCGCAAAACAAGCAGCTGCGTTAGTAGAGGTACATTATTAAATTATTGCTTTGGAAATTGTAGTAATGGTTACCTTCAACAAAAGATTTTTACTCTTCTTATGGATGTATCTATTCAAAAATTATTCCATGTGAAAATTTATAGACTTGTAAAATAAACTGCTACCTTCGTAAGGTAAATTCAATTCTATGAAAAAAATAGCTGCAGTAATTTTATTCTTTTGTACAATCATACTAAGTGCCCAAGAGAAAAAAGAAGCTGTTAAACCGCAAATTGTCGAAGCTTCTTGTGGTCAATGCCAGTTTGGAATGCAAGGTTATGATTGTGAACTTGCTGTTCGTATTGACGGAAAATCCTATTTCGTTGATGGAACCTCTATTGATTCTCACGGAGATGCACATGCCAAAGACGGCTTTTGCGAAACAATTAAGAAAGCAGAAGTTACTGGCGAAATAGTGAATAATCGATTTGTAGCCACTTCCTTTAAAGTACTTGCTGAAGAAAAGAAATAATGTCATTATTATTAGAAAATATAGCCAAACACATAACACTCACAGCTGAAGAGGAGGAATTGCTGCTGTCAAAAACCGAAATAAGAGCATACAAAGCAAAAACAGTCTTGTTAAAAGAAAATGATATCTGTAAAGAGTCTTTCTTCGTACTGAACGGAATTGTACGCAGTTATACCATAGACGAAAATGGTGTCGAGCATTTAGTAACCTTCGCTTGTCCCAATTGGTGGATCGCTGATATGTATAGCTACATCTCTCAACAAAGAGGTCACCTATTTATTGAAGCTCTTGAAGACTCAGAAGTACTAGTGCTCAGCAAAGAAAATCAAGAAGTACTGTACCATAGGATCCCCAAGCTTGAACGCTATTTTAGAATCCTTATCGAAAACTCCTTAGTAGCTAATCAACAGCGCCTTATAGACAATATGAGTTTTACAGCGGAAGCCCGTTACGATAAATTCTGCGTAAAATATCCAGAACTAATTCATAATATTCCTCAAAAACAAATTGCTTCTTATATAGGAGTTACTCCAGAGTTCTTTAGTAAAATGAAATCAAAATTATTGAGAAATCAATAATTTAATAAATCATGGCACGCCCCTTACTTAGTTAGTTTACTTACTACAACCCAATACCGAGCATTTTTTTAGCTAACCATTTTTCCCTTTATAAAACCTAAAGCTAAAATACTAATTGCCATTTCTTAATCTAGGTTAAGTACTTGAACTCTACATTGTTTGTAAATTTGTGGTATTAAAATCAGTAAATTTATAGATCATGGAAAATATAGTTCTACATAAAGCAAATACTCGAGGTCATGCAGACCACGGTTGGTTAAAAGCAAATTTCAGTTTTAGTTTTGGAAGTTGGTACAATCCAGAAAGAGTACAATTTGGTGCACTACGCGTTTTAAACGATGATGTTATTGGTGAAGGAATGGGTTTTGGAACACATCCGCATGATAATATGGAAATAATCACGATTCCACTAGAAGGTGATTTAGCACACAAAGACAGCATGGGTAATGCTGCTACAATCAAAAATGGCGATGTACAAGTAATGAGTGCGGGAACAGGAATTCAGCACAGTGAGTTCAATCCTAATCCTGGTTTAAAAACCAAATCATTACAAATCTGGATCTTCCCAAACAAACGTGACGTAACACCTCGCTACCAACAAATTTCTTTAAACAAAGAAGATAGAAACAACAAATTACAACAAATTCTTTCTCCAAACCCAGATGATGACGGAGTGTGGATTCATCAAGACGCTTGGTTTCACATGGGGAAATTTGACGAGGGATTGTCAACAACTTATGATTTAAAAAAACAAGGTAATGGTGTATATGCTTTTCTGCTTTCTGGAAACGTTACAATTAACGGTCATGAATTAGCTACTCGTGACGCCTTAGGAATATGGGATTTTGAGCAATTAAATATCACCGCAAATACCGCATCCGAAATTTTATTGATGGAGGTTCCTATGAAATTTTAAGTTTAAATAAATAGACTATGGAGCAAGAGGTAAAACTAGAAGTAAATGATCAAAAAGGGCTTTTCTATATCGAAAAATCTGGAGAACTGCAGGCCAAAATGACCTTTGTATTTGCAGGAGATAATCAAATCATTATAGACCACACCGAAGTTAATGAGACCCAAAGCGGCAAAGGATTAGGCAAAATGATGATCAAAAGTGCTGTTTGTTATGCACGTGACAAAGGAATAAAGATTCTTCCTCTATGCCCGTATGCTAAACATGTATTTGATAAAGAGAAAACTTTAAACGACGTATTGTAATATGGAAAAGACATTAGACGAAGACATCACGGGACATATTGGTACTCAAAAATATTTGTGTACCATAAAATGGAGAAACGGACAGCTAATCATGGACGAACCAAAAAGTATTGAAGGAGGAGACTTAGGTCCAGATCCTTATTCTACACTACTCGCTTCATTAGCAGCATGTACTTTATCAACATTGCGCATGTATATTGACCGTAAAGGTTGGGATATTCCAGAAATCAATATCTCGTTGAATTTTTACCAAGAAAGCGAACCTATGTTTAGCACAACCATCCTTAGAGCTATTAGTTTCCCCACAGCTATAGATGAAGACATCAAAAAAAGGTTACTGATCATAGCCGAAAAGTGCCCCGTATCTAAACTATTAAAGAACAATATTGTAATTAATACAACACTGTAATTATGGATCCAGAAAACATTATAAAAGAATATACTAACGGCGAACTTACCGTGGTATGGCAGTCAGGAAAATGTATTCATTCTGGAAATTGTGTTCGCAACAACCCCGATGTGTTTCAACCCAAAGAAAAGCCTTGGATAAAAATTGAAGCATCAACCTCTGAAAAAATTATGGATACCATTCATAAATGCCCCTCGGGTGCATTAACTTATTATAAAAACAACATTTAAATACTATTATTATGGCAACTACTAAATGGGCTATTGACCCAACTCACTCAGAAATTGGTTTTAAAGTTAAACACATGATGTTTACAAATGTTAACGGTAATTTTGAAAAATACGAAGCCGCTGTCCTATCAGATGGGGACAATTTTGAAAATGCTGGTATTGAATTTTCGGCAGCAGTTGACTCTATTGACACAAAAAATGCGGATAGAGACAATCATTTAAAAAGCGCCGACTTTTTTGATGCTGAAAAATTTCCAAAATTAAGTTTTAAAGCCTCTTCATTCACTAAAAAAGAGGAAGGCATGTATGAATTAGGAGGCGACTTGAAGATTAAAGACGTTTCTAAATTTGTGAAATTTCCAGTTGAATTTAGCGGAATAATGAAAGATCCTTGGGGAAATGAAAAAGTAGGAATGAACATCTCAGGTAAAATAAACCGTAAAGACTGGGGACTTAACTGGAACTCTGCTTTAGAAACTGGCGGAGTGCTAGTGGGAGAAGATGTTATGTTAAACATTGGTTTACAATTAGTAAAAGAATAAATATCCGTTTCACAATTAATATACAACCCTATATTTCAAATGAAATATAGGGTTGTTTTGTTTTACGAAATAAGATTTACTAAAGTGTGTTTATAGCCCCGATTGAGCCGGCATCCTCGAAGCGCAGCGAAGAGATAAAGGGGAAAGCGGGACAACTGTTGTTAGTAGACTAAAAGTCCTGCTACTGAATCTCCTTATGCGAATTCTTAAAAAAAGTAGTATTTTTGCAGTCGGTTTTACATTCTTAATTCAGAATTTTCAACCTTAAACTCTAAACTAAAAACATGAAAGCATACGTATTTCCAGGTCAAGGAGCTCAATTTACAGGAATGGGAAAAGACTTATATGATAACTCCCCTTTAGCCAAAGAATTGTTTGAAAAAGCAAATGAAATTTTAGGTTTTCGCATTACAGACATCATGTTTGAAGGTACTGCTGAAGAATTGAAAGAAACTAAAGTGACACAGCCTGCTGTCTTTTTACACTCGGTTATTTTAGCAAAAACTTTAGGTGACGACTTCAAACCTGAAATGGTAGCGGGACATTCATTAGGCGAATTTTCTGCATTAGTTGCTAACGGTGCTTTATCATTTGAAGACGGATTAAAATTAGTTTCTCAAAGAGCCTTGGCAATGCAAAAAGCATGCGAAATCAAACCTTCAACAATGGCAGCTGTATTAGGACTCGCTGATCATATTGTAGAAGAAGTTTGTGCAAATATAGATGGCGTTGTTGTAGCCGCAAACTACAATTGCCCGGGACAATTGGTGATTTCTGGAGAGACTACAGCTGTTGAAGCAGCTTGTGTAGCAATGAAAGAAGCTGGTGCTAAAAGAGCTTTATTATTGCCAGTAGGTGGTGCTTTTCACTCACCTATGATGGAACCAGCTAGAGAAGAATTAGCAGCGGCTATTGAAGCAACTACATTCTCTACTCCTATTTGTCCAGTATATCAAAATGTGACCGCTACTGCTGTTGCTGACGCCAATGAAATCAAGAAAAACTTAATTATACAGTTGACCGCCCCAGTAAAATGGACACAATCTGTACAGCAGATGATCACTGACGGTGCTACTTTATTTACTGAGGTAGGACCCGGAAAAGTATTGGCTGGTTTAATTGGAAAAATTGACAAAGAAGCAGCTACTGCAAATGCATAAATAGCAATTACAATAGTTTACAACTCTAAAAAAATCCCAAACTATCATCACGATAATTTGGGATTTTTTCTATATTAAATTTTAAAGAGAATTTCTTAGTTGTTTCTCACTTTTTGTTCCCATTTCCAAGCGCTGGCCATCGCTTCTTCTAAGGTTGATTGTGCTTTCCATCCTAAAACTGTATTTGCTTTATCAGTATTCGCGTAAGCTTCAGTAATATCTCCTGCTCTACGGTCAACTAATTTGTAGGGCAATTTTTGTCCGCTTACCTTTTCAAAGGCATGAATCACTTCCAGCACAGAGCTTCCTGTACCTGTTCCTAAATTAAAAGTCTCTACTTTTTCTAAATTCTTTTTATTTAGCAGTCTTTGTAAAGCAATTACATGGGCTTTCGCAAGATCAACCACATGGATATAATCTCGTACCGCCGTTCCATCAGTAGTAGGATAGTCATTCCCATAAACAGAAAGTTCTTTCCTTAAACCCATTCCAGTTTGGGTAATGAAGGGCACTAAATTTTGTGGCACACCTAATGGCAATTCCCCTATTTCAGCCGAAGGATGCGAACCTATTGGGTTAAAATATCGCAACAATATTGCATTGATATTTGTCACCTTTGCTGTATCTGTTATGATTTCCTCTCCTATCTGTTTTGTATTTCCATAAGGAGACATGGCCGTTTGTACTGGAGCATTTTCAGTAATAGGCATTTGTTCAGCTTGGCCGTATACAGTACAAGAGGAACTAAAGATAAAACTTGCTTCGTCCTTTTTTTGTAACTCTTGTAATAGATAAACTAAGGTATTGATATTGTTTTCATAATACAATAATGGATTACCAACGCTTTCACCAACAGCTTTTGAAGCCGCAAAATGAATCACTCCTGAAATATCATGATGCCTATTGAAAAAAGCCTGAACCTTGTCCTTTTCTCTTAAATCTAATTTCTCAAACGCTGGCACTTTCCCAGTGATATTGCTAATTCCGTCTAATACAGCTAATGAGGTATTCGACAAATCATCCACGATTAACACATCAAAGCCCTGATTTTGCAATTCCACCACTGTATGTGAGCCTATAAATCCTAAACCTCCTGTTACAAGTATTTTCATTGATTACTATTTTAAATGACATGGCATTGACACCATATTGTATATTATAAAAAAGACGCGGTATACGCGTCTCCTCTTTTTTATTTCAAAAATTCTAAAACACTATCAGTAATGAACTCTATTTGTTCGTCATCTAACTCTGTATGCATTGGTAAAGACAATACCTCTGTAACTAATTGATTAGTCACTGGAAAGTCTTCTTCTTTATATCTTACATCTAAATACGCTTTTTGAGCATGCAATGGAATTGGGTAATATATGGCACATGGAATTCCTTTGTCTAATAAATGCTGCATTAATCCATTTCTATCTGCATTTACAATTCTTAAAGTATATTGATGAAACACATGGCTATCGCAGATATCAGAAATTAGTGGTGCAATAATATTCTCATGTCCTTCAAAAGCAGTAGAATATTTCCTTGCAGCATCTTGTCTTGCCTGATTGTACTGATCTAATAAAGGCAATTTAGCATTCAAAACAGCAGCTTGGATACTATCTAAACGAGAATTAACCCCTACAACATCATGGTGATATCGCTCATACATTCCGTGATTTACGATTCCGCGCAAAGTATGTGCTAACGCATCATCATTTGTAAATATCGCTCCACCATCCCCATAACAGCCTAAGTTTTTAGAAGGAAAAAAAGAAGTTGCTCCTACGTGACCAATGGTTCCTGCTTTCTTCTTAATTCCATCTACAGATTTACAATTAGCTCCAATTGCTTGTGCATTGTCTTCGATAACATACAAGTCATGTTGGGCTGCAATTTCCATAATCGCATCCATATTGGCTGCACGACCAAACAAATGAACGGGTACAATAGCTTTTGTTTTTGGGGTAATTGCTTTTTTAATAGCTTCCAAAGAGATATTCATATTATGCAAATCAACATCTACTAAAACGGGCGTTAATTGCAACAATGCAATAACTTCTACCGTCGCAGCAAAAGTAAAATCAGCAGTGATTACCTCATCACCCGGTTGCAAACCAAGTCCCATCATGGCTATCTGTAAAGCATCTGTTCCATTGGCACATGGAATAACATGTTTTACATCAAGATATTCTTCTAATTTTTTTTGAAATTTTTGTACTTCAGGTCCATTGATATAGGCATTTGTATCTAAAACTTCCTGGATAGAAACGTTTACCGTATCTTTTATTTTTTCGTATTGACTTTTTAAGTCAACCATTTGGATTTTTTTCATTCTATAAAAGTTATAAGCAACAAAATTAAGAATTAATAGCTAGAATAGATTGAGAATATCTTTTTATTTGAATTGTATTGAACAACAATTTTACAAACTTTTTAAATACATTTTAGAAAACTCCTACTAGTTTTGAAGCCCTTCCCTACTTGTTTGTTTTAGAAATACTAGCACAAAAAATTTCTTCTTGCCCAAGCAACTAAACCCAAATCAACTCACTACTAGTCGTCCATATTTTGAAATAAAAACCGTATTTTAGCCATCCAAAATTTAACTCATGTTTTTTCTCTACAACATCATCACTATTTTAGCATCAAAAGTTATTAGTTGCCTAGCACTTATTAGTCCAAAAATGAAACTGTTTGTCGAAGGTAGAAAATCTGTGTTTCAAACATTAGAACAAAAAATAAGCCCTTCTGACAAAACCATATGGTTTCATGCAGCCTCACTTGGCGAATACGAGCAAGGTTTACCTGTAATTGAAAGAATTAAAAAAAAATATCCAACTCATAAGATTGTACTGACTTTTTTCTCCCCTTCAGGTTACGAGGTTCGCAAAAATAATACTGTAGCTGATGCCACCGTTTACCTACCACTAGACACTAAAAAAAATGCTACAAAATTCCTAAAGTTAGTCCATCCTGACCTTGTGTTCTTTATCAAATATGAATATTGGCCGAATTATCTTAATCAGTTAAAAAAGCATCAAACACCTACTTACCTTATCTCTGGGATTTTAAGAGAAAACCAACTTTTTTTTAAATGGTATGGCGGATTTTATAGAAAAGCCTTGGAGAGCTTTGATTTTTTCTTTGTGCAAAATGAAGCTTCAAAAAAACTATTGCAAGGCATTGGCAAAACAAACGTAGCCGTTTCTGGTGATACCCGCTTTGATAGAGTTGCGACAATCTTAGAAAAAGACAATACATTAGCATTTATTGCTGACTTTAAAAACAACGAACCCACGATCGTAGTAGGAAGTTCTTGGCCTAAGGACGAAGATTTATTAGTATCCTACATTAACAACAGTGCTCATAAAGTTAAATTTATCATTGCTCCGCACAATATTAAAGGAGAACAAATCATTCAGCTGCAAAAAAGCATCCGTAAAAAGACGGTATTATACTCTGAGATGAAAGACAAAAACTTAGCAGATTATGACGTATTTATTATTGATACGATAGGGATTTTGACCAAAATATACAGTTACGCTGACATTGCCTATGTAGGCGGTGGATTTGGAAATCCCGGCATACACAATATTTTAGAGCCGGCAACCTTTGGCGTCCCAATTGTCATAGGACCTAACTATGCCCATTTTGCTGAAGCTGTCGCCTTAGTCAATTTAAATGGCTGTATTTCGGTTTCAAATCAAAGCGAACTAAACAATTGCTTTGACGATTTACTTCTCAATTATAGTCACCGTCATGAATTAGGGCATATTTGTAGCACATTTGTATCTATGAATAAGGGAGCCACAAACATGATTATGAAACGCATTGAAAACACTTTAAACAGCTAAGCGAAAAGAATCAGAAAAACGTTACTAATATTTAGTTTTAATCGCGTTGAGAAGCAGTAAAAAACTTCCTTTTTTAAAACGTGAAAGTAGGGCCGTTTTTCGCAATTTAAATAGCCGCTTTTAAGACTTGCTAAATTTTAAAAACACCATGCCTCTTATTTGTTTAGATTTTACAATCGTGTTATAATATATTTACTGTCAATTAATTAAAATAAAGCTTTATCACCAATCCTATATTACCATAGAAAAAGACCATCTAAAATAAAACTGTTTTCGCATTAAAAAAAAGCCTAGATTTGAGTCGGCATTTTTCGGCATTATAATTGCTTAAATATCCAAAGACAAAAAAGAAATATTATTTTTAAAAAAAAATTAAAAAAATAATTTACATATCAAAAATTTTATATCTTTGCGTCGAATTAATAATTAACCTTTATATTAAATTAAGATGAAAAAAGTATTTTTAAGTTTAGCTGCTGTTGCTGTATTAACTGTTGTATCATGTAAAAAAGCTGACGCTTCTGCTGAAGACGCTATGGCTGTTGATTCTGCTGCTGTTGTAGTTGATTCTGCTGCACAAGTTGTTGATTCTGCTGCGCAAGTAGTTGATTCTGCTGCTGCTGTTGCTACTGATGCTGCTGAAACTGCAACTGAAGCTGCTCACTAATTAGAATTAAATTCTGAAATCAAAGCCATCCGCGCAAGCGAGATGGCTTTTTTTATTTAGGGCAATTATGTACTCTATATAAGCCAGTAAAAAAAGGAGTTCTTTATATTACTTATAAAGAACTCCTTTTTTTATACTTAGTATATAATTCTATTATTCCGGAAAAACAAAGTTATTGTTTGAAAAATCCAAAATCTCTGCTTTAGACCCATACTTAATAATTTCATCGATTCCTTTTTGAACCATTAATTCCGTGCTGTACTTCCTGCTTGTAGCCATAACTACCCCATCAACAACAACCCTAAAGAAAAATTTCCCTTTAGATGTTTTGAACTTAACAAATGAGCACGTTTCAAAAACAGACCTCACATGCTCAGCAGCCGACTCGCAATCCATACGCAGCTCATAGGCAGTACTAGTAAAAATAGTTTTACCCTTTCTAGAAGTCAATTCAAACTTATAATCTCCACTAAAGCGTTTTGTAATTACAAAAGAAGCCATATATTTCTAGCTATAATTTTAAAAAAAATAAAGACAAGATGCACTTTATTTATACATTAACAAGATTGTTTTAAACAAAAAAAACCTCTTCAAAAGAAGAGGTTTTAGTACTCAGAGCGGGACTTGAACCCGCACGAACATTGCTGTTCACTGGATTTTAAGTCCAGCGTGTCTACCAATTTCACCATCCGAGCATTATTACTATTTGATTTTTATATCTAATTTTTTATAAAAATCAATTAAATACAACTACCATTCGAGTATTTTATGGTTTGGAGCGAAAAACGGGGCTCGAACCCGCGACCTCGACCTTGGCAAGGTCGCGCTCTACCAACTGAGCTATTTTCGCATTTTCAATTCTTAAAAAGAACAACAATACTTGTTCTGTATTGCGGATGCAAATTTAAGACATTTATTGAATTAAACAAGCACTTTTGAAATAAAATTTTTAAATATTTCCTAAACTTCTGATAACCTAAAACTTAAAAATTAAAAAATTTATTTTCTAGTTATCATCCTTTTAATTTCATTTAATTTCATCAAAGCTTCCACAGGAGTCACTGTATTTATATCTAAGTTTAAGATTTCTTCTTTAATTTCTTCTAACAAGGGATCGTCTAAATTAAAAAAGCTCATTTGCATTTCCTCTTGTTCTGATTTGATTCCGTTCAATACTTCACTAGAATGGTTTTTCTCTAATTTCTTTAAAATCTTTTGGGCTTTCGAAATAACAATCTGAGGCATTCCAGCCATTTTAGCCACATGTATTCCAAAGCTATGTGCACTACCCCCTTTAACCAACTTTCGAATAAAAAGCACATTATCTTTCAGTTCTTTAACAGCTACATTGTAATTCTGAATACGCGACATAGACTCTGTCATTTCATTCAACTCATGATAATGTGTAGCAAAAAGCGTTTTAGGTTTCGACGGATGTTCATGTAGAAATTCGGCAATGGCCCAAGCAATCGAAATTCCGTCATAAGTGCTTGTACCTCGACCAATTTCATCTAACAGCACCAGACTTCGATCAGAAATATTATTCAAGATAGAAGCTGTTTCATTCATTTCGACCATAAAAGTGGACTCTCCCATCGAAATATTATCTGAGGCACCTACCCTTGTAAATATTTTATCCACCACACCCATTCTAACACTGTCTGCAGGAACAAAACTCCCCATCTGAGCCAGAAGCACTATTAAAGCAGTTTGACGCAAAATTGCCGACTTACCTGACATATTGGGACCCGTAATCATAATTAACTGCTGTGTCTCCCGATCTAAGTAAACATCATTAGCAATGTACGGAGTTCCTACTGCCAATTGTTTTTCAATTACAGGATGCCTACCATTTTTGATTTCTAATTCAAATGTCTCATCTAATTCTGGGCAGGTGTATTTATTTTCTATCGCAAGCTGTGTAAAGGAACATAAGCAATCCAGTTGCGCCACTAAATTTGCATTTAGCTGCACAGGCTTAATATAAGTCGCAATCCAGGCCACTAATTGCTCAAATAACTCTACTTCTATTTTATGTATCTTCTCCTCGGCACCTAAAATCTTAACTTCGTATTCCTTTAGCTCCTCAGTTATGTATCGCTCTGCATTCACCAAGGTTTGTTTTCGAATCCATTCTGGCGGAACTTTATCTTTATGGGTATTTCGAACTTCGATATAATATCCAAAAACATTATTAAAAGAAATTTTTAAAGAACTTATCCCAGTACGTTGCGACTCTCTTGCTTCTATAGCTTCTAAAAATTCTTTACCCGAGGTAGAGATAGCACGCAGTTCATCCAGCTCTACATTAATCCCTTTTGCAATAGCATTTCCTTTAGCTACTGCTACTGGCGCATCTTGATTTAAGGTAGTCCTTATTTTTTCACGTAATAAATCACAGCTATGCAAACTATCACCAATGATTTTAACCGCCTCTTGCGGACTTTCTAAGGCCAATGTTTTTATAGGGATAATGGCATCCAAAGATTCTTTTAGATACACCACCTCACGTGGCGAAACTTTACCCGCAGCAATTTTAGAAATCAAACGTTCTAAATCAGAAATCTGTTTGATCTGGTATTGCATCTTTTGCAATACTTCTTGGTTTTCTTTAAGATAGCTAACCACTTGATGTCTACTCGCTATTTTACTACTATCTTTTAAAGGCAGTGCCAACCAGCGTTTTAATAAACGACCTCCCATTGGCGAAAGCGTTTTATCAATCACATCTAATAGCGTAACTGCATTAGGATTATAACTGTGGTACAATTCTAAATTTCGAATAGTAAAACGATCCATCCAAACATAAGCATCTTCAGCTATACGCTGAATAGCTGTAATGTGTTGCACTCTGTTGTGTTGTGTTTCTGACAAGTAGTACAAAATAGCACCAGAGGCAATAATCCCTTCTTTCAAATCTTCAATTCCAAATCCCTTTAACGAAATAGTCTGAAAGTGCTTGGTCAAGATTTCAAAAGCATAATCCTCTTTATAAATCCAATCTTCTAGATAAAAACTGTGGTAATCATCACCAAAATTTTCTTTGAAAGCACTTTTATTATTTTTTTGAATTAAAACCTCAGAGGGATTAAAATTCTGAAGTAACTTATCAATATACTCCGCATTTCCTTGCGCTGTCAAAAACTCACCAGTCGAAACATCTAAAAAAGAAATTCCTATAGACTTGTTAGCAAAATAAACAGAGGCCAAAAAATTATTAGTTTTAGACTGCAAAACTTCATCATTCATAGAAACTCCTGGAGTTACTAACTCAGTCACTCCACGCTTGACAATTGTTTTGGTCATTTTTGGATCTTCCAATTGATCACAAATAGCAACTCTCAATCCTGCTTTTACTAATTTTGGTAAATAGGTATTAATCGAATGATGCGGAAAACCAGCTAATGCAGTTTCTGTTGGTGAACCTGCACCTCTTTTAGTTAGAGTAATCCCTAAAATTTTTGCAGCCCTAACCGCGTCATCTCCAAATGTTTCGTAAAAATCGCCCACTCGAAACAATAGACAAGCATCCGGATATTTCCTTTTGATGTCATTATATTGTTTCATTAACGGTGTTTCCTTAACTACTTTATCTTTAGCTGCCAAATTATATACTATTTATAGGTGATTGTAACAGCAGCGAATTTATATATTTAATAGCGAAAAAGTAAACAGTTCAAAAAAAATTAAATTTTTTTATGTAAAATTTAAGATGTCTTTTCGATATTTTACATAGATTTGTTTTAAATATATTAAATTGATATAAAAATGAAGAAAATACTTACACTTGCAATGCTTGTGGTGCTAGGAATTACTACAACTACTGCTCAAGAAACAACAAAAAAAATAAAAGCAAAAGCTACTAAAACTGCAAAAGTGAATGGTGCAGGAATGGTATTCGTTAATGAAACTATTGATTACGGTACTGTCGCTTACAACTCTGACGGTCGACGCGAGTTTATATTCACTAATAATGGAAACAAACCCTTAATCATAACTAATGCTCAAGGTTCATGTGGTTGTACTGTACCAACATATCCAAAAGAGCCAATTGCTCCAGGTGCAAAAGGGGTAATTGGAGTAAAATATGATACTTCAAGAGCAGGACAAGCATTTACAAAAACGGTAACTTTGACGACTAATGCTGTAGGTCAAGCAACTAAAGTCCTTACTATTAAGGGTGTTGTACTTGCTGACGGTGCTTCAAAAAGCTAATATTAAATAAAATACTTGAAAAAGCTTCCCTTAACATCGGAAGCTTTTTTTTATTAGAATAAATTGGAATAGAATGAGAAAGCTAGAAAATAGTGAACTAGAAAGGAAAACGATAGAAGATTTTAAAAAGTCTGACAAAACACCGTTGATATTAATCCTTGATGATATTCGTAGTTTGCACAACATTGGATCTGTATTTAGAACTGCTGACGCTTTTTTAATCGAAAAAATATTTTTGTGTGGCATCACCGCCTCTCCGCCTAATAAGGAGATTCATAAAACTGCGCTTGGTGCAACTGAAACAGTGGTCTGGGAACACCAGACAAACGTACTGGATGTGATTCAAAAATTAAAAGAGGAAAAGGTAACTACCTTAGCTATAGAACAAGTTGAAAGTGCGATATTGCTTCAGGATTTCACCGTCGAAGAAGGAAAAAAATACGCCTTAGTTTTTGGAAATGAAGTACATGGTGTTTCACAAGAAGCGGTAGCATTATGTGATGGGTGTATAGAGATTCCGCAACTAGGGACAAAACATTCTCTAAACATTTCCGTTAGCGCAGGAATTGTAGTTTGGGATCTTTTTCAAAAATTAAATTGGCCAAAATAATCCGTAGCTAATATCTTTACAGAATGGGAAGCAAAAAAACATTTCAAATAATCATACTTTTTATAGCTCTTATCTCTCACCAGAGCTATGCTACAGATGGAAATCCAACATCAAAAAGTTATAGTGCATTATTTGCTAATGAACCTCCTGTGATCACTGCGTCTGGAAACCAAATTTATTGCGCCGGAACCAAATTAAAAATTGTTACTACCGTATCTATAACAGATCCAGATGATACTGGTACTGATGCCATTTATATTCAAATATCGTCAGGATATATAAAGGGACAGGACCGACTTGATCTTGATGACAACCATCCTACAATTACTACAGATTGGGATGAGCAAACGGGAAAGTTAAAATTATTTAGCCCAACTGGTATTTTAGTAAGCTACGATGACTTTATGAATGCAATCAAAGAAGTCACCTTTAGCAACTCTTCCAACTCTCCTTCAGGAACACGAACTTTTTCAATAAGCATTGGTCAAGCCAATTATTTACCCAGCAACGGCCATTATTATCAATATATTCAAAGTTTAGGTATTACATGGACAGACGCAAAAGCACAAGCAGAATCGAGTAGGTACTATGGCCTTCAAGGTTATCTTGCTACGATTACAGCAGCTGATGAAGCAAAATTATCTGGTGAGCAAGCCTCGGGCGCTGGATGGATTGGAGGTAGTGATGCTGAAACTGAAGGTGTATGGAAATGGGTAACTGGGCCTGAAAACGGGACCATTTTCTGGAATGGACAAGCGAATGGAAGTTCGCCTAATTACGCCAACTGGAACACTAATGAACCCAACCAATCTAGTAATGAAGATTATACACACATCACCGCACCCGGAGTAGGTCTTCCTGGATCTTGGAATGATTTATCAAATACTGGTGAACCAACAGGAAACTACCAACCGAAAGGCTATATTGTGGAATATGGCGGAACGACAGGAGATCCAGTCCTACAAATTTCTACAAGTACCTCTATTACTATTCCACTAATAACGAGTGTAACTCCCAATAGCCGTTGTGGATCAGGAACAGTCGACTTAAAAGCAACAGCTACAAATGGCACGATTAGATGGTTTGACAATGCTAATTCATTAGATCCACTAGCTACGGGAGAAAACTTCACAACCCCAATATTAAATAACAGCACAACTTACTATATAGATGCAGGTTCAGATTGTACTGCAACTAGAACAGCTGTTGTTGCTACAATAAATCAAATACCCTCTATCACCTCAACCAATTCTCCAGTGAGCAGATGTGGTTCAGGAACAGTGCTCTTGCAAGCCAATAGCGACATTGGAGTTATCAACTGGTATGATACGGAAACGGGAGGAACACCTCTTGCCACAGGAACTTCTTTTACAACTCCTGCCTTAAATGCTACAACTGCCTATTACATCGAAGCCATTAATAATGGTTGCAAAGAAAATACTAGAGCTGCTGTTATCGCCAGAATTTATCAAACACCAGAAGCAACTGATGAAGAAATATCATTTTGTAATCAGACTACACTTATTCTGGATGCCAAAGTTTCAGGAATGAGGTACTTATGGTCAACAGGTGAAACCACTCAAACCATAGCAATCACTGATGCAGAGACTTACACTGTTACCATCAGCAGTCCTGATCCTGAAAATTGCAGTACCACCAAGAAAATAACGGTTTCATCTTATGCTGCTCCTTCGATCACTTCTGTAGATGTTACTGAAGATACGGTTACTATAATTGTAGCTAATGATGAAGATTATTTTGAATACGCAATTGACGGCATTAATTATCAGACTTCTAATGTTTTTTACAATGTCCCTGGCGGACAACAGACAGCGTACGTAAGAGACAGACACCAATGCAATTACGACACCCAATCTTTTATAGTACTATCTGCTCCACAATTCTTTACACCAAATAATGATTCGTACCATGATTACTGGGAAATTAAAGGCTTAGCTTTCTATCCCCAAGCCGAAGTTAGCATTTTTGATCGGTATGGGAAATTAGTAGCAGTCTTAAATAGCGCTAAACTACAATGGGACGGCACCCTAAACAAAGTACCACTTCCCGCTTCAGATTATTGGTATGTCTTAAAATTGGATCAAAACAGTCCTGAAAAAAGAGGTCATTTTTCTTTGAAGCGTTAGTAGCAAATTTATTTTGCTATCTTCTTTTGAATCTCATCCAGTATAAAAAGGTAATCTTCTTGATTTTTCACAAAATCCCTATCTGACACGTCTATAATTAAAACGTTTAAATCGGTCTGCGATTTTATGTAATCTAAATAGCCACTATTGATTTTATCTAAATATTCTGCTGGAATGTTTTGTTCATAGCTTCTTCCTCTCTTTTTTATGTTTTGCAACAGTCGCTCTGAATTTTGGTAGAGGTAAATATACAAATCTGGCTTTGGCATTTCCCTATAGATAATATCAAATAAATTGCGATACAAACGATACTCATCATCTGCCAAAGTTATTTTAGCAAAGATTAGCGATTTAAAAATATGGTAATCTGCTACTAGAAAATCCTTAAATAAGTCAAATTGTGCCAAGTCATCAGAAAGCTGCTGGTAGCGATCCGCTAAAAATGACATCTCAAGTGGAAAGGCATAACGGTTTTGATCTTTGTAAAATTTAGGTAAAAAAGGATTGTCAGCAAAACGTTCTAAAACGGTTTTAGCATTGAAATCCTCGGCAATTTTTGTTGTCAATGTTGTTTTACCAGCTCCTATATTTCCTTCAAAAGCAATATAATTAAATTGGTCTAAGGGAATACTGGCCAAAGGATTTTCTAAATCCAGAACTACTTTACACTCACTTTGATCTGGGCAATCTGTTAGCAACTCTTTAACTGACTTCTTTAAAACTGGATGTTCCCAATATAGATTTAAATCTTTAATGGGTAGTAAAACGAACTTTCTATCTTGCATTAAAGGATGAGGAATCTGAAGTTTATCAGAATTGATAACTTCATCATCAAATGCAATTAAGTCGATATCAATAATACGGGACTGATACCCTAATTCTGAATTGCGGATACGTCCTAATTTTTTTTCGATTTTTAAAACTAGATTCAGCAATTTATGCGCTGAATTAAACGTATGCAAAACTAATGCGCAATTATAAAAAACGTCACTATTAAAACCCCAAGAGGGTGATTCATATAACTTAGAAACCTTGATTACAGTCCCTACTTTCTGATGGATTAAATCTATGCAGCGTTGCACGTTTTCAAGTCGGTTGCCCTGATTACTGCCTATAGATAAAATGACCTGATGTTGTACTTTCATATTAGGCACAAATTAACTAAAAGTATTTTAGAAATAGCAATATATTTGCACAAAGTGTTACGTTCTATAGCTAGAAAATATTACAGCAAAACTGTAACAAAAGAACACTTTTGACTACTTATTAAAAAAATATAATTATGAAGTTTTTAGGAAATGTACTAGCCACCATTATAGGTTTATTTGTCTTTTTTATGCTGTTCTTCTTTGGTGTTTTAATTATAGGAGCCGTTTTTGGAGGAGATTCAGAAACTGTCGCTGTAAAAAACAACTCGGTTATAGAACTTGATTTAAAAGATGTTCAATATGATTACGCAGGAAAATACGAAGATCCATGGATCAGCATTTTTTCTGATGATGCTAAAATTGGTGTAAGTGACATTATTATGGCTATCGAAGAGGCGAAGACAGATGACGACATCAAAGGCATCTCTATTTTGAATGATGAATCTTCTTTAGGTATGGCACAAAGTAAAGCGGTAAGAGATGCTTTAGAACAATTTAAAAAATCTGGAAAATTTGTAATGGCTTACGCCAATGTGTACTCTCAAAAAGAATATTATTTGAATTCGGTTGCTAATACGATCTACTTAAATCCCGTTGGAGACATGGATTTTAAAGGACTCGCTTCTGAAATCATGTTTTTTAAAGAGTTACAAGAGAAATCAGGTATTAAGATGGAAGTGATACGCCATGGAAAATACAAAAGTGCGGTAGAACCATTTCTTCAAAACGAAATGAGTGAAGCCAATAGAGAACAAATCACCGTTTTACTAAATTCTATTTGGAGTTCCATTACAGCAGACATTTCGAAAAGTAGAAACATTTCTGTCGCTAAACTTAATGAAATAGCTACTGGCTTACTGGCGAGAACTCCTGAAATGGCAAAACAACAAAAGCTAATTGATGTCATTGCTTACGAAGATGTGTATCATGATGCCATAAAAAAAGCTTTAAAAGTAGACAAAGACGAAGAATACAATAAGGTCTCTATAATGGATTACACTAAAAAAGTAACGACAACATCTAAAATAACAGACAGTAAAAATGACATTGCCATTATTTATGCACAAGGAGAGATTCAAGGTGGTGAAGGTGATGTAAATACTATTGGTGAAGGTTCCATGCGCAGATCATTACAAGAGGCTAGAAAAGATAAAAAAGTAAAAGCTATTGTATTGCGTATTGACAGTCCGGGAGGGAGCGCTTTAACTTCAGATTTAATCTGGAGAGAAATTGAGCTTACTAAAAAAGTAAAACCAGTCGTTGTTTCAATGGGAAATTATGCCGCATCAGGTGGTTATTACATTGCCTGTAATGCCGACAAGATTTTTGCTGAAAGCAATACAATAACAGGTTCTATAGGTGTATTTGGAATTTTACCAAATTTCAGTGAGCTAACAAAGCGCATTGGAATCCATGTAGAGCAAGTAAAAACTAATGAGAATGCGGCGAGATACAGCCCATTTGTTCCACTAGATGAAAAATTTAAAGAAGTAACTCTGGAAGGTGTTGAACATATTTACAAAACCTTTGTAACTCATGTTGCCGAAGGAAGGAACATGACCTTTGCGCAAGTTGATTCAATTGCACAAGGAAGAGTATGGGCGGGTTCAGAAGCTGTTAAAATTGGTCTTGTTGATAAAATTGGAGGTTTAAAGGATGCTATCAAAGAAGCGGCAAGCCTGGCTAAAATTAAAAAATACAGTACTCAAAACTATCCTGTTTACAAGAAAGATTTGAATGACCTTTTGGCAAACCTGCCTTTCGCAAAAACAAAAGCAGCTTTTATCAAAGAAGAGATTGGAGAAGAAAACTACAATTTAATGCAACGAGTTAAAAAAGTGCAAGAACAAAAAGGGGTGCAAGCCTCAATGCCATTTGAGATTACTATCCACTAAAATCCAAATAACATAAATAAAATCCGTTTGAGTTAATTCTTAAACGGATTTTTTTATTGTGTTTTTTTCTCATTACAAAATTGTTAATTCCTTTTTCAATAGAAACCAGCAATCACTAAAGAGTTATTTATGAAAACTTTAGAAGAGAAGTAAAGCATAATACACTATTTTTGTAACTAAAGTACGGCAATTATAGTACGTTATTTACTACGAACAAAAATAATTAAAGATATGATGAAGACCTTTTTAAAAATAATTTTAACAATCGTTATCCTATCGGTAACCGCTTTATTTGCTATCCCCTATTTTTTTAAAGATCAAATTGCTGCTAAAATTACAGCTGTCATTAATGAAAAGGTAGATGCAAAAGTGAGTTTTACTGATGCTAATTTGAGTTTGTTTAAAAACTTTCCAAATGCTAATCTTACTTTAGACAGCTTAACCATTATTAATAAAGCCCCGTTTGCAGGAGACACTTTAGTTTCTTTCGGTGAATTGGATCTAAAAATGTCGGTCAAAGAACTTTTTAAAGATAAAAGCGAGCCCATAATCATACAGGGAATTACTTCAAAGAATGGTTTAGTCAATATTCTATTTAACAAAGACGGAATTGGTAATTATGATATTGCGTTAAAAGATAAGACCGCCCAAAAAGACAGTCAGGGAAAAGGCATTAATTTGAATATCCAGAATTATGAAGTAGCAAACTTCAAATTCAAATATTACGATGAAAAATCAAAATTAAAAATGGTTATTGACAGTATTAATCACCAGGGAACCGGAGATTTTAGTGCTTCAAAACTAGATTTAGTAACGAAGTCCACGGCAAATATGACTTTGGACTTAGACAAGGTCAATTATATGCGAAATGTCGCCCTAACCTTAGATGCTGTTTTAGGAATTGATTTGGACCAAAATAAATACACTTTTAAACAAAATAAAGCACTTATTAATCAACTGCCATTAGAATTTGATGGATTTATCCAATTAGTTGAGGCAGGTCAAGAATATGATTTAAAATTTAAGACACCTACATCATCTTTCAAAAACTTCCTAGGAGTTATCCCCGCAGCTTACTCCGCTAGTCTGGACAATGTGAAAACTACTGGTGATTTTACTGTAGTTGGTTTTGCCAAAGGTTTGTATTCTGAAACCACTGTACCTAAATTCAATGTGGATATTGCATCGAATAACGCTTCTTTTAAATACCCTAACTTACCTAAGACTGTTCAAAACATTATTATTGATACTAAGATAATTAACGAAACTGGAATCTTAAATGACACTTATGTCAATCTAGACAAATTATCTTTTAGAATCGATCAAGATGTTTTTAATGCTAAGGCAAAAATCACCAACATTACACAAAATGCGTTGGTAGACGCCATGTTAAAAGGAACGATTAATTTAGCTAACCTTTCACAGGCTTATCCTATCAAATTAGACAAACCTTTATCAGGAATTTTAAAGGCAGATGTTACTACTAAATTTGACATGCAGTCTGTTGAGAAAAGTGAGTACCAAAATATAGATAATGCCGGAACCATGAATTTGTCTGGATTTAAATATGCCGATGTAAATGGAAAAACGATGAACATTAGCACAGCAATGATTCAGTTTAATCCAAGGCAAGTAAATTTAAAGCAATTTGATGCAACGACAGGAAAAAGTGATTTAAGCGTTACTGGAGTTTTAGAAAATTTCTATGGTTTTATCTTTAAAAATCAAGAGTTAAAAGGGAACTTTAATTTAACATCAAATCAACTTGCGGTAAGTGACTTCATGACCACTGAAACCGACACTAAAACTGCTGCCAAAAAAACGGAAGCGATGAAAATCCCCGCTTTTTTAAATTGTTCTCTAACAGCCAAAGCGAATGCGGTTTTGTATGATAATTTAACTTTAAAAGACGTATCTGGGAAGCTAATTGTAAAAGATGAGAAACTAACATTAGAGAATGTAAGAACGTCTATTTTTGGAGGAACAATTGGTCTTGATGGTGCCGTTTCGACCAAAGGAAGCACACCAACATTCCAGATGAATTTAGGATTAAATAAAGTTGATATTGCACAATCATTCACTCAATTAGACCTGCTTAAAAACATTGCTCCACTAGCAGGGATTATAAATGGGAAGCTTAATTCGACTATCAATCTAAATGGTAATTTAAATGCAAACACCATGAGTCCAGATCTTAAAACGCTTACTGGTAATTTATTAGGACAGTTATTATCTACTACAGTGAATGCTGACAATTCTACTTTGTTAACTGCCCTTAGCAGCAATTTAAAGTTTCTTAATTTAGATAAAATAAACCTTAATGATTTAAAGGCAGCCATTACCTTTAAAAACGGAATGGTAAATGTGAAACCTTTTGACATCAAGTACCAAGATATAAAAGCAACTATTGGTGGAACACACAGCTTTGATCAAAACATGAATTACAATATCAAGTTTGATGTTCCTGCAAAATACTTAGGTACGGAAGCCAATGCCCTGATTGCAAAACTATCGGCTACTGATGCAGCAAAAATGCAGAACATCCCAATAAACGCGACATTAACTGGGAATTTCAGTAGACCAAAAATCACTACTGACATCAAAACAGCAGTTACCAGCTTGACTAATCAATTAGTACAGCAACAAAAAGAACGTTTGCTTAATCAAGGTACATCGGCACTTAATGATTATATCACAAAGAATAAAAAACCTAGTGATACTACAAAAGCGGCTACTACCATTCCGCAGACCAAGGAACAGGTGAAGGAAAAAGCTAAAGAAGAAGTAAAAACAAAGGCAACGGACCTGCTAAATAATTTATTTAATAAAAAGAAAAAAGTAGTTGACACCACTAAGGTCAATTAATAGTTTTAAATTTTTATAGCATAAAAAAAGAGTAATCTCCATTAGATGAGATTACTCTTTTTTTGTAATTATATTTTCTTAAAACTATACCGCTATCCGCACGACATAACCTTCTGAACCTCTAATATTAAAAACGGTCCCATCTTCAAATAACAGGTACTGTCCTTTTATACCCGTTAGTTTTCCTTCAAAATGAGGTGTTTTATCTAAACTCAAACTTTTCACTTTAGTAGGATATTGCAAGACTGGGTAATGCATTTCATACAAGTCATTTTTATTTAAGAAGAAATATTCTTTTGCCTCATCAGGAATCAAGTTTTCTAACTTCAATCGTTCTTTCATTAGGTCCACATGTTCTACCGTGTTGGTCAACATTTTTCGCCAATTGGTCTTATCAGCATAATGATTTTTTAAAGCGACCTCTGTAATTCCTGCTAAATAACGATTAGGAACCTCAACAATAGCAATCGCCTCATTTGCTCCTTGATCAATCCATCGCGTAGGCATTTGAGTTTTACGTGTTACCCCTACTTTGACTTCACTGGACAAGGCTAAATAGACAATATGAGGTTGCAACTGCACTTTTTGTTCATACGCTAAATCCCTATCTTCTAGACCAAGGTGTGCAGTACTTAATTCTGGTTTCATAATCCAGTCTCCAACAGCGGCACTAGAATAAAAACAGTCATAGCAAAATCCCTGACGAAAAATCTTCTTTTTCTTTCCACAATTCAAACATTGGTAGCCCACAAAATCAATAGACAGACTCTTATCTAACAATTGGTTCATGTTCAAAAAACTGTCTTCAAAAACCAAATAATATTGAATTGGATTCCCAAATTCCGTTTGCATTTTGGTCAGTACACCTTCGTATTGCATTAAGTTTAAAGTTTAAAGTTTGATGTTTAACAAAATTTGTTATTTTTGGTAAAGTTATCATTCGTAACGCATAATTCATAACTCCTATTTTAAAAAATGCCATTAACTATCATCAATTCATTCGCTTCGTGGGTTTTAAAACAACGAATCCATCAGATCGAACTTTTCCTAAAATACCCGAATGAGGTACAGGAAGAGTTACTTACGAATTTGATTAGTGCTGCTAGAGACACTGTTATTGGTCAAGAGTATGATTTTGCATCGATAAAATCCTACGCAACCTTTGCCGAAAGGATTCCAATTGCTTGTTATGAGGATATTCATCCGTTAATTGAACGCACTCGTAGCGGCGAGCAAAACCTTTTTTGGGGAACACCCATAAAATGGTTTGCAAAATCCAGCGGAACCACAAACGCCAAAAGTAAATTCATCCCCGTTAGTAGTAGCGCGCTGGAAGACTGCCATTATAAAGGAAGTAAGGATTTGCTGTGTTTGTATTTGAATAACAATGAAAACTCAGAGCTTTTTAAAGGAAAGAGTCTGCGTCTGGGAGGAAGTTCTCAAATTTATGAAGACAACAATACTTTTTTTGGTGACTTGTCGGCTATTTTAATCGAAAACATGCCTATTTGGGCTGAATTCAGTAGTACGCCGAGTAGCAAAATTTCGCTAATGAGCGAATGGGAAACAAAGATGGCCGCTATTATCAGTGAAACCAAAAAAGAGAATGTGACGAGTTTTGCCGGTGTTCCTTCCTGGATGTTGGTTTTAATGAACCGCATGATCGAAGAAACAGGAAAAACCGACCTATTTGAGCTTTGGCCAAATTTAGAAGTATATTTCCATGGTGGTGTGAACTTTGAACCTTACCGCGAGCAATACCAAAAAATTCTTCCTAAAAAAGATTTTAAATACTACGAAATATACAACGCATCAGAAGGTTTCTTTGCGATCCAGGATTTGAACTATTCTAGCGATTTATTACTTATGTTGGATTACGGTATTTTCTATGAATTTATCCCAATGGATACTTATGGAACTCCAGATCAAAAAGTTGTTAGATTAGCTGATGTTGAATTGTTTAAAAACTACGCCATTGTCATTACCACTAATTCTGGTTTATGGCGTTACCTCATCGGTGATACAGTGCGTTTCACCTCATTGAGTCCCTATAGAATTAGAGTTACCGGTAGAACCAAGCATCACATTAATGTTTTTGGTGAAGAGTTGATGGTGGAGAATACAGACCAGGCGATTGCCAAAGCATGCAAACTAACCAATACCCAAGTGGTCGATTATACCGTTGCCCCTGTATTTATGGAAGGCAAGGAAAAAGGTGCCCATGAATGGATGATTGAATTTAAGAAAGTTCCGGATAATATTACTGCTTTTCAGCAAATACTGGATGAGACTTTACAATCATTAAATTCAGATTATGAAGCCAAGCGCAAGAACAACATGACGTTAAATCCTTTAATTATTAATGTTGCCAGAGAAAATTTATTTTATGAATGGTTAAAAGAGCGCGACAAACTCGGGGGCCAACATAAAATTCCTAGGTTGTCTAATCAAAGAGATTATCTAGAACAATTGAAAGCAATGCAAGTTAAAATAATAGTATAGAAAAATGCCTTAGCTCAAATCATGAACTAAGGCATTTTTGATATCAAATAAAGGCGATAAATTATTCCATCATCATATCGATATGCCTGTCGTGATAACCTAGAAGATACAAAACTCCATCTAATCCTAAACTAGAAATAGAAGTAGCTGCATTCTCTTTTACAGTAGGTTTAGCATGAAAAGCAATTCCTAAACCAGCCAAATTCAACATCGGTAAATCGTTTGCTCCATCACCCACTGCAATAGTTTGATTGATGTGTATGCCTTCTTTTTCGGCGATGGCTTTTAGTAGTTCTGCTTTCTTTTGCCCATCTACTATTTCTCCTATATAATTGCCTGTTAACTTCCCGTCAATGATTTCTAATTCATTAGCATGAACATAATCAATTCCTAATTCCTTTTGTAGGTACTTCCCAAAATAGGTAAAACCACCAGATAAAATGGCCGTTTTATATCCATAATATTTAAGCGCTTTCATTAAGCGGTGTGCCCCTTGTGTGATAGGCAAATTCACTGCTACAGTTTGCAACACCTCTTCACTCAGACCTTCCAGTAATGCCATGCGTTGTTTGAAACTCTCTTTAAAGTCGATCTCACCGTTCATAGCTGACTCGGTGATGGCTCGCACTTGTTCTCCTACTCCCGCTAAATCAGCAAGCTCATCAATAACCTCCGTTTGAATCAAGGTAGAGTCCATATCAAAGCAAACCAGACGCCTGTTTCTCCTATAAATGCTGTCTTCTTGAAAAGAAATATCTACATCTAAAGTTCTTGACACCTGCATGAACTTAGCTGTTATCAAACTCTTATTTAAAATTTCACCTGAAACTGACAGTTGAATACAAGAGCGTGGATACAGTCCTTTTTCAATAATAGAAACCCTCCCTGTAAGTCGCTTAATAGCATAAATATTTAAGTTGAGATCAGACATGATTTGGGTTACCGCTGACAGTTGTTCTGCTGCTAAGGTTTCTCCTAATATATTAATAATATACCTTTTTTTAGACTGCCCTTTTACCCAGTTTTCATAATCATCGATAGATATAGGAGTAAACTTCACTTTGATTTCTAGCTCATAGGCTTTGAACAACAAGTCCTTCAAAACAGGTGCTGATGAAGAACCTGCTTTGATTTCGAATAAAATACCTAAAGACAAGGTGTCATGAATATCGGCTTGACCAATATCTAAAATAATTGCTTCGTAATTAGCCAGTATGGAAGTCAAACCGGCAGTTACTCCAGGTTTATCTTGTCCAGAAACTTTTAATAAAATGACCTCTTTATCTTCCACTGCCATGATCTAAGTATTTGATTTTGTTGAACAAAAATCGGTAATCTAAAGGTGATATAAAAGGATAATGATTATTTTTTCAAACAATAACAAATAGTTCAAATTACCCATAAAAAAACCTGCTCAAATCAATGAACAGGTTTGTATTTTTGAGAAAAATGCAATTTTAAGATGCAATTTCTAATCGTTTCAACAAGTTTTTATTTAAGGTCTCTTGCGCATACTCTCTATCAATTGCTAATGTTTTATCATCAGAACTTGGTAACTCATACATCGCATCAGTTAGAATCGCCTCACATAAAGAACGCAATCCACGTGCCCCTAATTTATATTCTAATGCTTTATCAACAATAAAATCTAGCGCTTCATCAGTGATACTGAACTCCACCTCGTCCATTAAAAACAATTTCTGATATTGTTTGATTAATGCATTTTTAGGTTTCGTCAATATAGAACGTAACGTCTCTCTATCTAAAGGATCCATATGCGTTAATACTGGCAAACGACCGATGATTTCTGGAATCAATCCAAAATCTTTGATGTCCTTAGGAATAATATATTGCAACAAATTGTCTTTATCTATATTGTCTTCATTTTTAGAAGTCGAATACCCAACAGCTTGACGATTCAAACGTTTAGAAATGATTCTTTCGATTCCATCAAAAGCACCACCCGCTATAAACAAGATGTTTTGTGTATTTACCTCAACAAACTTTTGGTCTGGATGCTTACGACCTCCTTTTGGTGGTACGTTTACAACTGTTCCTTCTAATAATTTTAGTAAGGCTTGTTGCACTCCTTCACCAGATACATCACGAGTTATTGATGGATTATCACTCTTACGAGCGATTTTATCTATTTCATCAATAAATACGATTCCGCGTTCTGCTTTAGTGACGTCATAATCTGCCGCTTGTAACAAACGAGTTAAAATACTCTCTACATCTTCTCCTACATAACCTGCTTCAGTAAGAACCGTTGCATCTACAATAGCCAAAGGAACATCTAACATTTTAGCAATAGTTTTTGCTACTAATGTTTTTCCTGTTCCAGTTTGTCCTACCATGATGATATTACTTTTTTCAATCTCTACCTCATCATCTAATTGCTGTTGCATTAAACGTTTGTAGTGATTGTAAACCGCAACCGACATTACTTTTTTAGTTTGATCCTGACCAATAACATATTGATCTAAGAACGCTCTAATTTCTTTTGGTTTTTTCAAAATCAAATCCCCTACTAGCTTAGAGCTACCAGACGCTTTTAACTCTTCAAGAACAATTCCGTGTGCTTGCTCGATACATTTATCACAAATGTGTGCCTCAATTCCTGCTATTAATAAATTAGTTTCTGGCTTCTTCCTTCCACAAAACGAACATTCTAATTTTTCTTTCGCCATCTTTTTTTAGTTGCAAAGCTTCAAAGGTACAAAGCTTCAAAGGTCACTCAGCGTGCCTTTATACTTTGCTTTCTAAACTTTTTATTTTAATCTATTCCATAATTTTCAAAATTGCAAAGTAGCTGGCTTAGAAGCTTAGCTACTTTGCAACTCTGAAACTTAAAAAATTATCCTCTTCTCAACACCTCATCAATCATTCCGTATTCTTTTGCTTCATCAGCGATCATCCAGTAGTCACGTTCACTATCTGCATGTACTTTTTCAAAAGATTGTCCTGAATGTTGCGAAATGATTTTATACAATTCGTCTTTTAATTTTAACATTTCTCTCAAGTTGATTTCCATATCAGTTGCAACCCCTTGTGCTCCTCCTGATGGTTGGTGAATCATTACTCTTGAATGCGGCAATGCTGAACGTTTCCCTTCGGCACCTGCGCACAATAAAACTGCTCCCATAGAAGCCGCCATTCCTGTACATATAGTAGCCACATCTGGCTTGATGTATTGCATGGTATCATAAATTCCTAAACCTGCATAAACGCTTCCTCCTGGAGAGTTTAAGTAAATTTGGATGTCTTTAGAAGCATCAGCGCTTTCTAAAAACAATAATTGTGCTTGCACTATATTAGCTATTTGATCATCAATTCCTGTTCCTAGAAAAATAATTCTGTCCATCATCAATCTTGAGAAAACGTCTAATTGAGAGATATTCAACTGGCGCTCTTCGATGATATATGGAGTCATATTTGTAGGATTCATTGCTGCTACGATTTTATCGTAATACATTGCATTTACTCCTTGATGCTTTGTAGCAAATTTTTTAAATTCTTTACCGTAGTTCATTTTTATAAGTTTAAAAGTTTGAAAGTCTAAAGTCTGAAAGTTACATTATCCGTAAGTCAAAGTTCATACCCTAACTACAAATGATGTCAATTTGTCTTCTTTTCTAGCCCAGATAATAGTGTAAAGCTTTTTGAAAGCTATTTTCTATTTTTACTATTCTTGTAAAGCGACTGAAAGAAGCTCTTACAGGAATAAAGAAAAATGAAAACAGATGAAAAAACTTGCAACGGATAGCTGGATTAGCTTCTAAAATTGATTCAAACAAAAGAGCGTCAAAGAAAAAAATTCATTTGACGCTCAAATATACTTATTTTTTATTATTTAGTCTTTGTAATAAAATCATAATTTTTGACATTTGACTTTATGACTTTTGACTTTATAGACTAAAATTTATTCTCCGTAAGACGCAGCAATAAATTCATCGTAAGTTACTTCTTTAGTTGTAGGTTGTGCTTTTTCTTTAAACAATTCCAATAACTTCTCAGCAACTACTTGGTCAGAAAGTCTTTTTACTTCGTCTTGGTTAGACAAAACTCTCGCAACAATTCCTTGAACTTCTTCGTCCGTAGGATTTGCTTGTCCAAACTGTGCCATTTGTTGACGGATGTTTTTAGTAGTGAAAGCTTTCAAGTCTTCAAAAGTGATTTTGATGTCTGATTGAGCCATTGCTCTACCTTCGATCAATTGAAAACGCAATCCTTTTTCAGAACGTGCATATTCAACCTCAGCTTCTTCTGGAGATAATTTTTTCTCACCTACCGTTTGTAACCATTTTTTAAGGAATTCAGCTGGTAAATCAAATTTGGTGTTTTCGATTAAAAACTCCGTTACATCAGCTAATAATTTTTGATCTGCTTGTTGAGCAAATTGGTTTTCAGCATCTTCTTTGATCTTCGCTTTCAACTCATCAAGAGAAGCTACAGTTCCAGCTCCAAATAATTTGTCAAACAATTCTTGGTTCAATTCTGCTAATTCAGCTGTGTTGATCGCTTCGATAGTGAAGTTTACATCAACATCTAAACCGTGAACATCATCATGACTTACTTTCATTACGTCCATCAACTGGTGGTCGTCTTCAAATAAACCTTTAGTATTTACAGTAACTACGTCACCTACTTTTTTACCAATGAATTTATCAAAAGTAGCTTTGTCTTTAAAAAGATCAGCAGCAATTGTAGTCGCGTTGTTAATTCCTTTTTCTTCGTTTGTGAATGTTCCAGTAACATCAGAGTCAGCTGCAACAACATCTTGAGGAACTGCAGTACCAAATTGTTTTTGGATACGTGCTACCTGTCCGTCGATTAATTTATCATCAGCAGTAACTACATATTTTACGATATCGTTTTTAGCGTCTAAGTCTAACTCAAAGTTAGGAACTAAACCTATTTCGTATTCAAAAGTCAACTCTTCAGCATCCCAGTCAAAGTTTTCGTTCACTTTAGGAAGTGGTGTTCCTAGAAGGTTTAATCTTTCCGATTGTACAAAACGCTCTAAAGCTAAATCAACTACTTTTTGAACCTCTTCTTCTTTTATTTTTTTACCATATTGTTTTTCAACAAGATCTTTAGGAACCTGTCCTTTTCTAAATCCTTTTACAGTTGCCAAAGGCATTTTTTCGTTTATTCTTTTTGCTACTTGACCTTTATAATCCATATGAACAACTGTCATTACAATTGTTTCGTTTACAGCGTCTGTTGCTATTCTTTTGATATCCATCTTCTTCTTTAATTTACATGATAAAATTCGCCTGCAAAATTATAAAATTTTTCTACGCTAACCAAGCTTTTTTATCCGCTATACATTAGCCGAAAGACAGCATAAAATTTCTATCCCTTTTACACCCATAAAACATCGATTTTCTTAGGATTGTGGGCGTGCCCCTTCGTAAAAACTTCTGGTCAGGCTGTTTGTTCCCGCTTTTATTGTTCTGCCCTTTGGGGCAAAACAATAAAGAGCTCCACTTCCATCCTTCACGCAGTTCCTAGTCGAAAGTTAGAAAGCCGAAAGTCTTAAAGTCAACTCCAAGTTTCAAATCAAGACGATTCGAAAGAAAACAATTACAGTCCTTAAATAAAAAGCGGAAAAAGTTGTATATATTTGATGTTATAGGCAAGTTAGCGGTCATAGCTCAACTGCAGTCTTAAATTAACACTTATGGGAAATAAAACTTTTGATATTGAATTCAGAAACGAATGTGGAAAAATCTTAAATGAGTTGTATAATAATTCATTGAATATGGGTGAAACCAAACTGAAGAGAATTGTAATTAAGACCGAAAAGAGATATATTGATTATTTAGCTGAATTAAATTTGATAAGAGATTTAAAAACTGGCGGTGGCGGAGAATATGCAATACAATTGGAAAGGAAAGGTTTCGAAGTATTTGAAAAATTTAATGGATGGAATGACTATTTAGCGAAAGTAGTTGACCGTGATTTGAAAATTAGTAAGGCAAAAGAATTAGCCGTTCAATATTGGTGGATTCCAATTGGAATTTCAGTTCTTTCACTAACTATAGCAATAATCAGTTTGTGTAAAAAATAACTCAAGCTACGACCGCTAACAGCCGATTCTCGCAATTGCGAATTTTGTGGTAAGTTCACGTTCACGTTTCGCAAGAATTTTTATCTTTAACAGAAAATAATTCGTTCCGAAGTTCGCAACATAGCTAAGTGGCAAAACGCTGGGCGTCATTATAGCTCTGAGTAGTAAATAAGAAATGAAAAAATCAAACTATGGCAAATCCTAAAGACATTTTAGTAATAACAACTTCTTCCGCTGAAGGACTGAATATAAAAAAACATTTGAAACCAGTTTCTGCTCATATTGTAGCAGGAACAAATTTATTTAGTGATTTTTTAGGAGGATTAACAGATGTATTTGGAGGTCGTTCAAGTTCATATCAAAAACAGTTATCATCTCTCTATAATGAAGCCATTGAGAGAATAAAATACAATACGCACGAAATTGGAGGAAATTGTGTTATAGGTTTGAATATTGATATGGATGAAATTTCAGGAAAGGGAAAATCAATGTTTATGTTAACAGCTATAGGAACAGCAGTAATTATTGAAAAAGATGAAAAATTAAATTCATTATCAAATACAAATGAAAAGTTTGAAAATGTTGGCGTTGAAAGAATAAACAATTTAAGACAAAGAAAAAGTATTATTGAAAAAGCTGAAAAACGAGAATTATATTACGATGATCAAATTTGGAGTTTTATAACATCAAATCAAGTTGAAGAAGTTTTCCCAGCTTTATTAAGTAGACATTCTAGCGTAATTGAAAACTTTGAATCAATGCAAGATGCTTATAATGTATTCAATAAAAATTTTATAAATTATATTGATGCCCTAGAAGAAAACAAAAAAGTAAGTTTACTTTACGAAAAAATTGAAACCGAAACTAATCATCAAGTTGCTTTGTATTTATCTAAAATAATCAAA
This sequence comes from Flavobacterium sp. W21_SRS_FM3, assembly GCF_052113625.1. Lineage (NCBI taxonomy): Bacteria > Pseudomonadati > Bacteroidota > Flavobacteriia > Flavobacteriales > Flavobacteriaceae > Flavobacterium > Flavobacterium sp. W21_SRS_FM3. The sequence goes on along the minus strand of NZ_JBGQOD010000001.1, from coordinate 739,208 downwards.
GAATTGAACTTATTTGATTACGAAAAAAATATGAGCTTACTTAAAAATTCAGATTTCAAAAAACAGAAAATTGGTTTAAGAATAGCGACCTATGACAAATCATTTTATGACAAAGAAGACATTAAAAACTTAAATCAGACCAAAATTTTTATTTCTGAAACTTTTAAAGAAAAAGCTGAAATATCAACAAAAAAACAACTTTTATCATCGAAAGAAAAAGAAGTTTGGAATTGCGAATGCGGAAATAAATCTGTTGAAATTGGAGAATATTGCGGAAGTTGTAAAAATGATATTTTTGGATTTAAAGAATCTGAAATGAAACCAATCGATATTGTAAGATACATTGACCAAAAAATTGAACTAATAAACGAGTATATAAAATAACGATGCCCAATAGCTTTTTTGAGCTAGCTGGAGTTTAGTGGTATTGCCGTTCCGCATCAAGTTTTCATTTAGCCCAAAATACTCGTTTTAAAAGATCCGCAACAGCCACAAGCGCGAGAACTTTAGCAACAATTATAAAACCAGCACTATGACAAACATTGGTTGTAAAACAATATTCAAAGCAAGAAATTTACTTTTAGTAGCGCTGTCACTTCAAATCTCAGCTTGCACAGGACAGCATAAAGAAAAACCTGTTACTGATACAATAGAAAATCTTGTAAACAGCCAACCAATCATTTTAAAACAAAGCACGACATTTCCTCAAATTCACACCAATTTAAATGGAATGGTAAGCCAGTTTGTAAGGACAATGTATCAGGACAGAAAAGGGAACTATTGGTTTGGAACAAATGGAGATGGAATTATACGCTATAACGGACAAGTACTTGAGAGACTCGCCATTGCTGGAATTAGTCGAAAATTTAGGGTTTTAGAGATTGTGGAAGATAAATTAGGTACTATTTGGTTTGGAACATCCGAAGGACTCCTAAAATATGATGGAGAAAATTTTAAAACATTTTCATTCAAAGAAGGACTGCCAGGTGTGAATGCGGAAATTTGGGGTTTAACAATTGACAAAAACAGACTTATTTGGGTTGGGGCGACAGGAGGAGTTTGTCATTTTAACGGTGAAAAGTTTACACCTTTTTCGTTGCCCGTTTCAAAAGTCGAAAATGCAAAACCAATGCTCTCTGACAAATTAGTTTTTAAAATCATAGAAGACAAGAATGGAACTATGTGGTTTGCTACTGATGGGAATGGGATTTTTAAATATAAAAACAGAGCGTTTATTCATTTAACAGCTAAAAATGAACTTACTGATAATAACGTTGCAGATATTTTAGAAGACAAACAAGGGAATATTTGGATTGGGACTTTTAATGGCGGTGTGAGCAAATTTGATGGTAAAAAATACACTAACTTCACAAAGGATGGAATTATTGCAGGTGAAGAAACTTATAATTTTTACGAAGACAGCCAAGGGAATATTTGGTTTACGGCTGAAGGTTATGGTGTTTACCGATATAATGGCAGTAATTTCAAACAATTCACAACTGAAGATGGCTTGACCTCCAATGTTACACAAAGTATATTTGAAGATAACAAAGGACAAGTTTGGTTTGGAAGCTGGCAAGGATTATGTATTTATGATGGAAAAATAATTAAGGATGCTAAAGACAAAGAAACTTGGACGAACTAAAAATCACTGTCGCTAATAGCCGTTTGGCAAAAGCTCCTAGCTGGCGCGAGCGTCCCGCTCGGTAACATCATAGGCACGATCGCGACGCTAGCGCTAGCGACAAATAATCCTAAAGCTTTCCAATATTCAGTACTTGTAACGGCCTTACTTCCATTTGCCCTAGTTTAAATAGTGATAACCAGAAAAATAAATATTAATTTAGTTTCAAATTATCAAAAAAAGCACGAGAGACGTTTGTAGGTCAGTTTAAAAATAAAGTAACAGTTCTAATCTTAAAAATGATAAAATGAAAAATTTAATTTACGTTACAAGTTTAATTTTAATAGGAATTTCTATTTTTCTTACCGTAGAATATCCTGATTCTGGCAGGATGGGTTTAATAGCAGGCGTACTGACCTTTTTAGGTTTTGCCTCAAACATTATCAGTTATGTGATGAAAAGCAAATAAATGGTGTCAAAACAAAAACAACAGCATTTCTCTCGACTGTTGTAATCGTAAATCCAGCTGCCCAATCCTCCTGACTTTGAGCTTATCTAAAAATCTACTTATAAATAAGAATCAGCATTACGTCTTCAGGATTTAAAATATTTATTATTGATTGCCCTCGGCAAATCTAAAGAATAACATACATTCGCAATCTGCCTTCATAATTTTTAAGAAAATGACTCAGTTTCCAGTAACTAGCTCCACACTTTCGGCTACCGCTCTACGACAAATGCTTATCGAGAAATATGGCTTGAGCCAAAACTGCACTTGCCAACTGTATCGAACTGGAATGAATCATACCTATTTCATTACTAACAATGAAGCCAAGTATGTGCTACGAGTGTATTGCCATAGCTGGCGTTCTAAGACTGAGATTGTAGAGGAAATCCAATTATTACAACAGTTAAAGGCAAAACAACTGAGCGTCTCCTATCCTATAGCCGATACTAAGGGTGCATTTATTCAAGAGCTCAACGCTCCCGAAGGAATTAGATACGCAGTGCTATTCTCTTTTGCCGAAGGGGGGAAAATGAGATTCATGGACACTACAACCTGCTTTGAAATAGGGGTTCTTATGGCAAACATTCACAATATCACCATTCATCAAAGTAGTAATAGGATTCATTATAATGTAGAATCACTGTTAGAAAAACCGTATCAGTATGCTCTTAATCACTTTCCAGAGTCTAATATAGCAATGCAGTACATAAAAGGCCAGATTGAAAAAATCAGCCATACTTTTGAAAAAATAGATTACAGAAAGGTTCCTGAGGGAATTGTTCATTTGGATATTTGGTACGACAATATGAGTGTTACAGAACAAAACGAAATTACCTTTTTTGATTTTGATTTTTGTGGAACTGGTATATTGGTTTTGGATGTGGCTTATTTTTGCAAACAACTGTTCCATATTGAAAGTAACAAAGCAGATTATGAGGTTAAAAAAGAGGAATTCTTAAAAGGCTATCAAAGTAGCAGATTGCTGTCTCAGGAGGAAATTAAGTTGATTCCAGAAGCTGCAGCGGCGATCTGGGTTTTCTATCTCGGAGTGCAATCGCAACGTTTTGATTGGTCTAACATCTTTTTGACCGAAAATTATTTGACAATGTATGTGGGTAGAATGCAGGCGTGGCTAGATTACAATATATCATTTACAGTTTAAGCACTAAAAAGAACTATTATTGAAAACATAGGAAGACTCGTAACGGAAGTTCAAAATAATTATATTTTGGCAAAAATATTAGTGTAATATTTATTTCCTGTATCTGGATCTTCAGTAATTGCAATTCCAAAATGAGTGTAATTACCCTCTATATTATCTTTATGTCCTGGACTTGCTAACCAGGCAGCCAAAGCAGATTGAGGAGTACTGTAATTATAAGCTATATTTTCTCCTACAACCGTTGCTGACAATACCTTCTTTATACTTTCAGAACGGGAAATAAAACCATCGTGAGAAACTACTTCATTAGCAATCATATAACTATTGTGTTCCTCTGATTTTTTGGACAAATAATTAATTTTTTCTAATTTGTCTAAGCCTTTGTTAAGCCTGTGAGCGTTAATTAACTCTAAGGCTGTATATTCATGACTGTCGTAGCTATAAACAACTACATCTTTAATAAATGACTTGCTCGTTTCTACATTTTGAAGTTCTGCGTGGTCTGAGGAGCACGAATATAATGTTGAAAGTAAAGTAATAATGACTATAGTGTGAAGTAATAATTTCATGGTACAAATTTTAAATTTCGAAAGATTGACCTTTAGAAATGATTAGTATTCCTTTTCACAGTATGCTAAAACTGTTAAACAAATTTACCACGCATACCGACTAATAGTCGAAATAATCGACGAATGGCACTTTTCTGTATTTAAACCATCTTATAAAGTACTTTAATCAGAATTTAAATAAAAACAATGTTTTATTACAGTGGATCTAATATTATACAATAGAAATGCTATCTTTTTTTAAGCTAAATCATTAAATTAAAAAGTATACTAAATAATGGTTCCTTACTATAAAAGAAAACCACATCAATTAGAACTCTTTAAAATGATAACACATACAAAAATCACTATGCAATCTGTGCAAATTTAACGGAGGAGCAAATTAATCACTAAAATAAAAGCAACAAAAAAAGCCTCGAAAACTAAAGTTCTCGAGGCTTGTTCTTATGTATTTAGGAAATTAATTGAAATTAATTTACACTGTCAAGTTTGTGAATTTAATATTCGAAAAAATGAAGTGCAACAGCTAGAATATTGTAGCCCGTAGCGGAATCGAACCGCTCTTACATGGATGAAAACCATGCGTCCTAACCGATAGACGAACGGGCCTTAATTTTCTATTGCGGGTGCAAAATTAGCACTATTTTTGAGATGTGCAAAGGCAAATTCACAAAGCTGAGTCTCAAAATACCATTTTTTTTATTTCCAAAATATAATTAATTCATTCTTAGTACTTACAAGAAAGTTGCTGCGGTAAATTTTTTTTAAATTTTTTCAGCCTTTTGGTAAAACACACTAGATTGTTGCCCAAAAAACAGCTTAATAATTCAAATTCACTCCAAAACCGACTCCCATATCACTGTCATAATGTGTAGTGATTCCCACATTTTTTCCAACGATATATTTGAAACCGGCCATGTATTCTTTATCCGTATTGACCATGAAAGCCATACGTAGTCTTTTTGATAATGGAATATCTTCTCGCATTAATTGAAAACGAACATTCCCATCATGGAAAACTTCTGCTTGCGCAATAAGTAAAAGTGGCAATGTATAATTAACCCCTAAACTCACTACAGCACGATTGTCTTTAGTACTCGATTGTCCAAATACATTTTTCTCCACTTCATTTATTCCAAATTTTCGATAACGCCAGTCAAAACCTATAAAAGGCATCAACCATTGATTTTTACCAATATAACGACCAATATGCATTTCGGTTTCATAGCCATGCTCATCATGGTAGCCTAAACGCCACTCGGTTCCAAAACTCCATCTGGCATTTTGCAACATTGCCTGCCCATCGTTCCCATTAGTAGCAAAATCATTTTCGGCCATAAAATGAAGTCCGTTGCTCTCACTTTGTAATTTTTTATATGCCCAGTCTTTATTCGGTAAAAGCGGATTTGGTGCCGAGTTTTCATAACTAAAAACCCTGTTCATTCCCGCCATCATATGGTACAAAATATGACAATGAAAAAACCAATCACCATCTGCATTAGCATTAAACTCAATAGTATCTGTCTCCATTGGCATAATATCCAACACGTTTTTCAGTGGTGCGTACTCCCCTTGTCCATTCAACACTCTAAAATCGTGACCGTGCAAATGCATTGGGTGACGCATCATAGAATTGTTGTACAGCACAATGCGCACGTTTTCTCCTTTTTTGATTAAAATTTTGTCAGTTTCAGACAGGACTTTGTTGTCCATACTCCACAAATAGCGGTTCATATTCCCAGTCAATTCAAAACGCAGCTCTCTCACTGGAGAATCCTTAGGAAGTGTAGTAATCTGTGGCGCTTTTAACATGCCATAATTTAAAGTTACAATTTCTGAGGGACTGGAATTCATCGTGTGCATGGAATGATCCATTTTAGAATGATCCATTTTTGGCTCTTCCTTGTCTGCATCATCTGACTTCATATCCATTTTCATAGCTGATTCCCCTGTTATTTCTGGATACATCACCGTATTCATATCCATCTTCTGCAAACTCATCTGCATACCCATATCATTCATGCTGCCGTCCATATTCATCATATCATTCATCATCTTCATCCCTTCAAAATAATTTAATTTTGGCAAAGGAGAAGCTAACTGTTTGATGCCGCTTCCTATATAAAGCGAGGCTGATTTAGTTCGATCTTCAGGAGTGGCTAAAAATTCATAAGCGGTATTATCAGCAGGAATGGTGACTACTACATCATAAGTTTCTGAAACACCTATAATTAATCGATCAACAACTACAGGTTCAACATCGTTGCCATCATTAGCAACCACAGTGATTTTTCCTCCGGCGTACGTCAACCAAAAATAAGAAGAGGCTCCTGCATTAGAAATGCGCAAACGCACTTTATCTCCGGCTTTGAATTTACTTAAGCCTTTTGCAACCGATTCATTTTGTCCGTTAATTAAAAATTTATCATAGTAAACATCACTCACATCCATGGCTAACATTCGTTTCCACTCGTTGTTGAATTTTGTTTTAAAATGTCCGCTTCTTATCGCTTCGGCATAACTCTGTGTGGTTCCTTTTTTAATCGCAAACCAATCTGAGGCATTATGCAGCAATCGATGTACATTTTTAGGATTGTAATCTGTCCATTCACTTAACACAACAGGAAGCGCTGGCAAATCATCTATCCCTTTTCTAAAGGTAGGATCATTGTCTTTTTTCTTCAATATAAGCGCACCATACATCCCTATTTGTTCTTGCATTCCGGAGTGACTGTGGTACCAATGGGTTCCACTTTGCACAATAGGAAAACTATATTTATGAGTGGTATGAGGAGCAATAGGCATTTGTGTAAGGTAAGGAACGCCATCTTCTTTGTTAGGCACAAATAAGCCGTGCCAATGCAAAGAAGTACCTTCTTCTCTTTCATTATGGACATAAATTTCGGCAATATCTCCTTCAGTAAAGGTTAGTGTAGGCATCGGAATTTGTCCATTGACCGCAATGGCTTTCTTTTCTTTACCCGAAAAATTGACTAAAGTGTCTCTTACATATAAATCATAACGCACCACTTTTTGAGCAGTTACAGTAAGAGCGAAAAATAGGAGAAATAGACTGTATTTAATTTTCATTTTATTATTGATATTTACTATTCTAAATTAAACTTACAACTGATCAATTGCATTTTTCAATCGGTCCCTGATTTCGGCAGCAATTTCGGCAAGTTCTGTATTATCGACTGCCTGCATTGAAGCCGCTGGATCTACTGCAGCAATTTCAATTTGTCCTGCAATTTTTTCTTGAACAATTACATTGCAGGGTAACATTGTCCCTATCTTATCTTCGGCTAATAATGCTTTGTATGCAAAGGGTGGGTTACAAGCACCTAAAATAGTGTAGTTATAAAAATCCACATCGAGTTTCTTTTTTAAGGTAGCTTTTAAATCAATTTCGGTTAATATTCCAAACCCTTCTTCTTTCAGCCCTTTTGTTACTTTTTCTATCGCATTTTCAAAGCTATCTGTAATTGTTTTACTAAAATAATATTCCATGATTATTGTTTTTTTAATTAAAATTATTTCCTTCTTCTATACCGGTGCGCTATTACTAATAACAACAATGCAAAAACGAGTATTGACACCCACCAAAAATAATGCATTCCCATAAACGAGTATCCTTCCATGTGCATTCCATTGTCTCCATCATCTAACATATCTTTAATTTTTTAGGGTTAATAAAATTCTATTGACTAATTTATAATTTCAGGTTTCGCAATCGCAACGCATTACCAATTACAGAAACAGAACTAAAACTCATTGCCAGAGCCGCAATCATAGGTGATAATAACAGTCCAAAAAACGGATATAGTACGCCAGCGGCTATAGGAATTCCAATCACATTATAGAAGAAGGCAAAAAACAAGTTCTGATTGATATTCTTCATCACGCCATGACTTAATTTTTTGGCTTTCACAATGCCTTGCAAGTCGCCTTTTACGAGTGTTATTTTAGCACTTTCAATGGCTACATCAGTTCCTGTGCCCATGGCTATTCCTACATTGGCTTGAGCCAAAGCCGGTGCATCATTGATTCCATCACCTGCCATTGCCACTATTTTACCTTCCGCTTGCAAACGTTTAATTTCTTTGAGTTTATCTTCGGGCAAACAGCCTGCAATAAATGAAGTCAATTGCAACTCATCAGCAACTGCTTTTGCTGTATTTTTATTATCTCCTGTTAACATGATCACTTCAACACCTTGAGACATCAACTCTTTTATTGCATCAGCACTGGTGGTTTTGATGGCATCTGTAATGGTGACAAATCCCACAGCTACGCCATCAACAGTGACATAAGATACAGTTTTCCCCAGCTTTTGTTCACTGATTATTTTATTTTCTAATTCCTCAGAAAGGGAAGCATTTACTTGCTCCAATAATTTTTTATTCCCTAGCGCTACTTTTTTATTGGCTACTGTCCCAATAACTCCTTTTCCAGTTACTGACTTAAAATCATCTACTGTACTTAATACCGTTTCTTTCGCTTTCGCAAAATCAACTACGGCTTGTGCTAAAGGGTGTTCACTATACTGGTTCAATGAAGCGATCATTTGCAACAAATCACCTTCATTATCATGTGTAGCAAATACTTTCTCAACAGAAGGTTTCCCCTGTGTAATCGTTCCCGTTTTATCAGTAATTAAGACATTGACTTTATTCATCACCTCTAAAGCTTCGGCATTTTTTATTAGAACTCCTGATTGCGCTCCTTTTCCAACACCCACCATAACTGACATGGGTGTTGCTAAACCCAGCGCGCAGGGACAAGCAATAATTAAAACCGCAATCGCATTAATAAACCCATATACTAAAGCAGGTTCAGGTCCAAAACTTGCCCAAACAAAAAAGGTAATTATGGAAACTCCCACAACGATAGGCACAAAATATTTAGCTATTCGATCCGCTACTTTTTGAATAGGTGCTCTAGAGCGACTAGCATCTGTCACCATTTGTACAATTTGCGAAAGCAAGGTTTCTGAACCAATTTTCTCTGCAACCATTACAAAAGATTGGGTTCCATTGATCGTTCCTGATACGACGGCATCATCCACTGCTTTATCAACAGGAATAGGCTCGCCCGAAATCATCGATTCATCAATAGTACTTTCCCCTTGCGTTATTGTTCCATCCACTGGAATTTTTTCTCCAGGTTTTACTCTCAGTAAATCTCCTTTTTTAATATCGTGAATAGAAATTACTTTATCAACTCCGTCAACTACTAAGGTCGCTTCAGTAGGGGCTAATTTTAATAATTCTTTAATTGCACCACTGGTTCTACTATGCGCCCTTGCTTCTAACAATTGCCCTAATAATACAAGAGTTAAAATAACGGTAGTGGCTTCAAAGTACAAATGGACGGTCCCGGCAACCGTTTTAAATTCAGCTGGAAAAAGGCTAGGGAATAATAATCCAAACACACTAAACAAGAAAGCCACTCCAGATCCAATCCCGATAAGCGTAAACATATTTAAGTTCCAAGTCACCAATGATTTCCATGCACGAACAAAAAACATACTGCAAGCATAGAATACTACTGGAAGTGATAATGCAAATTGTACCCAATTCCACTTTTCCACATCCATGATTTTCATCAAAGGATTATTCGGAATCATATCTGACATCGCAATGATGAATATAGGGAGTGTAAAAGCCACTGCGATTTTCATTTTTCGCATTAGTTCATTATAAGTCTTATTTTCCTCAGTGGCTGTTGGTTCCATGGGGACTAAATCCATCCCGCATATAGGACAAGAACCTGGTCCGTCCTGTATGATCTCTGGATGCATCGGACAAGTATACTGCTGTCTTTGATTAAGTATGGGTTGTTGCACTAAGTCCATACCACATACCGGACAGTCTCCCGCTTTATCATAAACCTTGTCCCCTTCACAAAACATAGGACAATAGTATTTTCCAGGAGCTGTTGCATGCGTGTGCATTGCTTTTGAATCATGCGAAGTAGTAGTACTACAACATGATTTTACGGGAGTCGCTGCAGACGCATCATTATCAGTAGGAGTTTCCATTGCAATGGTATAATTACCTGCTACAGATATAGCATCTTGTAACACGGAGGTTTTTATGTGCTGCTCCATATTAATAGTCGCAACTGCGGGCTCTAAAGTTACTGTTGCCTGAATTCCATCTATCGCATTTAAAGTTTTTTCTACCTTAGTTCGACAGCCATTACAAGACATTCCTGTTATTATATAATTGTGTGTCATGTATGTTTTATTAAAAAAGCGCAGTCTAATTTCTAGACTGCGCTTTAGTTATATTATTATTTTATGGTTTCTGTTACGCCACCACATCTTAGCATTTGGTTTCCATAATATGGATTTTTAATTGCTTTTTCCTTACTTAACCAGCTAGCACCTTTTCCTCCGTTGGCCATAGGGCAAAACTGAGCGTACACGGGTTGACTATAATTAGATGATTTTAATAAAAGTTGCATATTGCCTGATAGCGATACAAAAACCGCTCTTTGCGTTTTTATATTTTGAGTGGTCCCCATTTTTTGAGCATCTGCTTGGACTTTTTTATAAACTTTCATCCAAACTAGATGTTCGCTTTTAGACAGCGTTGTCATCTTAACAGCATTAACAGCTGCTACTAATTCTTTGGCCTTGATAGCGGCTTGTTTCCCATCAGTTTTAACCAAGGCATCTTTAATAGAAAAATAATGATCAAATACGGTGGTCAATGTGCTTCCATCTGTATTTTCCTGACTATTAATTGTAGTTGTGGCCTGTGCCATGGTAACGGATAAAAACAAGCTAAGAGCAAGAAATAATGTTATTTTTGATTTCATGATATTTTTTATTTAGGTATTCAATTAATACATTACAAATTTCGGTAATACCCCTTTGTGATCTGTTGTATAATTTTAAATACTATTTGTATGATTATAGATTGTCTATTTGTTTTCTACTATTCGTTTTTAAATTTTTAAAAGCGGTGGGTGTATAACCCGTCACTTTTTTAAATTGATTGCTTAAATGAGCAACATCTGTAAAATGCAATTTGTAGGCAATTTCACTTAAAGACAATTCTTTGTACCGCAACAATTCTTTTACCCTCTCAATACGATGTAAAATATAAAACTGTTCGATTGTTGTCCCTTCTTGTTCAGAAAACTGCTGACTCAAACTAATGTAGTCTTGTGCTAGTTCTTGAGTAAGATATTGTGACAAATTGACTTTTAATTCGGCTTCCTGATGATGTACTAAATGAATTATAGCACTTTTTACTTTCTCTACTGTTTTAGCCTTCGTATCGTCTAATAATTCAAATCCTAATGACACTAGTTTATTAGCAAATTTCTCTTTAACGTTGCCATTTAAAGCAGATTCTAATGCTACTTCGCCCAGCGTTATTGCTTTGTACTTAATAGCTAATTGATCCAGTTCTGACTTTACCACCATTATACAACGGTCGCAAACCATATTCTTTATATATAGTGTCATTCTTATTTTATCGTATCTACCGTACTACCACAGCTTAACATTTTAGCCCCATAGTAAGGGTTTTGAATCGATTTGTTTTGAGACAGCCATTTTGCACCTTCTCCTTTATTATACATAGGGCAGTTGTTGTAGTACACTGGCACTGCTGTAGAAGACACTTTCATTAAATCATACATTCTTGTAGAAAGCGTGGCATAATGATCTCTTTGATGTTTTATATCTTGGGTTTCTGAAATATGCTCAGCATCTTCTTTTAAATTTTTCACTACTTTCATCCAGACCATGTGCTCTTTCATAGGTAAGGCTTCCATTTTAACCGCATTAAGCGCTGTTAATAAGTCAGCTGCTAGGGTTGCCGCTTTTTTACTGTCTGACTTTACTAATGTTTCAGTTAATAAAAAATAAGTATCAAAAACTGGACTTAATCCTTGCTCTTGATTTGCTTCCGCAGTATCAGATTTTTTCATAGGCATGTCATGACCTTGCTTCATTTCCATCTTCATATCCATCTTCATCTCTTTTGCAGCTGCAACTTTAAAAGTTCTATCATATTGACAACATCCTGGAAGTTTAGCGTAAGCGGCTTCAGGAGCTAGAAAACTTTCACTATCATAACCTGCTAATGCGATTCGCTTTAAAATTTCGGATTGATTTGTTTTACTACTGTCAAAGGTTAAAGTAGCCATTTTTGTGTCTTTGTTCCACACCACTTCTGCTACTTTATTCTTATTACCAGCTGTTTCAATGGTTGTTTTACACATCCCGCAATTACCTAAAATTGTAACTGTTTCAGTGGCAGCATTTTTAACTTGGCCATTAGCCAAAGTAATGGATAGTAAAAAACAAATACCTATCGCGATTTTATATATTGGATTTTTCATTTTTAGATTTTTTTAAAAAGAAATTAAATTGCCACAGTCTCTGTATCTTGAGCTGCAATATATTTTCCTTTTCTTAATTATTGGGCGCACTACTTTAACTTACTCTAATAGAGAAGGTAGCACTATAAATTTACGAATTTTAATTGGTATAAACAGGAAGTTGATTTCCAGCTAAGAATGCTTGGAAAAAGACCCATTTATGGCTGTCAAAAATAGTTTTTAACCTATTTTAGGAATTAGCCACAGGGAGTAATAAATAGCCGAAGGGAAGATTTCAGCATAGTGACTTTTTTGTCTTTTAGTTTGATAATCAAAGTTAGAAAGATTTACTTTATATACCTCTGACAAAGTTATACCAGAATGGGTAGAGGAAACACTGCACAAGCTGTGGCCACATTTACCATTACAGTTACTTGATTTTGAATGCGGCGTATCACCACAACATGTCTTTTTGTGTGTTTTTACAACAAGTTCTTTAGTACATTTTTCTTTTTTTGCTACTTTACCACAAGCCATAGCGGTTACAGGCATCAAAAAGAAGCCTAGTAAAATCACTATAAAAAGATAACATTTTCTCATATGTACTATAAATCAGTCCAAAAATAAAGGATTCCCATTATTTTCATCTATAATGATTTGTTAAAATAAATCTAACAATAAGCAAAACAGCAATTTTATTATTTAGTTTCTCCAAAAATCGAATACATAAGCGACTGCGAAACCGATAAAATAATACTAAACAACAAGGCTGTAAAAAAAGAATCTACACTGAACCCGCCTACTATATTATCACACAATAAAATAATGATAGCATTGATTACTAACAAAAACAAGCCTAAAGTAATGAATGTAATGGGTAAAGTTAACAGAACTAATATTGGTTTTATAAAAATATTTAAAAGTCCTAGTACCACCGCTACGATTAATGCTGTCGTGAATCCGGCAACATGTACTCCTGTCATCAAGTGAGAAAGTACCACAACTAATGCCGATGTAATCAGAATTCTAAAAAGTAGTTTCATGTTTTCTATTTTTATTTAAAAGTACAAATTTTAAATTAATTCCTCTTTTTCTAAGAACGCACTTGCTAGCTGATGAAAAAGTTTTGGATTTTCGGCATGAAGCCAATGTCCTGCATTCGGGATGGTTTCAAATTGGGCTTTCGGAAAATGTTTTTTAATTTCGTCAAAATCACTATCCAAAATATAATTAGAATTCCCTCCTCTAATAAAGAGCGTTGGTTTAGAATACAAGGCATCTTCTGGCAAAGCAACTCCTATTTCATCCATCTTTTTATTAAAAACAGCTAAGTTAAAACGGAAAGCTAATTGTCCTGGCTCTTGCCAATACAAACTCTTCATTAAAAATTGTCGGGTACCAAAATCAGTAATGTACTCTTCTAAAGTTGCTTCAACATCAGAACGGCTGGGCTTCTTAGCAAAGTCAACTGCGTTTAGTCCAGCAAGAATCGTTTGATGGTGTTGTGGATAAAATTTAGGACCTATATCTGCAATTATTAATTTATCCATCATTTCAGGATACTTAGTAGCAAATAACATCGCCGTTTTTCCACCCATCGAATGTCCAATAACAGATACTTTTTCTAAATTATTTTCCTTGCAGTACTCATACACGTCTTGTGCCATCGCTTCATAAGTAAATTCATCAGACTGAAAACTGCGTCCATGATTTCGTAAATCGAGTAAATGTACATGATAACCTTCTGTCGATAATTGTACTCCAATAGTTTTCCAATTGTCTGACATTCCTAAAAATCCGTGCAGTATTAAAAGTGGCTTTCCTTCGCCTTCTATTTTTGAATATAGCATTTGACTGTTGTTTTATTTTTGATTTTGCGTGAGATTTGAAATTAAGAGGAGGAAAGCCAGTGGCTGTCAGATACTTTAAAAAAATCCTCTTTCAAAATGTGGCACGACCAAATTATATTATTTTAATTTTTGCAAATACATGTTAACTACATTTTCAAGACCTAAATATAAAGCCTCGGAAATTAATGCATGCCCGATGGATACTTCTAGTAAACCTGGAATATTTTGTTTGAAAAACTGAATATTATCTAAGCTTAAATCATGTCCTGCATTGATGCCAAGACCGAGTTCATTTGCTAAAATTGCCGATTTTACGTAAGGATCAATTCCGTGTTCATTACCTAGACTGTATTGGTGTGCAAAAGCTTCGGTGTACAATTCGATTCTATCGGTACCTGTTTTTTTAGCTCCTTCAATAATTTCTAAAACAGGATCAACGAAAATCGAAGTTCGTATGCCGTTACGTTGAAATTCCTTGATCATTTCAGTCAGATACGCTTGGTTTTTAATAGTGTCCCAGCCCGCAGAAGAGGTAATTGCTCCGATGGCATCAGGAACCAAAGTCACTTGATCTGGTTTGCATTCTAAAACCAAATCGATAAAATTATGTTGAGGATTTCCTTCTATATTATATTCAGTATATACAATCGCTTTTAAATCGCGAGCATCTTGATAACGAATGTGGCGCTCATCTGGACGCGGGTGAATGGTGATTCCTTCAGCACCAAATTTTTGAATATCGGTGGCTACTTTTAGCAAATCAGGCACGTTACCTCCTCGGGCATTACGTAAAGTAGCTATTTTGTTGATATTTACACTTAACTTTGTCATTGGAATACTTTTTGATTATGAAATAACAGATTAATGGATACAAAAATACAAAGTAAAAGGTAGGAGTTTTTGCCTTTTTTTGATTATTTTGCATAAAAATTGAGGATTTACTAAAGATGGAAATTACAAACTACATAACCACTGACTTTAAAGCCATTGACAGCCAAGAGACTATTGCGACTGTCAAAGATTTTTTTGATGATTTGAACTTCTCTCACTTTCCTGTTGTTGAAGAAGGAGTTTACATAGGTAGTATCTCAGCTGAGGACATTGAAACTTTTGAAGAGGATAAAACAGTGACTGATTACAAATATACTTTGGAAGCTTTTTTTACCAGAACAGATGCTTTATGGCTAGAAGTTCTGGAAGTCTTCGCCAAAAATCACTCCAATTTGATTCCGGTTTTAGATGAAAGTAACAAGTATGTTGGCTATTATGAAATTGATGACATTATGAGCTTTTTTCATCAGACTCCTTTTCTTAAAGAACAAGGTCGCATTATAAAAGTTAAAAAAGGTGTTATAGATTATTCAATGAGTCAAATCACTCAAATTGTAGAAAGTAACAATGGAAAACTCTTAGGATTATTCATTTCCGAATCTGATGTGGATACCATTGAAGTTACTATGAAAATAAGTTTAGGTGCTATTAATGAGATCATTCAAACTTTTAGAAGATACAATTATGAGATCACCTCAGAACATCATGAGGATGATTACATCAACAACTTAAAAGAACGATCAGACTATTTAGACAGGTACCTTAATATATAATTGTTTATTCGGTTATTTGTTTAGCCGCTTTAGCCTACCAGTACAATTACAAACAAAACGATTAAGCAAGAAAATGAAAGTAGCCATTTACGGTCAATATTATCAAAATAGTACAGAACCCATTATAAGAGACATTTTCGTTTTTTTTAATAAAAATAATGTAGAATTAATCATAGAGTCTAATTTCCTAGAAATGCTTTATGACAAGAAAATTGTTCAAAAAGACTACAACACTTTCTCATCTCACACTGAGCTAGACTCCTCTATTGATATGTTAATCAGTATTGGTGGTGATGGTACTATCCTGCGAGCTGCTACTTTAGTGCGCGATTCCGGAATCCCTATTTTAGGAATAAATGCTGGTAGACTTGGTTTTTTGGCCACTGTACAAAAAGAGAACATTGACGAATTTTTACAGATTGTCATTGATAAAAAATACACACTTTCCAAAAGAACTTTATTGAGTTTGTCTTGCACGCCTGCTAACGAAGCTTTGCAGGACATCAATTTTGCGATGAATGAGATTTCAGTAAGTAGAAAGGATACTACGTCGATGATTACAATAGACACCTATTTAAACAGTGAGTTTTTAAACTCTTACTGGGCTGATGGTTTGATTATCTCTACACCCACAGGATCTACTGGCTATTCACTTAGTTGTGGCGGACCTATATTAACTCCCGATGTAAAAAGTTTAGTCATTACTCCCATAGCTCCGCATAATCTTAATGCAAGGCCATTAGTAATCCCTGATGAAACAGAGATTGAACTAAAAGTATCTGGAAGAGAAGACAATTACTTAGTTTCATTAGATTCCAGAATTACCTCTGTAGCCAATGAATCTATTTTAACCATAAAGAAAACACCTTTCCAAATTAATATGGTCGAAATTCCCGATGAAACTTTCTTAAAAACACTGCGAACGAAATTACTTTGGGGAGAAGACAAAAGGAATTAACCCCTTTTTAATGTTATCTCTATACGAATACACCCTATTTTTCCGTTTCGTTTTTAACATCCTGCTGTTTTGAACTAAATAAAGTGCTTATTCCTAAATTTATAAGCACATTTAACGTTCTGGGTATTGATTCGTATTGATAATTATTATATTTGCACGCAATTTTTAATTAAATGAATAAATTTTTTGGTATTCTATTCAGCTTATTCCTGAGCCTATCCATGTATTCTCAAATACATGAAGTAGGTGTATTTGTGGGTGGAAGCAATTATATTGGCGAGATAGGACCTACTACCTATGTTGCCCCCAATAAATTGGCATTTGGAGTGTTGTACAAATGGAACAAAAGCACGAGACATGCTTACCGACTTTCTTACACACAATCAGAAATAACCTCTAATGACTTTGACTCTAAGGAACCTAGCAGAAACCAAAGAGGATATCGTTTTGACAATAACATAAAAGAAGTATCTTTAGGCCTTGAATTTAACTTTTTTGAATTCAATCTGCATGAACTTGGGAGACAGTTCACGCCTTATGTATACAGCGGAATTAATTACACACAATACAACGGTCTATTTTATGTAGACGGTGAAACAAAATACGACTCAGATCATGGAGCAATAGCAATCCCAATGACTGTAGGACTAAAAACAAACTTAAACAGCCGCTTTATATTAGCATTAGAAGTTGGAGCAAGATACACGCTTGCAGATGATATTGACGGGAGCAATCCTACAAATGAAAACTTGAAGCAACTAAGATTTGGAAATTTAAATAATAATGATTGGTATGTTTTCTCAGGAGTAACTTTGACGTATACTTTTGGGCAAAAACCATGTTATTGTGCAGACTAAAAAAATGGATTTACTAGAAAATATAGATAAGAATAATTTACCAAGTCATTTAGCCATCATCATGGATGGAAATGGTCGATGGGCAAAACAACAAGGTTTCTTACGTGCTTTTGGTCATGAAAATGGCACAAAATCAGTAAAAATAATAATAAAAGAATGTGCTAAAATTGGAATAAAACACCTCACCCTTTATGCCTTCTCTACTGAAAATTGGAACAGACCCAAACTTGAAGTAGATACTCTAATGAAGATTTTAATCAAATCATTAAAAAAAGAACTACCTACTCTTATTAACAATAACATCAAATTGAACACGATTGGCAATTTAGAAAAAATGCCCCAATCAGCTCAAAAAGAACTACTTGATGTTATGGAAAAAACCAAGAACAATACACACATGACCCTAACATTAGCGTTAAGTTATGGTTCTAGAGAGGAATTAGTAAATGCTGTAAAAAACATCAGTAATAAAGTTAAAAATAATATAATTTCAATAGACTCTATTGACGATTCAATTATAAATGAGCATCTTTACACGCAAAATTTACCAGATGTAGATTTATTAATAAGAACAAGTGGAGAACATAGGATAAGTAATTTTTTGTTGTGGCAAATAGCCTATGCAGAACTATATTTTACGGATGTATTGTGGCCAGACTTTAAAGAACAAAATTTATATGAGGCTATTATTAGTTATCAAAAAAGAGAACGTAGATTTGGAAAAACAAGTGAACAAATTAAATAAATTTTTAGTGTTGAATAAAAGTATAAAAGCAGTCCTTACCCTAGTTTTACTAGGAAGTTTTTCACAAATTAAAGCTCAAGATAGAATTCCTTTTGATCAAGGGAAAAAATACATATTAGCCGATGTTAATGTTACGAGTCAAATAAGTTTTAACGAACAAACTGTAGTTACTTTTGCTGGACTTACTAAAGGACAAGAGATCACCGTTCCTGGAGAAGAAATTAGTGGCGCTATTAAAAAACTAGGAAAACTAGGTCTTTTTGATGAAATATCTTTTTACATCAATCGAATTGAAAACGACAGTATCTACTTAGATTTAGACATTAAAGAACTTCCAAAATTAGGAGAAGTTAAGTTTGTAGGTATTAAGAAAAACAAGACTGAAGCCTTAATTAAAGACAACAGTTTAACTAAGGGAAAAGTGGTTAATGAAAACTTGATTACCACTACTAAAAACTACATCGAAAACAAATACAAAAAAGACGGGTACTACAATACTAAAGTTAACATCAACACGGTTAAAGACACTGCTACTGTTAATCAAGTTAACATGCTTGTTACCATAGACAAAGGTGAGAAGGTTAAAATTCAAAATATAGACTTTGTTGGTAATGAAAAATTATCTGACAACACGCTTCGTAAAGCGATGAAAGACACGAAGCAAAAGAAGTTCTTCCGCATCTTAAAAGCGTCAAAATTTATAAAAGAAAAATACAAAACAGACCTAGAAAAAGTTATTGCTGCTTACAAAGAAAAGGGATATAGAGATGCTCGAATTGTATCAGACTCTGTAACTTTCCTAAAAGATAAAAATGCCTTAGCGATTAAAATTAATGTAGAAGAAGGGAATAAATATTATTTTGGAGACATTAAATTTTTAGGAAATACGGTTTATTCTGATCAATTCTTAAGTAGAATCTTAGGAGTTAAAAAAGGCGAAACATATAATGGAGTCCTTTTAGAAAAAAGAATTGCCGATAAGTCAAAACCGGACGGAGAAGACATTACCAACTTATATCAAAACAACGGATATTTATTTTCAAATATCAATGCTGTAGAGGTAAAAACGGCTAATGATACGATTGACTTTGAGATTAGAGTTACTGAAGGTCCTTTGGCTTACTTTAACAAAATAACCGTTACTGGAAATGACAAAACAAATGACCGTGTTATTTATAGAGAGTTAAGAACAAAACCAGGTCAAAAATACAGTAAAGAAGAATTAGTGAGAACTATTCGTGAGATTGGTCAGCTAGGATTCTTCGATCCTGAAGCAATCAATCCTGCCTTTAAAAACGTAGATGCTTCTGCTGGAACTGTAGATATAGAATACCAATTAGTAGAAAAAGGATCAAGCCAAATTGAACTACAAGGTGGTTATGGTGGTGGTGGATTCATAGGTACATTAGGGTTGTCTTTTAATAACTTCTCTGCTAGAAATCTATTAAATAAAGATGCTTACAAACCGTTACCAATGGGTGATGGACAAAAAGTGTCATTACGTTTACAAGGGAGTACGTATTTCCAAACGTATAGTGTATCTTTCTCTGAACCATGGTTTGGACAAAAGAAACCAGTACAATTTAGCTCTTCTATTTCTTACAGTAAGCAGTTTTCAAACAATTACCAAACTCAAAAAGCGGATAAGACTAAAAGTTTTAACATCTTAACCTTATCTGTAGGATTAGCCAAAAGATTAACTGTGCCAGATGACTTTTTTGTATTATCTCAGTCTATTAGCTACCAACATTACGACTTGAATAATTACAATACTGGTCTGTTTACTTTTGGAGACGGAACCTCAAGAAACTTAGCATATACTATTGGATTATCAAGAAGTAATAAAGGGACAAACCCTATCTTTCCAACGTACGGTTCAGAGTTTAGTATTTCTGCTAAAGTAACCCCTCCTTACTCTTTAATCAATGGAATCGATTATGCGACTCTAGACGATCAAAAAGAATACAAGTACAAACACACTGGAGCTTCTTATGTAGGAACTAACGGTATCATTGTAAACGAAGGAGATTATGTAGAAGCCATACCTAATGCTGCTAACACTAGTCCAAACAAAGTAACTAACATTGAAGATGCAGCTGCTGATCCAGCAATTGTAGATCAAAAGAAATTTAATTGGTTAGAATACTATAAAATTAAATTTAAAGCAGACTGGTATACTAAAGTTTACGGTAAATTAGTTTTGAGAACATTAACTGAATTTGGATTCTTAGGAGCTTATAACCAAGATAGAGGTGTTGTACCATTTGAACGTTTTTATGTAGGAGGAGATGGACTTGCAAATTACTCCATGGATGGTAGAGAAACAATTCAGTTGAGAGGATATCCTAACAACTCACTAACACCTATTAATAGCTTAGGAGAACAAATTGGTGCAACAGTGTACAATAAATTCTCACTAGAATTACGTTATCCTATTACATTGAAATCTTCTGCATCGATATATGCCTTGGGATTCTTAGAAGCTGGATCATCATATGAGAATTTCAAAAGCTATAATCCATTTGCTTTAAGTCGTTCTGCAGGTGTTGGACTACGTGTATTTATGCCAGCATTTGGTTTACTAGGAATTGATTTCGGACATGGGTTTGATGCATTGCCAGGACAAACAAAACCAAATGGATGGGAAACCCATTTCATTATTGGACAACAATTCTAGAAATTGACATCCGATTTTCTAATACTATAAAGTTATGAGAAAACAATTTTTATTTTTATTTTTAGCCGCTATTGTAGTGAATACAATGCATTCGCAAATAAGAGGTACTAAAGTAGGTTATATAGACATGGAATACATTTTACAAAATGTACCCAACTATATCGAAGCTAACAACCAATTAGAGCAAAAAGCTCAAAAATGGAAACAAGAAATTGAAGCAAAAAGAATCGAGATTGATAAAATAAAAGAAGCTTTACAAGCCGAAAAAGCATTATTAACTAAAGGCTTAATTGAAGAAAGAGAAACTGAAATCAAATTTCTGGAAACAGTAATGTTAGATTTCCAACAAAAGAGATTTGGTGCGAATGGGGATTTGATGATTCAAAAATCAATGCTAGTAAAACCAATACAAGATCAAATTTTTACAGCAGTGCAAGATATTGCAGAAGATAAAAAATATGATTTTATCTTTGATAAATCATCTGACCTAACCATGCTTTTTGCAGCCAAAAGATTTGATATAAGCGACCAAGTATTACGTGTTCTAACAAGAGCAGATAAAAGAGAGCAGTTGACAAAAAAACAACTTGCGGATCAAGAAGCTAAGGAAAGTAAAGAAGACGCGATTCAAGATAATCCTTTCTTAGCCGAAAGACAAAAAGCTTTAGAAGAAAAGAAGGCAGCAAGAGATCAAGCAATTGAAGATAGAAGAGCAGCACAAGCGCTAAAGAAAAAAGAATACGAAGAGAGAAGGCAAAAAATACTAGATGATAGAGCGGCCAAAAAAAATGGCACGGTTTCTGCCTCTACCAATAAAGGAGATAGTAACACAAAAGTTACCAGCGATGATAGCTCGAAAGATGCCGCAAAATTAGCTGCTGAAGAAATTCGTAAAAATCAAGAAGCAGCTAAAGCAAAAACAATTGAAACGCGAAATAAAATAATTGAAGATCGCAAAAAAGCATTAGAAGAAAAAAGGATTAAAACCTTACAACAAAGAGATTCTATTAAAAAAGCCCGAGAGGAAAAAATTAACCTAAAACAATAAATTAATTACTTAATATTTTAAAAACGATGAAACAAATCAAAACTTTACTAATTGCTGCATTATTCATATTAGGAGCAAGTCAAACAATGAATGCACAAGCAAAAACAGCTCATGTAGATGTAAGTGAAATTATGGCAAAAATGCCGGCTATGCTTGATGCTCAAAAACAATTAGAAAAATTAAGCTCGACTTACGATGCTGATTATAAAAAAATGGTTGAAGAATACCAAGCAAAATTAAAAAAATACGAAGCAGAATCTGCTACTGTGACTGACGCCGTTAATGGTGACCGTTCTAAAGAAGTTCAAGACATGCAAAAGAGAATTGTTGACTTTAGAGATAATGCTCAAAAAGAATTGCAGCAAAAAGAATCTGATATCGTTAAACCATTAATGGAGAAAGTAAGAAACTCTATCCAAAAAGTAGGTAAAGCTAAAGGATTCCAATACGTATTAGACGGATCTACTTTACTACTTGCAGATGGTACTAACTTAACTGCAGATGTAAAAAAAGACTTAGGTTTCTAGTAGAAATCAAATTAAAATCTAAAAGCCGCTCATCCTTATTTAGGAATGAGCGGCTTTTTTTTTTAAATATATAAATTTTAGGAAAATTAAGCAGTAGCACTTAACTTTGTTTTGATGAACAACAATCAACCAATAGGGATATTCGACTCAGGCATAGGAGGCACTTCTATATGGAAGGAGATACACCAGCTCCTTCCGCAGGAAAAAACGATATATTTAGCTGACAGTAAAAATGCCCCTTATGGTCAAAAATCAAAGGTTGAAATCATTGCTTTAAGTATCAAAAACACAGAGATATTATTGGAAATGAATTGTAAGCTAATTGTTGTAGCTTGCAATACTGCCACTACAAATGCAATTAAGGAATTAAGAGAGAAATACGATGTTCCTTTTATAGGTATTGAACCCGCAATCAAGCCAGCAGCAACCAACTCTAAAACACAAACTATCGGCATACTGGCTACGCAAGGAACGCTAAGTAGCGAATTATTTTATACCACAGCCCAAAAATTCCAAAGCACTAAAATTGTAGAGCAAGTGGGTCACGGATTAGTACAACTCATTGAAGATGGCAAAATCAACTCGCCTGAAATGGATCAGTTACTACACTCCTACCTCACACCCATGATTGAAGCCAATATTGACTATTTAGTTTTAGGCTGTAGTCATTACCCTTACCTAATACCGCAGATACGAAAAATTTTACCTAATAACATTCAGATTATTGATTCAGGTGAAGCGGTTGCAAGGCAAACACTAAACCTTCTTAAAGATCAGGTAGGATTTACAACTGAAACGAGTAACAACCCTATATTTTACACGAATACTGAAGCAGCAGTTTTAAAATCGATTATTGGGGACCAATATGAAGTTATTCAAAAAGAATTTTAAAGACTAATTAATTTTTCCTTTTAAAAGTGAATTTTATCAGTTCTATAGGGAAAGCTTCTTTATTACTAAAAGTAGCTAAAAACCATCTTAAAACACATTATTATAGCAAGCTAATTACAGATGTAAAGAAGCTTTATCCAAGTATAACAACTAAAGAACAAGGTATCTAATTATTGTTACTCTTCTTTAAACCAACTAGAATACATTACATAATTATCAGAAATGCGGGCAATCTCTCCGGCAAAATCTGACTGATTAATTTCTTTTACTTTTTTAGCAGGAACACCCGCCCATATGGATCCCGATACTACAACTGTGTTTTGTGTTAAGACCGCGCCTGCCGCTATTATAGAATTACTTTCTACTACACAGTTATCCATAACTATAGCTCCCATTCCTATCAGGACATTATCATGAATTACACAACCATGTACTATAGCATTATGACCTATAGATACATTGTTACCAATTATTGTAGGGTGTTTTTTATAAGTGCAATGAATAACCGCACCATCTTGGATATTTACTTTATTTCCAATTTTAATGTAATTGACATCTCCCCTTATAACAGCATTGAACCAAACACTACAGGAAGTTCCAAATGAAACTTCTCCAACAATAGTAGCATTTTCGGCCACATAACAATCATCAGGAATGATTGGGG
Organism: Flavobacterium sp. W21_SRS_FM3; assembly: GCF_052113625.1. NCBI lineage: Bacteria > Pseudomonadati > Bacteroidota > Flavobacteriia > Flavobacteriales > Flavobacteriaceae > Flavobacterium > Flavobacterium sp. W21_SRS_FM3. Next base: position 715,184 of record NZ_JBGQOD010000001.1, on the reverse strand, counting down.
TTTTTCCGTTTACAGATTTTATTAACATTGAAAACTAATTTTAATTAATGGCAGGGCAATTGCATTCGTATTTCACCGGTTTGCAAAACAAATCCATTCCAAGAGTAATTTGATGGTAACCACCATTATCAAATTTTACAGGCCCAGACACATGAGAATAAGTATAAGCAAACATAAATTTATTAAAATTCACCCCTACTATCGGAGTAATGTATTGTAATTTTTGTGATGATACACCGCTTCCATCAGTATATTCTGCTCCGTCCAAGCTTCTTCTATAAGACAAACCTCCCCAAATACTACCAAAATCCATGTTTTTGTAAGCTTTCATATTCAAGTCAAACGATTTCTCTTTTGTTTGATCTACTAATTGAAACAATATGGAGGGCTCCCACAAAATGCCATATTTATTTCCAAAAACATAACCAGCACTCAACAAGTACTTTCTTAGATTATCGCTTTCGTATTCTGTATAAATATCGCGTCGTGTTTCAATGGCATTTTTGACGGTTCCATGAACATAAAAATCCAAATAATTATAAGAAGCCCCAATGTCAAAGTTAACATAAGAGTCCTTTTGCACAACAGTTCCATCAATTATTGGATCAAAATCACCCGATTGTAAAAAACTAGTTTCGTCTAATTGACTCTCAATCAATCCTGCACTTATTCCAAATGACAATTGATTCAAATCTATTTCATCCCTGGAAAACATAAGATGATATGCATATGTTAGCTTAACTCCTTTTTGAGAATGGTAACCATTTTTGTCATTAAATATAATAATACCTGCCCCCGCTTTCTCTCCAACCCTACCGTTAAAACTAAGCGTTTGAAGTTCTGGTGCCTCATCTTGACTAAACCACTGCTTGCGACCTGTAAGTCTTATTTTAGCACAATTAGCAGCTCCCGCCATCGAAGGGTGTATTAAGTAATAATTATCTGAAAGATAATCAGAATATACTGCTATTCCTTCTTGAGAAAATGAGTAAGAAGTAGCTAATAAAAATAATAAAACTATTTTAATTCTGATATACATTGAAATAAGATTAACAAAAATGAATACTACTTAATTAATTTAAATGAACTGAATACCACCTCAATAACTAAAATAAAGTTAATTTATTCATTTATATATCAAATATAGGTATTCATAGAAAATAACTTTACTAAATTTGTAAAAATTTACAAAAAGTCATGACACAAATAACAATAAAGGAAACACAAAACCCTACTATACTTAAATTTGAATTTGAAGAATTTATCACTCAAAATGAAAGTTTTGAATTTAAAAACATAGACGAAGCGAAATCTTCACCACTAGCTCAACAACTTTTCTATCTTCCATTTGTAAAAACAGTTTATATTTCAGGTAATTTTATTGCAATTGAAAAATATAGCATCGTTGAATGGGAGGATGTAAAAGACGCTGTTGCTGAACAAATAGTTAGCTTTGTAGATAACGGAGGTACTATTATTACCATTGAGGAAAATAAAACTAAGAAACAACCCATTACCGTTTACGGAGAAACAACGCCAAATCCATCGGCTTTAAAGTTTGTAGTTAGTAGAATGCTAACTAAAAATGCTATTGAGTTTAAAAACATTGATCAAACAGCGCCTTCACCACTAGCAAAAGAACTATTCAAATTTCCTTATGTAAAAGAAATTTTTATTGACGAAAACTACATCTCTGTAACAAAATATGAAGTGAATAATTGGGACGAAATTACGTTAGAATTAAGAAGCTTTATCAAACAGTACATTGAAAATGGCGGTACAGTTTTAGACGAAAGTCTTATCCAAACTATTGAGAAAGATGAACAGACTAAAGACGCCACCTTTGATTCACTAGACGAAACTTCTCAAAAAATCATTAATATTCTTGAAGAATATGTAAAACCGGCTGTAGCTGCTGATGGAGGAAATATTGCTTTTGACTCTTACGATGAAAACAGTAAAACAGTTAAAGTTATCCTTCAAGGTGCATGTAGTGGATGTCCTTCTTCTACATTTACCTTGAAAAGCGGTATCGAAAACATGTTAAAAAGTATGCTGAACGACGAGAAAATTAATGTTGAAGCATTGAACGCTTAACTGCAAGAAACACAATAAACAGCTGATTTCTATTTATTTACAAAACTAAGTCGGTTTTTTTTAACCTATTCGAAAAAAAATCAATAACTTTAGTTCTTAACCAAAAAAATAGAAATTATGTCAGTATTAAAAGTTATTGAAGTACTTTCCAGCTCTAATACTAGTTGGGAAGAAGCCACGCAAAATGCAGTTACTAAAGCATCCAAATCGGTTAAAAACATACGCTCTGTTTATGTTCATGAACAAAGTGCCACTGTTAAAGATGGAAAGGTATCAGAGTTTAGAGTCAATTTAAAAATAACATTTGAATTAGAATAATTCATGTTAAAATTTAAAAAAAGCGTTTCTTTTGAAGCGCTTTTTTTATTTAATAGCATTTATAAAATTTACTATTGGCCATTAGAATTCGTTTTCTTACTTAAAGCTATACTTAGATATAACAGCATAATGTAAATAGAATTCTTGAACATTTTTAATTTAAAATATTGATTACCAATAAAATATTAATATTCAAATAATCTTTAACTTCCAAAAAATGCTTACTATTGTATCCTAATCAAATAAAAATACCATGGGAGTAACTTCATTTTTAAAAAATTTATTTGGCTCAGCCAAAGAATCAACAGCAGCTTTAACAGACAAAGCGGAAAATGCCTTAGCAGAATCAAAGGAAGCAGCTGCTCCTTACTTAGAAAAAGCAGAACTTTTTAAGGATGAAGCTATAGAAAAGGTGAAAGAAGTAAGTGACGAACTAGCCGAGAAAGCCGAAACTGCTTTTGATGATGTTAAAGAATCTGTAGCTCCTTTACTAGATAAGGCTGACAGTTATACGGATCAAGCTAAAGAAACGATCAGTGAATTCTCAGATAAAACTGCTGATTTATTAGAAAAAACCATCGATAGTATCAAAGAAAATGCTGAAGAAGCAATAGAAAAAGTGGAGGATTTTGCTCAAGATGCTAAAGCAACAATAGAAGAAAAGATAGACACTTTTACCGAAAGAAATGCAAGTTCAGAAATAGCATCACCTAAAGAATAAGAAGTACAAATACACTTATAAAAACCATTTAATTTGTATTTTTGTACAATAAACTTCAACCTTCTCTTCCGAGAAGGTTTTTTATTAGAATAAAAATGACAGTAAATATTGATGCAGCGGCAAGCTATGCCAACCTATATATTAAAGAATTTCTTTCTTATTCTCCAAAGTTGATATCAGCTTTTATCATTTTGTTTATTGGTTTATATGCCATTCGTATTATTAATAGGCTCATTAGAAAAATAATGATTAAACGAGACTTGGACCCTACTTTAACCAAGTTCTTAGCTGACATATTACTATGGATTTTGAGAGTATTGTTATTTGTAACCTTCATATCTAAGTTAGGTATAGAAACATCGTCTTTTGTTGCCATCCTCGGTGCCATGGGTTTAGCAGTTGGATTATCTCTACAAGGATCGCTATCCAATTTTGCAGGAGGAATGCTTATTATACTGTTCAAACCATTTAAAGTAGGTCATACAATAGAAGCACAAGGCGTTTTAGCTACTGTGTGTGAAATACAGATTTTTGTAACCAAATTAATCACTGCAAATAATCAGACGATCTTTATACCTAATGGAATCCTCTCTAATGGGACAATTACAAATTACTCTTTACAGCCTACGCGTCGTGCTGATTTAACATTTTCAATATCTTATGATTCTGATATTAAGAAAGCCAAAGAAATAATTATAGCTATTTTAAACAACAACCCTAAAGTATTACAAACGCCAAAGCCTGAAGTTTTTGTCAGGAATCTTACAGATAGTGCAATTGAATTAGCAGTAAGACCGTGGGCTAAGAATGAAGATTTTGGGGTCGTTTTTACAGAAACATTAGAGAATTGTAAAATTGCTTTTGACCAAGCAGGCATCGCCATTCAGCCCTTTGTGAAAGAAATGTCTAAAACAGACGGGTAAAATCACTTTGCGTTCAACATTATTTCTTTGAAGCAGTAATCAAAAAGTCTTTTAAATAAAAGGGCTCAAAGTAAGCTACATCAACAGTGTCTTTATTTTGAAACTTCTGATAACTTAATATTCCCATTTCATTAGAGGAAGGATATACAAGCGTATCTAAAAACACAAAATTAGGTTTATTCATCACCGTTTTGCATTTTTCAGCACAATCTCCTACAAAGTAAACAGTTCCCTCTAATTCATTAAAAGAATCTTCAGATATAATCTCTGCCATAGTTGCTCTTTTCTGCTTTAAATCTGCCGTAAAGACCGCGCTATACACTTCCATTCGTCTAGCATCAATCATTGGAACAATTAAACCATCACTGATCTTAGCTTGAGCAGCTAGCGCCTGCAGAGTATCTACTGCAATTAAAGGGATTGATAGAGCATAACATAATCCTTTAGCTGCTGAAACACCAATACGTAATCCTGTATACGATCCTGGACCTTGACTCACGGCTACTGCAGATAAATCCTGGTACGTGATTCCGATATCTTGTAAGCATTTCTCGATAAAGAGATGCAAACGCTCAGCATGAGAATAACCTTCTTCTGAAATTTCATTACAAACCATAGTTGTCCCATCTTTTGCAATAGATACCGAACAGTTTTTTGTAGCCGTTTCAATATTGAGGATATACGCCATTTTTTAAATATAAGTTAGAATACGATTAGTATAATTGCTGGTTACAAAGGAAGTCAAAACGCTTTAAAAAAACAATTCTGAAACCAAAAACAAAAGCTGCTTAATAGAATCTACTAAGCAGCTTTTGTTAATGAATTGTAGCATTAAAGCACTACATATTATAAAGTAAGAAAACTATTTTTTAGCATCTTTATCAGTGGTCTTAACTGTTATCTTATCCCCAGAGTTCAGTTCTTTAGTAACGGTTGTATACGGTCCTGTAATTACTACATCTCCTTTTTGAAGTCCGCTCATAACTTCAATATTAGTATCATCTTGAATACCTGTTTTAATAACACGGATTTTTGCTTTATCTCCCACTTTTACAAAAACACACTCAAACTTTTTATCACTTTTTGGAGCTGCATTTTTATCTTCTGGTGTCTCTACCATTTGTACACCTTTGGTAGCTGCAGTATCAGACTTGATTACTATAGCACTAATAGGCACATTAATTACATTCTTTTTAGTCTTTGTAATAATATCAACAGTAGCAGTCATTCCTGGTCTAAACGGTGAATAAGCCGCAGGTTTTCCTTCTAATAAATCTTGGTAAGACTCTTTAACAATTCGTACTTTAACCTTAAAGTTGGTCACCTGATCTGAAGTTAATGTACTGCTAGCAGAATTAGAAATACTCGTCACCACACCTTTGAATTTCTTTTTTAAATAAGCGTCTACTTCAACATTTGCCTCATCACCTACTTTAATTTTTACGATGTCATTTTCATTCACATCTACTTCAACTTCCATGTTGTTTAGGTTGGCTACCCTTAAAAGTTCAGTACCGGTCATTTGTTGTGTCCCTAAAACTCGTTCTCCCAGTTCTACGTTTAACATCGAAATCGTTCCGTCTGCTGGCGCGTAGATGATTGTACGTCCTAAATTATCCTTAGCTTCACTCACAGATGCAGAAGCACTTTGCACATTAAAATAAGCTGTTTGTTTTGTAGCTTTTGCTACTTCATAAGTTGCTATCGCTTTATCCCAGTCTGACTTAGAGATTATCCCTTTTTGGAACAACGTCTTATTCCTATCATAACTTGATTTAGCTTCATTAAATTGAGCATCTGCCTGTGTTAAACCAGCTTTTGAACCAGATAATCCCGCAATAGTTCTGTTTAAACTAGAAGTATATAAATCAGGGTTTATTTTTACCAATAATTCACCTTTTCTAACTACTTGACCTTCTTTAACAGGCAATGAAATGATTTCACCAGAAACCATTGATGATATTTTTACTTCAATCTCAGGTTGAATTTTTCCTGTTGCAGAAACGGTTTCAATAATAGTTGAAGTAGTAACAGGATTAATTTCAACTTCTACACCATGGTCTTTATTCCCGATTACCCCTGCTTTTGAAAGTGCAATTAATGCTACTATAAGTACAGCTGCTCCACCAACTATATAATAAATTGTTTTTTTTGACATAATGAATTAGTTTTTAATGATAGGGATTCCGAAATAGAATTCTAATATTTTAATTTTAAAGATATAATCGTATTTGCTTCTTAATACTTCAGACTGTGCATTAGAAAGTAATGTTTGTGATTGATTTAAATCGAAAGAATTCATCAAGCCTACATTGAACTTTTCTTTAGCATAATTGTAAGACTCTTGACGCGACTCTAATGCAATAAGAGCTGACTCATGCGAGTTCAATGCGCCTTTAGCATCCGTAAAAGCGGTATATACGTTTCTTTCTAAATCCAGATCTTGTTGCTCAAGTGCAAGCTTGGATTTTTCTAAACTAACCTTAGATCTTTCTACATTATTTTTAGCTGAAAACCCATTAAAAATAGGAATATTCAATTGCGCACCGTAGGATTGCCCCTTGTTATCATTGAACTGATCAAAAAATGGTGGCGCTGACTGAACTCCGATTACGGCACCATTACCATCTCGCAATGCTACATCAGCATATGATATTCTTGTATTGAAGTTATAAAACCCTCTTAAAGTAGGTTGCAATCCTCCTTTGGCAATGGCCAAATTCTTTTCAGCAATTTCTAAATTGGCTTGCGCTATCTTAAGCTCAGTTCTTTGCTCTTTAGCTTTGTCATAAATCGCGGTAGGATTTTGAGCAAGAATAGCATTTTCATCTTTCATCATGCCATCATCAACAACATCAAAATTTTGAAAATCATCGAGCTGTAATAATTGCGCTAGACTTAATTTAGAAATTAGCAAATTATTTTCGGCTGCAATTACGTTTTGATTATCTGTTGCCAAAGTAGCTCTAATATCCAATAAATCCCCTCTAGGTATAGTTCCAGCATTGACTAGCTCTTGGGAACGAGCCAGTTGTTTTTGATTTATTCCCATTTGTTCCTTTTGAACTTTGAGATTTTCTTTATTAAATAAAACTTGTAAAAAAGCATTCGCTACATTAAGTGCAATATCTTCTTGCATTTTTACCAGTTGGTATTTTGCCAGCACCATCGAAAGTTTTGCTCTTCTAAGTGTATTTTGATTTTGTAATCCATTGTAAATATCGATTCCCACACTTGCTCCTGCAGAGGTAAATTGGGTGGTTTTATTTTGCAAAAGACCAGTGGTAATATCTTGATTCAATCCAATATTCCATGAATGAGAAGCAGAAGCATTTGCCGTGGGTAAGAAATTCCCTAAAGCATCTTTTTTATCAATTAATGCCGACTTTGAATCTAATTCGGTCTGCTTAATCGAAATGTTGTTATCTAGGGCATATCGCACACATTCTTCTAGTGTCCAAGTTTTAGTTTGTGCATTGGATGACAAACTAGCGAACAACAACAGCAGTAAACTAAAATATTTTTTATTTCCCATATTTATTTAATAAAATGTAGTGTCACTACTACACAAATTTAACTTTTTCTTATAAAGATGTCATGCTAATCTGTAAATAGTTCACAGCTTTTGCAACAGCTATAAAAACTATTAGACTTTTAATAATTGCTTTTGTTACAAAAAATCAAAAAAATATATTTATTTAGTAATTTCGCATTTCAAACGTTCTCAAATGTCAAAAACTATTTCAGCCGTTATACTTTCTTGCATGCTGTTACTAAGCTGTTCAACTTCTAAAAAAATTGACACACTGAAACCCGAGCCAGATGACGCCAGTCCGTTAGTATATGAAGTAGCGCCGTCTTTTATCAATTTGCCTATCAATATAAAATTAAAGGATATTGAAAAGCAGACAAACAATCTTTTGAATGGGCTAATCTATGAGGATAATGATATCGAGGATGATGACATAGAAATGAAAATATGGAAATTAGCACCCATAACTATTCAAAATGATGCTGCTAGCACTTCAGATAAAATAAAAACAGTGCTACCTCTAAAAGCAGTAGTGAAATATCGTATAGGTACCAGAACGATGGGGGTTGACTTATACAATACCAAAGAGTTTAATCTAAATGGAATCGTAACACTGACTAGTGATGTAAGTCTGAATAATTGGAAATTAAAAACAAAGACAGAACTCCAATCCTTAGACTGGAATGAAAGTCCGACAATGGTTGTCATGGGTAAAAATCTTCCAGTAACGTATTTAATTAATCCAGCAGTAAAGCTATTTAAATCTAAAATTGAAAGCAAAATAGATGAAGTGATTGAAAAATCCATGGATTTCAAACCCAATGTTTTAGCAGCATTAGAAAAACTATGTACTCCTTTTCAAATGAATGAGGCTTATGAAAGTTGGCTAAGAATTAAACCGCTAGAAATTTACTCTTCGGCAGCAAAGCTAAAAAATGATTCTTTTACACTTCAGATGGGCATGAAATGCAATATGGAAACGCTAATTGGTCAGGAGCCTGAAACAAAATTTGATGCCAATAAAATTATTTTAAAAGCAGTTACAAAAATCCCAAATCAAGTGAGCACTTCTATTGTGGCGGTTTCTTCCTATGCAGATGCGTCTAAAATTATTAGAAAGAACTTTATTGGTCAGGAATTTGGCGAAGGAAACAAAAAAGTAAAAGTACAAAACGTCGCTATCTGGCATAAAGACTCAAAAATGGTTGTCGCTCTGGATTTGTCAGGAAGTGTTAACGGTACCATCTACCTTGCAGGTTTTCCAAAATACAATGACACTACTAAAGAAATATATTTTGACCAATTAGATTATGTTTTGGACACAAAAAACAAATTGATGCGAACAGCTAATTGGTTAGCTCAAGGTGTTATCCTTAAAAAAATTCAAGAAAATTGCAGATATTCTATTCAGGCCAACTTAGACGAAGGAAAAAAAACAATGATGAGTTACCTTAGTAATTATTCACCGATGCCTGGAGTGTTTATCAATGGAAAAATGGAAGACATTCAATTTCAAAAAATCCAACTTACTAAAAATGCTATTATAGCTTTTATCAAAGTAAACGCTGAAGTTAACGTAACCGTTGATGGTCTTAAATAGGAATAGACTTTCGATTATTCCGTTTTTTTCTTTCTATATAATCGGTACACAGCATAACCTATAACACCAACTAATAGATAAGGAATTGCCATCAAATAAACAATACCATCATTAACAGCCTGAGCTTGAGCATTATTTCCCTCACCTCCTAATGCCGCACGACACATGGCGCATTGAGCACTAGCCGCATTAGCAACTAATAGAAATAAGACTACAGCAATTAGATGAAAGCTATTTTTTTTATACATAATACGGAGAAATCATTAAATAAACTACAACGCCAGTAACCGCAACATACAACCAAATAGGAAAAGTAATCTTAGCAATTTTCTTATGTTTATCAAAAACCCCCGCTAAAGCCCTAACATACGTTATTAATATTAGTGGTATGATAATTACAGACAATATAATATGCGTGCCTAAAATAAAGTAATACACATATTTAATTATGCCTTCACCCCCAAATTTAGTAGAATCAGAAGTCATGTGATAAGCTACATACATACCAAGGAAAGCTATGGAACAACCAATAGCCATTTTCATCAGATTTTCGTGCCACTTCCTATTCCCGTTTTTAATTGCAATAACAGCGGCAACTAACAATACTGCAGTTAAACCATTAATTCCAGCATAAATGGGCGGTAAAAAAGATAGAGGAGCCACATCAAATCCCATCTTCCTTAGATTGACACTAAAGAGGATAACTACTACAAGAGGAATTGCAACAGACAAAATAACAATCCACTTTTTATATTTTTGTTCTAAATTTTGATCATTCATAACTACTATTCTTCTAATAACAAACTAATGTCTTGTTGTATATCTCGTACTCCTTTTTTCTCTAAACCGTCATAATAAAGAATAGGGTTCCCGAATTCATCTCTCCTACATCGAATATTTCCGTCTTTATCAATTAAAGCAAACAAACCGGAATGCTCAAATCCACCGGCTACTTTACTGTTTTCGGCAGCATAAAGATTGAAACCTTTATTAGCCAAACCTAGAATAGTTTCTTTATCCCCTGTCAAAAAGTTCCAGTTCGCCGATTTAACTCCGAGCAAGGCAGCGTGTTCCTTCAAAACCTTAGGATTGTCATGACTTGGATCTATTGTAATAGAAACAATACCAAAATTAGGATTACCAAAAAATTTCTTTTCGATAAGCAACATACTCTGGTTCATCTTTGGGCAAATAGAAGGACAAGTAGTAAAGAAAAATTCTAAAACATACACTTTCCCTTTATAGGTTTCATTAGTAATTGTTTCATTGTCCTGGTTAACCAAAGAGAATTTTGGAGCTGGGCCTATTTTTACTAATTTCCCATCTTTTGATGAAGCAGTAGCAACGCTATCCAAACGATCTGCCTTCACAACTTCACCATTCTGTATTCTACTTATTATTTTAGGTATGGCATAAATTCCAAAAACTAAAATAATAAAGGATATCCCTATGTAAGCTTTATTTTTAAACATATCAATCTTTTAAAAGTTCTTTTGTTGCATTGTGGTTTTTCTTAAGCGCAGCACGATATTCGTAAAGAATAACTTTAAAATCATCTAACATCTCATTACTCAACTCTGAAGGATGAAAAGTATTGTACCCTTCCTTATATTCTTTTTGATCTTTTCTTCCTCTTAAATTTCTTTCTTTATCGACAATGTAAACATTAGGTGTACCAGCATATTGATCTAAGGTACCTTCTAAGTGCAATTGCGCATAATAAGCATTGATTTGCTCTGGTGTAGTAAATACAAAGTGCCATTGAGAGACATCAGTAAACTCATCAAGGGCATCTAAAATGCTTCTTATATCATTTTCAGTTCCAAGTGGACATACCATAACAAATTGAAGGTCTTTGAAAGTGTGGTAACGCTGGTAAATTTTCTCATTAAGATTAAAAAGATTTCCTCTGTTTTTTAAAACTTCAGAACCAGAAAAACCTAAAATGGTCACTTTATTATTTAGCGTTACTTGTTCTTTATTTAGAGATTCCCATTTCCCAAAGTCAGGAATTTTAGAAGTAATAACAGGTAGTTTTGTAAAACTATTGACACCCGAGGCAAAAAAAAGATACGCGACTATAGGTAAAATAAAGAGGATAAAAAGAACGATATTTTTTTTCATTACAATGCAGAGTTTGAAGTGCAAAAATAAAAAAAGGTACGCAATTGCGTACCTTTTTTGTGAATTAATATAGTGTTAAAAATTCCATTTAATCGTTGAATCTTTAAAAACCCCATAAATATAATTCCCTTCAGTCAAAAGAATGAAAAGTAAATATAATATTAAGAATACTACAGGTAAAACAATAGCCCATCTAAGACTACTTTTTTCGCCTCCTAAGTGCATGAATTCCCATACAATGTAATATGCTTTAAAAATGGTCAAAATATAAAATATCCAGTTTAACAAGTTCATTCCAAGGAAATAATTCAAGTGTAAAAAATCTGGCTTAAGTATTCCTAAAAATACCTCTATAATAGTAACAGCTGATAAAATTGCGAAAACTTTCCAGATTCCAGCTGTATTTGATACATGTTCGTGTGACATAATAATAATTTTTGAAAATTAAACTAGATAGAATACTGTAAATACAAACACCCAAACTAAATCGACAAAGTGCCAGTACAACCCAACTTTCTCTACCATTTCATAGCTTCCTCTTCTTTCATAAGTTCCTAACAGAACATTGAAAAAGATGATGATGTTAATAATCACACCCGAGAAAACGTGAAATCCGTGAAATCCTGTGATAAAGAAAAAGAAATCAGCAAATAATTTACTACCGTATTCATTTCTGATTAAGTTAGCTCCCTCTACAACATGAGTAGCTTGACTTAATCTTAACAAAGACTCTTCCCTTGTTAAAACTGTTTTATGTTTAAACTTGCTTAACTCATGGTTAATTTTAGTATCAACTTTAGTTTCTGGAGTTGCTTCATAAAGAACTTCTGTTCTAATTAAAAGATCAGGATGCGCTTTAAAACCAGCTTGTACTTCAGCAATTGAATAAGTAGGCAAAGCATCTTCACTTACAAACCAGCTTCCTGTGCTTCTAGTATGCTGCACTCTATCTTCATGTAATGTTGCTGCAAAATCAGCCAAAGCTACACGATTACCTTCTTTATCCACAAATTGAAGTAAACTACCTCCTGTTGTTTCAATAGCACCATATTCACCCTTAATGAAATTTTTCCATTCCCAAGCTTGTGATCCAACAAAGATCAAACCACCGATAATGGTTAAAAACATATAAACAACAACTTTATTTTTTTTCATTTGATGACCAGCATCAACAGCCAAAACCATTGTTACAGATGAAAAAATCAAAATAAAAGTCATTAATGCCACGTAGTACATTGGTGCAGATACACCATGCATAAATGGAAAGTGTGTAAACACTTCATCGGCTAAAGGCCAAGTTTCAATAAATTTAAATCTAGAAAAACCGTAAGCAGCTAAAAATCCAGAGAACGTTAAGGCATCAGACATGATAAAAAACCACATCATTAATTTACCGTAACTAGATCCCATTGGCTCATTGCCACCTCCCCAAGTTTTTTCTACACTATTTGCAGTAGTAACTGTCGCTTCCATAAAAGTTATTCGTTAAAAAGTTCCCAAATTTACGTTTTTTTCTTATTTAAAGAAATATAAAAATACAAATAAATAAATCCACAAGAAATCAAGAAAGTGCCAGTACATCGCACCTAGTTCTATTCCAAGAGTTTGACTAGAATTGTATTTTTGTTTAAAATGATTATAAATTATAATTAGCAGCGAAATCAAACCTCCTGCTAGGTGAATCAAATGCACAACCGTAACAATATAAAGAAATGTAGTGGTTATTGAACTCTCACTTCCCGTGAAATAATATCCATTCTCAACTATTTGTCCAAAACCTACAAATTGTAAAATTACAAATAGTACTCCAAGTGCTAAAGTAGCCAAAAGAAATGTAGTAGTAGCACTTTTATTGTCTTTTTGAATGGCTTTTTTTGCTAAATGAATCGCAATACTGCATCCTATAATTACAACCGTACTATAATAAAATGCCGTTGGCAATTCAAAATCCTTTAACCAGTCAACTCTAGACTTACTTACCACAAAGGCACTCGTAAGCCCTGCAAACATCATAATCATACTGACCATAGCAAAGATCAAGATCAACTTGTATGACCTTGCTGTTCTTAACTTATGTTCTTCTGTTGTCATTGTCATTTCCATAACTATCTTAAAAATTTATCAAATATATAAACTAACTGTAATAATGTGATATACGATACGCTCACTAACATCAATGTTCTTGCGGCCTTAGGTGTTCTTAATTTATACAATCTCACCGCATAAAAAAGCATCCACATTCCTAACAAAAATACAGCTACTGCTGCTATAGGAGAAATAAATAATTTTCCAGTATACCCTAAAGATGGCAAAAGAGACGCAATTATCAGCCACACTGTATACAATATTACCTGTAACGCTGTACCCTTATCCTTTTTCCCTGTAGGCAGCATAAAAAAACCAGCTTTTTCGTAATCCTCATATAAAAACCAACCAATTGCCCAAAAATGCGGAAACTGCCAGAAAAATTGAATTAAAAACAAGGTTCCCGCCTCGATACCAAAATCCCCTGTTGCAGCAACCCATCCTAACATAAATGGTATAGCTCCCGGAAAAGCACCCACGAATACGGATAATGAAGTAACCGTTTTTAACGGTGTATAAACACTTGTATATAAGAATATAGAAATCGCACCAAACATGGCTGATTTAGGATTAATCATATATAGCAATGAAATTCCAATTATTGTTAGTAAACTAGCTACTATCAAAGCGGTACGAGGAGACATTCTGCCCGAAGGTACTGGACGATTTTTAGTGCGATCCATCAAAATATCCAAATCCTTCTCAATTACCTGATTGTATGCATTAGACGCACCAACCATGCAATACCCACCCACTATCAGCATCAATAAAACCGACCACTGAAATGGATTTTGATCATTAATTCCCAAAAAATACCCAGCTATAGAAGAAAACAAAACACTAATTGCAAGTCCTGCTTTCGTGATTTCTTTAAAGTCTAAAAAAATCGATTTAACGGAAAAAGTTTTTGTTGAAGAATTCAATGCGGTTTTCATTAGATTTTTTAAAACTGCTGCAAAGGTACAAATTAGATGGAGAATTAGGTTTGAAGAATTTACATTTTTTTCAAAGCCATCTTCTAATAAGAATCAGCAGCAAAAATTCATAATAAATACACTTTAGTAACGAATATTAATAGTCAAAATACCAGTTAAAAATATCTGCTCTTAAACCTAAAGTAAACCAACTGGTACTTTCTTTGAATGTGGTTTCCGTATTCTTGGTAGGGTCAAAATTCCTATATATATAACTACCAAAAAGTTTCAAATTAGTTGTTGGATTAATTAAATATCCTCCCTGGATATCAGCAATGAAAATTGCTGTTCTATTCCCCTGCCCTACTTTTACTCCACTATCATATGGCCTGTTCTCATCATAATCCTTGTAAATATTTCCGCCATAATTAAAACCATCTTCGGTGGTATCAAAATCAAAACCGCGAGTTCCCGCTGTTACTTTTGCATCAGCAAAATAACGTCCTTTATGATAACGAGCTATAGCGATAAATTCTCTAAAATTACCTCCCCATTGATGCCCTATGCTTTGATTATTATGAGCATAATTAGTAATTGGTACACTATGAGAATATACATATGGACGCACATGATTATACTCTAACTGTAGTAATAAATTATCTACATGAAATGCATTGTAATATTTAGCTCCTAATTGGTAACCAAATTTATTTTTCCAACTATTATCAGCACTTTTTATATCCCCCAAAGAAAATTCATCTAATAAAAACTGCCCGTAAAAATTAAGCTGATTGCTCCATTTATATTTATAGCTGAATCCTAAAAGAGCATTTCCTGTTCTTGCCGATGAAGCAAACTCAACCGATCTATAGAAAATTATAGGATTGACAAAACTAGCATCAAATCCTCTATCATTTGTATTGGTCCAAATTACAGATTCAAAAAAACCAAGGTTTAACCTATTCGAAACATTCCAACTCAAGTAATGATTTGCCATAAATTTAGTAGCATAGGTACGTTCTAAGGTCACTTCTGGCCGAACATCCTTGAGCCACATAAAAGTATTTGTGTATTTAATTTTCCAGAAATTAGTGTTTATTTTAAAGTAAGGATAAGGACTGGCGCCGTCACTCTCTAATAAAGATCGGTATCCATCACCTATAAAATTGCGACCATAACCCAGTTGCAAATCAATGTGCTTACTCGCTGTAAAGGTGATATTGGCTTCCGCCAAAGGAAAGTCATAGGAGTCTGTTTTGAACTCTTTTGAAATTCCTATTCCAGGAATAATCGCAGGATTACCTCCCGCCGGCTTAATAGACTCTGCATAACGATTAAAGTAATCGGCAAAACGTCCTTGGCTTTCAAAAACGGTAGTACTAAAGTTTAAATTTTTACCCAGACCTCCTCTAAAATTGATCGCGCGGGTATTAACATAGGTATAGGATACATCACTATTACTTGCTTTCCCCAATTGCAAATCGACAATAGGATTAAGAGTCAACCAGTATCCATCGCCTTGAATAGCTACCATATTTTCATTCCACAATTTTTTGGCCGACCAGCCCGAAGCCTCTTTTTTAAGAGATTCGTTTACGGATTTGGTATCATAGTATTTAGCTACCTCTGCATAAGTATAAGGCTTAGATGCAGTGTGATTGTTGCTTCCTACTTTATTTAGTGCACCGTCAAACTGTGCGTAATAACTGTGAGAAAAAGGAATATTTAAATGACTGTCGTACTCCGGATTATTGTATTTAGCATAAGTAATACTATCTAACTCTGTCAACGGACTACTATCCTCTTTAACAATTGTATCATTAGCTAGAGCTTCAGACGCTGCTGCCTCTGTACTTCTTAAAGGAATTGCTATAGTGATATTAAATTGAGCATAAACAGGTTTACCATTATAAGTAGCAGCTGTAATTTTAGGGAATTTAGCAAAAACTCTTTTAGTTTCTATAATCAGTTTCTCATCAACAGCATTAACATAAATTACTTTAAATTTACCTGAAGCGTCTACTTCAAAAAGAACCTTAACATTATCCCTAAAACCATTTTGCATAAGTTGCTCTGGAACCACAAAATTTTCAAATACAAAGTCTTGAACTTCGGTGTAAAAACAGTTTTCTAAAGCTTTCGCTTCTAAATTTGCACAATTAGAAAAAACAGGAAAGCGTTCTGGAGCGGCATTTGCTCTTGAAGCATTACTTGGATCCGTTTGGCCGTAATTAAAAAAAGAAAAGAATGATAACAATAAAGTTAATAAACCTTTTTTCATATTATTTTTTGAGATTTGATTTAATATTCTTGCTTTGAATCCTCCCCATTAGCTATTGCTTTAGCTCCGGAAGTCCCTATGCGTTTTACCCCTAGCTGAATCATTTGCACTGCCTCTTCATACGTTCTCACACCACCTGCTGCTTTAATAGGTAAAGGAGATGCATTCTCAAGCATCATGATAATGCTTTCTCTTGTAGCACCATTTGGCAAATCGTTTTCGGTTTTATAAAAACCAGTAGACGATTTAACAAACACCGAATTATAACTTGATTCTGGAAAATTTGAAATAACAACCTTCTTAATCAACGAAGAAAGCTGAACGATTTCCTTATCATTTAAAGCTGCCACTTCAATAATCCACTTCACTACCTTGTTGTGATCTAAACCTAGTTTTGTTCCTTGATACAACTCTTCTTTTAGTAAATCTATTTCGCCATTTTTAAAAGCTTCGTAATTACAAACAAAATCCAGATCATCAGCGCCATCCAAAATAGCTTGGTTTGCTTCTTGAAGTTTGCTTTCTATAGTAGATTTCCCTTCGGGAAAATCAATCACGGTTCCTATTTGAACAGCTGAATTTGCCGCCACTATCATTTCTTTTGCCAAAGAAACCATTTCAGGTCTAATCATGATTAGTTTGAAATTCTCATCAATAGCTTCTTTAATAAATTTCTCTACTACCTTGATGTTTTCATTTTCATCAAGTCCAGCTTGTCTTGCTGTTTTTAAGTAAGTTGAATCTAAGTAGTGTCTAATATTCATAGTGCTAATGATTTGAATTTTATTATTACCGTACTCGGCAAAAATACATTTTATATTCAAAACGCGTTCGCTATACTAGATTACTTTTTCTCAGCAATTGCAATATTTAAAATCAAAACATCGAAAATCATTTTAAAGAGTAAACTACCACTGCTAATAATTTAAAAACAAGACATAAAAAAACCCACCGGAGTGGGTTTTAAATTATTTACTATTTGAATGCTTATACCTGTCATAAAATAAAACAAGAAATGCTGCTAACGTAGCTCCTGATATATTTGCCAAAACATCAAAAGTATCAGCGCTTCTAGTAGTTGTAAATTGTTGCTGTAATAATTCAATTATAATTCCCAAAACAACGGAAAGCATAAATGAGACAAATAATGGCTTGTACTTATTTGCATTTTTCACCTGTGTTTTAAAAAATAAAATCCAAAGTGAGGTAAATACAAAGTGCAAAAATGCGTGTATGTATTTGTCTAAATTGACTACATTAATAACGGGCAATTCATCAGATTGAACAAGGCACAAAAATAAAATTATTACTGTCCAAGCTAAAGCCGCCAAAAACAATATTTTTTTAGGCACCAATCAATTCTTTATAAGCTTCACTTGAAAGCAAAGAATCAAAATCGGCAACATCTGAAACTTTTATTTTTATCATCCAGCCTGCGCCATAAGGGTCAGAATTTACTGTCTCTGGATTACTTTCTAAATCATCATTAAATGCAATTATTTCTCCTGCTAAAGGAAGGAAAAGATCAGAAACTGTTTTTACAGCTTCAACAGTACCAAAAACCTCATCTTTTTCAAGAGTTTGATCTAAAGTTTCTACTTCAACATAAACGATATCTCCTAATTCTTTTTGAGCAAAATGTGTAATCCCTACAGTGGCAACATCACCTTCTAAACTTACCCACTCGTGGTCTTTAGTGTACTTTAAATTTGCTGGTATATTCATATAAATACTAATTGATAATTGATAATTTATTTTTTGTTACGCAAATGTAACAATCTTCTATTCAAATCTTGTTTAGATTTTCAAAATTAATTCCCAAAATTATAACGCAGTGTAAATCCTGAACGAATATTTGTCAAAGGAAATGAAGTTGATATCACAGCCTTAGAGAAAGAATGGTCGTAATAAAAGATAGCGGTTAGGTTTTTACTGAACGCATAATCAGCAGTCAATTTTATAGCCCAAATATTTTGTCCTCCTGCTAATTGATTGTTATCATAATCTAAATAACGCACAATTGTCTGATTATTTCGGTACGAGAAGTCAGCTTTCATATTGATATCTCCTTTTATTATTCCAGATGGATTGTCAGCTAAACGAGAAGAAAAAATAACATCTTTAAATCGGTAACCCAATCCTACAACATACTCAATACCCTTAACTTCTGTTAATAAATTATTATCAAAACTCATCGACAAAGCGCGATCTTTCTTGATTTCAGTTAGTACTTTTAAAGAACTCTTTAGTTCAAAATCCATTCGAATTAATGGACTAAATTGTTCCACTAAATTGATATTAGACATGATTGTCTTATTATAAAAATTACCACTGTCATCTACTCCATCAGGATTTTCATCATAATTAAAGTTAGAACGGTACTGATTAATCGTGTACGATGCTCTATAGTTGTGCTGCAATGAAAAACGCTTGAAGTTTCTTTTAAACATGTCATAGCGCATCAAACCGTTGTACTTTACAGCCCAGTTAGGGATAGGGAAACTTCTAAAGATACCAAGTGACGTATTAGCAGCATCAGTCCCTGAATAAGCTGCTAGAAAAGCAGGCAGTAATACCGCTTGATTATTTTTACCGTACCCTAATGGATAACCGTCTTCATCGAGATTAGCGGGATTATTCACATCAATTCCTCGTTGTGTAGCTAATCGATTAGCTATTGTAAGTCTGTTTAATCTAAAATCATCAAAGGCTGCAGATCTGTTTTCATCACTAGCGGAAAACGATGTTTTAATTAACACCGTAGATATGGAGAATAAACCATAAGTATAAGGTGATCGTGAATTATACTGTCCATTAGTAACATCATATTGTTCAGAATAATTTTCTGAATAAGATCTATCAGAGTTTAAATCAATCTTCAAATCAGGCAGCAAATCTACATTTGCAGTAGCTTTAAACATTTTATTAGTCACCTGACTGTAGTTTTGATTGAACTCTTGATAATTTGTCAACCAACCGTTTCTAGCCGCTTCATATCGCACATCGTCTTGACTTCCAAAAATAAACCCTAACGATGGTCGAGAAGAACCTAAGAAACCGATACTTGGTGTATAACCAGGCAAGACTGTTCCACTGTTTTCGGTGTAGTTTAACTGTACATTTTTAATGCTCGTTAAAACTCCTTTTATACCAGATAAAAACTCATTGTTTTGCGCTTCTGGCTTATTGTTAGTGTTGAGTACTTTCTCTCCTGGCTTAGGCGCAATAACCTTAGCTTTTGGAGTTGACTTAGCGGCGTTTTTAGACACTCCTAAGTATTTATATAGCATTTCCATATTAAAACTAGCGTTCAAAGTATTAGAACGTGCGTTTTGAATTGTATTTCCTAAATTATAATTATCTCCATCTATCACAATTTCTGACAAAGCATTAGAAGCGCGCTGCCAGCTATAATCGCCAGTATAACTATAATTTGCTTTTACAAAACTAAATAGCGGGATTTTATTAATTGGAATTTCATAGTTCACCAACAGTTGTTGCATGTGCTGGTTGGGATCTCCAATGTTCCAATAGCTATCCCATATTGTAAAACTGTCAATAGGTTCATTGTCTTCATTCAAATAATTTTTTACAATATTACTTGACGAAGCAGTATAAGTTAGTTTTAAAGATTTGGTCAAATTGTAATTGAAACCATATTGATAATTAAAGGAGAAATTTCTTCTATACAAAGGATCTAATCCAATTCCTTCAACTTCAACTTGCCTAAATTGTTGGCGGTTGTACTGTCTATTAATATTGGTGTTAAACGAAATATTAGAAGGCAAATAATTAAAGTTGAAATCGCTCAGCATTTTCCAATAATTGCTCTTCTTTAAAAACTGCGTTTTCTTGAACGGCTCAATAGGTTTAGATTCAAAACTGTATGCATAATCTACAGAAGTATTCAATTGTTGATCGACATAATCTTCAATCTCATAATCATGACGCTCCACCTTGTTATATGATTGTGAAAAAGTAAAGTTCTCAGGGTCATAAACGTGCTGTTTTTGTTCTGGGCTTCTTTGTTTTCTAACTCCAATAAAATTAATACTGCTGCGTCTGGTGTAGTCTATTGCTCTACTATTTAAATTGTCTCTTTCGGCACCATCAGCTGTGTTGTCTAAAAGTTGTTTTAACTTAATATCTTGATTGAAAGGATCGTATTCAGGCGTGATTACTTCTTCACCAATGGCATAGTTAAATGGTAAATTGATCCCCCATTTATTAGGCAATAATTTCCCAAGATTTACATTAGTTACAATATTATATTGCTGTATATCTTCACGGCTTCTTTCATTAGGACCTTGCTCTAAAGCACCAAAACCAACAGTGCTTTTTCTTCCTGTTGCTGAAACAGTAGCAAAATCAGCAAAATTTGTATCCACGTTTAGGATCGCAGCCATCCCTCCTTGATTGTCCATTTCTGCCAATCGCAATTCGTTAAACCAAACTTCTCCTTTAATATCTTGGGTAGCATCATTATTTTTGACACCAACCATTAAAGTACGTACCATACCAAAATTAGGATTTCCTTTAATTCCCAGTCGTAACTTATTTACCTTATTAGCTAAAGCAGGGTTCAATTCATCTTCATTTTGATAATAAATACCGTCTAAAGGAAGTGTACTTAGATCCACACTCATAGCCTGAATTTTCAGTTGTGTCAATAAAGCTAAAGTAAGATCAATCTCATTGGCTTCTGGCCAAACTACTTCTGCACTTAAAGGCGAACAATTTGTTCCCGAACTTAACGTAGGAACTGTCACTTTTAAAGGCACTTCAATTTGATAGAAATTTTGAGTAAAATCGTTTCCAAAACGAATAAAACCAACCATCTGATCATCTCGCAAAGCAACTTCTCCTGGCAAGGACTCTGCATGTAAAAACATCTTCAATTTATTAAACTGACGCATGTCAATACTCACGTTCTTAAATACTGCTCTGGAATCTTGTGGCTCTAAACCATCACCGGAAACCCTTAAAGATAAGGATTGCTCATTTTGATTGATAATTGTATTGTTATTATACAACTGCTCCCTTTGAACTCCTGGAGGAATTATATAATTAACTGGGCAGCGCTCATTATTTTCTTGAACATTTACTGCTAAGACATCTAGATCAGTACCGTCATCAGCAACATTTGTATCATTAAAATCTAGCGTGTTTGTATATCTTCTCCATTCGCCTCGCACTAAATCTAAGGATCCAAAACGCATGGTTACTGGCTCACTAAAGCCAGTCATGAACATTCTCATAAATCGAATTGATCTGAAATCAGAAATATTACCTATAGTGTTTTCTGGCTGAGAAACGGGAATTTTAAATTGGATCCATCTGGCATCAGTAACTTGTCCATTAGGTAAAGTAACTTGTGTGTTTCTAATATCTGTAATGTAATTTTGCCCGATAGCCATGTTAGGTTGAATATCAATACTGTATTCATAATACGCATTAATAGTATTCATCGTATTATCCCTATTGATATCTTCCACATCTGGAACCGTTGTAGAGCCCCTATTCGGATCATTTATATCTACCGCTGAATTTCCATCAACTCCATTATAGTTTTTATAGCGTTGTACAATATCTCCTGATGCATTTAAATAATAGGTGTAATCATCTGCCGCAGGATCTGGATCAGATGCAAAATTAGAGTACACTTCTCCTTCTTTACTATTATTTAAACCATCTAAACCCAGATCTTGATTTGCTCTATTATTTGGGTTTGCATCAAAGGCATAAATTAATGATTGTGATGCGGGAACATCTCCCCATAGAGGCCTTGGGTTAACAAGAATTTGATCAGGCCCTAATCCGTTTTCATATTGTTTACGACCATCCTTCAGAACATCTTCTGAAACTTCTCCTAAGTTAAAATAGATTTTACCTGTATTGCTTTTTGCTACTTCCCCTTTTCCAACATAAGGATCTAGTGCCCAAAACTGAATATACTCTACATTCCCTTGTTCAAAATTAGTAGAATTAATCGATCGCATGATTCCTCCAAAATTATCTTGGGGACTCGACTGGAAATTTGGATTATTATTATACGGTCCTCTATCTGAAGGATAGTAGCTTAAATTCAATGTATTAACAACTTGAGACTGTCCTTGAGCAATATCTGTTAAAGGATACAACTCTTCACTATAAATTCGTCTAGTGGTATTTAAAGAAAGGTCGTCATTAGTTATACCCGATGGTTTTGAGGTATAAAAAACAGGGTCAATAGAATACCATGCTAGCTTGGCTCTTTTAAAACCATAACTCAAATCATTAGCATTAGCATTAAAATCATACGCACTTCTAACATTCCTATCTGGAGTTGATGACAAACTCCAAGCATAAGCAGAACGCATATCTATTGTTGACTGAGACCCTTCAAAATCATCTACATATATTGTTGACTCTCCCTGAAAGTCTGAGGCTTTAGGAGCATTCGGTTTTAAGAAAGCAATTTCTCCTCTCACAGATAAACTAGAGGGTACATCAGTGTCTAAATTAGGTAATTTATTAACTAATCTTGTAAAGAATGGCACTTCTGTAGCATAGTTTGTATTGAATCCAAAGATTGTATTATTGACAGATTCCTGACCGTAAGTCGATTTTTGTGTAAACGGTCTTTCACTCATTTTTAAGAAGGTCGCTCCTACTAAAAATTTATCTGAAATTTTATGCTCTACATTCACCCCCATGAATCTTCGGGTTTGTTGCCCGAAAAAGGAATTATTTTCTAACGAAATTTCAATAGGCGTATTTGAAGCTTGAAGAGAAGGATCTAATATTTGCACCATTCCCAGTTGGTAATTGACACTATAATCTATTCCTTCAACTAACACACGTCCACCTGCAGTTACAACAACTGACCCTTGCGGAACATTAAAGCCACCTATAGGAATACCATTACTAGCTGTTGATTTGTATTTACCTCTTAATAAAAACTTGTTCTTGTCACTGTCTTGTAAAGCTCCCGACTGTGTATTGCGATACATGCTTCTAAACACGTACTTTTTCTGATTTTCATTGTAAGTAGCTGGATCGTTATAATTCTCAGAAGTACCCGTATTAGATAATTTAGAAAACAACAGTTCTCCAAAAGGCTCTTTGGTTGTGAAAATAATTCGGCCATTTTGCGAATCAATCGTTACCCCAGGCATGTAATCAAAAAATCCGTCACCACCAGTTTGTGGATCGTTATTATAATTTAGTTTATCTAAATTGAATACTTTTAATAAAGGCGTTTCTTGTACTCTATTATCTGGCGATGGATTAGCAGGAAAAGGCACTGGATTACCCGCTATATCCTTGGCTTCAGTAATATAATTAATGGGCGAAGGATCAGTATAAAGTATATTGAATCTAAAGTCTTCTTGCTTTAGTTGATACCCTCCTTGAATTTGATAAATGTTCTTCATCATCAAATTCCATATAGGATTTTTTACATTTGTTAAATTACTTTTCAGCATTTTCAGTATCAAACTTTGCGTGATAATAGCTTGATTAGAATTATTATTTCCTGTAACCACTGTAGCATCTACGCCGTCATTACCAAATTCTCCTACTTGGTATACCTTGTCACCAATAGTATATTCATAAGCAACGGCAAGAACCTCATCATTACCCAGTCTTTGCTGCAAGGAAACATATCCTAACTGAGAATTGTAAGTGTATTCATTTGCATTTAACTTTCGAGCATTTTCTAATTTCGAATAATCTTGCCCTTCACTCACCGTAACATTAAAGCCAGAACTAGCAGTTACAATTTCGCGAATATTTGCATTCAACAGTCCTGTCCCACTTTGTATTTGTGCAGGATCATAGTCATTGTTACTGTTATCTGAAGGTGAATTGACTGGGTTATTAAACATTCCGGTTGAAGGATCTAAAACGACCACTTGATTATCTGGGATTCCTGACAATTGTCCTTCTCCTAAATCCTGAAGCGCAATAATATTTCTTAAATTATTAGAATTTGTGTTAACACGAGTTTGCTTATTGGTAACCCACACTTCAATTCTTGTAATTTGGACCCTACTATCTATGAAAGGATAATTTTTTAACGAAGCATCATATTTATTTCTGAAATATTGTGATAAGAAGAAGTGCCTATCATTATCATAGTCTAAAGCATACATGTCAAAATCCTGGATAGTTCCACCACCTTCGGCAACAACACTTTTAGTTTGTGATTTTTGTTCGGAGAATACACCTGTCACTGTAGTTTTACCAAATTGCAATTGGGCTTTTACTCCAAATAAACTTTGAGCACCACGAATAAGCGAACTATTTAGCGGCATGCTTACATTTCCTACTTCAATTTTCTGAATGATATCATCTTCGGTAGGCGTGTATTCCAGCTTAATTAAATTTTGAAATGCAAATGTTGATTGTGTGTCATAGTTAGCATTTACATTTAATCTTGTACCTACTTTTCCCATCAAACTCATGCTAATTCTTTGATCAAAGTCAAATGATAAATTAGACCTATTTCTAGGTGAAAATGAGGGATTATCTTGTTTAGTATAACGAGCGCCTAAGTCCATTTCTACAGATCCTGTAGGCTTTACATCGATGGTATTACTACCAAAAATAGATTCAAAAAGTCCCGAATTGACATAATATTTCGGTAGTAGATCTTTCTTATCGTCTTCGCTTCCTTCTTTTTTACCATCTATCGCATCTGATTTTTTCTTAAAATAATTGCGCATTGATTCTTTTAAAACCAATTTTTCATACTCGCTAGGAGTCAATATAATAGGGTAATTAATAGAAAACCCGTCCACTTTATTGGTATAAATATACCGATCAGTTACGGGGTCATAAGTGTAAGCCGAAACAATACTTTTAGGGTCTTTTATTTGGATTTTTCCTTGAGAGAAACCAGTTTTAGTCGTATCCTGTGTCTCTTCGTTTACCTGTGCTTTGGATACAAAGCCACTGAATAAAACCAACAAAAAAATACAAATTTTTTGCATATAAATCTTTGTTTTACGAACCTTCTATAAGGCTTTTAATGCTTTTTTAATAATTGTTTCTACTGAAGCATCTGGATCTTCCTTGACAATCTTTTCAATGATTTTTTCAGAAGTTTTGCGTACAAAGCCTAAAACTTCTAAAGCAGATAACGCCTCATCTCTATTTGTATTGCTTTGAGACATTGAAACTTCGTCTAAATCGTACAATTTGAGCATTTTTTCTTTAAGGTCTAAAATCACCCTTTGAGCAGTTTTACTACCAATTCCTTTTATTGATTGAATTGTTCCTACATCAGCAGAAGCGATGGCATGTATAATTTGTTTAGGTTCTAATGACGATAGCATTGTTCTGGCTATGCTGGCACCAATCCCTGAAACAGATAATAACATTTTAAAAATTTCCCTTTCTGACTTCTCTACAAACCCAAACAAAGTATGTGAATCCTCTTTAATTTGATGATAGGTAAATAGTTTAATAAAATCAGTTGATGGGAGTAATGAATAGGTATGCAAAGAAATATTTACTTCATAGCCTACACCGGCACAATCAATTACCACTTGGGTAGGTGTTTTTTCAACTAGTTTTCCTTGTAAATGTGCTATCATTAGCTTTTGAGTTTATACCAAAAAAAATTGCTTACCATAATACAGAATTATGATAAGCAATATAGTATATTATTTAATTGTTTGTTCTTTTGTCTTCTTATTTTGCTTTTCTTGAGCATCGATAACAGCAATAGCAGCCATATTTACCATTTCTTCAACACTAGCTCCTAATTGAAAAATGTGAACTGGCTTGCCCATTCCCAACATAATGGGTCCAATAGAATCCACTTTATTTAACTCTTTCAAAAGTTTGTAAGTAATGTTAGCTGAGTCAAGATTTGGGAATATTAAGGTATTTACTTTTTTTCCTGCTAATTTAGAAAAAGGAAATTTCTCTTTCAACATTTCTGGATTTAAAGCAAAATCAGCCTGAACCTCTCCATCAATAATCAAATCTGGATAATGCTCATGTAAATAAGAAACCGCTGCTCTAACTTTAGTAGCACTTTCATTAGTTGAAGAACCAAAGTTAGAGTAAGAAACCATAGCAATAACGGGCTCCACTCCAAACATTCTTGCTGTTTTAGCTGTCATGATTGCAATCTTTGCTAACTCGTCTGCTGTTGGATTAATATTTATAGCCGTATCTGATAAAAACATAGGCCCACGAGCCGTCATCATCATATTAGTTGTCGCGATAATTGATGCTCCAGGCGCTTTATCAACTAGCTGCAACATCGGTTTAACTACAGAAGAATAACTTCTAGAATGTCCTGTTACTAATCCATCAGCTTCTCCTTCGTTCACCATCATCGCAGCGAAGTAATTGCGTTCACGCATTAACTTTTGCGCATCATATAAGGAGATTCCTTTTCTTTTGCGAGATTCCCAATATATAGTGGCAAACCTATTGCGTCTCTCGTCTTCTTCTTTAATTTTAGGGTCAATAATTTCCAAATCAGCATCAAAGCCTA
The DNA here is from genome assembly GCF_052113625.1 of Flavobacterium sp. W21_SRS_FM3. Classification (NCBI taxonomy): domain Bacteria; kingdom Pseudomonadati; phylum Bacteroidota; class Flavobacteriia; order Flavobacteriales; family Flavobacteriaceae; genus Flavobacterium; species Flavobacterium sp. W21_SRS_FM3. The sequence continues at coordinate 688,094 of NZ_JBGQOD010000001.1, read as the reverse complement.
ATTCTTCTTTTAACTCTAAAATAATTTCTTTATTTCCTAATAAAATAGGATGACCAATTCCTTCTTCTAAAACAATTTGTGCCGCTTTTAAAACGTCTAAATGATCTGCCTCAGCAAAAACGATCTTTTTAGGATCCATTTTAGCTCTATTGGTAATCAATCGTACCATTTTATTATCGTTTCCTAGACGATCAAGTAATCCTTCTTCATATTTATCCCAATCCGTGATTGGATTCAAAGCAACACCAGATTCCATTGCCGCTTTTGCCACAGCAGGAGCAACAATGCTAATTAATCTTGGATCAAAAGGCTTTGGAATAATATACTCTCTACCAAAAACCAACTTAGTGGCACCGTACGCAATATTTACCTGTTCTGGCACAGACTCTTTGGCTAATAATGCTAACGCTTTTACTGCAGCCATCTTCATCGCCTCATTAATTTTAGTCGCACGAACATCTAGCGCACCTCTAAAAATATATGGGAATCCAAGAACATTATTCACTTGGTTAGGATGGTCAGACCTTCCTGTTGCCATGATGATGTCCTTACGTGTTTCAATAGCTAAATTGTAGTCAATCTCTGGATCTGGATTAGCCATAGCAAATACGATAGGATTATCAGCCATTCCTAATAACATTTGTGGTGTCATGATATTTCCTGAGGACAAACCTAGGAAAATATCAGCTCCAACTAATGCTTCTTCAAGAGTTAATGGTTCTATATCTTTAGCATACTTCAATTGCATTGCTGACAATGACGGATTGTTTTTAGTTAGCAATCCTTTACTATTAAACATTAAAATGTTTTCCATTTTAACACCTAATAATATATATAAATCAGCACAAGCTAATGCTGCTGACCCTGCTCCAGAAACAACCATTTTTACATCTTCAGCTTTCTTATCTGCTAATTCTAGTGCATTTATTAAAGCCGCAGAAGATATAATTGCTGTTCCATGTTGATCATCGTGCATTACTGGAATATTTAATTCCTCAACTAAACGACGTTCAATCTCAAAAGATTCAGGAGCTTTAATATCTTCTAAATTAATTCCACCAAAAGTGGGTGCTATATTTTTGACGGTTTGGATAAATTCCTCAATATCCTTTGTCCCTATTTCAATATCAAAAACATCGATGTCAGCAAAGATTTTAAACAATAAACCTTTCCCTTCCATTACTGGTTTTGAGGCTTCTGGACCTATGTCACCAAGTCCTAGTACCGCAGTACCATTTGTAATTACAGCTACTAAGTTTCCTTTGGCCGTATATTTATAGACATTATCAACATCTTTTGCAATTTCTAAACAAGGTTCAGCTACACCTGGTGAATATGCTAATGACAAATCTCTTTGTGTGGCATACTTCTTAGTAGGTACTACTTGAATTTTTCCTGGAGTTGGCTTTGCGTGATACAACAAGGCCTCTCTTCTTTTGCTATTTTTATTCATTTTTTTACATTTTATTGTAGCTTACAAAGATAGAAGTCTTGATTTAAAAAGCAGGTATTTATATTATTCTTTTGTAAAAAACCAGTCCTATTGTGTTGTAAAAAAAACAGCCACAATGATTGTGGCTATTTATAAATGCTATATCTATTTGCTTTTAAGCTTTAGTTCCGCTGATGTAAGAATCTAAATGCTGAATGGTTTCTTTCTGGATTTCAATAATGGATTTTACAACATCACCTATAGAAATCACTCCCATAACAGCATCATTTTCTAACACTGGTAAATGTCGTACTCTTTTAGAACTCATTAGCCCCATACAATAATCTAAATCATCGGTAGGTTTAACGGTAATCACATCACGTTCCATAATCTCATGAACAAGGGTATCCTTGGAAGCTTTATTTTTCAAAACTATTTTTCGCGCATAGTCTCTTTCAGACAATACACCTTTGAGTAAATTATCTTCAATTACTAATACTGCACCTACATTTTTCTCCCCCATTACTTTTAAGGCTTCATAAACCGTGATGGTGGATACTATCGAATGTACTTCGCTACCTTTAATGCTTAATATTTGATTTACAGTCATATCGGAAAATTTTAGTGGACTATAAAGTTAAAAAAATTAGCCTATAAACAACTATTATTTTGTCAAAAACTATCTATTAAATATTTCGTCTGGCAAAGTGAGTTTGTTTAATTCTGATTTAAAATTCTCATTTAAAATTTGCAATCCATATTGATACGAAGCATTAACCCAACCAAATCCTTCTTTAGAAATGTAATCAAACTTAGTTCCTACATTTCCATATTCAGCAAAGACTTTATGCGAACTGGTTTCTAAATTAAATTTTTCAGGAATCGTTCCATTGTATTCCACAGCATTTTTTGTAATTAACCAAAGCCATCTATAAACCATTTCCTGAGCCTTGTCCAGATATCCATAATTCAGCAGTCCTTCCCAAAGCAGCATTTGATGTGGTGCCCATCCAAAAGGATAATCCCATTGCCTTTGTGGTGCATCTTCAGGATAATCAGCAACACTCGCTTGGGTGCTTCCTGTAATCCCCCCCTGTCTTATAAATTGTGGTAAAGCAATCTCGACCAGCTTTTTAGCTTGTTCTTTTGAACACAAGCCTGCCCATAGTGGGAAAAATGTTGTAGCGGCTTCAAAAGGCAATTGTTCTTTATGTATAAAATCATAATCAAAGTACATGCTTGCCTCTTTATTCCAACAAAGTAGATCAATTTTACCTTTTCGAAATTCAGCTTTAAGTTCCCAATCAGCAGAAGAATAAGTAGTACCCTCTGCTTGAAAAGCATCATCAAAATACGTTTTTATCAAATATGCGATATCCTTTTCGTATTTATAAAGAAAGCTATTTACATCAACTGAGTTGAGATTAGCACAAGTATTTATTAATCGATTAGTGGTGTCGTGTCCACTTTCTCTTAAACTCCGATCATGGACAAAATAAGTGTCTAGCTCTGGATCAACTAGTGTTCTATTTAAATATTGTTTTTCAAACTCTCTAATGGGCAGGTCATACTTCTTTGCATAGGGCGCAAGAACATCATCAAAATGACCAGGCTCAACTTCAAACGGCATTCCCACACCTCCAGATTTATATCTATTTAAACCCGTTTCTGTTAATCTGTTCCCTTGCACCATCCATACAGTCTGGTATTCTAAAATCACGGTTTCGAGATGTTTTCTTAACCATTCATTATCGACCTTAGCCCCTTTTACAATATTTATTAATAAAGAAGAATATAATGGCGGTTGCGTCCTGGTTAAATAATAGCTTCTATTGGCATTTAATATTTTACCATAATGTATAATTTGGTATCTGAAATTATCAGCGATAGCCATCGTCTTTTCTAACTGCTTATCGATTAATAAACCTACTCCAATAAAATAACTATCCCAGCCATACATTTCATTGAATCTCCCTCCTGGCACTACAAAAGGAACTCCTTGTAAACTGTATAGCTTTTGCTCCAAAGCCAAAGCTAATATTCCTGGTTTTTTATTTAAAGTGGCTACATATTCTTCAGTATAATTTTCAGGTAAAACTTCTACTTTGAAATTTTTTAATTCGCGCTCTAATTCTTGAAAATAGTGTACTCCTTGACTGTCTTTAGCAGAAACATAAAGAGTTGCTATTTCGTTGGTCGTTTTTTCATCTTCTAAGATTTGAACCAGTCCTTTTTTATCGATGGTCCTAGTAAGTTCATTCCAGTAATCGTCCCTTATTTTTCTTGAGATCCTTTGCACTGGCAATTCTTCTACATGTGCCAAATCTAATTCAGTTACAACACTACTTGTTTCTTTCAATAGCGCAAGCTCCTGAAGAAGATTTGATAAATGATAGGTCCCATTAATTATTTTCTCCTCTTTAGAGTTTTCATCTATAAGAACAAAACGTTTTGGACCATTATCCTCCTTGGTGATTTTTTTATCTTGATCAGTATCTTCCTGAACCAGCAGTTCTTGAAATACTTTATCTATGTTTAGAACTATTTTCATGATTTAGCTGTAAGTTTTTTTAGTATAAAAAATGAAACTAATAACAATGCCATGGGAATCAACGTATAATAAAAGGCATTTTCTGGCCCTTCATTTTTAAATAAATACCCTATAATTCGGGATCCTAATGTACCGCCCAAAGCTGAAAAAACGACTATTAAGCCTGTCATGGAACTATGTAGTTTTTTTGGCAAAGCACTTAAAACTACCGAGTTCAAAAGTGGGTATATAGGAGCGATAAACAACCCTACTAATGGGAAAGCAAATCCAATCAATGGGATATCACTGAGGGAATTAATGTTTCGCACTTCTAAACCTACTGTTTTTGGCAATACAAAAACAACAAGCAGCATGGCCATAACAATGCAAAAAGAAAGCACCCAGATCCAGTTTATTGATTTAGTAATAACACCAGCAAGAAGTCTTCCTGCGGCTAAAGAAATTGCCAATATGCTAGCCATCATAATGCTAATATTTTCAGGCAAGTGCAATACCTTATCATTAAAGGTAGGCAGCCAGGTCATGATTCCCTGTTCAATCATTACAAATAAGAAAGCACTGATTACAAAAACAATCGTCACTAACTTAGCAAACAATTTAAACATTTGCTTAAAATCATCCACTAAATCTACTCCTGGAATTTCCTTTTGATTTTCAAATTTGGTGAAAAATAAAAATCCAAATGAAAGCATAGAAATTCCCGCTAATAACCAGTATACATTTAACCATGCGTCAGGATTTGTCTCTGAATTAAAAGCAGGAAATAAAAAATAAGCTAAAGCGATTCCTATCATAAAAACACCCTCTATACTACTCATTAAACTGTTGTGCTCTTTTTGATTTTCAGTAACAGTTCCTATAAGAGAATATACTGATACTTTTATTAAAGCAAATGACACACCAACAGTAGCAAAAAGAATTTTAGCGGCACTGAATGAATTCCCAAAATACATGGTAACACAGGCTGCCGAAACTAATGCGAGTCCTATTAACATGGCTTTTTTATAGCCAATTCTTGGCAAAAAAGAAGCAATTAGAAAGGATACGATAGCAATAGGCAAATCTTTAAAAGCCTCTAGAATACTTGCCTGCAACTCATCTACCCCATAGTTTTTTTGAGATTTGAGTATAACTATTCCTACACTATTGAGTAGAATAGCGAAGACGAAGTAATTAAGGTACATTGCTAATTTAATTGTGCTTTTTTTCATGTGTGAGTAGTGTTTACTTTTAAATAATTAATCAATATTTAAATATTCTTGAATATTTATTGTTTCGGGTAATCTACCTAGGTATTGAAGTTTTAAGCCTGCTAATCTTTGGGCTATAGTAATGGTTTCTTCTAAATTTTTGCCCATTAATTGCGCATACAAGAAACCTGTCCAAAAGGCATCACCAGCACCAGTTGTATCTTTTATATCTTCAATAAGCTTGGCTTTTTGACGAAACATACCGTGTTGTACACTTGACAAAACTACACCGTCTTTCCCCTTGGTTAAACATATTGTTGACGCTCCCAATCCATGAAAATAGTCGAAAATATAATCTTCAGTTTTTGCTTCCGCAAAAAGTCGGAAACAGTCATCTTCACTGAGTTTAACAAAAGGATCTGTAGCCAAATATTCTTTTAAAACCTCTTTAGCCTCTTCTCGATCAGGCCAAATTCTTTCCGAGAAATTAATGTCAATACTTGTTTGTAATCCTATAGCCTTTGCCTTTTTGGCCCCCTCTAAGATAGTTCTTCTAGCCGGATTTTTACTTAAAGCAAAGCATGTAGTATGAAAAATTTTAGCACTTTCGAGCAGTTGTTTTGGAAGCTGCACTGGGTTAATTTGACAATCAGCCTCTCTAAAAGCAATAAAATCAGGTGTGCTTGTTGATTTAGAAACTAATATTATTGATGTAGGTTCTATTTCTGATTTTCGCACATAAGTAGTGATCACAGCATTTCTCTTTAATTTCCTGATAATATAATCCCCTAAACCGTCTTGACCACAAGTGGCTACTAAAACCGATTTCAGTCCTAATCTCGCTGCATTAACCGCTACATTTGTAGGTGATCCTCCCAGAAATCGATGGTAATCTTTAGTTTTAGTAATTGATGTGTTGACTTCATGACCTATAAAATCAATGAGCACTTCTCCTACACATAATATATCTATTGCTTTCTCCACGTTACACTAAAAATTTAAAATTATTATTGATACTTTGATGCAACATCACTGTCGCTGCTGCACTCCAAGCACAAAACGGTACTCCGTTTGGCTCTTTTGTTTGGCTATTAAAGTTTTCATAAAAACTATAATGGGCAATAGCATTTGCATTGTTTATAGCTTCCAAAACTGATATTGCCTCATCTCTTTTATTCTTTGCAAGCAAGGCTAGTCCGTAAAATCCATTAACCATAGACCAACTTCCACCATTGTGGAATTCATAAGGAAAATTCCTAAACTCATATTTACAATTGTTCTTTAAAAGATTCCAATCGATATCAATTTCCATGATTGGTGGCCAAAAAGCAGGTAACAATTTTAATGGCATCTCGTCTTTAAGTGAGTTTGAATATGCTACTATCTTATTTTGAAAATCATCAGAACCTATATTTAAAAACAAAGTCAGTGAGTTCGCAAAAGCATCAAACTGCGTTTTATATCCCGCAGGAGAAAATGAGCACGGCATATATGCCTTAATACTAGCTTCATTGTACGCTCTTTCATGGTATTTTTCACCTACTGCATCAGGAGTAAAATTAATTTCAATTTGCTGAATTATATGTTGAATTTTGGCCTGAAGAGGGTCTTCATTCACAAAATGATTGTAACTTTTTAAGGCCCAAATACGAAGTAATTGATCGTAGAGCACATAGCCATCTGTGATATACTCATCAGCCCAGTTTCCAGAAAGAGGAACATAAACTAAATGTTTGTTATTAAATTCCCAAGCTTCTAAAAGCGTTAGACATTTTTGAATTTTACTATTGTGCTTCGCAATGAATGCCAAATCGTTTTTATAATGAGCATATTGACAAATCCCTATAACAAACCAAGTAACAGCGTCGACTCTTCCTGCTAATCCACCATAACTTACTTCCACTTCATGTCCATTAGTCATCACATTCGACGGAATTGTTCCGTTCACATGCTGATGTGCCGCCAAGGTTTCCAAAGTACTTTTAAATGTTTCAATTAACGCATTATCCCCAGAAGCTAATGCAGCTAAACCACAAATCACACCATCACGTGCCCAAACTCTTTTATAGTTGGAGATGTTTTGTGCGCTGGCTAAGAATCCTTGTGTTGAAGAAACTTGCTGCAACAGTTCAATTGCCTTATTGTATGCTGTGTAATTCACTTAATTTAACTTTTTTTGTTTTAATAAATAAGGTACATATTGCACCAATAAACAGTAATACTCCTGCAAAAGTGATTGCTAAACGAGGGTCATTATTTAAAAAATGTTTTAAAATAAATCCAAATGATATGTTTTGAATAATCATAGGTATCACAATCATCATATTTATAATTCCCATATACACGCCATAACGTTCTTTAGGGATATTAGAAACTACCATTAGATAAGGAATCCCCATCATACTAGCCCACGCAATACCATATCCGATAATTATTAGAAAAAACAAGTATTGATTGTGCAACACTGGAAAGAATAAAAAAGAAACGGAGCCTAGTAACAAACAAACAAAATGAACTGTTTTGGCACTGTGCTTCCGCGCTAATTTAGCCAAATAAAAGGCTATCGAAAAGGTAACAATAAATCCAAATGCACCTACTAATCCATTCCATCGCACTGCTTCTCCATATCCAGCCTTGTCAGAGGGCGTCGTGTTCCAAACAGATAAAGCTATACTTTTTGAATTATTTTGCCAATAACACATCATCGCATACCACTGAAAAAGATAAACTAGAAATAGTTGCCACATCACTTTTGGCATTTCTAAAACTGCTTTATAAATATCTATGAAAGGAGAAAATATATTTAAGGGGTTGGCTTTTATAAAAGCAATTTCTTCATCAGTTGGTGGAACCTCAGCTGTTTTCTTCATACTCCACCAAATAGAACTAATAGATAGCACAGCACCTATAAAAAAAGAGGCATACATCCAATTGGGTAATTCTCCTGTATGACCAACAATTATTAATGGAAAAATCCCAATGGATATATATGCTAAGAATTGACCAAACCCTGTAAAAAAACTTTGTGCCTGAAACCCCATAGGTTGCTGTTCTTCATCTAAGGTGTCTGCAATAAAAGCTCGATATGGCTCCATAGCAGTGTTGTTTCCTATGTCTAAAATCCATAGTAAGCCTGCGGCCATCCATAACGAACTACTAAATGGAAAAAGAAATAAAGCGATACTGCAAATTAAAGCTCCTATAAAGAAATACGGCTTACGCCTTCCCCATTTTGGATGCCAAGTTTTATCACTCATTGCTCCAATAATTGGCTGAATCAGTAAACCCGTTAATGGTCCCGCAAGATTTAGAATAGGAATTTCATCTGGGCTTGCATGTAAAAAATCATAAATAGGATTTACGGCACTTTGCTGTAAGCCAAAACTATATTGAATACCAAAAAAACCGACATTCATATTTATGATCTGCCAGAAACTAAGTTTTATTTTTAATGACATTTGCGGTTTTATTAGTTAATTCGTTTTATTCCTGGTTATATTTTCTAAATTTAATTTTAAAAAAGCCAAATAATTGAATTATTAAAACAAAAACGTTTTCGAGAGCACCGAAAACGTTTTCGAATTCCTAAATTTTTACCGATAGGGTTTAATGTTAATTACCTTATAGGGATAATCACTTTTGTTTCCCAAGTGCGTTCATCTCCTCCATTAAAAGGATTGGCCAAGAAGTGTTCTAAAGGCTGAAGAGTTAAGTCGTAGCCTTGCTTTTGTGCATAGTCTAATAACGCAAACCAAGCTCTGTCTGAGGTTCTGAAATTTCCGTAATAAGTTGCTTGCAATCCTTTAGTAGATTTTAGTGTTTTGAATTTTACGAGGTCATTCTCAATATAATTCGTCCCTTTGTCAATAGGAAAACAGTAATCAAATTCAAGTGTCTCTTTCTCTAAATCCCAATTCTGAATTTTTACAAATGGCTTACCAATAATTTTAATATTATTTAGCTGCAAGTAGCCCGTGATAAATGCATCGTTTGCAATCATTGTTTGCGCTTTTTCCTGCATCACGCTTTTTAAACTGATGTAAGCTACAAAGGTTTCCTCAGAAGTTTTCACTCCATCAATTTCAACTTTAAAATTCTCTAAATGTTGGTTTAAACCATTTCTAAAGTCCGTGATCTTTTTTATTTGTTCTTTTTTAAAATAGGTATCCATAAAGGGAACAGTTATTCTATTGTAGATACTGTTCTTTAGATCTTTAACACAAACATTCACTTGAGTTACAGAATCATTTATAGAGTTCATTTCCCACTGATATTCCATCTTGATTTTATCTTTAGTCATTGACTGTTTAATAAAACTAAAATTTTTCTTTTCGAGAATACGGTATGATTCCTTGTGGGTCAACTGCCGCACTGTTGACCATTCTTGCACACCTTGAAAGACGGTGCCTGTAGCAGTTTTTACTTTAAATGAAATGCAGTAATCACTTTTTTTAATAAATAAATACCAAGTTAAAGAAAGGGTAATAATAACCACTAGCACTAATAGCAATTTATTTTTAGTCATTTTTATTTGGTCATTTTTAATTTAGTGATTACAAAACTCGCAATTTCATTTCCTTGATCCATTCCGTTCTCAATAGCTGCTCTATAGTGTATTCCTCCATAAAAACGACTCATCGCAGCTTCTTTAGAAGCAGCTTTAAATGACTTAAAAGACCTGTTAGGCAAACCAAATGGCAATTCTGAATTATCTACAAAAGCAAAGTTATCACCAAACACAGAGGTTAAAATAGAGGCACAAACAGTTGAAACTACGGAATGGCCACTAGTATATTCAGGAAACGGAGGAGTTTGCAAAGCTGGCTTCCAGTTTTCATCGATTTCTTGATTAATCACCGTTTCTGGTCTTATGACATTACTTCTAAACTTCTCATCCCAACAGCTGATGAAAGCTTCAAACATACCTATTGAAGTTTTAGTGTAAACGAAGACGGTTTTCTCAAAATCTGCATTAGATTTTTTACAAGCTATTTTAGTTATTCCCATCCAATGCGCGCCTGGGGTTATTTTCTTTTTAGCAAACATCATATGACCTTGGCTCACGGAAACATATGGATTACAATCCCAAAACTGAGCCATTTTAACCTCATCACAGCCATCTCCTTTTTTTCTCATATCCATACTAATATCATACACTTCTTGAACTTCCTTAAAAAAAGGAGATTTTCTATCCAATGAAAAAGCAAGTGCAGGAACTGGTTTAAATTGAGAAGCCGAATCTAATACTAAGGTTCTAATTTCGGCCCAATGCGGCTCTATGGCATCCATATAGGCTGGAGGAGTAGGTTGCCATCTTCCTGCAACATTTGACAAAACAGAAAATTTTGACATCGTTCTCGTTTGCTTATAATTGTCTTTATCCATCCATTTCTTAATATGTTCTGCTACTTTGAGACCATATTCTTTTGAAACCTCAAATTCTTTTTCATTTGTCTCTTCCCATTTATGATAAAGGCTATCTCTAAATTTCTCTACTAATTCTTCTGAAAAAACCAGTTGCTTACTTACCTCCATGTGAGCTACTAATGCAGCCACCTCAACATTTACGCGGCTTTTGGGATCTAACTTAGGAGTGGTCCCTAACCCGTTTAGCTGTTTTTCGAGCGTCAAATACCCACTATTACTTTGAGCAATTACCTCATAAGCAGCAATGTTAGGGTAAACAAAAATCCTACTAGCAACTGGTGGAGAAAAAATATCGTGAATCATAATTTCAGTCACATTTTCTATAGCGGCATGGTATTCGTCAGTAGTAACTTCAATAGATTTATCTTTTTCACAGGATATAAACAAAGCCCCAACAGCGACTATAAAATATTTTTTTAATCTCATTTTTCTTTTTATTTAAATTAAAACATACTATTGCGATTGTGCTCCCTACTTTATCATCGGAAGTTCATATACCTCAGCCTTACTGTTGTTTATGGTTACTAGTAAATACTTTTTACCCTTACTATTAATCATGTCTAGATGCATAACTGCTTTTTGAGACAAGTCTATCCCTATCGTATTACCCATGACAATATTTTTAAAATCTTTTATTAAGGCTCCTGAAAAACCATCAAACCGACTGTGATAAGGCGAAACCCCAAAATAGTTCCCGGCTGCAAAAACGGACTCTTTAGTGTCAGAATCAAAATTTGACTTCACAAAACTAGTGATTGGCGCTACTTGTAATTCATTCGAAAAAGCTACAAAAGTAAATTTGCCATTTTGATTTTTAAGATAACCTGATTTTAAATTATGAACTTCAAAATGTTTTGCATCTGAAAGCATTTTTGGACTAAAAACCTCTTCAACTGTTTTTCCAGCAAACATCCTGTAACTTTTGAATTTCTTCTTGATCATACCGCTAAATTGTTCGGCTAAATCATCTAGACCAAGTGTGGTATAATAACGCCCATTTTTTTCTATCGCGACAATGGTTTCATAAGAACCATTTTTATCAAAATCATCATAATACATTTTCATAGGAAACTTTTGAGACGCTTTGAACTTGGAATTCAACCCCCAATTCCCAACAATGTAGTCTATATCACCGTCATTGTCAATATCAAAGGGAATAATAGATTGCCATAAACCATTGCTTGCCTCTGGGAGAACTGTTGGTGTTACATTCTTAAATTTGCCATTTAGATTAGCAAAAAACGTAGGTTTCATCCACTCTCCTATTACAATTAAATCGGTCACACCGTCTTTATTAAAGTCTGAAAAAACAGCATCAGTTACCATCCCAACAGCTGAGAATGTTTTGTTTTGAACAATACTAAAGATCCCGTTTATATTGTTTAACAAATAGCAGTCGGGCATGCTGCCAAAACGATTATTAACTGAATTATTTCCTACAAACACATCTAAATCTCCATCATTGTCATAATCAAACATTTTGATTACCGCTGCATTTTGAGTTAACTCTATTAAATTAGATTTTACAAATTCTTTGTTTTGCATAAAGTACAGGCGATCTTGCAAGTTTGAAGCATTTTCTCCTCCGCCTGAAACGACAAACAAATCATTTAATTTATCATTATTAAAATCTCCAATAACTGCTGAGCCATCCTCATAGATGGAGTCGCTCTCAATTGCTGGGAAAGCTTTTTTAATAAATCCGTTAGCATTTTGAATAAAAAATGCTGCTTTTTTATTTTTGGCTCCGCCAAAGAAAACATCCTCCTTACCGTCGTTATTTAAATCTCCAACTGCTGTTGCTGGTCCACGATCAGACCGTTGATAGGGTATCATTTTTTGGAAGATAAAATCAACATACTCATTTTCCTGATGTACAAAATCAATTCCTAAATTGTTTGGAATCTTTTTAAAAACTGCAGAACGCGTAGGATGTAAATTTCGATAATCAAAATATTTTCTGTTCTTCGCAACTTTAACAACCAGACTTTGATTGACCTTAATGTTTTTTATAGTTTGATAGGTTTTGTCTGGCCAAATCACAACTAAGGAATCAACCAAATTACTCTTTCCATAACCAAAATGTACGATTGGTTCTGAGGAAGACTGAAAACCCCTGGTTGTTTGTAGTTCCTTAAATTGTCTTTTCCCTTTGACATAAGAAATAACTTTTGTTCCTATCCCAAAACTATTTTTCCCCTGAAATTGCAGTTTCAATTTTAAATAATTAGAGGCGGTATCAGTATGATTGATATATACTGATGCAATACTATTGAGGTTATTTGTAATAATATCTAAGTCGCCATCATTATCAAGATCAGCATATGCACTACCGTTAGAAATAATGGAATCATTTTGTAACCAGTCTTTAGATCTGTTTTTGAAATGCAAATCAGTTGAGCCTTGAAAAATATAGTTAGTTGTATTACCTTTTGGCATTTTATTCAAAGCTTCTTTGTCTAATAACTTGGTTGCTGTGATCTTACTTTTGATTTGGTCATTTGAATAATATTTTACATAATCTAAGTCATTGGGACGCTTTGGAATACCATTACCCACAAAAAGGTCTTGTTCTCCATCTTGATCATAATCTGCAAATAGAGCACTCCAACTCCAATCAGTAGCTGCAATACCATTTAGCAAAGCAGTTTCGGTAAAATTATTTCTAGCATTATTAAGCTGCAACATGTTTCTGGTGTACTGATAATGATAACCTAGCTTTTCTGTCCTTAATTTCAACATTTGAACATTATCATCACCCAATGAAGATTTCAGCACCTTTTCATTCTCAGGTAGCATGTCTAACGTTAGAATATCAGGGAATCCATCGTGATTGATATCTGCGACATCCACTCCCATTGAAAACCGACTGGTATGTCCAAAATGTTGCTTCAAGCTCTCTGTAAAAGTACCGTCACCATTGTTTAGGTAATAATAATCGTCTTCATGGAAGTCATTACCTACATAAATATCAGGATAACCGTCAAGATTAAAGTCGGAAACAGCTAAACCTAATCCATAACCATTTGCTCCCCCAAAAATTCCAGCTTGTTCACTTACATCGACAAATTTTCCATTGTCATTACGAAAAAGCTTATCACCACATTCATAACTTCTCTTATTTCTAACCTCAGCATTTCCAAAAGATTCTTCAGAGTGCACCGCATGATTTAACAGATACATGTCTAGGTCACCATCTAAATCATAGTCAAAAAACGCCGCAGAAGAACTGTAATTATCTAAATCTAATCCATATTGTGCCGCACTCTCAGTAAACGTATTATCCTTGTTGTTGATGAATAACTCATTATGCCCTTCAAATCCATTGATTCCTACAACAGCACATACATAGATATCTAGATAGCCATCGCCATTTACATCAGCCATAACGGTCCCTGCATTCCAATCACTTTGTCCCTCAACAGCTGCTTTTACACTGATGTCTTCAAATTTATTTTTTCCCTTATTTAAATATAATTTATTTTTTCCTTGATTTGAAGTGAAGTAAATATCCACTAAACCATCATTATTAATGTCTCCTAATGACACTCCGCCTCCATTATAATAATAAAGGTAATCTAGAATGGAAATATTTTTAGATTCAAGTAATTGATTACTGAACGTTATATTACTTTGATTAGAATCTAGCTTTTCAAATAAATGATGTTCTTTTTTAGAGCAACTTACAATTACTAAAGAAAGCAGTGCTATTCGAAAAAAATTATTCATTACTATTAAATATTTTAGGTGTGTTATCATTAATCACGGCTATAATCGAAAATGCTTTTGCTTTATTTTTAATCTTAGCAAGGTGTTTGACTTCTCCTTTCATATAAAATCCAGACTGTGCATAGGGAACCCAAGTATAAGCACCGTTTTTATTTCCTAAAAGAACACTGCCATAACTAGAATCTAGTCTAGAAAACTGTGGCTTAAACTCATATTGATTTCCTCCCAAAATGAGATCTAAAATCCCATCTTTGTTGATATCAGCAGTACAAATAGAATTGACACAGGAAAATTGCACCTCTTTGGGTAATGTTTTAATTTCAAATGTTCCATTACCCTTATTTATGGCAACAATACTTTCTTGAGTAGTGGCTGTTTTTTGAATCGAATTGTTTGTTACCTCTGGCGAAAACAACTCTTGAAATGTTTTCTTCGCATAATCAGCATAGCTAAGATTCTTCTTTTTTATTAACGGAATTTGTTTTGCCACATCTTGTTTTAGATTTAAAGGCATGTCCTTGCCGTTTATAGAACGGGTAGCAATTTGCTCAATAGTACCATTGTTATCAAAATCATTTACAAATAATCGCATTGGGTTTTTAGCACTCGCCTTATACGTCGTATTCGTCCCTTTATTACCAAATACCAAATCTTTTTTGCCGTCATTATTTAAATCCACACAGCTTACCGCATTCCAGAATCCTGATAATTCTGTTAAATTCGACTTATATTCTACCAGTCTACGTCCTGTGTTTTTGAAAATTTTTGGAGCCATCCAGTCCCCTACAATTATAAGATCTTTCTTCGAGTCATTATCAATGTCTTCCCAAACCGCATCTGTAATCATGCCTACATCATTAAGTTTGAAAGCTTTTTTATCCGTGCTATTCGCAAAATTCCCTTTGCCATCGTTTTCTAAAAGTAGGTGTTTAGGATCAATGCCATAGACACCAGGAACACTCCGACTGCCTATAAACACATCGATATCACCATCATTGTCAAAATCATTTGCAACCATCACAGCTACATTATTATTTGTAGTAGGAATCGTGGTTTTACTCTTAATAAATTGGCCTTTACCATTATTTAAATAGAGGCGGTTTTTATAATTACTTTGATCTGCTTTTTCATTTCCTCCAGAACCAACTAATAAATCAATGTCCCCATCATTGTCAGCATCAAAAAAACTGGCTGCTGTATCTTCATAACTAGCATCTAGATTTAAATCATTTTGATTAGTGATTGTATAAGTATTATTTCCCTTATTCAAATAAATTTTTCCCGAAACTCCTTTGGCCCCACCAATAAAAAGGTCATCATTTCCATCACCATTTATATCAGCAACAGCTAACGAAGGCCCTTCTTGCGACAACTCTTTTGAAATTAAACCTTCGTAATCAAAATCAATATAATCATTCTCTTTATGAGCTAATAATGAACTCACTTGTTCTTTAAACAATGGCTTCAGCTTTTCATTCTTAGGGATATAATTCAATTTTGCATCAGTGATTTTTAAATTAAGTGTACTGTTATTTACAATATTTTTAATCGTCTGAAATTTCCCATTAGGCCAAATAACCTGTAATGAATCAATTTTTTTTGTCCCAATTCCGAATGTCATTACATAATCAATTGAAGATTGAAAACCTCTGGAAGGAATTAATTCTTGTCTCAAAATCTCAGTTCCCGAAAACAATTCAACGACACTTCCTACTGCAAAACTATTTTGATTCTCTCCTTTAAGTTTCACTTTAACAAAATGATTGTCTTTCTTCTTTTCGGAATTATTTTGGTAAACAAAAGCTTCCATGTTGACATTGTTCACCACTAAGTCTAGATCCCCATCATTATCTAAATCAGCATAAGCAGCTCCATTTGAAAAACTAGGAGTATCTAACCCCCAGTTTTGAGCTTCGTTAGTGAAGGTTAAATTCTTATTGTTTTTAAACGCATAATTAGGAATAGGTGAACTAGGCATGCGATTAATTATCGTCTCAATTTGTTCTTTTTTGCCCGTTACGACCATCTTTTGCATAAATTCATTAGCGAAGAAATCTACAAAATCTTGATTAGTCAAATCGTGAAAAATCCCGTTACAAACATAGATGTCTTTGTATCCGTCATTATCCATATCAAATAGCAAAGCGCCCCAACTCCAATCAGTTTTAGAAACGCCAGCATAATGGGCAATTTCAGAAAATTGATTGTTCCCATTATTAACTTGCAAGGTATTCTGCATGTATTGATTGAAAAAATCGAGATTTATTTTTCTCATAAACAAATCATAGTTTTCAAAACTAGTTGTGTTTTTTAATCGCTCATCTTCTTCTGGCAACATGTCTGTTACAAATACATCGGCCTTACCGTCATTATTAACATCAGCCATATCTGCTCCCATTGAAGACTGGCTAATATGTGAAGCCCAATCTTGAATTTGTTCACTAAATGTTCCGTTTTTATTGTTGATGTACAAATAATCTCTTTCGTAAAAGTCATTAGAAATATAAATATCCGGATATAAATCACCATTAACATCCCCTACAGTTACCCCGAGACCAAAACCAATTAAACTACCATAGATACCAGCTTCTTTACTCACATCAACAAATTTACCATTATCATTGCGGAGTAAACGATCGCCTCCTCCTTTTAAAATAGAAGCTACATCCCAGTCTTTGTCACGTAAATCTCTTTTATTAGAATAGTTAAGACTGCTTACAGGAATAAAACTATTATTAAGAATATAAGCATCTAGATCGCCATCTTTATCATAATCAAAGAATGCGGTATGAGTAGTAATTCCAGTATCTGCTAGATTATAATCTTCTGCTTTTTCAGTGAAACTTAGATTTCCATTATTGATAAAGAGTTCATTATTTTGATTTTCCCCTGTACTATTTCCTGCATTACAAACATAGATATCGAGTAATCCATCCCCATTAATATCAACCATGACTACGCCTGTAGACCACGCTTTTGAACCTTCTACACCCGCTTTTTTTGAAATATCTTCAAATTGAAAGTTACCCTTATTTAAATATAACTTATTTGCACCCAAGTTAGAAGTGAAATAAATATCTGATAATCCATCATTATTGATATCTGCAATTGCTACTCCGCCTCCATTATAAAAGTTTCTATATTTAAAAACATTCATATCTGCTCCATTTTTCACCTCATTTTTGAAGTTAATTCCAGTAGTTGAAGCATCTAATTTAGAAAATAAAGCATCTTTATTTTCGGCGTTTTCTTTAGAACAATTAGCGAATAGAAGGATAAAAATCGAAAAGAAAAAGTAACGATTTAACATGTTATAAGAAGTATTTGGTTAGGTCAGTTGTAGCGAATTGATTTGCCTAATTTATATAATATTCATTGAATAAAGTAACGAAATGTGTTAATAAATAAAGAGGGTAATAAATACCCTCTCTATAACTAACTCAAAACATAAAATTGTAAATATCTTTTAGTAACCTGGGTTTTGCTTGATATTTTTATTAAACAAAGCATCGGCAGGAATAGGAAATATTAAATATTTAGGATCTGAAACTCCAGGCTTTAGTTCTCTAGCTTCAAGAAATTTACCAAAGCGAATCATGTCATTTCTTCTCCATCCTTCAAACCATAATTCTCTACCTCTTTCAGCATAAATACTTTCAAGAGTAGCGGGTACAGCAGGAATTCCAGCTCTAGTTGCAATAACTGTCATTATAGCATCCGCGTTACCTGTAGCTCCTCTTTTAATTGCTTCCGCTTTCATTAATAATGCATCCGAGTAACGCATTAAAACGTAATCATTATCTGGATTATCTAGATTAGCTGGATCTGGCTCATACTTCTGAGTTCTAATTCCAGCAGTTTCTATAGCAGTAGCATCAGATATTACAAGAGTCAATGCAGGAGTAAACACTAATGGGTTACCATTTCTATCTTTTAAAGGTGTAACTCCTCCTGGTGCATACATCTGACCAATTTGAAAACCAATAGGATTACCAAAGTTTGCTATAATTGATGGTGACGTTTTGTTACGACGTTTATCAGATGCATCAAAACGATTGTAATATTCCGCAACAGTAGCAAAACCATTCCAACCACCTGGTGTTTGATTATAATGCATTCCCATTCTCCATCGAGATTGAATTCCCCCTCCTGTTCCTAAAATATTTTTAGATGTAAATAGTAATTCAGGTGAAGTATTATTTGTTGGAGTAAAGTTATCCCAATAATCCGGAGCTAATGTACTACTTATAGCATTTACGTAAGTAACTACTTTATTCATATCTGCAACATCAAAAGTATAAGGCCCTGCAACATCTGATGCATTAAAAACCCCTTTATTTAAGTACATTTTTGCTAATAGAAAATTAGCTGCATCCTTGTTGATAATACTTGGATCTCCCGCAGTACGAGCTGGTAATGTGCTTACGATAGCCTCCAATTCACTTATTACAAAAGTCGAAGCTTCAGCACGAGTCCACACTTTAGCATCACTATCAAGACTAGAACCAGCCTCTCTATAAGGCACTTGCCCAAATAGATCAATAACATTATAATAGTAAAATGCTCTAAGGAATCTTGCTTGTCTAACCTGGCTCGCATCAGTACTATTTTCAATCACTTGATTACAAGAATAAACATTTGATAATAAATCATTCCAAGCAACCACAATTTCTGTATTATCTGGCCCCCAAGTATGTACATGAAACTGTCTCCATTTAGCATTATCATCCCAGTCACCACCTCGAGTTGGTCCTACAAGTGCATCCGTAGACATTTCATCCATAGTAAACATCTCACCTTGCTCTTGAAACCTTCTCAAACCTTCAATAGCTGATTGCAATAAAGCCGTAGAGTTTACTGTACCTCCAGAACCAGAATCAGCGTTGTACCCGTCTAAAATTTCCTCATCTAAATTAGTACAACTCATTCCAAGGAGTACTGTACTAGAAAATAAGATGGTTTTTATTATATTATTTTTTTTCATTTTTCTTCAATTAAAATGTTACGTTAAGTCCTACAGATATACTCTTAGATTTAGGATAAGATAAATAGTCCATTCCCGCAGAAGGAACACCTCCTAAAGTTTTATCAGTATCAACCTCTGGATCAAACCCTGAATAATTCGTAATTACAAACAAATTATCAGCATTTACATAAAAACGAGCTGATTTCATTTTCAATCTTTCTATTACACTTCCTTTAACAGTATATCCTAATGTTAAATTACCCAAACGTAAAAAATCACCTTTTTCTAAAAATTTAGTTGACGGAGAATTTGGATCTGCTTGTGCCTGTGCTGAAGTCGCAATATCAGGAGTCACATTTCTACCCCCTAATAAAGCTCCTTTAAAGAAATACGCATTTGCCGTATTATTATAAATATAATGTCCAAATGCGCCATAGAATGAAGCCGTTAAATCAAGATTCTTATAAGCTAGATTTGTCGAGAAACCCAAATTCATTTTTGGTAAAGGTTGTTTATCTAAATAATGTCTAGAAGCTAATCCTAAACCAACTTCATTGCCTTCCGCATCAGTATATAGGGAATTTCCTGAAGCATCATAACCTTTAAATTCATACATATAATAAGTATAAATTGGGTATCCGCTTTTGATAACTTCTGCATAAGCTCCTGACAGACCTTGTCCGTTTACTCCACCTGCATTCACATCTACTGGAAAATCTTTAAGTTCATTACTTAAGAATGAAGCGTTAGCAGATACATTCCACTGCAAATCATCGGTATCTATTACTTTATAATTTAAAGCAACTTCAAGCCCTTTGTTAATTAAATTTCCTTCTAAATTCAAAAATTTGTTAGAGTTTGGACCTGGCTGAGTAGCTGCTGGACGTAGTGGAAAAATTAAATCTTTGGTATCTCTTTGGAAATAATCTAATGATCCTGTCAATCTATTGTTTAACAATTCAAAATCTACACCAACACCATAAGATTTAGTAGTTTCCCATTTCAAATCTTTATTTTGATTTATCTGCTCTGCACCGTTGTTTGACCCACCAGCTTGATAAGATTGCTTCGCTAAAGCTGAGTTTGGAGCAAACTCCTGATTACCAGTTCTACCAATATTACCTCTAATTTTAAAGTCATTTAAGAATCCTTCTTCACTTTCAATTAATTTGTAAGCAATACCTCCAGCATAGAAAGTATCATATTTATTATTAGAACCTAATTTTGAAGAACCGTCCCTACGAATAGTTCCATTTAAAATTAGTTTTTTGTACAAAGTAGCTTCAGCTCTAGCAAAGTAAGACTGTAGCTCTACCTTATTTCTTGCTGATGAAGCTTGAAATTTGGCTGCGATACCACCTTCTATATTATCAATTAGATTTGTTTGATTGATACTGTAACCCACTCCTGAAGAATTGTTTCCTTCATAATTATAGTCATAGTATGAAAATCCTAAAATTGCATTCAAATTAAAATTATCACTAAAACCTTTATTAAAAGTTAAATTATGCTCAAACGTTTTATTGAATTTTGCTAGATCAGAAATATTTGCATATCCATATTTATCTACTCCACCGTTTACGTCATCAACTGCATGAAGAGCGGCACTCCTAATTTTTAGGGTTGGTAAAAATTGGCGTTTTCTACTTGAATTAGATTGCTCGATACCAAATAAGAAATTGTACTTTAATGTATTGCTAAGCTTAATTGTAGTGTTAATACTTGCAATTAATTTCTGTGTATTTGTATAATCTTTATAAGCATTTAGAAGCTCTACAGGATTTAAATAATCATCTCCTACAAAAGTGTAAGAACCATCCGGTTGATAAACTGGTAATGTAGGATTCCAATATAATGCACTACCGATTAAACTACCAATATAACCAGCATTATTAGTTACTAAAGTTGTTTGATCTTTTAACGCAGCATACATCAGTCTTGATTCAATTTTTAATATACCATCAAAGAACTCATTTGAATTATAAAATGATGCAGTATATTTATCTATACCTGTATTTTTAACAATTCCATCTGTAGAAGTAGCTCCAAATGACAGCCTCGTATTTGACGATTCAGTTGAGCTACTAAATGATAAATCATGATTTGTTGAGAATCCGTTCTGCAAAATTGCATCCTCCCAGTCATATGATCTTGATCCTTTATCTTGTCCAGGTGCTGCAAGAGCAAATTCATCAGGACTTAATAATTTAAAATCGCCTGATCTTTTACTAAACTGAACAGAGGTACTGTATGAAAGTTGAGGAACACCAGATTTTCCTTTTTTAGTCGTAATAATAATTACTCCATTCGCTCCGCGTGAACCATAAATAGCTGTTGATGACGCATCTTTCAAGATACTCATACTTTCTATATCATTTTGATTAATGAAATTTAGTGGATTTCTTGCAGATGAAGATCCAATATCAGTAATATCTCCTCCATCAGAAGAAACATTCCCTCCATCCATAGGCACACCATCAATAACTATTAAAGGTCCATTTCCAGAACGGATAGATGAGTTACCTCTAATACGGATAGAAACCCCAGCTCCAGGTTCACCACTTGTAGCAGTAACTTGTACACCTGAAACTTTACCTCTTAATAATTCTCCTGGTGAAGTAGCAGATACATTATCAAAGTCTTTGGAACTAATTTGATCAACAGCCCCTGTTGCATCCTTCTTCTTTACTGTACCGTAACCAATTACGATTACTTCTTGCAGTTCAGCCGAATCTTCCTTCAATACCACATTTATAGTAGTTTTTCCAGCCACATTTACTTCTTGTTGTTTAAGACCAATGTAAGTGAAAATTAATACTGCATTTGCTCCCACATTTCTAATGGTGTATTTTCCATCAATATCTGTTTGTGCTCCAATCGTTGTTCCTTTAACTAATATCGAAGCCCCTGGAAGTGGACCGCTGGCGTCAGATACTGTACCCGACACATCTTGTGAATGCATCAAACTTGTACATAGCATCGTTAGAAACACCATCAAGCCCTTGAGTAGACTATTTTTCATACGTAATAAATAAGTTGGTTAATAAATTGTTTGAATGGTTTTGTTTTATTTAAATCAAACTTAGTTAAAATTTATGAAAATTTTAAGAAAATCAACAACTACATCGTTTTCGTTGTACCGAAAACGTTTTCGATTTTAAAATTAATCCTTTAAAAAATTAATATAAAAAATACATAAAACATAAAAATACAGGTAAATTAAAATAATAATGATATAATTTCGATAATTACATAGGAGAAACATTGCTTTACCAACAATAAAACTTCTCCTATTTAAAAAACGTTGCTAAATAATCATTTTTTAATCAATATTATTAAATATTTATCAGTTTATAAGTTTTGGTTATTTTTTGAATTCCTGTTATGGTGCAAGTAAAAAGTAAAAGCCTGAACGCCATTTGTTATAAACGGAATTCAGGCTTTAAAAGAAAAATGTAGTATCTAGCTATTTTTCCACTATTATAGTCTTATTTTCTGGACCTAAACCTATTATTTTTAATGATTTCCATTGTTTAGGCAAAATTCCTTTGTTGTATTTCAAACCATTGTCGGATTGTTCTACACCACCAAAACCGTAGATAATTGCTTGCAACATAGCACCTGCTCCAGTGGCAAAATAAGGATTACTGCTATTAGCTGATTCTGAGAAAACACCAAAGGGCGGACGACTATTTGGCAACCATGATTTTACAAAATAGTCATATGCTTTATCGCTATTCCCTAAACGTGCGTACAAAACAGACAAGACACCAGATGCCATTGCGGGCCCATCTTTTGGGTCAATTTTGGCAGCATAATATTCTAAATCTTTTTCTATTTGTTTTCTATCAGTGATCACGTGTAATGGGTAAGCCAATAAATTCACATCAGCTTGCTTTATCATCTGACCTTCATAGCCTTTGTAGTTTTGGGTAATACCGTTTTTACTATGGATAACTAATTTATCAGCCACTTCCTTCCATTTTGGATTAATTGGTTCATTTAAAATGACTGCTGCTTTAATGGTGTTTTTAAGAGATTCTATAGCTGAAGCATTGGTAAAGGCATTATCATCTACATGCTGTGCATACTCATCAGCACCCACAACATTGTGTATAGAATAAGACCCATCTTCATTTAAAGCAACTCTGCTTACCCAGAAATCAGCAGTTTCTTTTAAAACATTCCACTCTTTTTTTAGCCATATCTTATCTTGTGTATACGTGTAGTAATTCCAAAAAGCGATCGAAATATCTGCTGTTATATGTTGTTCAAAAATCCCTGTTAAAGCCCATGTAGGAGTTGCTTCTTCACCAGTATCATCAGATTCCCAAGGAAACATGGCTCCTTTATAACCATAAACAGTCGCTTTCTGCTTGGCTTTTTGCAAACGATCAGAGCGATAATCTAAGGTGGACTTTGCCATATCAGGTTGCAGAGCCAAAAGCGTTGGATACATCCAAAGCTCTGAATCCCAAAATATATGTCCATTGTATCCCTGAGAAGACAAGCCCATAGGGGCAATGCTCTGTCTCGTCTCTGGACGGATGTAGGAATATAAATTATACAAAGCAAATCGCACGCGTTGTTGCGCATCTAAATCACCTTCGATCTGAATATCTCCCGTGTTCCATAATTCTGCCCAAGCTTTTTTATGTTTGTCTAATAGTTTATCAATTCCTTCTTGTAAGGCATATATAGGCTGTCTCTCCGATTCATTTAGAGGATCTGTAAAATCTTTAGAGGTACAAATACCCCCTGCAATTGCAAAGCGATATTTTTTGCCCTTCAAAAGCTTTTTCGAAAAACCAACTTCATCCCCCATTTGTTTTAAAGTTTCGCTTTGGCCATCGAATAAAAAGGTGGTCGATGCAGAAACTGTATGTTTACCAAATAAAGTTTTTGCAGTGGTTCCAAAGACAGGCATCCTATATTGATTGTCTTTTAAAACTCGGAATTGCCTCTTAGCTTCTTTTAGTTCATCCGGAACTACCATGTAATTATTAGCAACTATTTCTACATCTCTATTAGGAGTAATTTCAACAATAGCCATAGCCGAATAAGGTATAGCTCTATTTGCTAAAATAGTATAATCAACAGAAACCAAATCTTTAAAAGTAAACGAAGTAGTACTGAGTCCTTCCTTCATGGAAATTTTCTGACTCCAATTGCTTATATTATCTGATTTTATTTCTTGCCCATTGACGTTCAAATGAAGGTTAAGAAATTCAATCCCCCTAACAATTCTACTAATTCCATTTTCAGGGCTGGCCTCATAGACACCATTTAAAATAATTTCTTTCGTCTTCAATGGCGTATCATCTGTGACAATTCCTATCTGGCCATTTGCCATGGCTACTCCAAAATAGTTTTCACGTGATGTAGCATATAAATTCCAAGCGTCTGATCTTGATTGACTAAAAAGAGTTGTGGTTACAAAAAATAAGAATAAAATTAATTTCGAATTTGAGTTCATAATAACTTTAGTTTATATAATAGTTTCAAACATATATATTATTTTGATTAAATAAATTAAATCATCAAAAAACAGCAACTATAAAATACCGATAACGTTTTCGGTAATTTGTAAAAATGAACAGACTAATTATAAAATACAATTATCCTCATTAGCTTAACATTTACATAAAACCTCTTTAATTCCTTTGTTACCGTTTAAAAAATAACTCATCTAAAAAGTACTTTTCGAAGCTGGGCAAATAGAGGAAGCTAACATCCTTTCGGGTGGCATTTATAAAAAATGCCCTTTAGCAATCACATTTTGAAAACTGATTTACGATAATTTAATTGTAAGTTTGTTTACAGTCAAACAGTCGTTATTTAAAACTTAGGATAATTCAAATATGAAAGACGCTACACTAAAACAAATAGCTACACAATTAGGTGTCTCAATAACTACCGTGTCCAAGGCCTTAAAAAATTATCCTGACGTTAGTCCAAAAACTAAAAAAGCGGTAGTAGATCTAGCCACTAAGTTAAATTATACTCCAAACAGTTTTGCTGTAAACTTAAGAACTAAGGAATCAAAGATTATTGGGCTGATTATCCCTACAGTCGACTATAATTTTTTTTCAAAAGTATTTGAAGGAGTTTTAAAAGAAGCAGAAAAAAGAAAATACCTGGTTATAATTTTACGCTCAAATGAAAAATTGGAAGTAGAGAAAAAACAAATTGAGTTGCTTCTCAAAAAAAGAGTAGACGGCATCTTGATGTCATTATCGAATGAAACTGGTGATTTTGACCATATAAATAACATCCTACAAAACAAAACTCCGTTAGTCCTTTTTGATAAAATCGCTAAATTAGTGAACTGCTCAAAAGTCGCAATCAATGATAGGAAAGCAGCCTATGATGCAGTGACTTATTTGATAAAGAAAGGGCACAAAAAAATTGCTCATTTTAGAGGATCTTATATGCCTCAAAATTCTATTGATCGTTTTCTAGGGTATAAAAAAGCGCTGGAAGATCACAATATTATTTATGACCCAAGTTTAGTGTATATGTGCGATAATAATACGGACTTCGAAGATGGCTTTAACAATGCTAAAAAAATAGTTATCGACCATCCCGATGTCGATGCAATCTTTGCTATTACTGATTTAGTTGCCGTAGGTGCTATTAAGTATTTAAATGATGTAGGTATCAAAATGCCTGATCAAATTGCTATTTTTGGATTTTGCAATTCTTTTATGTCAGAAATAATCACTCCTAAACTGACAACGATTGACCAGCCAGGTTTTGAAATTGGAAAAAGAGCGGCATCTATTTTGTTTGACGAAATTGAATTGAAAAGAGATAATAGCACAATCAGCTTTCAATCAGTCGAATTAGCAACAACTATTATTGAAAGAGATTCAGCCTAAACACTTTTAATCGAAGAATATACACTCTTTTTCACCATAATTAGTTACTTAGAAGGACAATTATTAGAGTATTTTGATAAAAAGTACGTTAAATTGTCAATTTGTTATTTAATCAAAGACCGCAATTCTTATGATAAAAATTGATACCTTGGTAATCATATTTTAGATTAGAGAAATAATTTTACATTTAATAGTAAGGGGATTAAAAGCTCTTTAAAATTTGAATGTAAATATATTTCTACAAAGTAAACCAATAGAAATATATTTCATGAAGGACATCACGCTTAAGGAAATTGCACAAAAATTAGGTATCTCTATAACTACAGTATCTAAAGCATTAAAAAACTATCCAGATGTCAGTGAAAAAACAAAGCAAGCTGTTATTGAGTTAGCTCAAAAATTACATTACACACCGAACAGTTTTGCCGTAAACTTAAGAACCAAAGAATCCAAAACCATTGGTTTAATAATTCCTGAAGTAATGCACCACTTCTTTTCTAATATCATTAATGCCATTATTGATGAAGCAGAAAAAAATGGTTACCTTGTTATTACGTTACAATCAAATGAATCATTAGTTCTTGAAAAAAAACAGGTGGAGCTCTTAATCAATAAACGGGTGGATGGGATTTTAATGTCCCTTTCTAATGAGTCAAATAACGATGACCATATTAAGGACATAATCAACAGAAATATTCCCTTTGTAATGTTTGATAAAATATCAAAGTTATGCAATTGTTCTAAAGTTATTATTGATGATCAGAAAGCGGCATTTAATGCAGTACAACATTTAATCGATAATGGTTATCGTAAAATTGCCCATATTAGAGGCCCTTTAAACCCTCAAAATGCTATTGATCGCTTCATTGGTTACAAAAAAGCTTTAGAAAAAAATAACATTCCGTTTGACCCTTCATTAGTTTATACTTGTGAAAATGTTACCTTCCAAGAAGGTATTGATTTTGCAAAACAAATAATTGAGGACCATCCTGATGTAGAAGGAATATTTGCTATTACTGATTTGGTTGCGGTAGGCGTTCTCTCCTATTTTAATGATAAAGGGATAAAAATTCCAGAACAGGTTGCGGTTATTGGATTTAGCAATTGGTTTATGTCTCAGGTACTTACTCCAAAATTAAGCACAGTTGACCAACCTAGTCATCAAATGGGTATAGAATCCTTTAATTTATTATTAGAACAAATGAATTGCCATAAAGAAGACAAACCATTTAAACCTAGAATAATAGAATTAGAAACAGTTGTTATTGCCAGAGATTCGACTTTAAAAAAATCACTACTTTAAAAAATCAATGTTGCGTTTTAAACCATTAAACTTACTCCGTTTGATTGGTGAATCTTTAAAAACAACTTTGAACGTTTCCTCGGTTATTTCCTCCCAGTCTTTTTTTGACATGGATAAAACATCAGGATTTGCATGCAATAAAGGTTCGTTGTGTGGTTTTGAAAATTTGTTCCAAGGGCAAACATCTTGACAGACATCACAACCAAAGGCCCACTCATCAAATTTCCCCTTCATTTCTGCGGGGATATTGTCTTTTAATTCAATTGTAAAATAGGAAATACATTTACTCCCATCTACTACATAAGGTGCAACTATAGCCTGTGTAGGACAAGCATCTAAACAGGCGGTACAACTGCCACAATGATCTGTTGTAGCGTTGTCATAATCTAGGTCTAAATCAATAATTAATTCAGCAATGAAATAAAAGGAACCTACTTTTTGAGTTAGTAAATTACTGTTTTTACCAATCCAACCTAAGCCACTCTTAGCTGCCCAGGCCTTGTCTAGGACTGGAGCTGAATCTACAAAGGCGCGACCCGATACTTCACCTATATTTTCTTGAATAGAAGCTAATAACTCGTTTAGCTTTTCTTTAATAACAAAATGGTAATCTTTTCCGTACGCATATTTAGAAATCTTATACGAATTTGCCTCTTGTAAAGTATCTGGATAATAATTCAGCAGTAAGGAGATAACACTTTTAGCATCGTCAACTAGCAAAGTTGGATCTAAGCGTTTATCAAAATGATTTTCCATATAGGACATTTGTCCATTATGATTCTTATTTAACCAATTTTCTAACCTAGGGGCTTCTTGTTCTAAAAAACCAGCTTTGGATATACCACAAGCAAGAAATCCGAGACGCTTGGCTTCGGATTTGATGAATGCTGTATATCTTGCTTTTGATTTAATAACTTTTTGTATTGCGGTTATTGTAGCCCTGATGGCAGCGGCATCCTTTACTTGCTTTCTTTAAGCAAGTAAAGATATAGCGAACAGCAGGATAATGCTTCTAAACCTCTTAAAATAAGCCACCCTGTATATTCGAATTAATTTTACCTAAATGTTTATAAGCCTTATCAGTAACTTCCCTACCTCTAGGTGTTCTCATTATAAAACCTTCTTGAATCAGGAATGGTTCATACACTTCTTCAATAGTTTCACTACTTTCTGAAACAGCTGTAGCTAATGTAGTAAGTCCCACAGGACCACCTTTAAATTTATCAATTATAGTATTTAAAATTTTATTATCCATCTCATCTAAACCATGAGCATCCACATTAAGCGCTCTTAGGGCATAACGTGCTATTTCAATATCGATAGTTCCATTACCTTTAATTTGCGCAAAATCCCTCACTCTACGTAGTAATGCATTAGCAATACGCGGTGTTCCCCTACTTCTACCTGCAATTTCTATTGCCGCTTCCATCGAAATTGGCATTTTAAAGATACTGGCAGATCTTTCCACGATAGAAGTCAGTAACTCTGTGGTGTAATATTGCAAACGAGAGGCAATTCCAAAACGAGCTCTCATTGGTGCTGTTAACAAACCTGATCGAGTAGTGGCACCTATTAATGTAAATGGATTTAAGTTGATTTGAACCGTTCTAGCATTTGGCCCCGATTCGATCATAATATCAATTTTGAAATCCTCCATTGCAGAATATAAATATTCCTCAACTATGGGACTCAAACGATGAATCTCATCAATAAATAGGACGTCTCTTTCTTCTAGATTTGTTAGAAGTCCTGCTAAATCACCTGGCTTATCTAATACAGGCCCAGAGGTGATTTTTATCCCAACATTTAACTCATTTGCAAGAATATTAGCTAAGGTAGTTTTACCTAAACCTGGAGGACCATGAAATAAAGTATGATCTAATGCTTCATTTCTTTGATTAGCAGCTTGAACAAAAACTTTTAAATTCTCCAATATCTGATCTTGTCCTGAGAAATCATCAAAGGATAAAGGTCTAAGTTTTTTTTCAATATCTAATTCCTCTGAATTATAACCGTTTGCTGTAGGGTCTAAATTTTCATTCATGTAACAAAGATACTATAAAGTTATATGTAAATAAAAATGCCTTTCTAAAATAGAAAGGCATTTTTAATACTATTTAAATACTAGTGATGTAATATTTCTTCACCAGGTTTCAAAGGTACATTTTGAGGTACAAAATCTACATCATGACCAGGATTACTATAATCATAAGGCCATCTGTGTACTTCTGGAATCTCTCCTGGCCAGTTACCATGCATATGTTCAACTGGTGTAGTCCATTCAAGTGTATTTGATTTCCATGGGTTTTGAACCGCTTTCTTACCGTAAAAAATACTGCTAAAGAAGTTGTATAAGAAAACCAATTGGAAAGCCCCTCCGATTAAAGCAAAAGTTGTAATTAATACGTTTACGTTTTGCAAGTCATCAAATAATGGGAAATTTGTGTTTGTATAATAACGTCTTGGTAAACCAGCTAATCCAATAAAGTGCATTGGGAAGAATACTCCATAAGCACAGATAGCAGTTACCCAAAAGTGAACGTATCCTAAATTTTTGTTTAACATTCTTCCGAACATTTTAGGGAACCAGTGGTAAATTCCAGCAAACATTCCATAAAGCGCAGATATACCCATTACTAGGTGAAAGTGAGCTACAACAAAATATGTATCGTGAACATTAATATCTAAAGTACTGTCTCCAAGAATAATTCCTGTTAAACCTCCAGTGATGAAAGTAGAAACTAAACCAATAGAAAACAACATTGCTGGATTCAATTGCAAGTTACCTTTCCATAAAGTAGTAATATAGTTAAATGCTTTTACTGCTGATGGGATTGCAATTAAAAGGGTAGTAAATGTAAATACTGATCCTAAGAATGGATTCATTCCCGAGATAAACATGTGGTGACCCCAAACAATTGTAGATAAAAATGCGATAGCAAGAATAGACATAATCATCGCTCTATATCCAAAAATTGGTTTACGAGAGTTGGTTGCAATAATTTCAGAAGTTATCCCTAATGCTGGCAATAATACAATATAAACCTCTGGGTGACCTAAGAACCAAAATAGGTGCTCAAACAATACTGGAGAACCACCTTGGTAGTGTAAAACCTCTCCTGCAATATAAATATCAGAAAGGAAGAATGACGTACCAAAACTTCTATCAAAGATCAATAATAAAGCTGCTGATAATAAAACTGGGAATGAAACTACTCCAATAATAGCAGTAACAAAGAATGCCCAAATTGTAAGTGGCAATCTTGTCATTGACATTCCTTTTGTTCTTAAGTTAATAACAGTAACAATGTAATTTAAAGATCCCATTAAAGAAGAAGCAATAAATATAGCCATTGAGATTAACCAAAGTGTCATACCCATTCCTGAACCAGGAATAGCCTGTGGCAATGCACTTAAAGGTGGATAAATTGTCCAACCAGCAGATGCAGGTCCAGCTTCAACAAATAAAGATGAAATCATGATTACACTTGATAAAAAGAATAGCCAATACGAAATCATATTCATAAATCCAGATGCCATATCTCGAGCACCAATTTGAAGCGGTATTAATAAGTTACTAAATGTTCCACTTAATCCAGCAGTTAGTACAAAGAACACCATTATAGTTCCGTGTATTGTTACTAAAGCCAAATAGATATCATTTGCCATAACTCCATCAGGAGCAAATTTATCACCTAGTAAAAAATTAAAGATCTTAAAAGATTCTTCAGGCCATGCCAATTGCATTCTAAAAAGCATTGACATACCTACACCAATAACTCCCATAATAATACCTGTAATTAGGTACTGCTTAGCAATCATTTTATGATCAATACTAAAAATATATTTAGTAATGAATGTGTCTTTATGATGATGTTCGTGTTCGTGATCGTGTCCGTGATCGTGACCTACTGCTGACATATATGTTTACTTTAAATTTTCTTAAATATTTATTTTTTAGCGATTACAGAAACTGCCATAGTATCTAGTAATTTAACTGAATCATTACTCATTTGACCTTCAACAGTAGCTGGGGCAGTAGCCTCTTTCACTTGTTGAGCTAAGATAGCTTGCTCTGACAACCATTTTTTATAATCTTCTGGAGTGTCAACAACAATTTTCATTTGCATATTGTAATGAGAAGCACCACAGATTTTGTTACAAAGAAGTAAATAATCGAAAGTATAAGGATCTAAAGCAGTTCCTCCTTTAGCTACTAAATCGATACTTTTCTTAGCTCTTAAATCATTAATATGTGAAACTTTTTCTACCATATATGGCAACTCTCTATATTCAGCTGTCGTATATACAGGTTCAAAAGCAAATTCAGTTACCATTCCAGGAACACAGTTCATCTGCGCTCTAAAATGAGGCATATAAGCAGAGTGCAATACATCCTGAGATCTCATTTTGAAATGCACCTTTTTCCCTTTAGGGATATGCAATTCAGAAACAACAATATCATCTTGTGCATAAGGATCTGATAAATCAACACCCAATGTATTAATTCCTTCAATATATCTCACATTAGCTTTACCTAACACATTATCATCTCCAGCATACCTTGCTGTCCACTTAAATTGTTGTGCATATAATTCAACAACAATAGTATCTTCTTCTTCGTCGATGAACATAATATTTGTCCAAGCGTACAATCCGTATAGAATTAAACCAGCCAAAACCACTGCAGGAATAATACTCCAAATTGCTTCTAATTTATTATTATCAGCAAAATACAATGCTTTTTGTTCTTTTTTACCTCTATATTTAAAAGCAAAATAGTGTAATAAAACTTGTGTTATTGCTTGAACTGTAAACAAAAGAATCCAAGAAATATTCATTAAATTATCAACTTGAGCACCATGTGCAGAAGCCGGAGTATGTAAAACTAAACCACCCCATGTAATCAAACCATATATTGAGAAGATGTAGATGAAGGCAAGAAAACCAAACATCATATATCCCTGAACATTATTATCATTATCATTTGCTACTTCAGAACTGTCCGAACGAGATCCTACTTGAGTAAGATCAAATATTTTCGTCAATTGCCATAAAGCAACAGCCAATAAAACTAAAACTATAATTACCAACAAACTTGTCATCTGTTTATCTCTTTAAATATTAATAATGAAAATGTTTACTTTCTTCTATAAATGGATTTCTTTTTGGCAACAAAGGAGCTTTAGTTAATGCAGTAAACACTGTAAAAATAAATAATCCAAGGAAGAAAAGAACAGATGAAATCTCAGGTACTCCAATAAACCATCTGTCACCAACTGTACCAGGCATAATCATATTGAAAAAATCAATATAGTGACCTGCTAGTATAACAACACCTGCCATAACAAGTATCCAAGTGATTCTTTTAAAATCAGTGTTTATTAAAATCAATAATGGGAATACAAAATTCATAACGATAGCTCCAAAGAAAGGCAAATTATATAATTGTATTCTTGTTATGAAATAAGTAATCTCTTCAGGAATATTTGCATACCAAATCAACATGAATTGAGAGAACCATAAATACGTCCAAAAAACACTAATACCAAACATGAATTTAGCTAAATCATGGATATGACTTGTATTAACATATTCTAAGAAACCTCTCGATTTTAAGTATAAAGTTACCATCGTAATCATCGTAATACCACTTACAAAGAAACTAGCAAAAACATACCATCCAAAAAGAGTACTAAACCAGTGTGGGTCGATAGACATAATCCAGTCCCATGACATAATAGATTCTGTTACTATAAAGAATACTAAAAATCCAGCAGTCATCTTAAAATTTTTCTTGTAGTAAGTATTGTCGTTAGATTCATCTTGAGCAATACAGTTTTTAGCAGAATAGTATCTATAAAGATTCCATCCAATTAAAAATATAGCAGCTCTAACAATCCAAAAAGGAAAGTTTAAATAACCTGCTTTGTTAGCAATAAGTTCATCATGAGCTACAACTTCAGGATCTAACCAGATAAATAAATGATTAAAATGTAGTCCGCACAATACTAATATTATAAAAAATATTGCAGAACCCCAAGGCAAGTAAGCCGTTATTCCTTGCATAACTCTAAACAAAACAGGAGACCATCCCGCTTGAGCCACTTGTTGAATTGCATAAAAAGCTAAAACACCCATTGCAATCAACATAAAGAAGATACAAGCAACATAAAGCGCTGCCCAAGGCTTGTTTTGCAATTGGTGCAATACATGAGTTAAATGTTCATTATGTTCAACTGCTTCTTTTGCTTCATTAGAATTAGCATGAGTAGTTGTAGTAGCGTGAGCTTCATTAGTAGTACTATGAGAAGTTCCATGAGCTTCGTCAGTAGAAGTCATTTCTTCATGACTAGCTTCTCCATGTCCACCATGGATTTCTGCTGCAAGAAGACTTTCTACTTCTTGAATATCTTTTGGTGCACTTAAAAAACCATACCCTATTCCTAATAGACCTACAGCCATTAAGATGAAAGAAAAAGTTTTTAATTTACTTGAAAATGTATACATATCTATTACGATCAGTTTGTTCAACAATTATAATTGGCTTTTTAGTTTTAGAACATAGTCAGCAACTAACCAACGTTCGTGTACGCTTAATTGATTCGCATGAGAACCCATTGCGTTTAAACCATAAGTTTCTACGAAAAAAATACTTCCTTCTGTAATTACCCTGTCTTTATAACTAGGAACTCCAAGAAACTTTTCTCTTTCAACTAATTTACCTTTTCCGTTTCCAGTTGCACCATGACAACTAATACAGTATATATCAAAAAGATCTTTTCCTTTATCAGAATTTCTATCTAATGAATCTAAAGGTGAAACAAGATTAGCTTTAGCCAGCTCATAACCTCCAGTAGTATTTTCGTAATCGAAAGGTTCAAAACCTCTGTTAATCGATCCAGGAGCAGGAAGTTGACCTTCTTGTCCATTCTTAAATGCATCCGACTCTGAATAGGTTTCATATCCTACAGATTCATACATATTAGGAAAGTACTGATAATTTGGTGCTTTATTATTATGGCATGATGCTACTAACATAGTAATACCAAATAATAGTGTTATTTTATATACGGTTTTCATATCTAAATTAATTCTTTTCAATTACTTTAACTTCTACAGCTCCTGTATTTTGGAAAAAAGAAACTAACTCTTCTTCATTATTATTAATGGAAACTTCCATTAAGAAGTGATCATCTGTAGTTCTAACATCTGGGTTTTCAGCTTGTTTGAATGGCCACAATTTACTTCTCATATAAAAAGTAACAACCATTAAATGCGCTGCAAAAAACACAGTCATCT
Organism: Flavobacterium sp. W21_SRS_FM3; assembly: GCF_052113625.1. Lineage (NCBI taxonomy): Bacteria > Pseudomonadati > Bacteroidota > Flavobacteriia > Flavobacteriales > Flavobacteriaceae > Flavobacterium > Flavobacterium sp. W21_SRS_FM3. Next base: position 653,313 of record NZ_JBGQOD010000001.1, on the reverse strand, counting down.
CAAACATAATTGGCACAAACGCAGGCATATTTTGAATAAAACTGAAACTTGGCTTACCTCCAATATCTTGAGGCCAGTCTTGAATCATTATAAAATTCATCATAGTCGTTGCAACTGTGATACCAACGCAACCATACAAGAAAGCACATATAGCTAATCTTGTAGGGGCAATTCCCATAGCTTTATCCAATCCGTGAACCGGGAATGGTGTAAAAACCTCTTCAATATGATGATGAGCTGCTCTAGTTTTCTTAACCGCATCCATCAATATATCATCGTCATTATAAATGGCGTATATTACTTTATTATTCATGATGTGAATCTTTATTTGCTTCTCTCTCTCTTTTGTAATTATCTCCAGTTCCTTTCAATATTGTTTTTACTTCTGCTTGTGCTATTACAGGGAATGTTCTAGAATACAACAAAAATAATACAAAGAAGAAACCAATTGTTCCAATGAAAATTCCAATATCAACAAATGTTGGTGAAAACATCGTCCATGAAGATGGTAAATAATCTCTATGTAAAGAAGTAACAATAATTACGAATCTTTCAAACCACATACCAATGTTTACCACTATCGAAATGATAAATGAAAACATAATACTTGTTCTTAATTTTTTAGACCACATGAATTGTGGAGAAAACACATTACAAGTCATCATTGACCAGTAAGCCCACCAGTAAGGTCCTGTAGCTCTATTTAAGAAAGCATATTGTTCGTACTCTACTCCAGAATACCAAGCAATAAATAACTCCGTAATATAAGCAACACCGACTATAGAACCAGTAATCATGATTACAATGTTCATTAACTCAATATGCTGAATAGTAATATAAGCCTCTAGGTTAGATACTTTTCTCATAATGATAAGCAAAGTGTTCACCATTGCAAATCCAGAGAAAACTGCTCCTGCCACAAAATACGGAGGGAATATAGTCGTATGCCATCCTGGTATAACAGAGGTAGCAAAGTCCATCGATACAATAGTATGTACAGAAAGTACAAGAGGTGTAGCTAAACCAGCTAGAACTAAAGATACTTCTTCAAAACGTTGCCAATCTTTTGCTCTTCCACTCCATCCAAAACTTAATATTGAATAAACTCTTTTGTTAAATGGAGTTATCGCTCTATCTCTTAACATTGCAAAGTCAGGTAATAAACCAGTCCACCAGAAAACTAATGATACTGATAAATATGTTGAAATGGCAAATACATCCCATAATAACGGTGAGTTAAAATTCACCCATAGAGATCCAAATTGATTTGGTATTGGGAGAACCCAATATGCCAACCAAGGACGACCCATATGTATAATTGGAAATAAACCTGCTTGAACAACAGAGAAAATTGTCATGGCTTCAGCAGAACGGTTAATTGCCATTCTCCATCGCTGACGGAATAATAATAGTACTGCAGAAATTAATGTACCTGCGTGACCAATACCAACCCACCAAACGAAGTTTGTGATATCCCAGGCCCATCCAACAGTTTTGTTTAATCCCCATGTTCCAATACCTGTAGATACAGTGTATATAATACAACCTATTCCCCAAAGGAAAGCGGCTAGTGCGATTGAAAATACAATCCACCAATGCTTATTAGCTTTACCTTCAACAGGTGCAGCAATATCTACTGTTACGTCGTGATAAGATTTATCACCTATAACTAAAGGTTTTCTAATGGTTGCTTCGTAGTGAGACGACATAATCCTTTATATTGTTTCTTAATTAATAATTTTTTTTACTAGGTATTTCTAACTTTAACGTGATATATAACATTAGGTTTGGTTCCTACATGCTCTAACAAATGATACATTCTATCATCTGCAGCCAATTTAGTAACTTCACTTTCGGTATCGTTAACATCTCCAAAAATCATTGCTCCAGTAGAACAAGCATTTGAACATGCTGTTTGAAATTCACCATCAACAATTGCTCTTCCTTCTCTTTTTGCTTTAAGAATTGTTGCTTGTGTCATTTGAATACACATAGAACATTTTTCCATTACTCCACGAGAACGAACATTAACATCAGGATTCAATACCATACGTCCTAAATCATCATTCATATGATAATCGAATTCACTGTTTTTGTTGTACAAGAACCAGTTGAAACGACGTACTTTATAAGGACAGTTGTTAGCGCAGTAACGCGTACCAACACATCTGTTATAAGCCATATGATTTTGACCTTGACGGCTATGAGATGTTGCAGCAACAGGACAAACAGTCTCACAAGGAGCGTGATTACAATGTTGACACATTACAGGTTGGAAAGAAACCTGAGGATTATCTCCTGCTTTTTCCATTTCATTGAAAGTTGACAATGAGCTAGACAAACCAGCTATATTTTCTTTTCTTTCATTATCTCCTGCGAATGTACTTTCAGATGAATAATACCTGTCAATACGCAACCAGTGCATATCACGGCTTCTTCTTACCTCTGACTTACCTACAACAGGAACATTATTTTCGGCGTGGCAAGCAATAACACAAGCACCACAACCAGTACACGCATTTAAGTCAATTGACAGATTAAAATGATGTCCTACTGAACGATCAAATGAATCCCATAAATCAACTGTAGTAGCTTCCACTTCTTCATGGTTTAAAGACACCATAGGAACTTCGTTCCATACTTTAGCATCTTTTGTATTGAATATCTCCAAAGTAGTTTCCTTGATGATATCTCCACGACCCATTAATGTTTTTTGACCTTGAACACAAGCAAACTCATGCTCTCCTCCAGCTTTTTCTAAAGTAACTGATTGTACTTCATTAAAACCTTTATATAGTGTGTAAGCATTAACACCTACTTGCATTTCTTCTTTAAGCGACTCTTTACGACCGTAACCAAAAGCTAAACCGATAGTACCAACTGCTTGTCCTGGTTGAACAATAACGGGTACATTTTCTAACTTTAATCCATCAGCAGTAGTAATAGTAGCATAACTTCCATTCAAACCACCGTTAGCAACAATCTCATTAGTCATACCCATTTCTTTTGCATCAGCATTAGAAACAGTAACATAATTATCCCAAGATACTCTAGTAATAGGATCAGGGAATTCTTGTAACCAAGGGTTATTAGCTTGTTGTCCATCCCCCATTCCAGTTTTTGTATACAATACCAACTCTAAACCTTGCGAAGCCTTAGATTTTGACAAAGCATTAGCGGCAGCTGCATAATCAGCGCTTCCACCAGAAACTGAAGAAGATTCAGAAACATAAACACCATCATGCAACACCTTGTTCCAAGTAGTACCTGAAAGCATTGTTGATGAAGTTCCTTTTATATAATCATAATAAGTACCAGTCATACCGTTTAACGACATCAAAACATCTTGAAATTGTTTTGTATCAAATAACGGACGAATTGTAGGCTGAGTTAAACTGTAAGTCCCTTTAGTAAGACTTAAATCTCCCCATGATTCTAAATAATGAGGTACAGCTGCAGTAACAGTACTTAAAAGGGCAGTTTCATCTTCTTTCAAAGAGAAAGCTACTGATGTAGTTACCTTTTTCAATCCTGCTACAAAATTAGCTGAATCAGCTAAAGTATAAACTGGATTAACACCGCTCATTAATAAAGTATGAACGCTACCTGCCTTCATATCTTTAATCAACTCAGCAACCTTTTCATTAGAACCCTTACGGATTTGTCTAACTCCAGAAGTTGAAAAAGCTTCACTAGCTAAAAATTGATTTACTGCTAAAACCAATAATTGCGCATTTTTATCTTGAATACCAGAAACTAAAACACCTTGTGAACCAGCCATTTTTAATTGCTGAGCTGCTTTAGTAACTTCTGCTTTAAATTTAGGATCTAAATTCACAGCAACAGAAGCGCCAGTAATAATATTATAAATAAGAACTAAGGCTTGTTTTTGATTCGCAACAGACATTGGGAAACGTTTATCAGCAGCAGCACCAGACAAAGTCATATTAGCTTCTAACTGAAAATGACGTGACATTTTTCCGTTTTTAGGAATTCTTCCTTGCGCATAACCTGAATCATAACCACCACCTTGCCAATCACCAAGGAAATCAGCTCCAACAGAAACAATCAGAGAAGCTTTTGAGAAATCATAATCAACTAATGCTCTTTCTCCATAAGCAGCCTCAAACGCATCCAAAGCTTCAGAAGAAGAAACTGCATCATAAACCACATGCTTAGCAGCAGGATTCAATGCAATAAACTCATTAATTAATTTCTCAGTAGAAGGACTCGCCAAAGTATTCGTTAACAATACTACTTGACCACCTTTTGCTTTAGCATCAACTAAACTTGCTTTAATCTTAGCATCAACTGCTGACCAAGTCGCATCTTTACCATCAACTTTAGGTTGTTTCAAACGCATATTATCATACAATCCTAATATAGAAGCATGAATCCTAGCATTAGCAGCAAATTTTGCTCCAGAAATAGTATTATTATCTATCTTAATAGGACGCCCTTCACGTGTTTTAACAAGAAGATTTGCAAAATCAAAACCATCAAAAACAGAAGTAGCATAATAATCAGCTACCCCAGGAATGATTTGTTCTGGTTGTAATACATAAGGTATCGACTTGTTCACAGGACCCTCACAAGCTGCTAGCGTTGCCGCTGCAGTACTGAATCCCACGTACTTTAGAAAATCACGACGTGAAGTTGAAGAAGATGACATTGCACCATCGTTTCCTAAAAACTCATCAGTAGGAATTGCTTCAACAAATTCGTTATTTCTAAGCGCCTCAACAATAGAACCATTTTCAAGTTCCTCAACACTTTTCCAGTATTTTTTGTTTGATGACATTGTATATAAATATTAAAATCTTAATAATTTGATTAATAGTGGCATTTACCGCATTCTAAACCTCCCATTTGCGCTGCAGTCAATTTGTCTACACCGTATTTCTTAGAAAGTTCTTCGTGAATTTTAGTATAATACTCATTCCCTTCCATCTTAACATCAGTTTTTCTATGGCAATTTACACACCATCCCATTGTTAAAGGAGCGAATTGTTTTTGTATTTCATAAGTTTCAACAGGACCGTGACAAGTTTGACATTCAATACCCGCAACAGTAACGTGTTGTGAGTGATTAAAGTAAACAAAATCAGGTAAATTATGAATACGAACCCATTTTACAGGTTGCGTTTTTCCAGTATACGATTGTGTTGCTTTATCCCACCCAACAGCAGTATATAACTTCTGGATTTGCTCATCATAAAATGCCTTGCTGTACTCAGGAGTCGCTGTAGATTCAGCTACTTCAGATATGTTCTTATGACAGTTCATACAAACATTCAAAGAAGGAATTCCTGAATTTTTACTAACTCTAGCTGCAGAGTGACAATACTTACAATTGATTTCATTATCACCAGCATGTATTCTATGAGAATAATGAATTGGCTGAATCGGCTCGTAGTTTTGATCAACACCTACCTGCATTAAGAAGCCATAAACAAAATAAGCACTAGCCAACAATAAAAATATTGAAGTAACCAATACTAAAAATTGATTTCTAGCAAATGCTTTCCATATTGGAGTAGTTTTAGCCTTAGGCGCTACTTCAATACCGTTTGCTTTTGCCACTTTCGTTAAAACATTGTTTACTAAAAACAACATCACAACAAGCATCAACATAACAAGAGCCAAAGCACCTAAGATGATATTATTTGATACACCACTTTGATCAGCAGTTCCAGCAACAGCAGTTCCAGGAGCTGGAGCAGGAGCCTCAGCCTTTACTTCTGAGGTATAAGCAATAATGTTATCTATATCCGCTTCTGATAATTGAGGAAAAGCGGTCATTACTGACTTGTTATTCTCTTCAAAAAGCTTAACAGCAACAGGATCACCAGATTTAATCATATCAGAACTGTTATGAACCCACTTATAAATCCAAGCCATTTCATGTTTACCCGCAACACCTCTAAGAGCTGGTCCGGTTGATTTAGCATCTAGCTTATGACATGCAGCACAGTTTGAATTAAAAAGTTCCTTCCCCTTAACCGGGTCAGCACCTTGTGCGGCTGCAGGAGCCTCAGTTGCCTCCGCTGGAGCAGCATCTTGCGCAAAAGAAGTTAAGGAAAAAGACAGCATTAAAGTAAAGCTGAACAATAGTTTCCTTGAGATCGAATTATGGTTACCCACCTTTTTCATAAAATATAATGATTATCTACTAAAAATTGGCACAGTTTTCTCTATATGTTACCACAGAGAAACCGTTCCTTTATTTTAAACTTCGACAAAAATACGACTTATGAACTATTCTCAAAACCTTAAAATAGTCTTAATTTCAATTTATATTAATTCTAAATAATAATTATCTTTTACATTCATTCATTAAATAGTATTTTTGCTTAAAAACCATCACGTTATGAGAATTTTAACAATTAAAAAAATCTTCTTTTTATCCTTGATACTCAGTATCACTTCAATTACATTGCAAGCACAAGACCGAAATCTTAATGTTCGCCAAGATGCTAAATTCGAACAGCTATTAAACGAAAAAAGAAAAATAAACGCCTCAATCGCTGTAAATGAGCGTTATAAAATTCAGATTTTTAGTGGCGATAGTGAAAAAGCAAAAAAAGCATTAATGGACTGCAAACAGCAGTTTAGCGAGTTAGACGGAACTATCGTGTTCAACACACCTAATTACAAAGTTTGGATAGGAAATTTCAGAACAAGGATTGAAGCAGAACGCAACCTCATTGAACTTAGAAAGAAATACGATAATGTATTCTTAATAAAGCCACAGAAATAACTCGAAGCTTTAAAAATAAAAGAGCCACTCTTGCTAGAGTGGCTCTTTTATTTTTAACCAAAATTGAACAGTTGGAAATTTTAAAGCGACATTGACCAGAACGTCTTTAGCTAAAGTACTCTTATATTATTATAGAAAGCCTAATAAAATAATTAGTACTTATAATACCCCGTAATACTTATATAAAATACTTTTAATTTCTTCATTTGTTTTCTTTCCATCCTTATACTCTTTAAGAAGTTCAGGATAGGGTGCCAACATCGTTTTCAATGTTCCATTTGACAAGAATACAGGTTCGCCAGAATAGCAATCAATTAGCATAGGAATTGAAGCTTGACTTGTTGCTGAAGCGATTGCTACTCCAACGAGTCCAAACATGGCACCCATTGTGATTGTATTGTTTGGATTATAAATCACATTTTCAATAAAGAATTTGTTTCCTATAATTTCAGTTCTAGAATAATGTTTATGACTCGCATATCTAGAAACGTTAATATAAAAATATTCACCATCACTAAATCCATAATAATTAGATTCTTCTACATTATTTCTCTTATTCAATAAGTAAAAATCATTACGTTTATTTGTCAGCTCGTAATTTTCAAATGAAAATGGTCTGTCTTTTAAAACATCTAAATAAGTTAAATAAACACCCTTGGATGGCAGAGTCATCACTTCCCTTAGATTAATTGGTTGTAACTCATCAAAAACGATCAAAGTTTTAGTATCTACATTGGTTTTCACATATTGTGTCAAACAGTCTTGCAAAACCTTCTTTATCCTTTCATCATGCTTTTTAGTGACGTCCATACCATTACTTTCTGTTTCTGCAGAATATGTTCCTACTATATAGGATACGCCATCTATTTCTTTTATAACATCCATCACTAAAGTAGCATAACCCGTTTCAGACATTGCCCTAGTTAGCTCAGAAACATACAAATCCGTAATACGTATGTCAATTTTTTCTTTAGCTTCTTCCTTTGGACAAACCACACTCAAATAATCTGAAAATTCTTCAGTCAAAGAGTTTTGAAAATTAGCAAGAACCTTACTATTGAAAGCTCCTTTTTGAACAGTTCCAATATTCTCTTTAAACTGTCGACCATCATACACTTTATCAACATAAAAATTAAAACCTAAAGCAATATCTTTTTTATCTTTTAAAGATATATTATGGTACCCAATATTCTTTTGAGCAAAAGAAAGGCTAGAAACGGTAAACGCAACCAGCAGTAGAAGTCTTTTCATATAAGTTAGTTTAATTAAGGTATAAATATAAAAAAATCCCGACGAATCGGGATTTTAAAATTATATATGTAAAGAAATTTTATTTCAATTTCTTTTTGATTGCTACCTCATGGTATGCCTCAATAACATCTCTTTCTTCAATATCATTGTATCCTTTAATTTGAATACCACAATCATATCCTTTAGCAACTTCTTTCACATCGTCTTTGAAACGTTTTAATGCAATTAATTCACCTGCGTGAACAACAACACCGTCTCTAATAACTCTGATCTTAGCGTTACGAGAAATTTTACCATCCATAACCATACAACCTGCAATTGATCCAACCTTAGAGATTTTGAATATCTCTCTAATCTCAGCAGTACCCAGAATTTCTTCTTTCATTTCAGGAGCTAACATTCCTTCCATTGCATCTTTCAAGTCATCAATAGCTGCATAGATAATAGAGTAGTAACGGATATCGATTTCCTCTTTATCAGCCAATTGTCGTGCATTTCCAGCAGGACGAACATTAAATCCAATAATAATCGCATCAGAAGCAGAAGCCAACATAACGTCCGTTTCAGTAATTGCTCCAACACCTTTATGGATAATATTAATTTGGATTTCCTCAGTTGAAAGTTTAGAGAACGAATCAGATAATGCTTCTACAGAACCATCAACATCTCCTTTAAGGATCACGTTCAATTCTTTAAATTGACCTAAAGCAATACGACGACCAATTTCATCCAATGTAATATGACGTTGTGTACGTACAGATTGTTCACGCATTAATTGAGAACGTTTAGCAGCAATTTGCTTAGCTTCTTTTTCATCTTCAAAAATATTGAACTTATCACCTGCAGTTGCTGCACCATCAAGACCTAACACAGATACTGGTGTAGATGGACCTGCTTCAGCAACAGAATTCCCTCTTTCATCATGCATCGCTTTGATCTTACCGTGATGCTTACCTGCTAACATGTAATCACCAATTCTCAACGTACCATGTTGTACTAATATCGTAGATACATATCCTTTACCTTTATCAAGGAAAGCCTCAACTACAGTTCCCTGAGCCGCTTTATCCGGATTAGATTTTAAATCTAAAACTTCAGCTTCAAGTAATACTTTTTCTAATAATTCTTTAACACCTGTTCCAATTTTTGCAGAGATATCGTGAGATTGGAATTTTCCACCCCAGTCTTCTACAAGTAAATTCATACTTGCTAATTTCTCTTTAATTTTCTCAGGATTCGCATTAGGCTTATCTACCTTATTGATTGCAAATATAATTGGCACACCAGCTGCTTGCGCATGGCTAATTGCTTCCTTAGTTTGTGGCATGATATCATCATCCGCTGCAATTACAATAATAGCTATATCCGTAACTTGAGCTCCACGGGCACGCATCGCTGTAAAAGCTTCGTGACCAGGTGTATCAAGGAATGCGATTTTTTGTCCGTTATCCAAAGTCACTCCGTAAGCACCAATATGCTGTGTAATTCCTCCAGACTCTCCTGCAATAACATTTTCTTTACGAATATAATCTAGTAAAGAGGTCTTACCGTGATCGACGTGACCCATTACTGTAACGATAGGCGCTCTGAAAACTAAATCTTCTTCTTTATCTTCAACAACTTCAATTGCTTCTTCAATGTCTACGGTAATAAATTCTACTTCATAACCAAATTCATCAGCAACAATAGTTAATGTTTCTGCATCAAGACGTTGATTCATGGTTACCATGATTCCAAGTGACATACAAGTACCAATAACTTTAGTAATTGGAACATCCATCATGATTGCAATTTCACCAACAGTAACAAATTCAGTAACCTTAATAGTTTTACTTCCTTCGTCTAATGCTCTTTGTTCTTCATCCGATTTTTGACGGTGCGTATCTCTTTTGTCTCTTCTGTATTTAGCCGCTTTAGATTTACCACCTTTTTTACCTTGTAGTTTCTCTAAAGTTTCACGAATTTGGTTTTTAACTTCCTCTTCCGTAGGCTCCACTTTTGCAACAATAGCAGGTCTATTCCCTTTAACAAAACCAGGTCTAGAACTTCTATTAGCATTATAACCACCACCTCCAGTATTTGGAGTAATCTTATTAGGATTTGGTGCACCAGGAACTCCAGGAGGTCTAGGTGTGCCCGGTTTCGGAGCAATTCTTTTTCTTTTATTTTTGTTTGCACTATTTGCTCCAGCAGCACCAGGCTTGTTAGGAGTAATTTTAGGCTCTTCTTTTTTCTTTTTTGGTTTGTTGAATTGAGACAAATCAATTGTTTGACCAGTCAACTTAGTACCAGATAATTTTTGATACTGCGTAGTTATAGCTTCTTCAACAGGAGCTTCATCTGATTTAGGAGCAGCTTTTGCATCTGGAGTAGCAGCCGCAGCTGGAGCCTCTTTAGCAACTTCTTTTTTATCCTCTTTTTTAGACTCTTTAACTTCAACAGCAGGTTTTACCTCTTTTTTGTCTGAAACAGATTTCTCTTGTGCTGGTTCTTTTTTAGCTGGTTTTTCAACTGGAGCTGACTCCTTAACAGCCTCAACTGGTTTTTCAACCTCCGCTTTAGCTGGAGCAGCTGCGGCTTTTTTTGGATTTAGATCGATTTTCCCTACTTGAACAGGACCAGTTACAACCGCTCTCGCTTTTATAACTTCTTGTTGTTGTTTAAGAATCTCTTCATCATGCTTGCGTTTATCTTCAATTTCTTTTTCTCGCTCCACACGCAAAGCTTCCTTCTCTTTTCTTTTCTCTTCTCCTACTTCTTTTGAAGCCTCTTTTTTCCCTCTGTCACCTGCAAATTGACCGCACAAGACATTGTATACATCATTAGAAATTTTTGTGTTTGGATTTGCCTCAATAGCAATTCCTTTATCTTTTAGATAATCCACAGCTCTTTCCAAAGAAATATTCAATTCCCTTAAAACTTTGTTTATTCTAATAATTCTCTCTTCAGACATAAAACCTTTTTATTATTACCTTTTTCGTTGTGTTGTTAGAAGCATAGTGTTAACTATCAAACTCTTCCTTCAATATTCTCATTACATCTAGAATAGTTTCCTCTTCTAGGTCCGTTCTTCTTACTAAATCCTCCACATCTTGTTTCAAAATACTTTTTGCAGTATCCAATCCAATTTTTGCGAATTCTTCAATTACCCATTCTTCTATTTCATCAGAAAACTCTGTTAATTCAACATCGTCTTCGTCAGCAGTTGCACCAGCAACATCTCCTTCACGAATAACATCTAACTCATAACCAGTCAAAAGACCCGCTAATCTAATGTTGTGTCCACCTCTACCAATCGCTTTTGAAACCTCTTCTAGTTTCAAGAAAACCTCAGCTCTTTTAGTTTCTTCATTTATCTTAATCGAAGATACTTTTGCCGGGCTCAAAGCTCTAGTTATAAACAATTGAATATTACTAGTAAAATTAATAACATCAATATTTTCATTTCCTAATTCACGTACAATCCCGTGAATACGTGATCCCTTCATACCTACACAAGCACCAACAGGATCAATTCTGTCGTCATAAGAATCTACAGCTACTTTTGCTTTTTCACCTGGAATTCTTACTACATTTTTAACCATAATTAAACCGTCAAAAACTTCTGGAATTTCTTGCTCAAACAATTTCTCTAAAAACTTCTCAGAAGTTCTAGACATAATAATTTGAGGTTTATTTCCTTTTAATTCAACGCTTTCAATAATTCCACGTACATTATCTCCTTTACGGAAAAAGTCAGATGGAATTTGCTTTTCTTTTGGTAAAACGATTTCGTTTCCTTCATCGTCAACCAAAATTACAACTCTTGGACGAACATGATGTACTTCAGCTGTGTATATCTCCCCAATTAAATCTTTAAATTGTTTGTAAAGATTCGTATTGTCGTGTTCATGTATTTTAGATATTAGGTTTTGACGCAAAGCTAAAATCGCTCTTCTTCCTAAATCAATTAATTTTACTTCTTCAGAAACTTCTTCTCCAATTTCAAAATCCGCTTCGATTTTTCTAGCTTCAGTAAGTGTAATTTCTTCGTTTTCAAAATCTAAATCTTCGTCAGCAACAATTACTCTTCTTCTCCAAATTTCCATATCTCCTTTATCAGGATTAATAATGATATCGAAATTATCGTCTGATCCGTATTTTTTCTTCAATGCATTTCTAAATACATCTTCCAAAATTGCCATAAGCGTTACACGATCAATAAGTTTATCATCTTTAAACTCTGAGAATGAATCGATTAATGCTAAATTTTCCATGCGAATTCTTTAATTAAAATGTTACTGTAACAATTGCTTCTTTTATATCTGCGTAAGGAATTTCAAGTCTTTTTTGAACTGTTTCTTTACCCTTACCAATCTTTTTCGGTTCTCTAGCTTTCCAAGACAAAATTACAAAATCATCATTAGCTTCCACTAATTCTGCTTCTAAATTTTCTGTAGCTGTTTTTACAATCAGTGTTCTACCTACATTTTTCTTGTATTGTCTGACTAATTTTAAAGGCGATCCTACTCCTACTGATGCTACTTCTAAAGAGAAATCTTGTTCTTCTCTATCTAAGTTATTCTCTACTACACGGCTAAGATCAATACAGTCTTGCAAAGCAACACCTTCATCCCCATCAATAGTCACAATAACTTTAAAAGCATCTGTAATCGTAAGATCAATCAAGAAAAGCGATGGCTTATCTGAAAGTCCTTCTGTCAACAATGTATTTACTTTTTCTTTAAATGTCATATTTTTATAAAAAGAGGGGACATTTAGTCCCCTCATTATCTAGATTTTAATAAATAACGGTGCAAATATAGTGTTTTTTTTATAAATCGAAATGATTGAATGCTGTTAAAATATTTCTTATCTTTATAGAAGCGAAAAAATAACGGTTTTTCCCATAATTTAACTCTTATAATTATGAAACAAATTCTAGTTCCTACTGATTTTTCTGACCATGCTGAAAATGCGTTAAAAATTGCCGCAGAAATAGCCAAAAAAAACAATTCTGAGATTTTCCTACTACATATGTTAGAAATACCAAATCAGATGAATGACGCTATATCTGGCGCTGCGAGTATACCGGAAGTGATGTTATTCATAGAAAAGGCGCAAGAAAAGCTTCATGAACTCAAAAACAACAGTTATCTAGAAGGTATCCAAATTACTGAAAGCATCCAATTTGAAAGAGCATTTGAAGGAATCCTTTCTTTTACAAAAAAAAGAGCTGTAGATCTAATCGTAATGGGATCTCACGGAGTTTCAGGTATTGAAGAAATACTGGTTGGATCTAACACAGAGAAAATTGTTCGTTTGTCCGACACCCCCGTTTTAGTTATCAAAAAAGGAACAAAAGAATTTCATGGAACAAATTTCGTTTTCGCTTCTGATTTTTCGAAAGAAATAAAAAAACCTTTTTTAAAAATGCTAGAATTTACCAAATTATTCGACGCAAAACTACATTTAGTAATGATATGCACCCCAAATAGTTTTAAAACTACTGCTGTCTCCAATCAAATTATCAATGATTTCATAGCAAATTACGATATCACAAATTACTCGACCCATGTTTACAATGATGTGAATATTGAAAAAGGGATTCTTAATTTTTCTAAATCTATAAACGCAGATCTAATTGGACTGTGCACTCATGGCCGTACAGGACTTGCCCACTTTTTTACCGGAAGCATCAGCGAAGATTTAGTTAACCACGCTAGAAAACCGATCATAACTTTTAAAATCTAAAGAACACACTCTTAAAAAAAAGCATAAAAAAAAAGCCTCTCAATATCTTGAGAGGCTTTCGTTGGTCTACAAGGACTCGAACCTTGAACGACTGCACCAAAAACAGTTGTGTTACCATTACACCATAGACCAGCTTAATTGCGTTAGCAGCGTTATTGCTTAGCGAGTGCAAATTTATACTAAAATTTAGTTTGCGCAAACTTTTTTTGCCTTTTTATTAAAAAAAATTGAAAAAAATTTCATCCATGCTTGTCATAAATATTAAATTCATTTAAAACCAATTAGTTACCAAAAGCAATGAGATTGATAGAATTTTTTGTTAATGCCTATCTCTTTAAATAAAAAAACATTTTCTTTGTAACTTAAAATATAACTAAATTTTAATACATGAATAAGGCGACATTCAATTTTAATAAATGGAATACAATTTTAGGCTGGATAACATTTGGAATCGCATTACTAACTTATACTCTTACAGTCGAACCCACAATGAGTTTTTGGGATTGTGGAGAATACATCGCTACAGCTGCTAAACTTGAGGTAGGACATCCTCCTGGAGCTCCATTATTTCAAATGATTGGTGCTTTCTTCGCCATGTTTGCATCAGATGATCAGCATATTGCTTTAATGGTAAATATGACCTCCGTATTTTCAAGTGCTTTTACCATTTTATTTTTGTTCTGGTCTTCATCCATGATACTGAGAAAATTAGTCGCTTATACCTCCGAACTAAACAAAAACAATGAAATTGTTATATTAGGAAGTTCATTTGTAGGGGCATTAGCATTCACTTATTCTGACAGTTTTTGGTTTAACGCTGTTGAAGCTGAAGTTTATGCAATGGCTTCATTATTAATTGCTCTACTATTATGGCTAGGCCTACGATGGGAGCAAGAAATGAACACTGCAAGAGGTGATAGATGGTTGTTGATTATTTCGCTTGTAGTAGGACTTTCTTTTGGAGTTCACTTTATGGCCTTGCTGACTATTCCAGCTATTGGGTTTTTATACTTCTTTAAAAATTACAAAACGGTAACCATTAAAAATTTCATCATCGCGAATGTTGTTGTAATTTCTATACTATTATTTATTTTTAAATTATTACTTCCGTTAACGATGGCTTTCTTTGGTAAAACAGAAATATTCATGGTGAATAGCTTTGGACTACCATTTAATTCAGGAACCATATTTGTTACCTTAGTATTGATTGCTTTCTTTTATTTTGGCTTACGCTATACTCGTAACAAAGGAATGATTCAGTACAACACCTTATTATTGTGCATTTTGTTTATCTTAATTGGTTTTTCAACCTGGATGATGCTTCCTATTAGAGCCAATGCCAACACGGTTATTAACGAAAATAAACCTTCAGATGCCGCCGAAGTTCTTGCCTATTACAATAGAGAACAATACGGAGTCAATCCTTTATTCTATGGACCACAATACACTGAAACATTTGCTGGTTTAGACAAAGAAAATCCTTATCTAGACAAGGCACCTAACTATGAGAGGGATTATAAAACAGGAAAGTATGTTATTGTAAATAACTTTAAAAATGCTGAACAAAATAGTGATGATAGTCAAAAAACTATTTTGCCTAGAATGTGGAGTGCTGATCATATAGAGAATTATATGAACTTTACTAATGCGCCAGAATTTAGACTGAACCCTAACTACCCTTATGAACAGGATTTAGCTCAATACGGAATTGATGTTAGCAAACTTTCTGAAGAAGATTACAACAAAGCTATTGCACAGCTTAAAAACGAAATTCAAAAAACTGTCAATGAGTTTAGACAAGCGTATGCTCAAAAACAGATTGACAATGAAGGTTATATGAAGTTTTTAAAGAGCTACAGCGATTATTTGATCATTGAGAAGCCTACAACTATAGACAACTTGAGCTTTATGTTTGAATATCAATTTGGATATATGTACTGGAGGTACTTAATGTGGAATTTTGTTGGTCGTCAAAACGATATCCAAGGAAGATACTCTAATCAAGATGGAAATTGGATTAGCGGAATCAAATTTATAGATAACCTACACCTAGGTTCTCAAGACAACTTACCATCAGATGTTCTAAATAATAAAGGACGCAATGTTTACTTCTTCTTGCCTTTTATACTTGGTTTAATAGGACTAATGTATCACGCTAGTAAAGACAGAAAGAGTTTTTATGTGTTATTATCCTTATTTTTATTCACTGGTATTGCTTTAAAAATATACTTAAATGAGAGGCCATTTGAGCCTAGAGAAAGAGATTATGCACTCGTAGGTTCTTTCTATGTGTTTGCTATATGGATAGGATTTGGAGTGTACGCACTTTATGAAACAGCCAAAAATTATCTTGCACCAAAAATTGCTGGACCCATAATCATCACTGCTAGTTTACTTGCTGCTCCTATATTAATGGGGTATCAAAACTGGGATGACCATGACCGTTCAGGAAAATATACTGCAACAGCAATGGCAAAAGCCTATTTAGAATCTTGTGATCCTAACGCCATCTTATTTACTATTGGTGACAATGACACTTTTCCGCTTTGGTATGCTCAGGAAATCGAAAAAATAAGAACCGATGTCAAAATTGTAAATACTAGTCTGTTCATGACTGACTGGTATATCGACCAAATGAAAACTAAAACATACGAGTCTGAAGCGCTTCCTATCTCCTTTTCACACAGTGAATATGTGGGAGACAAATTAGACTATGTGGTTCATATCCCAAAAACAGAAAGCAGATGGGAAATTAAAGACTTCTTAGCTTTCATTAAAAATCCAAAATCGACTGTAGGCATGCAAAATGGACAAACAATCCATTTTTACCCTACAAATAAGGTTAGGATTCCAGTAGATAAAAACACTATTATAAAGAATAAGGTAGTATCACCTAAGTACAATGACTCTATTGTTCCTTATATCGACATTGACATCAAAGGAAATGCTCTATATAAAAACCGTTTGATGATGCTTGATATTGTTGCCAATAACAACTGGAAACGACCAATATATTTTAGTGGTGGAGCCTTTGATAATGAAGATTACTTATGGATGAAGGATTATCTTCAACTTGATGGTTTAGTTTACAAACTTGTTCCCGTAAGGACAGCTATTCCTAAAAATGGAAGTCCGTTAGATATGGGGCAAATTGACACTGATAAGATGTATGCTAACATTATGAAATGGGATTGGGGAAATAGTGATAGCGATAAAATTTATCATGATCCAGAAACCAGAAGAGAAAGCATTACTTACAGGACAAATTTAGCTCGATTAATGGAGCAATTAATCAAGGAAGATAAAGAAGCTAAGGCCAAAGAAATTATCAATTTAGCGATGACAAAAATGCCAATCGATAAATTTTATTACTACTCTTTACTTGAGCCATTTGCTGATGGTTATTACAAAGTAGGTGAAAAAGCAAAAGCACAAGATTTATTAAATAAACTAATGCAGAAGTACAAAGAAAATCTAAATTACTACAAAACTTTAGATTCCTCAGAACAAAGTAGTCTTGCCATTGATATTATCACTGACATAGAGCGCTACAGAGGCTTACTTGATGTAATGAAAACAAATGCCGATTTAGATTTCTACAATAAAAACAAAACAGTCTTTAATACGTACATCGAAATGTTCAAGCGTTTTGGAAGGGAAAGAGAATAAAATATAATCCTATTTAACTTTATTAAAATGTAGCGTTATCTCTTATGATTTCGCTACATTTTTTTTAACTTTAAATTTTTTTTTACAGTGTAACATATGAGCTTTTACTGGATAAAAACAAATCGACTTATCAAATGGATATTTCCTAATTATATCTGGGATATACCCAGCCAAACCAACCAAATATACTTAACATTTGATGATGGCCCCATTCCTCAAATAACTGATTGGGTTTTGACGGAGTTAGAGAAACATAATGCTAAGGCTACCTTTTTTTGTATTGGAAAAAACATTGAAGCACATCCTTATATTTTTGACAATATAGTTAAGGGAGGTCATGCCATAGGAAATCACACCTACAATCATCTGAACGGGTGGAAAACAACAACCACGGATTATCTACAAAATATTGAACTATGTCAAGAGGTAATCGAAAAGTATATAAACAGTACAACTAACTATTCTAAAACATCTTATTTTAGGCCACCTTATGGCAAAATAAAATCATCCCAGGCTAAGGAATTGGAAAAACTAGGCTATAAAATTATTATGTGGGATGTGTTGAGTGCTGACTTTGACCAGTCAATCTCAAAAGAGAAATGCTTAAAAAATGTGCTTTCAAATATTGAAGCAGGAAGTATAATTGTGTTTCACGACAGTGCAAAAGCATTTAAAAACTTAAAATACACCTTGCCGAAAGTTTTAGCCTATCTCGACCAAAACCATTTTACTTACGAAACGCTACGTTAGCAGCAAGAGCTATAAAATGCTGTTATAGCTGCTCTTGAACTAAGCTAATTATAGTATTTGCATCAAGTTCTCCTGATTGCCTCCAAATCATTTGTCCTGCTTTATAAATCATTAAAGTAGGAAGTCCTTTGATTCTTAGTGCATCAGCAAGTTCTTGGTTTTTATCCACATCAATCTTAATAACCTTAGCCTTGTCACCAAGGGCTGCAGCTACATCTCTAATAACAGGATGCATTGAAATGGAAGATTCATTCCAATCTGTGTAAAAATCAATTAGCACAGGTACTTGTGTACTTATAAGTTCTCCGAATTTTGACATAAAACCAAAAATTTAATATTTAAATCTACTAAAAAAATAGATATTAATTTACAAATGTAGCATTTTTAACGAATTAAGCCACGTTCTTCCCTTTTTTTAGCTCGATGACAGTAATTTCAGGCATTATCCCTACTCTACCCGGGTACGCATGAAAACCAAAGCCTCTGTTTACATAAACATATCTTCCTAAGTTTTCATACAATCCTGCCCACTGTGCATATACATATTGAGCTAAACTCCATTTAAAATAACCCGGAATTTCAATCCCAAATTGCATACCATGAGTATGTCCCGACAAGGTTAAGTGAAAGTTCTTTTCGTGGTTTTTAATTTCATAATCCCAATGACTTGGATCGTGACTCATTAATATTTTAAAATCCTTTTGATCAACCAGATGAGAAGCTTTATTGATATCACCTGCTTTCTTAAAATTGTGTCCCCAATTCTCGACTCCAATTAAGGCAATTTTATCACTACCTTTTTCAATATAGGTATGTTCATTGAGCAGTAACTTAAAATCAATTTGACCGTATAAATTCTTAATGGCTTGGAAATTATTTTCTTTATCTTTTTCAGTAGGCCAGGTGACATATTCGCCATAATCATGATTTCCCAGAACTGAAAATTTACCATATTTATGCTTTTTAATCTTATTAAACGTATCTATCCAGGGCAGCATTTCTTTTGCATCTGTATTTACAATATCGCCGGTAAATAAAATCATGTCAGAATCCTGCTCGTTGACTAAATCAATTGCATATTCAATTTTTTCTGGGTTATCAAAACTGCCACTGTGAACATCTGAGATTTGAGTGATTTTAAATCCATCAAAAGCATCTGGTAAATCCGGAAAAAAGATGCGTTGCTTAATCACTTTATAATTGTACTTACCCACGGTAATCCCATAAATTAAAGACATAAAGGGAATAGCTGCTAATCCTAAACCTATTTGACTAACAAATTTACGCCTTGCTCCAAGGAATTCCGCATTACTGCTATCTACTAGGTACCTTGCTGATCCAGCACCCACCCTAAAGATATCTTCTCCTAACAATAATAAGGTAAGAATCATTTTGGGCACATATACAATTAATAGCAACCCCATGGTAAACATAGTTTGCTGTGTTTGTCCTACAGAACGATCAAACTGGGTAAAAGAGTACACTATAAAAACCAAAACAAGCGCACTGACTACTTGGTATGAAAGCAAAACCCATTTTAATTTCACTAAAGTCTTTAATGCTTGGAAAGCATAAAGTTCAATTATGATTAGAAATAGACTAAGCAACAGTATTCGAAAAACCATTATAAAATATTTTTTGACAAAATAACAAATTAAGAAATCAGTACGGCTTGATATTAATCAATATTTAACTAAAATTACACCTCTTTATCCTATCATACTAATTTAACAGAAAAAGTCAGCATAAAAATACTGACTTATTGAGATTGTATTAAAGAGGAATGCTGCTAATTAGAACAGAAACAAACCCTATTATTTAAAAGAATTAGCCTAGTCTACGGATAAATTAAGTGAAACCGTCAACATATTTCCTGTCCCTGAGAAACGCTCTGCCCAAACTTCTATATAATCATTTGGCGCTAATTCCACTGTTGAAACTAAAGGTATTGCTACAATGTCGCTTGAGGAATTAGAACTTATATATACTTTTGATTGATTTACAATTGTACCATTCTTAGCTACATAAATGATATATACCGTCGTATTTGCAGTTGATTGAAAAGAAAGCGCACCTTTTACAGTGAAAAATCTTTTTTTCCCACCCATGTATTTCAAACGATTATTTTGAGAATCTGTTGTAAATCTAAAAAGATTATTACTTGTCGTATTGCCTCCTAACTTTGACTTAGCTCCCGTACCTGAGAAAGTAGTTGAAGCTCCCGACCCAACAGGATAATCAAAATTAACATCTCCAGTTGCCGCTTGATCACTTTCTATAGGAATACCTGGGCAATTGACAGCCCATTTGTTATTAAAACTAAAACCTGGATAACTGCCAGTTGTATATCCATTAATATATTTTCCAGAAGTTACCGCACCAGTGAATACTACTTCTCTTAAAACAGCATCATTATTAATTACGGGATTTGCTCCCACACTAAACCCAATACTATTACCAACTACTTCACTGAATCCACCAATTTTCCCCACTAAACCAAAAGTTCCTTGCAAAGATTCATAGGTCCCTGAGTTATTGCCAAACCAACCCGCATTGTTAACCAAAAGTTTATTAATATCCTTATATACAACTCCATTTACATTGGACACATACTGCACAATACTCACAAATACTAGCCCAAAATTCTCAATTTTTCCCACGTTAGACGAGTTTGAGATAATACCATCTCTTAAAATGAAACTTTGAGATTGCGTACCCGCTCCTATTGACCCCGTTCCTGTTAGATTAAAAACATTTCCAGATGATGCTGATAATGTTAAGACTCTAATTGATCCCCCTGTAGCTCCTACAAATAAGTCACCAGTTGATTTAATCAGCTTATCATCACTTGAATCTAAACCTATTACATAGGCATTATTCAACTCAATAGGCAAATCTACATTTACCGTTCCGTTGATCTCATATAAAGTTTGAGAATCCAATAAGTACCTCGTATTTCCTCCAGCCGTCTTTTCAGCTGCAAGCACAGTTGACAAAACATCGGTTGATTTGATTCGTTTAAATTTTAACCTGTCATTTGCTGCATTATTAATGGTAGACCAGGAAGAAGTGGTCGAGAGGTAATAAATAATAGAATTTAAGTCAGTATCAAAAACCATTAGTCCATTAGCGGGACTCGGGATGGCATTACGTTGCGCGGTAGTCATTCTTGGTATCAACATCCCTTGAGTTGTAGAAGACACATCTAATACAGAGCTTGGATCAGGTGAGGTTGTACCCACTCCTACCTGAGCATGAAGTCCGAAAGCAATAAACATGAAAAAGAAAAAAAAGAAGCTATGTACTTTTTTATAAAATGTAATTTTTTTCATGGTACGAGGTTTTAAATTAAATAATTAAACACAAAGCAGTTTCGCAATGGTCTACCAAATATAATTAGATAATCGATTAAATACATTTTTTATCGATTAAAAACACATTAATTTAATTGTTTCGCACTAATTAAATAAATTTATAATCTATCTATTACATTTTTAAAAGGATTTCTTGCTATTTGATTTCTAAATTTATTAAAATAAATGGACAAATCAAATAGGCTTTCATCAATCTATTTGAATGAATGATAGCGTATATTAAAGCCCGCGCTACAAATGTGTTCATCTACTACTACAATATCTTCTAAGTTTTGTACTTTTGAATTCTTTACAAAATCACAATCATGTCTCAACAAAAACGCCTTTTCCTTCTCGACGCTTATGCATTAATCTTTCGTGGTTATTATGCTTTTATAAAAAATCCCAGAATAAACTCCAAAGGAATGGACACCTCTGCAATAATGGGTTTCATGAATTCTTTAATGGATGTCATAAAAAGGGAGAAACCAGATCATTTAGCTGTGGCTTTTGATAATGGAGGAAGTAATTTGAGAAACGAAATATTTCCAGAGTATAAAGCGCATCGTGACGCAACACCTGAAGCTATTAAAATCGCCATTCCTTATATACAAGATCTTTTGCGCGCGATGCACATTCCTATTATTGAGGTAAAGGGTTATGAAGCAGATGATTTAATTGGCACAATTGCTAAACAAGCCGAAAAAGAGAATTACAAAGTTTTCATGGTTACCCCTGATAAAGATTTTGCACAATTAGTATCAGAAAATATTTTCATGTACAAACCAGCTCGAATGGGCAATGGTATAGAAATTTGGGGAATTCCTGAAGTTCTTGAAAAATTCCAAGTAGAAAGACCTGAGCAAGTAATTGATTTTCTTGGAATGATGGGTGATGCAGCTGACAATATCCCAGGTTTACCAGGTGTGGGAGAAGTAACTGCTAAGAAATTCTTAAAAGAGTATGGGACCATGGAAAACCTTTTAGCCAATACTGACAAGCTAAAAGGAAAAATGAAAGAAAACATCGAAGCGAATAAGGATAAAGGACTTTTATCTAAAACATTAGCCACGATACTATTAGACTGCCCTGTAATTTTTGACGAAACTGATTATGAATTATCAACGCCAGATGTCGAAAAAACAGATGCATTATTTAATGAGTTAGAGTTTAGAAGAATGGCAGAACAATTTGATGCCATTTTCAAAAAAGATAGTACGGCGTCATCTAACAGCACAGCAGATGACACAAAATTATACAAAAAGCCTCAGGCAAAAAACGAAGAACAATTTGATCTTTTTGCTAGTGCAATTCCAGGTGATGCTACGACAGATGCACATCACCAGTTTTACAGCACTTTAGAAAACACACCCCATTCTTACCAGATCGTTCAGGGGGAACTTGGCATTAAATTACTATTACAAAATTTACAAAAACAGTCTTCTGTCTGTTTTGATACTGAAACTACTGGTTTAGATGCTTTACATGCTGAATTAGTAGGCATATCATTTTCTTACGAAAAAGGAAAAGGTTTTTACGTTCCTTTCCCAGAAAATCAAGAAGAAGCGAAAGCATTAGCTGAAAAATTTACTCCTTTTTTCGAAAATAAAGAAATCGAAAAGATTGGGCAAAATTTAAAATATGATTTAAAGATTCTTTCGAATTACAATATCAATGTCGAAGGAAAATTGTTTGATACAATGATCGCTCATTATCTGATCAATCCAGATATGCGCCACAATATGGATATTTTATCAGAAACTTATTTAAAGTATTCACCCAAATCTATTGAAACACTCATTGGTAAAAAAGGTAAAAATCAAAAATCAATGCGTGACGTTCCTTTAGAAGAAATAAAAGAATATGCTGCTGAAGATGCTGATGTAACCTTCCAATTAAAAGAGTTATTTGCTGTAGAATTAGAAAAAACAGCAACTAAAAAACTATTTGAAGATATTGAAATACCACTAGTAAAGGTATTAGCTGACATGGAAAAAGAAGGTATTCGCTTAGATACTGACTTTTTAAAATCGCTTTCTCATGATTTAGACAATGATATCAAAAAGCTGGAAACTACTATTTATGAAGTCGCAGGAGAGCAATTTAATTTAGCCTCACCAAAACAACTCGGTGACATCTTATTTGACAAGTTAAAAATTGGCGGAGCAAAACAAAAGAAAACTAAAACAGGACAATATGCAACGGGTGAAGAAGTTTTGAGCTACCTTGCAAACGAACATCAAATAGTTAAAGACATACTAGATTGGCGACAATTAGTCAAATTAAAAAACACTTACGTTGATGCTTTACCTAATCAGGTTGACCCAAAAACACTAAGAGTTCATACTGACTATATGCAAACTGTTGCTGCAACAGGAAGATTAAGTTCGAATAATCCCAACTTGCAAAACATTCCTATTCGTACCGAAAGAGGAAGACAAATTAGAAAAGCATTTGTGGCTCGTGATGACAATTACACCTTAATTTCTGCGGATTATTCTCAAATTGAACTTCGCGTGATTGCGGCATTGAGTGGTGAGGAAAACATGATTAAGGCTTTTAAAAATAATGAAGACATTCACAAATCGACTGCATCAAAAGTGTTTGATGTACCCTTAGAAGAAGTCACAAGAGAACAACGTAGTCATGCAAAAACAGTAAACTTCGGAATTATATACGGAGTATCTGCATTTGGTTTAAGCAATCAAACAAACCTTTCTCGATCAGAAAGTGCTGCTCTAATTGAAGCGTATTACAAAACCTATCCCAGATTAAAAACTTATATTCAAGAACAGGTTGAATTTGCTCGAGAAAACGGCTATGTTCAAACAGTACTGGGACGACGTCGATATTTAAAAGACATTAATTCGCAAAACGCCATTGTTCGTGGTGGTGCAGAACGAAATGCAGTAAATGCACCAATACAAGGAAGCGCTGCTGACATTATTAAAATTGCAATGATCAACATTCACAACAAACTTATTGCAGAAAATTGGAAAAGCAAGATGCTACTGCAGGTACATGATGAACTTGTTTTTGATGTTCATAATTCAGAACTAGAAAAAATCCAACCAATGATCAAAGAAGAGATGGAAAACGCTTTTAAACTTGATGTTCCCTTGATTGTGGATCTAGGAATAGGTAAGGACTGGTTAGAAGCACATTAATCAAACCATTTTTACAGATAAAAAGACATAAAAAAAATCCATTTGTTATACACAAATGGATTTTTTTATTTTCTAGTATTATAATGATTAGCCTTTTCTAGAAGACTCTCTTTCCTTAAGTTTCGTTTTAATAACCACGGTTTCATAAGGAATATTTTCTTCCTTAGATTCTAATCTATCAATTAATAATTTTGCAGCCACCTCACCTATTTCTACTCCATGTTGACTAATGGTGGTTAAACTTGGCGTCAACCTTCTTGAGGCTAAAATTCCATCAGCAAAACCAATGATCGAAAGTTCCTCTGGAATCTTATACCCTTTCTTTAAACCAATTTTTAAAGCAGCTACTGAATCATTTTCATCTAAAGCAAAAACTCCATCAATAATATTGTTATCAAAAATAGCTTCAATTTTACTTTTCAAATCATCTTCTGAATCGGTACGAAGAATTATATTTTCGTTAACGGAGATATTATTATCTTTTAATGCTTGTAAGTATCCATCAGCTCTAAGTTTTCCGACACTTAAATTATCTACAGAGGAAAGTAAAGCAATGTTTTTACAACCCAAATCAATTAATCGTTGTGTAGAATGCAAGGCAGAATTATAATCATCTACAATAACTTTATCACATTCTACCTCTTCAGCGATACGATCAAACATGACTATAGGAGTACCGTCATTAATAATTTCTTTGAAGTGGGAATAATCTTGAAGTTTTTGCGCCTCTTCAGAAACAG
The DNA here is from genome assembly GCF_052113625.1 of Flavobacterium sp. W21_SRS_FM3. NCBI lineage: Bacteria > Pseudomonadati > Bacteroidota > Flavobacteriia > Flavobacteriales > Flavobacteriaceae > Flavobacterium > Flavobacterium sp. W21_SRS_FM3. The sequence continues at coordinate 627,890 of NZ_JBGQOD010000001.1, read as the reverse complement.
ATAATATGAAACCATCAATAGTTCCATTGCTTAACATTTCTAAAGTATTAATTTCTTTTACTATAGATTCGTTTGATATACAGGTTATAACATTATAGCCATTTTCATCAGCTACTTTTTCAATACCACTAAATACTTTGGCAAAAAAAGAATTCAAAATATTAGGAATGATTACTCCAATGGTTTTTGTTTTCCTGTTTTTTAAATTCAAACCAATGACATTAGGTTTGTAATTTTTAAGTTTAGCATATTCCTTAATCTTAACTTTGGTTTGATCGCTTATTTCAGGGCTATCATTAAGTGCTTTAGAAACAGTAGAAACAGATACATTAAGTTCTTTGGCAATTTGCTTAAGAGTTGCTTTAACTTTCATAATTATTATATTTATTAACTGTATTGGAAACGGAGTGGATACAAGAGATTTAATTCATAAACTAAAAGTCTGTTTTAAGTATCAAAAATAACTGTTTTTTACTTCATAAATTACGTAGCAAGATTGCAAGATAAAAATTTTATTTTTGATAACAAAAGTAAGCCAAAAATTGAAAGTCTCCCTAGTCTTAAATTATAAATAAGATACAATAAAGACATTCTTAAATATACGATTGATAATCAGGGCAAAAACACAAATAAAATATTCTTTTCAGGTATTTGTATTTAAAATAATTAATTGTACTTTTGCATCCCCTTTAATGGGGATGGAATGTTTAATTAAAAAATTATTATGGACGCATTAAGCTACAAGACACAATCAGCAAGCAAAGCCACTGTTACAAAAGAGTGGATCGTTGTAGATGCTGAAGGTCATAACTTAGGACGTCTTGCTTCAAAAGTCGCTATGATTTTAAGAGGTAAGTACAAGCCAAGTTACACACCGCACGTTGACTGTGGAGATAACGTAATTGTTATCAACTCAGAAAAAATTAACCTTACAGGTAACAAAATGGACGAAAAGATTTACATGCGTCACACAGGTTACCCAGGAGGACAAAGAACTTTAACTGCTAAAGTATTGCAATCGAAAAACCCTGCATTATTAGTAGAAAAAGCGGTAAAAGGAATGTTACCAAAAAACAAAATTGGTGCTGAACTTTTCAGAAATTTAAATGTTGTTGTTGGTTCTGAGCACAAACAAGGTGCACAAAAGCCGAGAACAGTTAACCTTAACGATCTTAAGTAATGGGAGTTATTCACAAAATCGGTAGAAGAAAAACCGCTGTTGCACGTGTTTATGTTTCGGAAGGAACAGGAGTAATCACTGTAAACAAAAAAGAATTCGCAACTTACTTCCCAACAGCTACTTTACAGTACAAAGTTATGCAACCTATGTCTATGACAGAAAATGCTACTAACTTTGACGTAAAAGTAAACGTTTATGGAGGTGGTTCAACTGGTCAAGCAGAAGCTGTAAGAATGGCATTAGCTCGCGCAATGTGCGAAGTAAACGCTGAAAACAGATTAGTTTTGAAACCAGAAGGTTTATTGACAAGAGATCCAAGAATGGTTGAACGTAAGAAATTCGGTCAGAAGAAAGCTCGTAAGAAATTTCAATTCTCGAAACGTTAATATTGCCTGTCTTGAATACCTTTATTCAAGACTTATTGAATTTATTATTGAATTTAAAACAATGTTGTTGTTGCCTACTGAGGTAGGAATTAGTTTAGCATCTAAATGTATTTAGCCGAGCAATCGCCATTCATACATTGCTAATCAACAGAACGTAAACTAGTACAAAAAATGTCAAACAAAGTAGAAGTAAAAGAATTACTAGAAGCAGGTGTTCACTTTGGACACATGACTAGAAAATGGGATCCAAACATGGCTCCGTACATTTATATGGAACGTAATGGTATACACATTATCAATCTATATAAAACTGCAGCAAAAATTGAAGAGGCTAATGAAGCTTTGAAAAAAATCGCTGCATCAGGTAGAAAAATATTATTTGTTGCTACCAAAAAACAAGCAAAAGACATCGTTGCTGAAAAAGCAAAAGCTGCAAACATGCCTTACATCACTGAAAGATGGCCTGGTGGAATGCTAACTAACTTCGTAACTATCCGTAAAGCTGTTAAAAAAATGGCTACTATTGATAAAATGAAGAAAGATGGTACTTTCATGACACTTTCAAAGAAAGAGCGTTTACAAGTTGATCGTCTTCGTGCTAAATTAGAGAAAAATTTAGGTTCAATTTCTGATATGTCAAGATTACCAGCTGCATTATTTGTAGTAGACATCAAAGCTGAACACATCGCAATAAAAGAAGCTCAAAAATTAAACATTCCAGTTTTTGCAATGGTTGATACTAACTCTGATCCACGTGAAGTAGAGTATGTTATTCCATCAAATGATGATGCTTCTAAATCAATCGACAAAATTTTAACTTTAGTTACAGCTGCAATCACTGAAGGACTTTCTGATAGAGGATCTGACAAAGAAGCTGAAGCAACTGAAAAAGCAGCTCCTGCTGCTGAGAAAGTAGCTCCTGCTGCAACTGAAAAAGCGGCTCCTGCTGCTGAACCAGCTGCACCAGCAACTGAAGAATAATAAAAATAAATTTGAAGATTGAAAGATTTAAAGATTACTTAAAGTGTTGATTTAATTTTAACATTATTTTTAATCTTTAAATTCTTCAATCTTTTAATCTTTAAATAAAAAAAACATGGCAACAATAACAGCTGCAGACGTAAATAAATTAAGAACAGCTACTGGTGCAGGAATGATGGACTGCAAAAAAGCATTAGTTGAAGCAGAAGGAGATTTCGATTTAGCAATTGAAAACTTACGTAAAAAAGGACAAAAAGTAGCTGCAAATCGTTCTGATAGAGAATCTACAGAAGGTGCTGCAATTGCTGTTGTAAATGCTGACAAAACCGCTGGTGTAGTAATCACTTTAAACTGTGAAACTGACTTTGTAGGAATGAACGAAAGCTTTGTGAAAATGGCTACTGAAATGGCTAACCAAGCATTGAACTACGATTCTAAAGAAGCATTTTTAGCATCTGATTTCAACGGAATTACTATTGCTGATAAATTAATCGAGCAAACTGGAGTTATCGGTGAAAAATTAGAAATTAGAACTTTTGAGAAATTAGAAGGTGCATTCGTAGGATCTTACATCCACTCTGGTAACAAAATTGCTACTTTAGTTGCTTTATCTGCAAATGTAGAAGGTGCTGAAGAGGTTGCAAGAAACGTAGCGATGCAAGCAGCAGCTATGTCTCCTATCGCGTTAAACGAAGAAGGTGTTGATGCTGAAACTATCGAAAAAGAAATCGAAATCGCTAAAGACTTACTTCGTCAAGAAGGAAAACCAGAAGCTATGTTAGATAATATCGCTAAAGGTAAATTAGCTCGTTTCTTTAAAGATAACACTTTGGTTAACCAAGATTATATTAAAGACAACAAATTAAGTGTTGCTAACTACGTAAAATCTTTAGATAAAGATCTTATCGTTACAGGATTTAAAAGAGCTGCTTTAGGTTAATCCTAATTCACTTGAACATATAAAAAGAGCGATTTGAAATTCAAATCGCTCTTTTTTATTTTATACTAAATCCGTATTTGTTATTTAACAACTTCTTTATAAGAGTCAAAACCTCTTGCTTTCATTAAAGCATCCGTTTTAGGATCACGTCCTCTAAAACTTCTATAAGCCTCTTCTTGGTCTGTAGTATTACCAACGCTAAATACACTATCGTAAAGACGCTTAGCCACTTCTTTATCATAAGGTCCTTTTCCCTCGGTAAAAGCTTCAAATGCATCTGTGCTAATTACATCAGCCCACAAATAACTATAATATCCTGCAGCATAGCCATCGCTAGAAAATATATGTCCAAATTGTGGTATTCTATGACGCATTACAATTTCTTCTGGCATATTTAACTCCTTCAATGTCTCACGTTCAAACACAGTTGGATCTATCAACGTTTCTCCAGCAAGATGTAGCTTCATATCAATTAACGAACTCGCAATGGTCTCCACTGTTGAAAATCCCTCATTAAATGTTGACGCTTTCTCTATACGATCCACCAACACCATCGGAATAGGTTCATTTGTTTTGTAGTGCAACGCAAACTTGTTTAAAACTTCAGGTGTAGCTAACCAACGCTCCAAAATTTGGGATGGAAACTCTACATAATCTCTAGCCACTGCTGTTCCTGCCAAAGTAGGATAAGTAACATTAGAACACAGTCCGTGCAATGCATGTCCAAACTCATGAAACAAAGTTGTTGCATCAGTCCACGAAATCAATATAGGTTCCTTAGAAGCTCCTTTAATGAAGTTACAGTTGTTAGATACAATAGTCAAAACTTCGTCGTCCATTCTTTCCTGATTTCTATATGCATTCATCCATGCACCAGAACGTTTTCCTTTACGAGCATAGGGATCAAAATACCAAAGTCCAACAATCTTACCAGTCTTTTTATTAGAAACTTCCCAAACGCGCACATCAGGATGATAAACAGGAACATTAGAGATTTGTTTGAAATCTAAATCAAATAGCTCCCCAGCAACCCAAAACATGCCTTCTCTTAATTTTTCTAATTGTAAATATTCCTTAACCACATTTTGATCTAAGTCATATTTTTCTTTACGTACTTTCTCAGCATAGTAGCGGTAATCCCAAGGTGAAATTTTAAAACCCCCACCTTCAGCATCTACAATTTTTTGCATCGCCGCTACATCTTTGTGCACTTGCGCAACAGCTGGCTCCCATACAGACATCATTAAATCCATCGTACGCTGAGGCGTTTTTGCCATTTTATTACTTAAATTCCAATGCGCAAATGTTGGAAAGCCTAATAATTTAGCCTTCTTAGCTCTGAGTTGTAAAATATTTACAAGAGTAGTCTTATTATCGTACTCATTGTCATTGTCTCCTCGACTCACGTACATTTTCCAAACCTTAGCACGCAAATCTCTATTAGTAGAAAAAGTTAAAAAGGGTTCTACAAAAGATCTTGTATTACCAATACAACCCAAAACATTTAGATTTCTTTCTTTGGCTTGAGCCATAGCCGCTTTTTTCAATCCGTCTGGCAGTCCATCAAAATCTCCGTTATTTACCAAAGAAACGTACTGATTATTTTCTTCGGCCAATAAATTTTGACTAAACTTAGAAAAATAAGTAGCCAGTTCTGTATTGATCTTAGCCACTTTTTCTTTTGCAGTAGCATCTAAATTAGCTCCTTCTTTAACGAAATTGGTATAGTTTAACCAAATCAAACGTTGCTGCTCTTTTGTTAATTTTGATTTGTCTGGACTATTATACAACGCCTCAATCCTTTCAAATAATTTTTTATTTTGGTATATTTTACTTGATAATGACGCTAATACTGGCCCCATCTCTCTTTCGATAGGTTCAAATTCTGGGGTACTAATATTAGAAGAATAGATTCCATAAACAGTAACAATTCGTTTAAAAGCTTTACCAGAACGCTCCATTGCAGCAATCGTGTTTTCAAAAGTAGGTGCCTTTGTATTATTTGCAATAGCGTCAACCTCTTTTAATCGTTCCTGAATAGCAACATCAAAGGCAGGTTTAAAATCGGTTATTTGGTACTCTGTAAAAGCCGGTACACCCCCGTAAGGTCCGGTCCATTTTTTTAGCAATGGATTGTCTTGCTTTTGAGCAGTAAGTAAGGAAGTAGTCATAATCAAAATAGTAACAATTTTTTTCATAAAAAGATAATTATATATGGTTGTTTACTCCTAAAAGTAAGACTCAAATATAAATAATAAAAACGGCAAATAAATTGAAAGGCCTGCTTAAACACGAACTTTAACAACTAATGTATTAAAAGTAAAAAATCAAAATAATACAGTAAATTTGAGTTTTAAAATTGATTCATGTTTAAAACCAAAAAAGACACTGTTTACATTGTATTAGCGGGAATATTCATTACGAATGCAATTGTTGCTGAATTGATTGGCGGGAAATTAATCCATGTTGGCTCTAATTTAATGAGTATTGGCATTCTGCCATGGCCTATCGTTTTTGTTACGACAGATTTGATTAATGAATATTTTGGTGAAAAAGGAGTGAAGAAACTTTCCTTGATCACTGCAGGCCTCATTGCCTATACTTTTATAATTATATATTTCGCCATGCAAATACCCGCTGTAAATGGCGATCATCTTGTGAGTGACAGTCAATTTAACGGAGTATTCGGCCAAAGTCTGTGGATAATCATTGGAAGCATTACTGCCTTTATTGTTTCGCAATTAATAGACGTTAGCATCTTTCATTTTCTTAAAAACAAGACAGGAAATAAAATGATTTGGTTGAGAAGCACAGGATCTACTGTTATATCCCAATTATTTGACAGCTTTATCGTACTGGGAATCGCCTTTTGGATGACTGGTAAAATGACAACCGAAGTTTTTATTTACTCCGCTTTTACAGGTTATTTTGTAAAATTGATTATCGCTATCGCTTTGACTCCATTAATCTATTTGGGACGATCATTAATTGAAAAATACATTCATAATAATTAAAAATTATGCAAGAAAAGATAAGATGTGGCTGGTGTTTATCCAGTGACTTATACAAAGAATACCACGATCAAGAATGGGGCACTCCCGTTTATGACGATGCTACTTTATTTGAATTTTTAATTCTAGAAACATTTCAAGCTGGATTAAGTTGGATTACCATTCTCAATAAAAGAGAAAATTTCCGCAAAGCTTTTGATCAATTTGACTATCGAAAAATTGCACAATACAGCGATGACAAAATACAGGAGTTATTGCAAGATGCAGGAATTATTCGCAATAAACTAAAAGTATACTCAGCAGTTACCAATGCACAGGCTTTCATAAAAATTCAGGATGAGTTTGGTTCTTTTTCAAAATACATTTGGGGATTTACTAATGGCAAACCCATTATTAATAATCCAAAATCTTTAAAAGATGTTCCCGCAACCACTCCACTGTCTGATGCTATTAGCAAGGACTTAAAAAAAAGAGGTTTTAAGTTTGTAGGGTCAACAGTCATATACGCACACATGCAAGCTACTGGAATGGTTAACGATCATGTTGAAGACTGCTGGACAAGAAAGCAGTAATAACTCCTTTATTTCTTGTTAAGAATAGCCATGAAGTCTGATCTTTCAATTTCTCTGCATCCTAAACTTTCAAGATGTGGATTATAAACTTGGCAGTCTAATAGTTTATAATTTTCTTTTTCCAGCTGTTTTACAAGTGTGATGAAAGCAACTTTAGAAGCATTAGACACTTTAGAAAACATGCTTTCTCCACAAAAAACGTGTCCCAAATCGATGCCATACAACCCCCCAACTAACTGACCATCTTGCCAAACCTCAACGGATTTAGCCACACCCAATTCATGAAGATGACAATAAGCTTCTATCATGTCATTAGTGATCCAAGTACCATTTTGTCCATCCCGCTTAATTTGCTGACAATTAGAGATAACTTCTCTAAAATTTTGATTGAATGTAACTGTAAAACTATTTCTATTGAGGATATTTCGCATGCTTTTAGTCACGATCAATTCGTCAAGAAATAAAACCATTCTTGGATTTGGTGACCACCAGGTAATGGGTTCTCCATCTTCAAACCAAGTGAAAATGCCGCTTTTGTAAGCTAATTGCAACCTTTGCGGAGATAAATCACCACCCAAAGCAATAATTCCGGATGAATGCGTTAAATTAACATCAGGAAAAAATAAATCTTGAGATAAATAATACATATTTTCTAATCTATAAGTAAAGCATAAAGGCTTAATTTTGATAAAAGTAAGCAAGTACAAAACTGCTTATTCTAATTTTTAATACAACAGCACAATGAAAAAAATAGCTATCTCGCTCGTTTTTATGCTTATGATAGCACAAATGTATGGACAAAAAGCGGATAGTTTAGCTCTGTCAAAAAAACTTAGTTATAAGTCCTTTATTGTCCCTGCTGCATTTATTACCACTGGCGCCTTACTATTAAATTCCAAATTTAATAATGACATCCAAACTAAATCGAATGCTATTTTTGGCAGTAGTTTCAGATCAGGTGCCGATAATCTTTTTCCGCTGATTCCTATGGGCCAAATATACACAGGGAGTCTTTTAGGTCTCAATCCTAAAAATGATATTAGAAATCAAACCGTAAACGTTCTACTGGCAAATACCGCTACTCTGATAGTTGTAGAAATCACTAAACATATAGCCAAAAGAGATCGACCAGATTTATCTAATAATTTAAGCTTCCCATCAGGCCACACCGCTATTGCTTTTACCAATGCCTCATTATTGTATTATGAATATAAAGACGCTAATTTTTGGTACGCCAGTAGTGGTTTTCTCTTTGCGGGAGTTACTGCGGCTTTTAGAGTAGCGAATAATAAACATTATGCGTCAGATGTAATCACAGGAGCAGGAATAGGTCTAGCATCAGGTATTCTCTTCTCTCACATTAGCCCAATGCAGTCCTTTCGACTATCAAAAAAGAAAAAACTTTCTGCTTTAATCTACCCACAACTAAATAATCAAATAGGAATGGGGGCAATTATAAGACCTGATTTTTAGTCATAAAAAAAGCCTTGAAATTTCAAGGCTTTTTTATTTTTTATCTTTAATTAAAAAGGAAGATCGTCTGGCTCATCTTCATTTAAATTTGTCGCTGGAGCAAATGCTTGTGCTGCAGGCATAGGAGCAGAAGCTGTAGGAGCATCAGCCACTAATTTTTCAATTCTCCATCCTTGGATACTATTAAAATATCTGGTTTCTCCTTGTGGATTAACCCATTCTCTACCTCTTAAGTTGATTGAAACTTTAACAGGCTCTCCAACACTATAGTTGTTTAATAAATCACATTTATCCTGTGTAAACTCAATCATAATATGTTGAGGATATTGCTCTTCTGTAGTTACAACAAGCTCTCTTTTTTTGAATGATGCACTAACTTGTTGCTCTGGGTTAACAACTTTAATTTTTCCTGTAACTTCCATCTTCGTTATTTTAATTGTTATTTACGATTATTTTTTTGCTAAAAGTACTTTCCATGCCGAAAGAACATCATTATCATTTAAGTATTTTTTAGCCTCTAAATGTACTTTTTCTTTATCATCGGCGCTCAAAATGCCTTTGATAGAAAAGTTATCTTTTACAAAGATACTAACTTCTTCTGTGGTAGGCAAGGCTTCAATGTTGCCTAATTTACCTAAATCGTTTCCATCAAAAACGACACTGTCTTTAATATGAGCTGGTATGGCATCCACACCAATACCAAGTGTTGTTAATGGCTTGGCCACCTCAAACAATCCTTGATTGGATCGAGAATACCAGTTTCCTCCTAATCTACTCACTAGATCAATTTTAAACTGGTCAATGGCGCCATTTTCATCTAAAACAGCTTCATCTATATGTATTTTGATTACTTCGCATAAGATTAAATTACCCGCGCCACCTTCACTACCCAAAGCAATAATCTGAGTAACCTTACATTCAAATTGCACTGGAGATTCTTTAACTCTAAACGGCTTGACCAAATCAGAAGGGACAGCAGTTAAACCGGCTTTGATGAACTCATCAACACCATCTGCATACTCCGTACTCGCAAGAGAAGTTTGTTGAACTAAATCATAATTCACCACATTAACAACTACTTCTTTAGTTGCTTCACAATTGATTAGTGTGTGTTTTATAGAATTATCTCGCACACGCCTCGCTGGAGAAAAAACAAGAATGGGAGGATTAGCACTAAACACATTAAAGAAACTAAAAGGAGATAAGTTAGGATTTCCATCCTTGTCAACTGTACTGGCAAAAGCAATAGGTCTAGGCCCTACAGAACCTTGTAAATACCCTTGCAACTTTGCTGTCTCTATTTTCTTAGGATCTATGCTAATCATATCTATTTATTTATACTCAATTAAAACTTCTTTCTACACAAAAGTAAGGAAATGGATTAAGTATAGAAAGACTCCGGAACGATTTAATAATTATAAACCATATATACCTCTAATTTATAGCTTTGTAATAATAACTAAAATAATACGACGGAAATTTCGTTATATTTATACCTCAAAATCTCATTTATGCAGTTTTCTGAAAGACGAAACACAAGCCGATGGCTGATAATCTTTACTTCCTTTTTTATCATTGCATTGATACTTTGGAACACCTATACCTTTTTTCAAATTTTTAAAAACGAAGAGCGCTTAAAAATGAATCTTTGGGCAAAAGCACAAAAATCATTAATTAATGCCGATGAGAATAGTGACGTAGAATTACCTTTACAAATATTTAGCAACAATACCTCCATTCCTATAATTCTCACCGAAAATGATAGCATTATCAATACGGTAAACATCAAGGAAGAAATTGTTAAGGACAGCATACGGGCTTCACATTTCCTATTTGATTTAAAAAGCGAGAATATCCCCATTGTTATCGAATATGTCCCAGGTAAATTCCAAAAACTGTACTACGGTAATTCGGCACTTTTAAATAAACTCAAATACTATCCCATCGCACTGTTGCTGATCATGGTGCTGTTTATTGCGCTGATTTATTATTTTTATCGAAGCACTAAGACAGCTACTCAAAACAAACTTTGGGCTGGAATGGCCAAAGAAACAGCGCATCAAATAGGAACTCCACTGTCATCATTAATTGGTTGGGTCGAAATTCTAAAAACCGAGAATATTGAAGAGTCGATGATTGCTGAAATTGAAAAAGATATCGAGCGACTACAAACCATCACGGATCGTTTTTCTAAAATAGGATCAGAACCAGTCTTAGAAAAAAGAGACATCATTACAGAAACTTTAGAATCCTACAATTACCTACAATCTCGTTTTTCAAAACAGGTGGTTTTCAGTTTTAAAGGTCCTGATAAACCTATCTATGTAATGCTCAACCCAACACTTCATAGCTGGACCATTGAGAATCTAGTAAAAAATGCTATTGACGCAATGAAAGGTAGAGGACAGCTATCTTTAGACATTCATCAAGACAACCACACTGTAAAAATTAATGTAACTGATAGCGGAAATGGCATACAAAAGAATCAATTCAAATCAGTATTTGAACCCGGTTACACTACTAAAAAAAGGGGTTGGGGCCTAGGACTTTCTTTAACTAAAAGAATTGTAGAGGAATACCATAAAGGAACGATAAAAGTTCTTACTTCAGAGGTTGGTCGAGGAACAACTATGCAGATTTCCTATAAAGTGAAATAATTAATTTCTAATTTTTAAATTGCTTAGCATTAATTTCCTACCTAAAGAATTTTTACTCAAGTACTCTGTCAAAAATTGCTCTTGTTCCTCTGTCTGCATTAGTGCCGTAGCTATAGCTTTTTTTAAATTAGATAAACTCCCAGTATTTTCAGTCCCTACGATTCCGATATTGTAAACATCAGTCTCACATTGTTTGAATTTACTCTTAACATTCTGAATCCATTTTTTCATTTCTTCATCAGACTGAGTGGGTTTAAATTTTTTAAAGCGGTAAATAATAAAATCATTAAGGAAAAAGATATTTTCATTAAAACTACTGTACAATGCATTTAATTTCTCAATGTTTTTATTTTGAGTATAGACCCTAAATGCTTCTTTTTTGTATTTGTATTGTTCAATGACTAAAGCATTGACCAGTCCATTTTTCTCAATCCTTTCCGATGATTCGAATGCTTTGTCATTATCTGACAGTGAATCGTATCTTTTTATTTCTCCATCAAAATCATATTTTGCTTTTCCAACAGTCGATGGCTTTTTAGCTTCTAAAAACTCTCTATTTGTAAAAGGATAATTTAGAAATTGCCACATATAATCAAAGGGCATATGCGTCGCAATGAGTTCGCTAGGATTAACCATAAAATAACTATTGTTTATTTTTTTGAAAAACTTCCCATTATTTACGTACCCTGCTCCCCAAGTAGGATCAAATAGAAACCATTTATTATCTATTTTAGCAGCACACCAGGCATGAGAAACGTTAGCAACTTTTCCATTCTGTTTCGTAAAGCCTTCAATGACATAACATTTAATCCCCAACTTATTAGAAACTGCATTGAAAACTTCAGCATAATGCATGCACACCCCTTTTTTAGTTTTTAAGGTATTATCAATTTTATCCTGAGTGCTTTCATTAAGATTTGGCGCCAGCATTTTCGGTACATCATAACTAATATTAGAAACAGTCCAGTAAAATAATGCGCGGATTTTTTCCGACTCTGTTGTGAAATTGGATGAAATAAAACTTGCTAAAGCAGTTGCCGAAGTACTATTTTCAACTGGCATTTTATCCATTCTATTATCAACTGTCGCAAAATTACTCTTCGTTTGAGAAAAGCTAGAAAGCGACAATAATAAGCTCAGTAACAAAAAAATAGTTCTCATTTAATTTAAAATTTTTCATAAAAAAAACACGAAGATCGTGTTTTTTTTTATGGATAATATATGTTGCTTATAAATTCAATTGTATGCTTTGTGCCAAGCTTTCAAATTCCTCTTTCGACAGCGTTACTTTATTATGAAATCGCATTTCGTCCATTTCATTAAGCGGAATCAAATGCACATGTGCATGAGGAACTTCAAGCCCTACCACAGCCATTCCTACTCTTTTGCAAGACACTGTTTTTTCTAAGGCTATTGCTATCTTCCTAGAGAAATGCATCAATCCTAAATAATGCGCTTCATCCATATCAAAAATCTTATCCACTTCATACTTTGGAATACAAAGTGTATGTCCTTTTGCATTTGGGTTCACATCTAAAAATGCCAAATAATTTTCATCTTCAGCAATTTTATAGCATGGAATTTCGCCTTTTACAATTTTAGTGAATATCGAACTCATTACAGGTTTGTTTAATTAATGAATAAAATTAGTCCCTTGAAATTTCCAAAATTTCAAATTTCAAAACGCCATTAGGTACCGTAATTTCGGCAACTTCGCCTACTGACTTTCCTAATAATCCTTTCCCTATTGGTGAAGTCACTGATATTTTCCCTGTCTTCAAATCGGCTTCACTCTCAGCCACTAATCGGTAGGTTAACTCCATACCATTGGATTGGTTTTTAATCTTTACATTAGACAAGACCAATACTTTAGAAACATCTAGATGCGTCTCATCAATCAATCGTGCATTAGCATGAATTTCTTCAAGCTTAGCAATTCGCATCTCTAACATTCCTTGTGCCTCTTTAGCTGCATCGTATTCTGCATTTTCAGACAAATCGCCTTTGTCTCTTGCTTCGGCTATATCTGCAGAAGCCTTTGGACGCATCACACTTTTTAAGTGATCTAATTCTTCTCTTAATTTCTTTAATCCTTCTGCGGTGTAATAAGATATTGCGCTCATAATTTTTAAATGTATTATTTTTATATTTATTATATAAGGCTCTCAATAATTTGCCCGTAGTTATCCCTTATGAGGTTTAACTCGCTTTTCATCGCTTATATAAATAGAAAAAATCCCATCAGGACGGGATTTCTTTCCACAAAGATACTATTATTTTTTTCTAGTCTATAATTATATGTTAATCATATCTAATTCAAAGTTAAATAATTTAAATTTGTTTCACTACTACTTTTAAAATATTATTAAATAATGAAAAAATATATTTTCCTAACCCTAGTATCAATGCTATTTATAAGCTGCAGTAATAGTGATTTCAATAACAAAAACCCTTATATCCCTAACTATTCTTTCACGGTAGACCTCAATATGAATTTGCCCGCATACTCTAATCTTAAGTATGCTAGCAATGCCGTTTTTTACGCAGGCGTTGGTGCTAAGGGAATTTATGTTTTCAATACTGGAAGTGGCTATAATGCATTTGATGCTGCTTGTCCTAATCAAGTAATTAGCAGTTGCTCTACAATGACATTAAAAGGCATTAATGTAGTTTGTCCATGTGATGATACCGAATACAGTTTGTTCACTGGTCAAGGGAAATTACAATATCCTTTAAAACAATACCGTGTTGAAGTAAATGGAAATGTATTAAGAGTTTATAATTAAAAAAAGCCCGAAAGTAAAACTTTCGGGCTTTTTCAACTTGTTAGTTTTTAACTTTTTAAAACTTCAATGTTAATCCTACTAAGAAATTAATTCCTGCTTGCGGATAGTATCCTGCTCCCTCAATTGTTGTAACAGCTGGAGGATTAGAATAATCATCGTCATAAGTATAGAAATAGCCATTTGAAATGTATTTGTAATCAAAGATATTATTTACTAATCCTGTTAGTAAAATGGATTTGAAAACTGACTTCGGTTTAAATTCATAAGAAACATTTAGGTCGTTGACAAAGTATGATTTCAATTTAGACCCTTCTGAATCTATATTACCCATATATTGCTCTCCAACAAACTTCGATAGAAATGAAACTTGAAAATTAGTGGTTGGTAAAAAAGTAATAATATTTCCTGCAATAAAATCAGGGGAGTAAGCGATGTCTGTATTCCCTAGAGATGTTAATACTCCGTCTCTAGTGAAATAGAAATCCTTATTTTTATTCGTGCTAACTGTCATGTTAGGTCTAATGATTAAATTATCTAATACTGCAATTGTAGCATCTAACTCTAACCCTAAACGATAACTATCTCCACTATTTTTACGAATAGGAGCACCTACATCATCTAACTCTCCTGTTAAAATTAGTTGGTCTTTATATGCCATGTAGTACACATTAGCATTCAACTTTAATTTTTCAGAATTATGACGCAATCCCAATTCAAAATCATTTAGCTTTTCGGGTTTTGGACTTCCGTTTTCATAATCCGTTCTATTCGGTTCACGATTAGCTCTAGCATATGACGCATACAACTGATTTTTGTCATTGATTTCTAAATTCATTCCCGCTTTTGGATTGAAAAAATTAAAATTATCATCAACTAAACCTGTCTCTTCCGCATTGGCTTTATAATGCACATTACGCATTTGCAAATCACCAAAAAGACTCAATTTCTCTGTTACTTGGTAGTTTGCTTTAGCAAAAATATTCCCGTCCGTTTTTGTAGCTGAATCATCATAAAAACGATCTCCTAATTCACTTTGTGACGCATATCGAGCCCAAATTACCTTTCCAAAATGACTGCCTTCGTATTTATTGTATCCTCCGCCTAGTATTACATCCAGCTTCTCATTCTTATAAGTCGCCGAAAATGTTGTCCCGTAAAAATCATTATCCAACCATTTTTGACGCACTAAGTCGGTTCTATTAATTGTTGTTCCACCAATAACTATTGGAGTCAATCCATAGCTAGAGAACTTTGCATTCTCCTTATAATTCTCATAATAGCCTTTCCCTTTCGAATAAAAAACAGCTAGATTCGTATTCCAGTTGTTAGACAATTTTTCGTTCCAATGCAGTTGAAAATGATCTTGTTGGTAATTATCCGTTTCGTTATCATAAAAACGAGTATTCCCTGCTTCATCAGTAAACATTCCAGCGGTATTAAATGTTCTGTCGTTTTTTAATTTATCCAAATCTTCTAAGCCATTCCAAGATTGGTATGTTTTTTCATTACCACCAAAAACCAACGCTTTAATTAAAGTAGTCTTACCAACATAGGTCCCTTGCAAGAAATACGATTTCAAGTCAGAACTTGCACGATCAATATATCCATCAGATTTCAAAGCAGACAGCCTTCCTGCTAGTTCAAAATGATCATTCATCAATCCTGTACTGAATTTTACCGTATGTTTTTGAGTATTGAAACTTCCAATAGAATTTGAAATCTCACCGTTACTCTCTTTTGCATAGCTATCTGTAAGCATGTTTAGGCTTGCACCAAAAGCTCCAGAACCATTTGTAGACGTACCTACACCACGTTGCAGTTGTAGACTTTCAACAGAGGAAGCAAAATCAGGCATGTTGACCCAATACGTTCCATGACTCTCCGAGTCGTTGTATGGTATTCCGTTGATGGTAACATTAACACGTGTAGCATCACTACCACGCACACGGATACCAGTGTAGCCTACACCATTTCCTGCATCAGAAGTTGTGACAACCGAAGGAAGGTAATTCATCAAAATAGGAATATCTTGTCCTAAATTTCGGAATTTAATCTCTTTCTTGTCTAAGTTACTAAAACTAACTGGCGTTTTGGTTGTAACTCGTATTGCAGAAACCAATACCTCATCGAGTTGATTCACCGTAGTTGTATCTTTAACTTGGGAAAATGAAGTAAGAGAATAGAAAAAAGAAATTAGTAAAAATAAAAATGTGTTGAGATTTGCACTTTTTTGCAATTGTAAAAATTTGCAACTTTGCGACTTTGCGACTTTGTAATCAATAAAAGTATTCATCCGTAAATAAGATTACGAATAAAAGGGGGAATTATTCTTCTTGTTAAATTAATAAATGATTGTTTCCTATGACAAATAGATAGCGTGCACTCTATTGTATTTTGTCATTTTTTCCCTTAGCAACATTACTCGCTCAGGTTCGTTGGGTATAATCTCAGCTCGTTATTTAGAGCACCCCTTTGAGACGAGGCAAATGTAAACTTAAAACTTATAAAATCAAATAAGATATTTTAAAATTTGCAGTTTCGCGACAAAGTCCTATTATTCAACATCGGGTCTTCTCCTGTTTTGTTTCAATTTAGAAACATTTTTCTTATTATTAATCCTTTTCCTAATTGCTGATTTTGGTATTTTAGTAGCTTTTCTTTCTTTAGGTACGATCAGTCCTTTTCTAATTAATTCGAGAAAGCGTTTGGTAACGATCTCTTTATTTTTCAGTTGACTTCTATCTTCATCACAGTTCAAAATTAGTATCGAATCAGCAGTTAGTCTAGTAGCAAGATTTATTTCTAACAGCCCCTTTTCTTCTTCTGATAGAGCTTGAGAATTTTTCAAATCAAAAGAAAGCACCACTTTAGAGGAAACCTTATTTACATTTTGACCGCCAGCACCACTACTTCTAACGGCCTTATAATTTAGTTCAGTGATGATTTTATGAATCTCCATCTAGGTTCTATTTGTAATTACATTATTGAAGCTGATGTGCCCCGTTGAGTAAGTCATTTACTGTCTTAACAGGGTTAAACGTAACTAACGGTACTTGCACAAAAACCGTTAACCAATTTGCCATTGCTCCATTCCAAAGACCAGGCAGTTCATATGCTTTAATATCTTTCCCAGCAATACTTTTCTCGACAATAAAACCTCGTTCATGATCTACAAACTGGTTTAAATCAAATTTAACTCCCTTATAGTTTTTAATCCCGCATACCAAGTCCACTGGGTTAAAATGAGTAGATGCTGTTAAAATGTTTTCTTGACCTTTATTAGACAAATCTACCTCAGAGGATTCTACTATTTGCATAGATAACGTACCGTTGCTATTTACTGTCCAAAATGGACCACCTCCTGGTTCCCCTTCGTTAATCACCATTCCACAAACCCGAATAGGTCTGTCTAACAACTCAACAACTCTCTTTAATTTACTATCAAAACCAAGTGCATCAAATTCATTAGGTAGAATAGTATTAAATTTCTCTTTGATAAAGTCAATAATCTCATTTAGTAAATTCTCATTAACGCTAGAGACTTCAAGTATTTCTAAATAATTAAATACCTGCTGCTGCAATTCAATTAACACCCCTCCCAACACTTTTTTATAAAAAGTTACCGTATCAACGTCATTCAAACTTACATTGTCAATGTTTTTAACGAATATAATATCTGCATCTAAATTAGTAAGATTTTCAATTAAAGCTCCATGACCTCCTGGCCTGAAGACAAGTTTATCCTCTTCATTTCTATAGACACTATTATCAGTATTTACCGCAATGGTATCTGTGCTTTTTTTCTGAAATGAATAATTTACATTTATTCTGATATTCGCTTCCGCTTCTATCCTTGGCTTAATCGTGTCAATTATCGATTTAAACTGCGATAAATGCTCCTCTGAAACAGTAAAGTGTAAGTTGGAAACCCCATTAGAACAAGAATACCTTGAACACTCATATAAGTGTTCTTCAATAGGAGTAGCTATATGCGTTTTATATTTATGAAAAGGCAATACAGCTTTTGGCTTATTTGCATAATCAAAATAATCAGCAGATAACAGCAATTTGATAAAGTAATAAAATTTCAAGTTTCTGTGAAGAGAATCAAAACTTAAAATTTCTTCTCTTAGTTTCTTATCAACCAATTCATAAAAAGGAAACTTCTCTATACCTACTTCAAAGAAGGGGATTTTATTATTTTTTTTCCTATTTACATAGGCTTTAATACTTTCATTGGTAACACTAAATTCCTTTAAAAAAGTTATTAAAAATTTAAACATCCTACTTGCAGCTCCTGAGGCAGGTACAAATTTGAGTAAATCATAATTATCTTTATTCTTATCAAAAAAGGAAGCTTTTTCTAGCGCTTCTTCGTCAGTAAGTTTTAAAATTCCGTTATGTAAGGTAGCTGGCTCAATTAATTCTGTTTTAGAAATCCCTTTTTCAAATATTTCTAATTGCCTTTTGATATTGTCTAAAGAGATGCCATATTCGTAAATTTGAACAAAATCAAGTGAAGATAATCCCATTTCTTTGGCTTTAGCCAAATCATCTATAATAGCAATCGCCTTTTTAAGACGGAGATCCTTATCTCCGGAAAGAGTGATAAAAGGTTTGTTATTTTCTATCAACGATTTCTTAAAAACAGTAAAAACAGACTCTCTCCCTTGAGGTCTATCCCTTAAATCGTCTTTCTCCCAAGGAACGTCTATATCAGTAAGAAAAAACAAATCATAATCGTGCTCTTGAGCCGCCTTGTTAAGTAATGGATCACAGTAATCATAATATACTTCAGAAAAAACTTTTGTAACCATTAAGTTCGTATCACAAAAGAGATACTTATTAGCGATTAAAAGCTTTTCATTTTCTAAAGTTGTTTGACCATAAGAAATTGGTAGCATATCATCAACAGTACAAATTTGCTGTTTTTGATCCCATTTTTTTTGCAGGTAATCCCTGGCAAATTCAGGAACCCATGCGGTTTTATAATGATCTGCTAATTGTATTGCTAATGTAGTTTTTCCAGTGCTTTCTGGCCCAAACATCGCAATTTTTATGATATCAGCTTGTTGCTGTTTAAGATTTTCCTCCATTCTATATAAGCGTAAATAGCTAAAATTGTAAAGATTAAATATTGTAATGATAACATTCCCAAGCCGCGATAAGCGTACAAAGGCGTTACTATTATATCCCCAATAATCCAAAGGGTCCAGTTTTCTATTTTTTTATTAGCCATATACCACATTCCGGTAAAGAAGATACCAGAAGCTACTATGTCAAAATAATTTGCAGGATGAATTTCGTAGTCAAATAGATTATAAATGCCATAAACTAACACAATAGTAATGAAAAATAATCCCAAACCAATTAATTTTTCTTTTGAGTTTGTTCTTGTAATGGGCAGATTATCATTATCCTTAACTTTCTTAGACCATTTGTACCATCCATAAATACTCATAATGGAGAAATAGCCGTTGATAATCATATCTCCTAGATAGCCTGCAATAAAAAGTAAATATACCGAAATTATTGTAGCAATTAAGCCAGTGGGATAAACTAAGATATTTTCCTTTCGAGCATACCAAACGCTTAAAATACCAAACACAAAGGCAATAAACTCTAATGTTATTTGAGTCATGCTTGCTTCTTTATAAGCATTAAGAAAAAAATCAATCATTTCTATTTTTTGTATTATTTGTTTATAGCGTCAAAAAAATCATAATTTTTTTCAAAAGCCGTTCCTATAACCACTAAATCAGCACCTGAAACATACGCTTTTTCTATGGACTGTAAATCTACAATTCCCCCTCCAACTATTAAAGGAATTTTGATATTTTGAGCAACTAATTCAATCGTTTGTGATGAAACTGCCTGTTTAGCACCACTGCCAGCCTCAAGATAAATAAACAGATTGCCCATCATTTCTCCTGCTAGCGCAGTGGCTAGCACCAAATCTAAGTTATCCCTGTCTATGGGAGTTGTCTTACTCACTCTTGCCACAGCTGTTGTATTACCACTTTCTATTAATATATATCCAGTGGGAATAACCTCTAACTTCATTTTTTTTAAAATGGGCGCTGCCTTAACTTGATGTGCTATCAAATAATCAGGATTTCTTCCAGAAAGCAAGGACAGAAACAAGATAGCATCTGCTTCATTTGAAATCTGAGAAGGATCGCCAGGAAAAAGCACTATAGGTAAATTAACAGTATGTTTTAATCGTTTAATTAATTCATCCATTCTGTCGCATGTAACATGGCTTCCTCCTATGAATATATGTGTAGCAGGCGATTGGTTTATTTTAATCAGTACATAATGTAAATCCTCCCAAACAATCTTGTCTGGATCCAGCAGGATAGCCAGAAGTTTCTGAGATTCTTTTTTTGACTGAACAATTTTATTGTAAATATTTACCATGAAGAACTGAAAATGAAACGTTTTTATTTGAAATTAAGAAAGGAACTACTCCTGTTCAAAAGCATATACAAGTCCGAAGTTTTCTATTTCCTCATACCTGACGCTAAAACTTTTATGCAAACCATTAAAAGTAAGATTAGCTGTCGTTTCATTTTGGCTGAGATCAAATGATTGAACTTTGATATGCTCTTTAAAGCTAATCCCTTTTTCGTTGCGTATTTTAAAAATCGCTTCTTTAGCCCCCCAGATAACAGTTAGTTTTTGAATGTATAGGGCAACATTATTTTTATCCAGATAACAGAATTCTTCATCGGCAAATTTATCAGCGATACGCATGATTTTTTCTCGTTGCAGTTCAATATCAATTCCCACGGTTTGATCACTAATAATTATGGCTGAAAAATGATGGGAATGCGTAATTGAGATGTATTTATCATCTGTAAGATGTGGTTTTCCAAAATCGTCATAATACAAATCCAGATCACTATATCCTGCTTCTTGCAGCAGTTTTCTAACACTCAAGAAACCACGTTGGTGCAACTCAGATTTCATGCCGTTCAACCGATTTCGGTTTTTCATATTGAGAACCACTTCACTAAATAGTTCGTCAAATGTTTCGGTTATTTTCCAAACTAAGATTGTAGTCTTTGCATTGAAATGTATGGTCTTATATAACGGCATCGTATTAAAATAGTGATTTTTAGCCCCGATGGCAACGGCATCCTTTTATGGCATCCCGATAGCTATCGGGAGCCATAAAAGATACAGTGAACAGCGGGATTAGCTCCTGATAATGAAGCTAAAGGTCTTAATTAGTATTATTTTACTGATTTTTAAAAGATTACAATATTAAACAATTCATAAATATAACTGAATCCTTTTTAAATCATAAGTTATTACGTAAATTTGCAAAAAATTTATAATTACAAATATACTATAAATGAGTACTACAACTATGCCTTTTGTGGCTTTCAAAGTAAAAGACATTTCTCTAGCGGCCTGGGGAAGAAAAGAAATTGAATTAGCTGAAGCTGAAATGCCTGGTTTAATGGCACTTCGTTCTGAATATAAAAACGAGCAACCACTTAAAGGTTCTCGTATTGCAGGATGTTTACACATGACCATCCAAACTGCTGTTTTAATCGAGACTTTAATTGCTCTTGGAGCTGAGGTTACTTGGTCTTCTTGCAACATTTTCTCTACTCAAGATCAAGCTGCTGCTGCAATTGCCGCTGCTGGGATTCAAGTTTATGCTTGGAAAGGATTAAATGAAGAGGATTTTGACTGGTGTATTGAGCAAACATTATTCTTTGGTGAAGATAGAAAACCATTGAACATGATTCTTGATGATGGTGGAGATTTAACTAACATGGTTATTGATCGTTACCCAGAATTAGTTGCTGGAATTAAAGGATTATCTGAGGAGACTACAACTGGAGTTCACAGATTATACGAAAGAATGAAAGCTGGAACTTTGCCAATGCCTGCTATCAATGTAAATGACTCAGTTACTAAATCTAAATTTGATAATAAATACGGATGTAAAGAATCTGCTGTTGATGCTGTTCGTCGTGCAACTGATATTATGCTTGCTGGTAAAAGAGTAGTTGTATGTGGATACGGTGACGTAGGAAAAGGTACTGCTGCTTCTTTTAGAGGTGCTGGATCTATTGTTACCGTTACTGAAATCGATCCTATTTGTGCTTTACAAGCTGCAATGGATGGATTTGAAGTTAAAAAATTAGACACTGTTGTTGGAAATGCTGATATCATCATCACCACTACAGGAAATAAAGATATCGTTCTAGGAAGTCACTTCGAGCAAATGAAAGATAAAACTATCGTTTGTAACATTGGACACTTTGATAACGAAATTGCAGTTGCTTGGTTGAACACAAACCACGGAGCTTCTAAAGTTGAAATCAAACCTCAGGTTGATAAATATACAATCAACGGTAAAGACATCATCCTTTTGGCTGAAGGTCGCTTAGTAAACCTTGGTTGCGCTACGGGTCACCCAAGTTTTGTAATGAGTAACTCATTTACAAATCAAACTTTGGCTCAAATTGAATTATGGAAAAACAGTGCTTCTTACAAAAATGAAGTTTACATGTTACCAAAACATTTAGATGAGAAAGTAGCGATGTTGCACCTGGCTAAGCTTGGAGTTGAATTAGAGACTTTACGTGAAGATCAAGCTGCTTACATTGGTGTTGAAGTTGAAGGTCCATTCAAACCAGAGTACTACAGATACTAAATAATTACAAATTAGCGATTGCTGATTTTAGATTTATAGAAACCCTTGCAAGAAACTGAACTAAATTCAGTTTGATTGCGAGGGTTTTTTGTTTTTGGGCGAGTCCCTGCGGGTCGGGCTATACACTAAATCTTTTATTGCGCTGCGCTACATAAAAGAATATCGTTACTATCCCTCTCGCTAGCTTCATCTAAAAACAAGTTCTTTTCAAACAGCAGGATTATTTTTCACACTGATCACCAAAAGAGAATCTAGCGCCTTTCTACAATCATAAGCTATTTCAATATATACAATTAGTACAAACCAACAATCAATACAGTCTATTTCCAGCACAACCTTCCTCTCCTTTTAATAGCACTAAAATAGAGGCCATAAAAAAACCCAATCTTTTCAGATTGGGTTTTTATAAGTAATTGAGAAATCAATTATGCTTCAACTTCAAATGGAAGTATAGAAACGTATGATTTGTTATCTCTTTTCTTTTGGAAGTGTACAACTCCATCTACTCTTGCGTGTAGGGTGTGATCTTTACTGATGTAAACATTTTCACCTGGATTGTGTTTTGAACCTCTTTGTCTTACGATGATGTTCCCTGCAATAGCAGCTTGTCCACCAAAAATCTTAACACCTAAACGTTTTGATTCTGATTCTCTACCATTCTTGGAACTACCGACACCTTTCTTGTGAGCCATGACGTATTAGTTTAATATTGTTATTATTCTTTAGTATCTTCTTTTTTAGCTTTAGGAGCTTTTTTTACTTTAGGAGCTGGTGCTTCTTCCGTAGTTGCTTCTGCTGTAGCTTTTTTAGTTGCTGCCTTTTTTGGAGCTTCTAAACCAGTAATACCTTCAATTACAATTTGAGTAAGATATTGTCTGTGACCATTTCTCTTTTTGTATCCTTTTCTTCTTTTCTTTTTGAAAACGATAACTTTATCTCCTTTTAAGTGTTGTAACACTTTAGCTTCTACTGAAGCACCTTCTATAGCTGGGGCGCCTAAAGTGATTGTTCCATTGTCATCTAATAAAAGAACTTTGTCAAAAGAAATTTTTGAACCTTCTTCATTAGCTAAACGGTGAACATAAACCTTTAAGTCTTTGCTTACTTTAAATTGTTGCCCTGCTATCTCTACGATTGCATACATATCAAATTGATTTATTGATTTTTAAGGTTGCAAATATACGATTTAATTTCTACCATGCAATTACTTCCTCAAAAAAAATATTTTCTTTGCTTTATCCCCTATTTTCAACAACTTACACCAGCTCTAATCCCAAGAGTTTAAGGATAAAAACAAACTTTTGCCCATTGATGATGAAAAAAAGGTATTTTTGAAGTAACAATAATTTTGTTTCTATACTTATTGTAAATACCACTTTTATTAATCTTTATGAAAAAAACAATAATGGGATTAACTACTGCCCTAATGCTTGGCGGAGTCGCATCTGCACAAAAAATAGCTTTTGAAGAATACAATCTTGATAATGGCATGCACGTTATTCTACACCACGACCCTACTGCTCCTGTTGTTGTCACTTCGGTGATGTATCATGTAGGATCAAAAGATGAGAATCCTGAGAAAACGGGTTTTGCTCATTTTTTTGAACATTTATTATTCGAGGGAACTGAAAACATTAAAAGAGGAGAATGGTTTAAAATTGTTTCTTCAAATGGAGGTGTAAACAATGCTAACACTTCTGACGACCGTACCTATTATTATGAGGTATTCCCATCTAATAATTTAGAATTAGCGTTATGGATGGAATCCGAAAGGTTGATGCATCCTGTTATCAATCAAATAGGGATTGACACGCAAAACGGAGTAATTAAAGAAGAAAAAAGTTCGCGCTATGATAATCGTCCTTATGGAAAGATAATCAATGCCGTGAAAAAAAACCTATTTATAAATCACCCTTATAAATGGTCCACTATTGGTTCTATGGAACATTTAGACACAGCAACGTTAGAGGACTTTAAAGCTTTTAATAAAAAGTTCTACTCTCCTAACAACGCAGTATTAGTGGTGGCTGGTGATTTTGATAAAAAGAAGGCTAAAGGGTGGATTCAGCAGTATTTTGGATCAATTCCAAAAGGAGAAAAAATCACCAAGCAGGTTTTTATAGAAGAACCGATTACAGAAACTATTAGAGCAACTCATCAGGATCCAAACATCCAGATTCCAATGATAATTGCATCTTATAGAACACCATCAATGAAAACGAGAGATGCTCGTGTCTTAAATTTAATTTCGTCCTATTTAAGCGATGGTAAAAGTTCTAAATTGTATAAAAACATAGTAGACGATAAAAAAATTGCACTCCAAATTGGAGCTGTTGGCTTAAGCCAAGAAGACTACGGTATGTATGTTATATATGGATTACCAATGGGAGGACATACTACCGTTGATTTATTAAAAGCAATTGACGAAGAAATCGTTAAAATACAAACAGATTTAATTTCAGAGAAAGATTATCAAAAACTACAAAACCAGTTTGAAAACCAATACGTTAACAACAATTCTAGTATTGAAGGAATTACTGAGAACTTAGCAAAGTATTACCTATTATATGGAGACATTAATTTGATAAATAAAGAAACTAAAATCTATCAATCAATTACTAGAGAAGAAATCAGAGCCGTAGCCCAAAAATATTTGAATCCAAATCAACGATTGCTATTGGACTACATCCCTACTATTGAAACAGCTCAGAAATAAGACCGTCATACTTATGAAAAAAACAACTATTCTATTCATTCTTTTATTTATAGCAGGAATCATGCAAGCACAAGTTCGACCCCAACCTAAACCAGGAAAGCCACCTGTTGTTAATATTAACAAACCACAAACCTTCGTTTTAGATAACGGCTTAAAGGTTATGGTTGTTGAAAATCATAAATTACCTAAAGTAACATTTAACCTATCAATAGATAATCCTCCTTTTGCAGAAGCAAGAATAAAAGGAGTGGATGATTTATGCAGTAATTTAATAGGCAGCGGAAACATGAAAATCACTAAAGATGATTTCAATGAGGAAGTGGATTTTCTTGGTGCCAATATCGGTTTCAATTCTCATGGCGCCTATGCTAGTTCTCTATCTAAATATTCGGGACGCATCCTTCAATTATTGTCTTACGGAGCACTTTATCCTAACTTCACACAAGAAGAGTTTGACAAAGAAAAAGCCAAATTACTGGAAGCCATCAAATCCCAAGAAAAAAGCGCTTCAGCAATTGCTAACCGCGTAGTACATGCCTTAGCATTTGGCGTCGATCACCCTTCTGGCGAATACATGACAGAAGAAACGATTAATAACATTACGCTTGACGACGTTAAAGCTAATTACAATGCGCACTTTGCTCCAGATAACGCCTATTTAGTCATCATTGGAGACATTAAGTTTAATGAGGTAAAACCCATCGTAGAAAAACTTTTTGGTTCTTGGAAAAAAATGAATACGCCAGAACCTACTTATCCAGATCCAAAAAATGTAGCTTTTACACAAATTAACTTTGTTGATGTACCCAATGCTGCCCAGTCAGAAGTCTCCTTAGTTAGCACATTGCGTTTAAAAATGAGCGACAAAGATTTCTTTCCCGCGGTTATAGCTACCTATATATTAGGTGGAGACTATAGCAGTTATCTAAACATGAATTTAAGAGAAGCTCATGGATGGACCTATGGCGCTAACGCTATTATAGGTGCAGGAAAATATGTGACCAAATTAAGAGCAGCATCTTCAGTAAGAACAATGGCTACAGATAGCGCGGTAGTAGAATTTATTAAAGAAATAAAAAGAATTAGAACAGAAAAAGTAGCCGAAGACGTTCTTAATAACGTAAAAGCTGGCTACATAGGTCGGTTTGTAATGAAGGTTGAAAAACCAGAAACAATTGCGCGTCATGCCCTAAACATTGAAACTGAAGACCTTCCTAAAGATTTTTATGAAAATTACATCAAAATTATTAGCGCCGTTACCGCAGAGGATGTATTAAAGGCAGCCAATAAATATTTCCTAATTGACAACATGCGTATTGTCATTGCTGGAAAAGGCTCAGAAGTACTGCCTGGTTTAGAAAAATTAAACATACCCCTTTATCAATTTGACAAATGGGGAAATCCTATTGAAAAAAAGATTAGCACAGAATAATATTTGACAACAACTCATAAAAAGCTTTTCTCATTAGAGGGAAGCTTTTTATTTTTTAGCCGATAAATAAACACCTATCAAAATAATAAATGCTCCAAAAAACTGAACAGTAGTCAACATTTCATTATCTAACAATCCCCAGAAGAAAGCCACAACAGGAATCAAATATGTGACAGATGTAGCAAAGACCGGTGATGAAATTTGAATTAATTTAAAAAATAAGATATTCGCTATTCCCGTACCAACCACACCTAAAACCATAATAAACATTACCGCATGCTGCACTTTCTCTACATGAATAACAGCACCAAAACCGGAGAAGTAAAGAATTGCCAAAGCGGGAAAAATTAGAAACAAGAAATTTCCAGTTGTTATACTCACTGCTGTTAAATCTGAGAGAAAACGCTTGATTAAATTCACATTGATTGCATAACATACAGAGGCAATTATTACCAAGATTGCATAATAATAATTTTGATCAGGATGATTCATCGCACCATTAAAAACTAACAACAAACTACCTACTAAACCTATAAACACACCCCAGACCTGCCTTTTCTGGAAGCTTACCCCAAAAACTAAGGCTCCTAAAACTAAAGTATTCAATGGTGTCAGTGAGTTTAAAATAGAACTTACAGAGCTATCGATTTCTGTTTGCGCAATCGCAAAAAGAAAAGCAGGAATAAAAGTCCCAAAAAGTGAGGTTAGTGCAATGTATTTCCATTTTTCTTTAGGGATTTTTGACAAACTTTTGAATCCAATTATCAGCAAAAAAAGCGCAGCAAAAATAATACGTAGCGACCCCACTTGTATAGCCGTAAGGCCTAGCAATCCTTTTTTAATCAGAATAAAAGAGCTGCCCCACACTAGAGACAGCACTAACAAATAACCCCATTTTAATTGTTTTGATTCCATTAATTTAATTTTGAACCAAAATTCTAATAATTTTATGACTTAGACGCTGTTTTTTAAGTAATTTTGCAACAAAATTTAGCTTAGTCAAATCACTTAAAATAAAATCATTATGAAAATTACCAAATCAATAGCTGCAATCGCTTTAGCGAGTCTTTTATTCATAAGCTGTAAAAAAACAGATAGCGAAGCGACGACTGAAACTACTGTAGCTGCGACAGAAACAGCTACAACTAAAAAAGACATTGCTCCAGAAAATTTACAAACTGCCAGTTTTTCTATAGAAGGAATGACCTGCGCTGTGGGTTGTGCTAAAACAATTCAAGAAGAATTAACTGACCTAGAAGGTGTTCAAACAGCAACTGTAGATTTTGACAAAAAATTAGCTACAGTAACTTTTGACAAAACAGTTCAAAATCCTGAAAGCTTAACTAAAGTGGTTCAAGCAACTGGAGACGGTAAAACATACACAGTTTCAAACATGAAATCATAAACTGTGTTTAATCCATAAAAAAAAGCTTCTCAAATGAGAAGCTTTTTTTATGATCATTTATTTCCACTTTAGCGTTTCCATCAGCCGCTGCATGTCATTTTTAATATAACTAGCTGCTGGCATAATAGAATCAAAATTAGGCTTAGCATAAAAATAAACAGAGCCTGTCACAAAATGCTTTGTACTATCAGTTACATAAAACTGTGAGTTAGTCGCCGCGTTTCCATCCACTTGATAAAACATACCATATACTTTCTTGGTTGGATTCAAATAAGGCTGTTCCAATATATCATCTGCTTTAATCACGTGCTCATACGTTAACTTCTGAGCGTCTTTCAACAGCATATTAATATTATTTTGAACCGGCTTATAGGTGAGATAAATAGTCGCTTTCATTTTTGGATAAGATATGGTAAAACCACAATCTTTTTCTCCTTTAATCACTGCATCAGCATTCATTTCGAAAGTAAACGGACACTCATTTTCAAAATTAGAGTACTTAGCAACGGGATAATCCAAACGCAAATAGGCCGATGGTTTAGGCAAAACATCGTCTTTACAAGACGTAAAGAGGGTTAACCCTAAAAAAAATCCTGTAATCAATAAAAATTTGCTTTGTATTTTAGTTCGTCTCAAATTAAGCATCAATAGTAACTTTTATCTGTTTTATACGTTTCTTATCCACTGTTTCAATAGTAAAAAGACAATTTTCATAGGATATTTTTTGTCCTTTACTTGGGAAGTTACCTGAAATTTCAAGGATAAAACCTGCTAGCGTTTCCGCTTCCCCTTTTTTAACTTCAAAAAGATCCTCATCAACTTCTATAATTCTATAAAAATCTTTTAAGTTAATCTTCCCTTCAAAAATATAGTTCTTATCATCAATTTGAGAGAAATTAATATCCTCATCATCAAATTCATCGCTAATATCTCCTACAATTTCTTCGATTACGTCTTCAAGAGAAACTAATCCAGAGGTCCCACCATATTCATCCACTACAATCGCTAAGTGACTTTTCATGTTCTGAAAATCCTTAAGCAAATTATCGAGTTTTTTATTTTCAGGAACAAAAAAGGGCTCTCTTATTAAAGTAGGCCAATCAAAATTATTAGTGTTTATGTGAGGCAATAAATCTTTCACAAACAACACCCCTTCAATCTGGTCAACATTATCTCTATAAACTGGAATTCTAGAATACCCTTTTTCGATAATTTTAGAATAAATTTCTTTAAACGTCTCCGTGATTTCTAATGCAAAAATATCAATCCTAGGACTCATCACTTGCTTTGTGTCTGTATTTCCAAAAGACACAATTCCTTCTAGAATTTTTTGCTCTTCAGATGAAGTATCATCAGATGAAGTAAGTTCTAAAGCTTGTGAAAGCTGGTCTACCGAAAAATTTGTTTTCTGCTTACCCAATTTGTTATGCAAATAAACTGTGATCTGGCGCATAGGAATACTAATAGGCGACAGCAATTTATCTAGTACCACAATGGGATACAGAACAAACTTTGCAAATTTCAAATTATTTCTACTAGCATATACCTTTGGTAAAACTTCACCAAACAGCAATAATAGAAAAGTCACTACAATTACTTCTAGAACAAATTTTAAGATTGGATTGCTTACGGCTGCAAATAAATTACTCCCCACAAAAGAGAACAAGATAACCACACCAATATTTATGAAATTGTTAGCAACAAGCAATGTCGCTAAAAGTTTTTTAGGTCGGTCTAATAGATCGGCAAGTATTTTACCTTTGGAATCATTCCCTTGAATGGCTTCATCAATGTCTTTTGAGGTCAAAGAAAACAAAGCAACTTCGGCACCCGAAACTAATGCAGAACATACAAGTAAGACTGCAATTCCGAGGAAACCAAATATTAGATCGGTATCTAATATGGATGAAAAATCTAAACTGGGCTCTGGGTCCAAATTAAAAAAGATTAGTTAAACAATCAAAATGGCAAATCATTGATTGGCAAGCCATTATTTTGTGGGTCAAAGTTAGTGTTTTTTGGTGATTCTGAACTGTGAATTTGTTTGTTGTTTTCAGTATCTCTTTTTGTTGATAAAAAAGTAAACTCTGTCACCTGAATTTCTGAGGTATGTTTTGTTGAACCATCCTCTGCTTGCCATTGACGAGATTTAATGCGTCCTTCTACATATATCTTATCCCCTTTGGACAAATGCTTTTCACAAATCTCAGCTGCTTTATTGCGCACTACTAAATTATGCCACTCCGTAGAAGTGATCTTTTCATTAGTAGTCTTATTAATATAGACTTCATTAGTGGCTAATTGAAATCTTCCTATACAATTACCTCCATCAAAATAATGCATTTTAACAGCATCACCTAGGTAACCAATTAGCATTACTTTATTTAACGTTCCGTTCATATTATATATTATGGTGTTTGTATCAAAGATACATTTTTTTAAAATCTAATGTTATTCCCTTTCGATAAAATTGTGAATAACGATGGGAAACGGATAGCTTTTTAATTCTTCATTACTGATTCCGTTTTCAATTCTTCCCTCTAATTTTATTTCCCAAAATTTGATATGTAGGTGTTGATGAGATAATTTATGAACGATGCTCTTCTCATTGTACGCACCAATACTTAGCACTTCATTAGACGGAAAAAAATCGGCTTGTATTATAGGTGTAATAAATTCAAAATCCACTTCTTGTTCTGATTCAATTAATGGGAACTCATATAAGTTATGCCAAATCCCTTTAGCTGTTCGTTTTTGAATTAGCGTTTTTTGCTGTGCATCAGTAGTCACTAGATAATTAAAGTAGCGATTACGAACTTTTAGCTTTTTAGATTTAACGGGTAACTGGTCGACTTTCTTTTTTTGTAACGCTAGACAACTCGCATTAAAAACACAAACACTACAATCGGGATTTCGAGGCACGCATTGCAAAGCGCCGAATTCCATTATAGCCTGATTAAAGGTAGCAGGATTAAAATCGCTCATCTCATCTCCGCTTTTAGTGTCTTTTGGCATCAACTCAAAAGCCAAAGCAGCAAATTCTTTTTTGGCGGAAGCCAATGCAATGTCGGTTTCAATATCAAAATAACGCGATAAGACTCTAAACACATTCCCATCAACAACTGCTACCGCCTCACCATAAGAAAAAGATGCAATGGCAGCAGCGGTATATTCCCCAACACCTTTCAATTTTAATAGATCATTATAGTTATCTGGAAAGATACCTTCTAAATCGAAGGCAATATGTTGTGCCGTCTTATGTAAGTTGCGAGCTCGGGAATAATAACCCAGTCCTTGCCACAGTTTTAGCACCTGTTCTTCATCTGCTTTAGCGAGGTCAAAAACAGTGGGAAAAGCGGTAGTAAATGACAAAAAATAGGGCGTTCCTTGAGCAACTCGCGTTTGTTGTAACATTATTTCTGACAGCCAAATATGATACGGATTAGTGGTATTTCTCCATGGCAAATCACGTTTATTTGATAAATACCACAGAATTAGTAAGTTAGAAAAACTCATTTTTAATTATTTGTTTGCAAAAGTAAAAGTTTATGTGATTAAAATTTAATGAATTAGCTTGAATATTTGTTTTTTAAATTCATATATTTGCACACTCAAAAAAATTATTACAATATAATAAATAAGGAAAGAAAATGACGAAAGCAGATATCGTAGCAAAAATTTCAGAAAAACTAGGTCTTGAAAAAGGTGATGTTCAGGCAACAGTTGAGACGTTTATGAATGAAGTAAAAAATTCATTAGAAACTGGAGACAATGTTTATTTAAGAGGTTTTGGAAGTTTTATCGTAAAAACTAGAGCTGAGAAGACTGGTAGAAATATTTCTAAAAATACCACAATAAAAATTCCTGCACACAACATTCCTGCTTTCAAACCTGCAAAAGTTTTTGTAGAAGGAGTAAAAATAAATAACGAAGCAAAATAATATTAATTAATCATAAAATCAACTCGATATGCCAAGTGGTAAAAAAAGAAAGAGACATAAGGTAGCAACGCACAAACGTAAAAAAAGAGCGAGAGCTAACCGTCACAAGAAGAAAAAGTAGTTTTAAACTACTTTTTTCTTTTTAACCGTTCATTGAAATCGAAAATTAGTACCCAGTCTCCAGTTTTTAGTCTGCAGTTAGCTGCTCACTTAAACCTGCTTGCTGCCTGCTAGTTTTCCCCGGGTTCAATACCTGTTAAAATTATTGTTTAATCCATCCTTACAATTAGCTATTAGTCGTAAGCCATCAGCTATTAGCACTGTCACATTTGCTAAATGCTATTAGCTAAAAACTATAAGCCAAAAAGTTCGGATAAAAATTTACAAATGAATAAAGAATTAATCATTAGATCTAGTTCTGATTTCGTAGATTTTGCCTTATTAAAAGATGGAAAACTAATTGAATTACACAAGGAAGAAGAAAAAAGCAACTTTCAAGTAGGTGATATTTTTATTGCCAAAATTAGAAAACCTGTTGCTGGACTTAATGCTGCTTTTGTAAATGTAGGCTTCGAAAAAGATGCCTTTTTACATTATCACGATTTAGGACCTAATTTATCTTCCCAACTGAAATTCATAAAACTTGTAAGCGCAGGTAAAATAAAAGATTTCTCCCTAAAAAACTTTCAGTTTGAAAAAGAGATTGATAAAGATGGAACTATTACTGACGTAATAAATGCCAATCAATCTATTCTTGTACAAGTTGTAAAAGAACCAATATCTACTAAAGGACCAAGAATTAGCGCTGAGCTATCTCTTGCTGGACGATTTATTGTTTTGGTTCCTTTTTCTGATCGTGTTTCTATTTCTCAAAAAATAGAAGACAAAAAAGAAAAAGACAGACTAAAAAAACTTGTACAGTCCATCAAACCAAAAGGATTTGGTGTTATTGTTCGTACAGTAGCCGAAGGCAAAAATACAGCCGAATTAGAAAAAGATTTGCAGAACCTGCTAGGCAGATGGACTGCAATGTGTAAAAAATTACCAACTGCTCATCATCCGTCAAAAGTATTAGGAGAACTCAATAGAGCTTCCTCTATATTAAGAGACGTATTTAACGATACCTTTAGTGGTATTCAAATAGATGATGAAGAGTTGTACAACCAAACAAAGGATTATTTGCAAGAAATTGCACCATCCAAACAATCTATTGTTAAGTTTTATCAATCAAATGATACACCCATTTTTGAGAAATACAACATAGAGAGACAAATCAAGACTTCATTTGGGAAAACAGTTTCCATGAGTAAAGGAGCTTACCTTATTATTGAACATACTGAAGCCTTACACGTCATCGATGTGAACAGCGGAAACCGTTCTAATAAAGCTACTAATCAAGAAGACACCGCTCTAGAAGTAAATATGATTGCAGCCGCCGAAATCGCTAGACAATTGCGTCTACGTGATATGGGAGGTATTATTGTAATTGATTTTATCGATATGTCTAATCCTGAAAATCGTAAAGTTTTGTTCGACTTCTTGAGGGAAGAAATGAGCGATGATAAAGCGAAACACAAGATCTTACCTCCTAGTAAATTTGGATTAGTTCAAATTACCAGACAAAGGGTAAGACCAGAAGTAAACATTAAGACTAGAGAAGAAGATCCTAACGACTTGAAAGGCGAAATTGAAGCGCCAATCTTAATAATCGACAGAATCAATGCTGATCTAGAAAGAATATTAAAATCACACAAAGACGTTGTACTTAATGTACATCCATTTGTGGCCGCATACCTTACCAAAGGTTTTCCATCATTACGTTCAAAATGGTTTTTTGAACATAAAAAATGGGTAAAAATCATACCACGTGACGCTTACACGTATTTAGAATATCATTTCTTTGACAAAAAAGGAAATGCTATAAAAGACTAAACAAAAAACCGCCTTTCGCAAGATTGCTTTCAGCCATTACGGCCACAAGCGTCCTCGAGTAGGCGGTTTTTTTGTGTCTTTTTGTAAAAAATGCTTACAAACAATTTGGAGCTGTTTCCAGCTATTAGCTATATCTTTTGCTGGCTAAAGAAGCCAGAAAAAGGATGCCGCTGCTATCGGGGCTAGGGCATTAGATTTTCAAAGTTCATTCTTCACTTATAAACAAGAAAAAACCGCTTATCTAATGACAAACGCTTTTATAAAAGATTCAGTTTAGTAATTAATTTTTAGATGCTCTGTAGTTTCAATACCCGGCGTTTTCTCTGAAGAAAAACAAATGTAAAGCTAGCGCCAGAAAGTGCCATTATCACACCTACTAAATTAGGAGCCGCATAGTTAAATCCCGCTACAAGTGGCAGTCCACCAAGAAATGCGCCCAAAGCATTACCTACATTAAAAGCCGCCTGTATTGCTGCTGACGCGATCATCTCAGCACCTACAGCAGTTTTAATCATCAGCATTTGAATGGGTGCACCGATAGAGAAAGAAATGCAACCTGTAGTAAATACTAATAACAAACTAACATATTGGTAAGAAGAAAAGAAATACACTAACATCAAATCAACAGACAATAATAATAGAATAGCTATAATTGTTATTTCAGGTGAAAATCGATCTGTCAATTTCCCTCCGATTAAATTCCCAATAACCATCCCAAGACCCGCCAAAACCAGTATATAAGATACATCCGCTGCTTGGAATTGTGACACTTCTGTAAGTAAAGGAGCAATATAACTAATCCAACAAAATAATCCTCCGGTTCCTATTGCTGTAATTAAAATTACCAACCACGCTTCTGGTTTCTTAAAAAACTGCAACTGACTTTTCACTGTTTCTTTTGCTTTAGCCTCTAAATTTGGCATCCAAAAATAAAGAGCTGCAAATGTAATCATACCAATAAATGCAATTATAATAAAAGTATACCGCCAAGCGAAATTATGTCCAATATAAGTTCCAATAGGCACACCAGCTAGATTGGCGACTGTTAAACCTGAAAACATAATAGATATGGCTTGTGCTTCTTTTCCCTTGTCAGCAAGTCGAGTAGCAACCACCGCACCCACACCAAAAAAGGCACCATGCGGCAATCCCGAAAGCAAACGCGATATAAATAATAAATTATAAGATGGCGCAATAATCGATAACGAATTGAAAAATGCCAGCATTGCTGCTAAAATCAGTAAGATCTTTTTGGGTGCTGCATTTCTAGCTATAATGACAATTAGAGGAGCACCTATGACCACACCTAGCGCATAGGCTGAGATTAAATAACCCGCTACTGGAATAGAAATTTTTAAATCAGAAGCAATATCTGGCAATAGCCCCATCATTACAAATTCGGTTATTCCTATTGTTAAACCACCTAACATTAGCGAAAGAAGACTTTTTTTCATTTAAAAAATTAATAGTTTGTATTTATAGCTTTAAAAATTAGCTGCTTTTAAGAGGGCAAATTTATTTATAAAGTAGCGCAATAAATTGTAGATTTACGCTATAAAGTTGCAACTATACCACATGAAAAAATTAAATCAGTTTGAATCATTAGTGATAGATGAATTTGAAGAAGAAAAATTTCATCTTCCCACGCATAGCCACACCTATTATGAAATTATCTACATCTTAAAAGGGAGCGGAATACATCATCTGAACAAAAATTTACTTTCGTATAAAGCGGGCGACCTCTTTGTAATTTCCCCTGATGACGAACATTATTTTGACATTAAAAAGCTCACGCGTTTTGTGTTTATAAAATTCACAGACAGTTACTTTAATTCAAATAAGAAACTATCCTGTGATGCCTTTCTTTTAAGTACGCCCGAAAAAATTATGCGCCAGCAGTTTCTCAAAGAAAATATACTGAGACTTAATGAGCCATGCAAAACTATTTTAAAAAACACCATAGACAATATCATTAAATACAATTGTCAAACAAACATATCCAGTTCGCCAATTATATTTTATCAGATCCTCTCTATTTTTGGGTTGATTAAAGAAGTTTTGCAGGACATGAATTTTAAAATAGCGGGAAAAGGAATCGATAACGACCAAATTTTATCTTACATTCATCAAAACATTTACAGTCCGAAGCTTGTTCAAATCAAGACAATTGCCAATCATTTTACAATTTCAACAAGTTATTTCGGAACCTATTTTAAAAGAAATTTTCATATCAGCTACCGAGATTACACTAACAAATTGAGAACACAGTTAATAGAAAAAAGGCTTTTTAACAATCAAATGCCTATCAAACAAATTGCTTATGAATTTGGTTTTACTGATGAAAGTCACCTCTCAAATTACTTTAAGAAACAGCGTAATATCAAGCCAAGTGCTATTAAACACAAGGAGTTCATTTAAATAAATGCAATCTGAAATTCATCGCCCATTTTTGATTTGACCTCAAAACAGTACGGCTACCATTATTGTATGGCTGCAAATTTGGATGTTTAAAAATTGAACTCTTTTATAGGGATATTTCTTATATTCGTTGTCTAACTTTATTTAAATTAGTACAACAAGGACAAGATTTAAAGCAATTCTATGAACTATTTTATATTTTTTTCAGGACTCATCCTTCTATTGGTAACGGCAAACGATTTAATTAACACCTCTTTATCTGTGCGTGGGGCTGGTTTTATTACAAAACGATTGTCTAAATTTATATGGAGCGTACTTTTACTAATCAATAAGAAAACAGCGGGTAGAAAAGTTCTAAGAATTGGAGGGGCTCTTATTTTAGTATCTATTCTTATAAATTGGTTGTTACTCATATGGACTTCTGCAACACTATTGTTCATTAGCCAACCAGATTCGTTAATGAATGTGGAAACTAATACCCCCACAACAGTACTTAATAAAATATTTTACACTGGTTATACACTATCTACTCTGGGTTTAGGAGATATGGAACCTGCTGGTGATTTTTGGGACATTTTGACTGCGGTATTATCATTTACTGGCTTAACACTAATATCTATTGCCATCACCTATTTAATCCCTGTAGTTTCAGCCGAAATCATGAAGAGAAAGATTAGTGTCTATATCAATACACTAGGTGGCTCAGTAGAAGAAATTTTATCCAATTATTGGAACGGAAAAGATTTCAAGGAATTAGAGCAGCCCTTTACTAGCCTTATTGATTCTATTATTTTACATGCGCAAAATCATAAGGCCTATTCCATTTTACATTTTTTCCATTCGACTGATAAAAAGGAAGCTTTTGTACTCAATCTTACCAATCTTGATGAGGTTCTTACAGTTCTATTTTACAATATTCCAGAAGAGCAGCGCCCTTCGTTTAGCATACTCATAAGGCTCAGAAAAGCAATCTCTAGCTATCTCATTACACTCCCTGAAACCTTTATTATTCCGGGAAAAGAAACACCGCCCGTTTTAAATTTTGCTACACTTGAGAATAAAGGAATACAAATTATTTCTGGCGAAATGGTGGATTTAGAATATGATAAATTAGCAACTAGACGTAGATTATTGCTATCTCTACTTAGAGATGATGGCTGGGAATGGGCAGACCTAACATCTGGAAGTTACAATCATGAAATAAACATGAATGAGACGTACTAAATTTCCAGTCTTAGTCATTTTAAGTTATACAACTTAGAATTACAAGACAAGTTACCTCCTTCTTTTTTCGAAAAATTGTTTCATTAACTGTGACGACTCTTCGGCAAGAACACCACGAACAACAGTAGTTTTGGGATGCAATTGTGTACCCATTTTTTCATAACCGCGATGAGGATCACTCGCCCCAAAAACTATTTTAGAAATCTGACTCCAATACAAAGCCCCCGCACACATCTGGCAAGGCTCTAATGTAACATACAGCGTACAGTCTTTAAGATACTTACCACCAAGGTAGTTTGCAGCAGCAGTTATTGATTGCATTTCGGCATGCGCGGTTACATCATTTAGCATTTCAGTTAGGTTGTGACTTCTGGCAATTATTGTATTATTAATAACAATCACGGCTCCAACAGGAATTTCATCTCGATTATAAGCCATTTCAGCTTCGTTCAAGGCTTTTTTCATGAAGTATTCGTCGGTATAAATCGTATTCATTAAACAAAAATACTGTTTTTGATATTATTATTCCTTACATTTATTATGAGCAACTGAATTTTATGGAATCTAAATACAAAATCAACATACCAGAACCTTGTAGTGAGGAATGGGACAAAATGACAGCAACCGACAACGGAAAGTTTTGTAGTAGCTGCGCTAAAAATGTAGTGGATTTTACGGCAATGATGCCCGACGAAATTCAATATTATTTTCAGCAACACTCTAACATTTGTGGGAGGTTCAAAAAATCACAGTTGGACTCTTTGATAATTCAAATTCCAAATCGTGTTTTATATACTCAAACTCAATATCGTAAAATGATTTTACTAGCCCTATTTATCACAATGGGAACTACTTTATTTAGTTGTGCTGACAAAAACGGTAACAAATTAAAAATCGACAAGGTTGAAATAGTTGCTGATTCTGTAGAAACGGAAAATATAATTCTTGGGATGCGACTACCACCCAAAAAAGACACAAATAATCGTTTACAAAATAAAATTCCTCCAGCACCTACACCAAGTAAGGATCAAGTAAAATTTGTAAAACCCAAAACAATGCAGTGTGTTGAGAAAAGAAATGAAAAAACACAGACTGCAACCAACAATAAGATTGTTCAAGAGGAAGAAATTTACAATGGTGGAATTGAATTTTACTTAGATCCTGAATACAAGGGTGGCATGGAAAAATTCAAAGAATACGTTCAACAAAATTATACTTTCCCTAAAAAAGCAAAGTCGCTAAACGGGGTTGTTACAGCTACCTTTGTTATAGAGAAAGATGGTAGTTTAAGTAACTTTAAATTTCTAAAAGATATAGGAGAGGACTCTAGAACATCATTAGTAAGGGTTTTAGAAAAATCTGAAAAATGGACTCCTGGTTCTCAGAACGGAAAACTGACTCGTAGTCAATTTAAAATATCATTGATTATAAAAACAGATACACTAAAAAAGTCTTTTTTCAAGAATAGATTCAATCAAAGAATTGACTCCATTATAATTAAACATTAAACTATTTGATTGAACAAAATTTCCACTATAAAACTGTAAATTTGCTTCATGTTAGATAATTTACTCTCAACTATTAATTACCCATCGGATCTACGCCAATTAAATGAAGTACAACTTCCTCAACTGGCCAAAGAATTACGCGATTTTATTATCGATATTGTGGCTGTAAAAGAAGGGCATCTCGGCGCAAGCCTTGGAGTTGTAGAATTGACCATTGCGTTGCATTATGTTTTTGACACCCCAAATGATTTATTGATTTGGGACGTAGGCCATCAAGCTTACGGACATAAAATACTTACTGGTCGTAGAGAAAACTTCGACACTAACAGGCAGCTGGGAGGCATTTCTGGTTTTCCAAAAAGAAGTGAAAGTAATTACGATGCTTTTGGCGTAGGCCACTCCTCTACTTCTATTTCTGCAGCCTTAGGAATGGCCATTGCCTCTAACTTACAAGGCGAGACAGAAAGACAACACATAGCAGTTATTGGCGATGCTTCTATTGCATCAGGGATGGCTTTTGAAGGATTAAATCATGCTGGAGTTACTGATGCTAATTTATTAGTGATTCTTAATGACAATGCTATCGGTATTGACCCTAGTGTGGGCGCATTAAAAAACTACTTAACTTCAGTAAAAAACGGAAGGAATTCAAGACATAACAATATGATTAAGTCTTTGAATATTGATTATTCAGGACCTATTGACGGGCATGACATTGCTGCGGTTATCAAAGAATTAAAACGATTACAAAAAATAAAGGGACCTAAATTCCTTCACATTATTACCACCAAAGGCAAAGGACTCAAACAAGCAGAGGAGGATCAAGTGAAGTACCACGCTCCAGGAAAGTTTGATGCAAAATCTGGTGAAATTCATTTAAAATCTGAAGAAAACCTTCCTCCAAAATACCAGGATGTTTTTGGATTGACGGTACTCGATTTGGCTAGAAAGAATGAAAAAATCATAGGTATTACACCAGCTATGCCATCTGGAAGCTCTTTAAAGTATATGATGGAAGCTATTCCTGAACGTGCTTTTGACGTAGGAATTGCAGAGCAGCATGCGGTTACATTATCAGCTGGGATGGCGACTCAAGGAATGGTTGTTTTTTGTAATATCTACTCTACTTTTTTACAGCGTGCATACGATCAAGTGATTCATGATGTAGCGTTGCAAAACCTGCCCGTGGTATTTTGTTTGGATCGTGCAGGTTTAGTAGGTGAAGATGGTGCAACACATCACGGAGTTTTTGATCTGGCTTATCTGAGATGTATCCCTAACTTGATTATATATGCTCCTTTAAACGAAATTGCATTACAAAATATCATGTACACTGCCCAACTCGGTTTAGAAAACCCAATTGCCATTCGTTATCCTCGTGGCCGTGGCGTTATCACGGACTGGCAATCCCAATATTTTGGAAAGTATCAAAAAATCAAAATTGGTAAAGCACATTGTTTGGTAGATGGAACTGAAACTGCTGTATTAAGCAATGGAGCCATTGGAAAAAACGTAAGCCTAGCTTTAGTCAATATCGGGAATCCAGAGTCTATTGCGCACTATGACTTTGCTTTTGTAAAACCTTTAGACGAGAACGAATTACATCATATATTTAAAAAATTCAAAACAATCATTACAATTGAAGACAGTACAGTAGTAGGTGGCTTTGGAAGTGCTGTTCTTGAATTTGCTGCCCACCATAATTATAGCTCTAAAATCAAGGTATTAGGTGTGCCAGATCAATTTATTGAACAAGGAACGGTTACTGAATTACAACAAATGTGTACTATTGACGTTAAAAGTTTAGAATTCATTTTTTCAAGTAAATGAAAATAATTATT
Organism: Flavobacterium sp. W21_SRS_FM3; assembly: GCF_052113625.1. Lineage (NCBI taxonomy): Bacteria > Pseudomonadati > Bacteroidota > Flavobacteriia > Flavobacteriales > Flavobacteriaceae > Flavobacterium > Flavobacterium sp. W21_SRS_FM3. The sequence goes on along the minus strand of NZ_JBGQOD010000001.1, from coordinate 586,810 downwards.
TTGCGCCCTCTAACTAATTAACCTATGTTGAAACTTTTATCTTCTCTGTGCTTACTTTTTCTTTTTTCAATAAACAGCTTTTCTCAGAAGATAATAACTACTCGGCAGCAACCTAAAGCAGTGGTCAGCAACGACTCTCTCAGTCACTGGGAGAATAAAAACAAAATAGGTTTTGACATCTCAGAGATTGCTTTTGTGAACTGGAATGCTGGGGGAACCAGCTCTATATCAGGTTTATTAAAAACAAAATTTAATAGAGTGTATACCAAAGACAATTACAATTGGTCTAATGAGTTAGTCATGCGTTATGGTTTGAATAAGCAAGATGGTATTGAATTAAGAAAAACAGAAGATGCTTTTCAATTCAATTCCGCTTTTGGGTATAGAAATGATACCATTTCTAATTGGTACCACACAGCTAAATTCAATTTTAACACTCAGTTTACAAATGGTTACTCTTATCCCAATAAAGAAATATCCGTTTCCAAACCTTTTGCTCCAGCCTATATTTTCTTAGGTCTTGGTGCTGAATATGCCACTAAAAAGAAAGACAAGTTACTTTACATCTCTCCTTTTACTTCTAAAATGACTTTTGTCCTTGATCAAAGACTGGCAAATCAAGGGGCGTTTGGTGTAGTCAAAGCGGTATATGATGCTGATGGACTTTTAATCAGTCCCGGAGAAAGGTCAAAAATAGAACTCGGATTTTTAATTACGGGTTTGTACAAGCAAGAAATCGTTAAGAACATCACTTTGGAAAACAGAATCAGTTTGTACTCTGATTACATCAATCGTTTTGGCAATGTTGATATTGACAACGACCTTGTATTAGATTTAGTCGTTAACGAACACATTAGAACCAACATAGGTGCGCATATTGTTTATGATGATGATATTAAAGCCAAAGAAGAAGTAGAAGGCAAACAAATTACCGTGGGCCCAAAACTGCAGTTAAAACAAGTGTTGGGTGTGGGTATTGTTTATCTTTTTTAGCTGCATTAATCCTTTTTTCTTCCGTTGATTGTTTCGTACAATTCTAATGCATTACCATCTGTTAACAATGATATGTAATGGCAAATATGCAATAACCTTTCGTATAGGTTTTCCTTTTCTAAATGATGTTTTTCTGGCAACAATTTTAAAATCAACTTGTCATAATTAGAATCGGTTCCATTGAACTTATTATTATAGGCGGTAATAAATTTATCTAATAAGGTTTGGATAATTTGGTAGCCCACAATTTCTTTTTCAATCACTTCACGGCTTTGATAGATGTTATTTACACTGATCTTTATAATATCATCCATCTGTGCTTTGTATTTGCTCTTATCCGTTAGCGCAAATGGGAAATTGCCTTTTAAAATAGCTTCCTCATTATCTACAAAAACTTTTACAGCATCATTAATTAAGCTACCTATAGCCAGTGCACGCAAATAACTAATGCGATCTTCTTTAGTTTCTAAAGTTTTGTATTTTGAAGTATCAATACTATCTTTTACTAATTTAATCAAGTATTCTAAAGCAAAATCCTCAGAAACTAATCCCAAGTTAATTCCGTCTTCAAAGTCAATTATCGTATAACAAATATCATCTGCAGCTTCGACTAAATAAGCTAGTGGATGCCTTTCGAATCCTATATCATCACCTGACTTATTTGGAATCATCCCCATATCTTTGGCTGCTTCCACAAAAAACTTTTTATCGGTTTGAAAGAAACCGTATTTTTTATCTGCAATATTTTTTGTTGGTTTTTTCGGTAAACTCTCTTTTGGGTATTTCATAAAAGCCCCTAGCGTAGCATATGAAATACGAAGTCCACCTTCAATTCCTGGACGGCTAGCCGTAAGAACTGAAAAACCGTTTGCATTCCCTTCAAAATCAATTAAATCTTGCCATTCTTTATTAGAGAGTTGGTCTTTATACTGTCTCCCATTTCCAATAGAAAAATACTCACCTATGGCTTTCTCACCAGAATGACCAAAAGGAGGATTTCCAATATCATGTGCTAATGATGCCGCAGCTACAATAGCTCCAAAATCATTCATATGGTAACCGTGCACCTCTTTTAAATGTGGGTATTTTTCAATAATCTTTTTACCTACTAAACGCCCTAAAGACCGGCCTACTACAGAAACCTCTAAACTATGAGTTAGTCTAGTATGTACAAAATCAGTTTTAGAAAGGGGAATCACCTGTGTTTTATCTTGCAGACTTCTAAAAGCTGCCGAAAAAATAATACGGTCATAATCAACTTCAAAACCCAAACGGGTGTCATCTTGTTCAATACGTAATCTTTTGCTTGTGTCGCCTTGACGTTTTAGTGATAAAAGTTGTTCCCAGTTCATTTTGTTTATTTACGAAGTTTGCATTACAACGGTTAATGTAGACCCAAAGATAAAGAAATAGATGTGTTTAAAAGAAATGTAAAGGCGGGTTTACGCTAATTAATTTATACAAAATAAAAGACAGCACTTAAGCCTCGAAAAAAAGTATCAGTAATAGCTTTTTAAATTAAGGAGAGCAATACAATAATTATTATTTTTTAATGCAATGTTTATTTAGGGAACAAGAAAAATTGAAGTTGGCCTACTAAAAACAAACCACCTATAATAGTACAGGTAAATTTCGAATAACCGTTTAAATTAAAGTTTGAAACCTAAAATTTCAAATGTAGTTTACATACTGCTATACATGGAATTCAAAAAATAAACAAGGTTATCTTTTTTTAATTTTCAGCCTTTCCAAACTCTTCTGGATGTTTAAAGTAATGCAGACTTTTGGCTAGTTTTTTTTTCTTAACCACATAAGTTCCAGAAATGGCATCATGCCAACCTCTAGAAACTGATCCTAAATAGGACAAAGCTTCAAAAGGAATAAACCGAGCTACCGTTCTGATCAAAATCATTTTGATCGTAGGTTTTGTACCATCGCTTTTAACGACTACAGTTCGTGTAACTAATTTAGCCAGAGTTCTAGCAAAATAAACCTCTGTTAAAAAGTAGTATAAAAACAATACCAGCATTCCATAAAAAATAATTTCCAAAACGGTCAAAGTTTCAACCCAGCTTGAGACCGCAAAGCTATGAGTAGCTTCTGCGACTAATATAATTGTGGTTCCCGCACTTAAAATAAGAATATAAATAAAGAGCGCATCTAGTAAACCGTTGATAAAACGTTGCCCTTGTGAAGCGAGTACATTGTCAGTGATAGTAAAAACTTTGTTTCTCATAAGAAGTGTTTTGAAATTTGTACTACTCTCTATAAATAGCATTAACCTACTCAAATATAGTGAATTATTATACAGGATAAAACTACAATTATCAGTATTGCATTACCAGTTACATAATTTTATTGCCGTTTCAATTATATAAAAAACAGACATTCAGTGAAGGAAGCTAACTACAAATGATTTCCCTTCTTATATAAAAAAGTACAATAGGACTATTTTATAGCAACTAAAATACAAGTACAAAAAAACAGCTGCCTAAACGGACAGCGGTTCTCATCATTTATTTATATATAGGTCAACTAATGAATCAAAATGTAATGATTATTAGCATCAAGAATTTTCATTTGTTTGTGGCTAGTAGTATTACAAATACTTTTTAAATACATTCATTAAAAGGCTATCTGCAATAAAATGGCGATTGCATTCTATTAAAAAAGCTAGAATAAATATTTCAATATTACTCGCTTGCTTTGAATAAACGATTAAATCGTTAGTACAAGTAGAGTATATTAAATGTATAATTTTTTTACTTATTGTCTTGGTGTGTTCTATTGCTCTCATATCATCGTCATTTGATATTACAAATATACTACCGCTATAGTCCTGAACTTTTACAGGATTTTTAGATAGTGTTATGAAATTCTAGTACACAGTATTAGAAGCGTTTACGCAACAAGGAATTTTTGTAAGCTAATTCAATTTAAAAATGACTTCTTTCAATTAGCAATTATAGCAGACATAGAGAATTGTTTGAAAAACCCATATAACAAAAAACAGCTACCAAAATTGATAGCTGTTTTTTAATTGTATTTTAAAACCTAATAGTTTTATTAAGAACCACACATTTCACAATCATCAGGACCTGCATTTTTAGCCAGTTCAATCATTGCTTTGTATTCATCGGCTGTCATTTCCACTGCAGCAGCTACTGGAGCTGGAGCTGGTTTTGACTGTATCTCGATAGGCTCAACTTTTTTGTCATTGTTTAATGTAAATTTAATCGCATCAACCGCAGCTTTAGTTCTCAAATAATACATACCTGTTTTCAATCCTGATTGCCAAGCATAAAAATGCATCGATGTTAATTTAGAATAATTAGCATTTTGCATGAATAAGTTCAACGATTGTGATTGGTCTACAAAATACCCACGCTGACGAGACATATCAATAATATCTTTCATTGACATTTCCCAAACTGTTTTATACAACTCTTTTAATTCCTGCGGAATGTCCAAGTCTTGTACAGATCCGTTGTTACGCATCAATTCTTGTTTCAATGTCTCATTCCATAATCCTAGCTCTACTAAGTCATGTAATAAATGTTTATTTACTACGATAAACTCTCCTGACAATACACGACGTGTATAAATATTAGAAGTGTAAGGTTCGAACGCTTCGTTATTTCCTAAAATTTGTGAAGTAGAAGCTGTAGGCATAGGCGCTACTAATAAAGAGTTACGTACACCGTGCTCCATTACTTCTTTTCTTAATGAAGCCCAATCCCAACGTCCTGATAATTCTTCATCTTTCATTCCCCACATATTGTGTTGGAACTCCCCTTGAGACATTGGTGAACCTTTAAAAGTCGAGTAAGGACCTTCCTCTTTAGCCATTTCCATAGAAGCGGTTACGGCAGCAAAATATAAGGTTTCAAAAATTTCTTGATTCAGTTTTTTAGCTTCATCTGATGTAAAAGGCAAACGCAACATGATAAAAGCATCTGCTAAACCTTGTACTCCAAGACCAATTGGTCTGTGACGCATATTAGAATTTTTAGCCTCTTCAACAGGATAGTAATTTCTATCAATTACTTTGTTCAAGTTTCTTGTTACACGTTTTGTTACGTTATACAACGCTTCATGATCAAACTTCCCACCATCAACAAACATTGGTAATGAAAGTGAAGCTAAGTTACAAACGGCAACCTCATCTGGAGAGGTGTACTCCATGATCTCCGTACACAAGTTTGACGAACGAATAGTTCCCAAGTTTTTTTGGTTTGACTTACGGTTAGCCGCGTCTTTGTATAACATATAAGGAGTTCCAGTCTCAATTTGAGATTCTAGAATTTTCTCCCACAATTCATGTGCTTTAATAGTTTTTCTCCCTTTTCCAGCTTTCTCATAGCTTACATACAATGCTTCAAATTCGTCTCCATAAACATCATACAATCCCGGACATTCGTTAGGACACATTAAAGTCCAGTTTCCGTCTTCTTGTACACGTTTCATGAATAAATCAGATGTCCACATCGCAAAGAATAAATCTCTAGCACGCATCTCTTCTTTTCCTGTATTCTTTTTCAAGTCTAAGAAATCAAAGATATCGGCATGCCAAGTTTCGATATAAATAGCAAAACTCCCTTTACGTTTTCCTCCTCCTTGATCGACATAACGAGCTGTATCATTAAAGACACGTAACATCGGAACGATACCGTTAGAGGTACCATTTGTTCCACGAATGTAAGAACCTGTAGCACGTACATTGTGAATCGCTAATCCTATTCCTCCTGCTGATTGTGAGATTTTTGCTGTTTGTTTCAACGTATCATAAATTCCATCAATACTATCATCTTGCATAGATAAAAGGAAGCAAGAAGACATTTGAGGTTTTGGCGTACCAGCGTTGAATAATGTTGGGGTTGCATGCGTAAAGAATTTCTTAGACATCAAGTCATAAGTCTCTAAAACTGAATCTAAATCATCTAAGTGAATCCCTACAGAAACACGCATTAACATATGTTGAGGTCTTTCAACAATTTTTCCGTTTATCTTTAATAGATAAGAACGTTCTAATGTTTTAAAACCGAAATAATCGTAATTAAAATCTCTATTGTAAATGATATGCGAGTCTAAAAACTCTGCATTATCTTGAATAACTTTGTACACATCATCAGCTACTAATGGAGCATATTGTCCATTTCTTGGATTGATGTAGTTATACATTTCTGTCATCGTTTCTGAGAACGACTTGGTTGTGTTGGAATGCAAATTCGAAATGGCAATTCTTGCAGCCAGTTGTGCATAATCAGGATGCGCAATGGTCATAGAAGCTGCTGTTTCGGCTGCTAAATTATCTAATTCTGACGTAGAAACTCCATCATAAAGCCCTTCAATTACACGCATCGCCACTTTTACGGCATCTACTAAATCATTCAAACCATAGCATAGTTTTTTAATTCTATCTGTGATTTTGTCGAACATTACCGGCTCTTTGCGCCCATCTCTTTTAACTACGTACATACTTTTTTTTTTTTTTTAAAACAGAAAATCCCTTCGCTGTTTTTCGTTATTTGTAATATATTTTTGGAGCTATTTCCTGCTATTCGCTACAATCCACACTAAAAAAAGTGTGGGATTTTCACTGCTATCAGGGCTAAGCAATCCAGCACTGGTGTTCCTAAAAACCGTAGTTCTTAGTAAACACCAATAAAAGGCATTCCTTAAAATTTGATTTAAATACTGATATTAAAAATCAGCGTCAAATGTTATTTTTTGAGCATCACCATCAGTGTTCATCACACCTGACTTTTGGTATTCAGCTACTTTCTTTTCAAAGAAATTGGTTTTTCCTTGCAGTGAAATCATGTCCATGAAATCAAAAGGATTCGTTGTATTGTATTCTCTTTCGCAACCTAGTTCTACTAACAGTCGATCAGCAACAAACTCTAGGTATTGTGTCATTAACACTGCGTTCATTCCTATTAAACTCACCGGAAGAGACTCAGTAATAAACTCTCTTTCAATATTTAAAGCATCAACAATAATACTTCTAATTCTTTCTTTTGGTACTTTATTTACTAAGTGGTGGTTGTGTAAGTGTACTGCAAAATCACAGTGAACACCTTCATCACGAGAAATCAATTCATTAGAAAAAGTAAGTCCTGGCATTAAACCTCTTTTCTTTAACCAGTAAATAGAACAAAATGCTCCAGAGAAAAAGATTCCTTCTACTGCAGCAAAAGCGATTAATCTTTCAGCAAATGAATCTGATTCTATCCATTGTAAAGCCCAGTCAGCTTTTTTCTTAATTGCTGGAAAAACTTCTAATGCATTAAACAACTCATCTTTTTCATCTTCATCTTTTACATAGGTATCGATCAATAGTGAATAAGTCTCACTATGGATGTTTTCCATCATGATTTGGAAACCATAAAAGAATTTCGCCTCAGCATATTGTACTTCGTTAACAAAGTTCTCCGCTAGGTTTTCATTTACAATTCCGTCTGATGCAGCAAAAAAAGCAAGAATGTGTTTTACAAAATAACGTTCATCATCAGAAAGTTTATTATTCCAGTCATTTAAGTCTTGAGACAAATCAATTTCTTCAGCTGTCCAAAAACTAGCCTCCATTGATTTATAAAACTCCCATATATCATGGTGCTTGATTGGAAAAATTACGAATCGGTTTTTATTCTCTTGTAAAATTGGTTCGACTTGTGACATTATAGTTGTGTGTTTTTTTGAAATTTTAACTAAAAATTAAGTATTCTGTGGATTACAAAGATTGTAAAATATTGCCGGAATTAAAAGCCAAACTTATTCACAATCCCTTGGAGTTTTTAACAAATACGAAAAACGCAATAAAACAGGCCTTGTTTTTCAATATATTGAATTTCAGTTTATTAAAAAACAATAAACCGTGGGAAACACCGTAAAATATAAGATTATTAAAATAGGGAACAAGAAAAAATTACAGAATTTTAAATTTATTTTTTCATGTCTTGAGCCACCTTTTCTAGCTCAGCATACCAGTCTTCACCAAACTTCCTGATTAAGGCTTCTTTGACAAATTTATACACCGGCACTTCTAACTCTTGACCTAAAGAACAGGCCGCATCGCAGATATCCCATTTATCATAATTAACCGCAGCAAATTCAGTAAAATCTTTTACTCGAATAGGATACAGGTGACAAGAAACCGGTTTTTTCCAGTCAATTAGCCCTTGATTGTATGCTTGTTCAATACCACAAAGTGCTGTTTGCCCATCAAAAATCACATAGGCGCAATCTTTATCATCAATAAGTGGGGTTTCTAAATCATCATCGGTTCCAGTTACCCAAGTTCCTTGTGCTTCTATAGCTGCAATTCCCTGTTTTCGTAAAAAAGGCTTCACCTTAGGGTAAATTTCTTCCAGAATTCGGGTTTCTTCAAGACTCAACGGAGCTCCAGCATCACCATCTACACAACATGCCCCTTTACAAGCAGACAAATTGCATACAAAATCTTTATCTAAAATATCTTCTGAGACGATGGTTTTTCCTAATTGAAACATGGTAGTGCGGTACTGTGATTATTAAGTGCAAATATAGGCAAACAAAGACAAAAAGGGGCTGTTAAATAATGCCTTTTTTAGTTTTACAAAAAGAACTACACCACTATAAAATGCGCTCATAATCACAAAATTTTTTAATTACCTAAAGCGTTTTTCAGGAGAAAAAAAGAATATAGCTTGTAATTAGTAATTCTACTCCATTTTTGTCAAAAAATTATCAAAATGCGTACCTTCGCAAAATAAAAATAAACACTATGCAACTAGATTTTAGAGAAATTATTACTGTAGGAATGGTACTCTTTGCAGTAATAGATATCATTGGATCCATCCCTATCATCATCGATTTGAAAGCTAAATTCGGAAAATTAGAATCCGAAAAAGCGTCGATTACTTCAGGTGTTATCATGATCGTTTTTCTATTTGTAGGAGAAGAAATTTTAAAACTGATAGGAATTGATGTACACTCCTTTGCAGTAGCCGGTTCCTTTGTCTTGTTTTTTCTAGCACTAGAAATGATTTTAGGCATCCGTATTTATAAGGATGAGGAGGCCAGTTCCGCTTCGATTGTGCCATTGGCATTCCCATTAATTGCTGGAGCAGGTACAATGACCACCTTATTATCATTAAAATCTCAATTTCACACAATCAATATTATCATTGCCATCATCTTAAATATCATTGTCGTTTTTGTAGTATTGAAATCATCATCAAAGATTGAAAGAATGCTCGGAGAAAACGGCCTAGGAGTGATAAGAAAGACTTTTGGCGTGGTATTACTAGCTATTGCTGTTAAATTATTTGCAGCTAATGTTAAAGGTTTGTTTGTCTAACCATTTTTTTTATAAATTTACCCCCTAATATAAAGTGTACTTTAATCCTGATTTAGCTAAAACGGGAAATCTATAAGCTAACGACGGTTAAAATACTGTTTTTTACATAGTGCACTTAAAAATACCATATTATGAAAATCTTTACCAATATCTTAGTGTTTCTTGCAGTAGCACTTATTGTTTTCAACATTACCTTACTTGATTTCAAACATCCTTTTCAAGGAGACAGCGTGGTAGCATTCATTGGTATAGCTGCTTCTTTTTGTGCTGTTTTGATTCTTTTGATTTTTAGAATGTCAAAAATAATCGAAGAAAAAACTAACGATAAATTATAACAACTATAATTTACGTTTACTACTACAATTAAATTACTGTAACGGTATTCAATGAAATGACCTAAAGGACTTTCTTTAATTCTTTACACCCCGACATTTTACATTGTACACATAGCCTTCCCTTAATTAGCTGTACACCGTACATATTTGTTTTTAAAATAATTATGCTATATTGAGCCCTTTAAACTCAATACATGTTATCTTTTCTATTAAGTACTACAAGGCTAATCCTTTTTATAATTTTTGTTTCTTTTTTTGCTATACTATTTTATCTTGCTAGTTTCTTTTGGAGCGAGCAAACAGCATTACGTAAAGCAATGTTACTAAGAAACTTTTTGATTAAAGGTTTGAATATCATCTTAGGGATTCGCCCAATAATTTATGGTGATAGACCAGCCGATCATGGCTTGATGGTTGCCAATCACCGCTCTTACTTTGACCCAATTATCATGCTGAGCCAAACGCTAACTTTCCCAGTAGGAAAAAAAGAAGTGGCATCTTGGCCCTTAATAGGCTATTTATGTAAAGTATCAGGAGTGATTTTTGTAGATCGAAAAGACCCGGACAGCAGGCAACAAACCTGCGATCGTATTAAAGATGCTTTAAGCAAAGGGTACTCCGTAATAAATTTTCCAGAAGGGACCACACATGACCTTCCAAAAACAATTGATTTCAATTACGGCTCGTTTGCCATGGCAGCAAAATTAAAGTCGGCAGTGATTCCAGTAGCTATTGATTATAAAGAACGTACAGACGCTTTCATTGGTGACGATACTTTTATACCTCATTTTATGAAGTGCTTTGGTAAACCTACTACAGAAATAAAAATTACGTATTTTCCACCCATTTATTCAGATGATCCTTGTTATTTGCTTACCAATACAAAAGAAATGATTGATAAAGAGTTAATCCGCTTTAGAGAAGAATGGGATAAAGAAGAAAGTAAATAATACTACTGCTTATTGATCGCTTTAATCATAGCATCTTCTTTTAAAACAACCTCGTAGTATTTACTTTCGCCATAAAGTTGGCGAGCAAATTCAGCAGTTAGATAACGCTTGACGATGGCTTTATTTTTAATTAATTTCAAATCAAGTCCGTTGCTCAAAAGAAAATTTTGAAACGTATTAAAATACAAATCGGTTGCGTTCATCTTTTGAACAAACTGTTCAAATGCAATTCCTTTAAACGCTTTTCGATCTTTATCTAATTGCTCGAAAACGAAGTTTCCTACAATTCCAGATTGCATTAAATAAACGGTGTTTTCATTGCCATGTTCCACTTCTAAACCAACGAATAAATCAGGAACGATTCCGCCTCCACCATAAACAATTTTACCTTTTGGTGTCCTGAACTTTAAGCTATCTGCAACTTTAATACTGTCTTTTTCATAGAGTTCTCCGCTGGCAAAACGCGCCTCTGATTCTTTTAAATAGCCAGATTCATCGCCCTTAGCGTATGGTTTTTGAATAGAACGTCCCGTAGGAGTATAATAACGAGCAACGGTTAATCGTACCGCTGACCCATCGTCAAAATCCATTTCGCGTTGTACTAATCCTTTCCCAAAAGATCGTCTTCCAACAATTATTCCTCGGTCATTATCCTGCACTGCTCCAGCCAAAATTTCACTAGCAGAAGCACTATTTTCGTTAATTAACACAAAAACTTTTCCGCTTTCAAAATTTCCTTTTTTAGTAGCAAAAGTTTTTTGGATACGTCCATTCTTATTTTTTGTAAAAACAATTAACTGTTTGTCTTTTAGCAATTCATCAGCGATTTCTATTGCTTCTTCCATGTAACCTCCCCCATTATCACGCAGATCTATCACCAGGGTTGTAGCACCTGATTTCTTTAATCTAAGTAAGGCGCTTTTGAATTCTTCATAAGTAGTTTCGGCAAAGCGGTTAATCTTTACATAACCCGTTGCTGCATTTACCATTACCGCTGCATCAACGCTTTTAAGAGGAATAATATCGCGTTTAATGGTAAGCTTTATTTTTTTATGTTCTGATTTTCTATAAATAGTAAGCTCCACCTCAGACCCTTTCTCTCCTTTTAATGAAGAGAACAAGCTATCACTGGGTAATTTTCTGCCAAACAATTTAGTTTTATCAGCATACAAGATTCGGTCGCCCGCTTTGATACCCGCTTTTGCCGACGGTCCATTTTCAACAGGTCTGATTATTGCCAGAGAGTCATTGTACATATAGAAGTTAACTCCAATACCTACAAAATCACCTTTCATACTTTCGGCAACTTGTACTTGCTCACTTGGCGGAACATAGATGGAGTGTGGATCCAGCTGACCCATGATATTATCTACAGTAACATTGACAATAGAATCTGTATTAACATCATCTACATATTCGTTATCTATAAAATCAATAAGTTTATTGAGTTTGTTTTTTGAACCATTTTTAACCAAGAACTGATTATGATTACTGGTACTCAAAGCACCACCAATAACCACTCCCAGCGCAAGGGTTGCGCCAATAAGCATTGGTAGGTATTTTGGGTTCGTTTTCATTTTATTCTTCTAATACGGGTATATGATCAACAATCACTCCTGCTTTTATCAAAAATTGAATTCCTGAATCATCTCTGTAGCCATTATGATAGACCACTCTTTTTATTCCAGATTGATGAATCAATTTACTGCATTCTTTACATGGCGACAATGTAATATACAAGGTTGCCCCTTCACAAGATTGCGTGGATCTTGCTACTTTTAATATCGCATTCGCTTCTGCATGTAAGACATCCCATCGCGTTAATCCTTCGTCATCTTCACAGCAATTCTCAAATCCCGTAGGCGTACCATTATAACCGTCTGATATTATCATTCGATCTCTAACAATAATGGCTCCTACTTGTTTGCGCTTACAGTAAGAAAGCAAACCCCATTCGGTAGCAATTCTTAGATAAGCTTTATCGTATTTATTCAATTTTTGTACTTCCATTTTTATCTGATCCATATTTCATTTTCGATAATCATTGGTAAAACAACACCAATAATAAATGCCGACATTACAAGTGTCCAATCTCTCTTAGAAAATCTAAAAACAGTTTGAACAATATACGACAAAATTAAAACAATAAAAACAACTACAATCTGCGCTGCTTCTATTCCTAAAGCAAATTCTCCTAAAGGCAATAGTTTTGAAGTAGCAGAACCACCAAGTATAGATTTAAAATAATTTGAAAAGCCAAGGCCATGAATGATTCCGAAAAACAATGTTATAAAGAAAACTAAATTGAGACTTTCCTTTTTATTTGACTTACCTGCGGTAAAAAGATTAAACAATGCGGTAATTAAAATTGTAATGGGAATCAACAGTTCTACAACATTAACTTTAATTGCAATAATTCCAAAAACAGAAAGAAACAAGGCCATAGTATGCCCCAGCGTAAAAATTGACACTAACAACACAATGCGTTTCCAATCTTTAAAAGAAAAAGGTATTGCTAATGCAATTAAAAATAAGACATGATCATAGGAATTGATGTCTAAAACGTGTTTTAATCCTATTTGAAAGTAAATCCAAAATTCTGACATTGGTAATTATATTAAGTTGATTTAAGGGTTGTAAACATACGATTTTTTTAAAAAAAGGGAGTTAGAAAAATCAATTGCTACAGGAAAAATTCAATTATAAGCTAGCCGAAGAAAGAAAAATTAAAAAGAAAATTAAAAATTTAAAAATTGAATTATCTTTGTACGATATAAATAAAAAATTAACTATGTCATTTTCAGATTTATTTGATAGCGAATTCAAACAAAGAAATAAAGGTCACTTTTCATCTATTGTAAGATTAGCATTAGCAGATGGGGTTTTTGCTCCAGAAGAAAAAGAGTTTTTAGACAAATTAGCGATAAGACTTGAAATTTCAGCAGCAGAATACGAAGAAATTTTAGAAAACCCTGCAAAATACCCAATCAACCCTCCTTACTTAAACTCACAAAGAATTGAGCGTTTATTTGACTTGGCACGTATCGTAAATGTAGATCATCATTTAGGAGACAATCAAGAGGTAATGTTGCAAAAACTAAGTTTAGGTATTGGCTTCACTCCTGAAAATGTAGAAGCAATTGTTGCTAAAGCACTTTTATTAGCAGATGAAAAAGCAGACTTTGATACTTTCCTTTCAGAAATTGAAAAAACTGAAAAATTAAGCAAATAAATAAAATAAAAAAGCTTCCAAATTAACGGAAGCTTTTTTTATATCTTTTAGTATTTACTCAACTTGGCATCAAGCATGAATTCTTCGGCTTTCTCGACCATATTGTAACTTCCACAAAAGAACGGCACACGCTCGTGAAGTTCTGTAGGTTGTATTTCCATAATACGTCCAAAACCATCAGAAGCTTTTCCTCCAGCTTGCTCCACTATAAAAGCCATAGGATTGCATTCATACAGCAATCTTAATTTTCCTTTTGGTGCTTTAGAACTAGTTGGGTAGATATAAATACCTCCCTTAATCATGTTTCTATGAATATCAGAAACCAAACTACCGATGTAACGAGAAGTATACGGCCTGTCTCCTTCTTCTGATTGACAATATTTAAGATAATTTTTAACTCCTTGCGGAAAATGGATATAATTCCCTTCATTAATGGAATAAATATTTCCATCTTCAGAGAACTGCATATTAGGATGAGACAAGTAAAAGGTACCAATAGCAGGATTTAAAGTAAAACCATTGACACCATGACCCGTTGTGTAAACAATCATAGTAGATGTTCCATAAATGACATATCCTGCAGCTACTTGATTAATTCCAGGTTGTAAAAAATCATCTATCGTAACTGGGCTACCTATGGGTGTAATTCTCCTATACACTGAAAAGATAGTCCCCACAGAAACATTGACATCAATATTAGATGACCCATCTAATGGATCCATCAACACCACATATTTATTATTATGACTATTATCGCTGCCTTCAACTGTGATAAATTCATCATTTTCTTCTGAAGCAATACCACATACAATCTCGCGATTGATTAAAGTTTGAATAAAAACCTCATTAGCGTAAACATCTAATTTTTGTTGGTCTTCCCCTTGAATATTTTGCTCTCCAGCAGCTCCCACGATATCAACTAATCCCGCTTTATTTACTTTGTAGTTCACTACTTTGGCAGCCAAACGAATGGAATTAATAATTCGGGATAACTCGCCAGACGAATACTGAAAGGCATTTTGGTTTTCAATAATAAATTCCCCTAGGGTCTTGTTGCGTTCTTCCATTACTCAATCGTTGTAGTTAGTTTGAAGTCACAAATATCGTTTTTTTTGTGAAAATGAATTCAATAAAATTTACTTAGTTTATCAGTATTGTATATTTGTCTAAAAATGAACTAATTTACGGGATAGAATTACACTATGTTAAATCAAAAATCCCAAAAAAAACGAAAATCATGATTATCAGAAAAGGACAAAGCGAGGACATGGCTGCTGTATTAGAGTTAATTCAAGAATTAGCCGATTTTGAAAAAGAACCTGATGCGGTTTTAATAACTGTTGACGACTTGATTAAAGATGGCTTTGGTCCCAATCCACTATTCAATGTTTTCGTTGCTGAAGTAGCATCAGAGGTTGTAGGAATTGCATTGTACTATTACCGTTACTCCACTTGGAAAGGTAAAACCATTCATTTAGAAGACCTAGTTGTGAAAGAGAAAATGCGTGGTACAGGAGTAGGTTATGCTTTATACTCAGAAATTATTAAACAGGGTAAAAAAGATCAGGTACGCAGAGTAGAATGGAATGTTCTAGATTGGAATACTCCCGCAATTGATTTTTATGAAAAATCAGGCGCAAAAGTCCTTAGAGATTGGTACGTAGTTCAAATGGACGAAGCAGGTGTCAATGATTTTGTGACCAATAAATTAAAAGATTAAAAAAGTTAGAAGTACAATTTTTGCATAATTTAACATGAGAGTATTTAAATTTGGAGGTGCATCTGTAAAAGATGCCGATGGAATTAAAAACGTTTACAGCGTTTTACAGCAAGTAGGTTATGAAGATGTATTGTTAGTGGTCTCAGCAATGGGAAAAACCACCAATGCACTTGAGGTAGTTATCAAAGATTATTTTGATAAATCATCCTCTTTAAAATCGTCTGTACAGGAAGTAAAGAAATACCACAACCAAATTTTAATGGATTTGTTTGAGGACGACAAACAGGATGTTTTTATTGCTGTTAACAAGCTTTTTGCTGATTTTGAATACTTTTTGAGCCATAATAAATCTCCAAATTATAATTTTGTTTACGATCAAATCGTGAGTTTTGGAGAATTAATCTCCACAACAATCCTTGCTCATTTCATGAACTTCATGGGCATTAAGACAGAGTGGATTGATGTACGCAACTTCATAAAAACAAACGCAAATTATAGAGATGCCGAAGTAGACTGGGAGTTGACTCAAAAAAATATTTCAAAAAACATCAAAAGAAAGTCTTTAAATATCACTCAAGGTTTCTTAGGATCTGATGAGAATAATTTCACTACAACATTAGGTCGTGAAGGATCTGATTACACTGCCGCAATATTTGCTTACTGCTTAAATGCTGAAAGTGTTACCATCTGGAAAGATGTTCCTGGAGTAATGAATGCTGACCCTCGTTATTTTGAAAATGCTAGTTTGCTAAACCAAATTTCGTATCGTGAAGCGATAGAACTCGCTTTTTATGGTGCCACTGTAATTCACCCAAAAACGCTGCAACCCTTACAAAAAAAGGAAATTCCTTTGTATGTAAAGTCATTTATCAACCCTCTGTTAAAAGGAACAAGCGTTTCTAAAGGGACCGCATTAGAACCTTACCTGCCTTGTTTTATCGTAAAAAGGAATCAATTGCTTATCTCTCTTTCTTCTATCGATTTCTCGTTTATTATGGAAGAAAATATTAGCGAAATTTTTGCATTATTTCACCGTTTTAAATTGAAAGTGAATTTAATACAAAACTCGGCAATTAGTTTCTCTGTCTGCGTTGAAGACAAATTTAACAACTTCAATGAGCTAAATGCCATCTTATCAAAAAAATTCAAAGTAGATTTTAGCAAAGAGGTAACTTTATATACTATTAGACACTTTAATGATTTAGCTGCAGAGACTGTAGAACTGGGTAAAAAAGTTATTTTAAAACAAGTGAGTACAGAGACGATGCAAATTGTCACCCAAGAAAACTAAAATTTGTCAAGAAGAGCTTATTTATAGCAAGCCCTAACTTTTCATATAGAATACACTACTTTTGAAGTATAGACGTTATACCCTTTATGCTACAAAAAGTATGGCTATTAGCGATGATTATTTGTTTTTCTGGGCTGCATGCTCAGGAAAACAACTCGCTATACAAAACAAAAAAAATCCCGGTTACTAGAGACACTCTATTTATAGAAAACGTGAGTATCAACTCTAGTTTTTTTGAATTAGTAGACTCTAATAATAATGTTATAGACAAGAAAGCATATACTGTCAATTTTCAATCAGGAAGCCTTATTTTAAATGAGCAATTCGCTATCAAAAATGATTCTATAACTGTCAATTACCTCAAATTCCCAGATTATCTTACTAAAGAATATAGCGCTTATGATTCCAGTCAAATTGTAAGTACCGACATCGCCTCTGAAAAATTATATAAAATAAGTGAGGAACCCACTGAAAAAAACATTCCATTTGACGGTCTCAACACTTCGGGTAGTATTACGAGAGGCCTAACAATAGGTAACAATCAAAATACAGTATTAAACTCTAATCTCGATTTACAGATTACTGGAAAACTCTCCGAAAAAGTGAGTTTAAGAGCTTCTTTACAAGATAGTAACATCCCTTTACAAGATGGGGGCTACTCCCAAAAACTAGATCAGTTTGACAATATTTTTATGGAACTTTTTAGTGACCGCTGGAACATTCGGGCGGGTGACATCTTCCTTGAAAACCACCAAAGTCAATTTCTAAATTTCGATAAGAAAGTACAGGGGCTTTCAGCAAGTTTTGATTTAGGGACTGACGACAATAAAACTACTGTTTTTACATCTGCAGCACTAGTCAGAGGGCAATATGCTAAAAGCAGTTTCCTCGGTCGAGAAGGCAATCAGGGACCTTATAAATTAAAAGGGAAAAACGGTGAACTGTATGTACTTGTAATCTCAGGTTCAGAAAGGGTTTATGTTAATGGACTCTTACTCGAAAGAGGAGAAAATAACGATTATACTATAGATTATAACGCTGGGGAAATTACATTTACAGCCCTATTTTCCATTACTTCCGAAATGAGAATTACTATTGAATACCAATATTCTGATAGAAGTTATAGTCGCTTTGTTAGTTATACGGGTGCTACGCATGAAAATAAAAATTGGGATTTTGGCGGATATTTGTACTCTGAAAATGACATTAAAAACCAACCTTTACAGCAAAATTTATCTATTGAACAAGCACAGATTTTAGCTGATGCAGGTGACAATCAAAGTGCAATGATTGCATCATCGGCTTATATAGACAGCTATTCTGACAATAAAATCCTCTATGTTAAAAAGCTTGTGAATGCAGCAGTAGTTTTCGAATATTCAAATAATCCTGACCTTGAATTATACAATGTCCGTTTTAGCGCAGTTGGTATAAACAACGGAAATTATGTCATTAAAAACGCATCGGGGATTAGTACAATCTATGAATATGTGGCACCTATTAATGGTGTTCCACAGGGACAATACGAACCTATAGTACCTCTCATTGCTCCTACAAAAATTCAGGTAGCCACGTTTTTAGGCAAATACAACCCCTCAGACAAAACTGTTATAGATTTTGAAATTGGCGTTAGTAATGCTGACGAAAATTTGTTCTCTAAAATAGATGATAATGACAACAAAGGATTAAGCGGAAAAATAAATACAAAACAGCGTTTGCTTTCACAAAAAGGAACACTAGATGTTTTTGCTAATTATCAATTTACACAAAAAAACTTTAGATCTGTAGAGCGCATCTACACCATAGAATTTGACCGAGACTGGAATCTTAATCCTGGTCTACAGGCTAATCAGAGTTTGTTAGTGTCAGGTTTAACGTTTAATTTGAGTCCGAAAATAAGTCCTACTGCACATGGTACCTTGCAATATGAATTCCAAAAATTAGATTTCAGTGACCTTTTCTCTGGCAATAGACAACTCATTCACGGTCAATTTCTGTTTAACAATTGGACTGTTCAAGAAAAAGGAAGCTACCTTAAAAGCAACTCAACAACAAGCGATTCTAAATTTGCAAGGAATGACTTCCAAGTGCGTTATCATTTAAATCATAATTGGATTGGTGCCAGTCACCGTTTAGAAGACAATCAACAAAGAGAAATCGCTACAAATAAACACTCACCACTTAGTCAACGATTTTATGAATATGGATTTTTAACTGGTCGTGGTGATAGCACAAAGGTTTATGCTCAGATAGCTTATAAAATTAGAGCTAACGACAGCATACAAAACAGCTTATTGCAAAGAGTTAACATGTCACACACGTATACCTTTCGCTCAAAATTAATTCAAACTACTAAAAGTGACTTAGCGGTGTATGCTAACTATAGAACCTTCACTTTTGAAGATACTTCTCAAAAAGAACAGCAAACACTTAATTCGAGAATCATATACAATGACCACTTCTTTAACCAATTAATTCAGAGCACAAGTGCTTATGAAACGAACTCCGGTTCCTTACCACAACAAGAATTTACCTACTTAGAAGTTCCGGTTGGACAAGGTGTTTACACTTGGAATGATTACAATGGAAATGGCATTCAAGAACTACAAGAATTTGAAATAGCTCCTTTTATTGATCAAGCTAAATATATACGTATTTATTTACCCAATCAACAGTACATTAAAACACATCAAACTAAATTTTCACAATCACTCACGTTGAACCCTACGCAATGGCAAAACGAAATAGGATTAAAAAAAATAGCTTCATTGTTCTATAATCAAACCTCTTTTTTAATTGATCGTAAAACTAAAAATGAAGGCGGTAATTTTGAACTAAATCCGTTCAAAGCTTCACAGGAAAATGTGTTAGGTTTGAGTTCCAATTTTAGAAACAGCCTCTTTTACAATCGGGCCAAACAAAATCATTCAATCACCTATTCGTACTTAAAAAACCAAGCTAAAAATTTATTATCAATAGGATCTCAAGAATCTAAAAATAGTTCTCATCAGTTACAGTATACACATTTGTATCATAAAAGCTGGCTTTTTAGTGCTTTCGCAAAAACAATCCAGACGAGTCTGTTATCTGAAAATTTTGCAGAGATAAACTACAGCATCAGCGGCTACCAATTAGCGCCAAAGATTAGTTACTTATTTTCTAAAAACACTAGCTGGGATCTTTTTTATGAGTTACAGCAAAAAGAAAATCAGATTGGAGCATTAGAAACGCTACTGCAAAACAGGATAGGAACATCATTCTCATATTCAGGCAAAAATAACATAACAATGAATGGCGAGATATCCTTTTACCAAAATAGATTTGAAGAAAGCGAATTTGGAGCTGTAGGTTTTCAAATGCTGGAAGGACTGCAAACGGGGCAAAATCTTACTTGGCGTTTACTATTGCAAAAGAACATCACGCAATTTCTAGATATTAACCTCAACTATCAAGGCAGGAAGAGTGAAAAAACCCAAGCCGTTCACACTGGAAACATTCAATTAAGAGCGTATTTCTAATTTTAAAACAAATGCTTGATCATAGAAAACTAATAAATTAATAGTTTAGTAATCTATTGTAAATACCTCTGAAACATTGTAGCTGTATCTTACACTATTATAAATAGTATAATCTATGAATTTAGACGCAAAATGTAAAACAATATTGGTCGCACCGTTAAACTGGGGCTTAGGTCATGCTACAAGATGTATTCCTATAATCAAGGCATTACAAGATCATAATTATATTCCTATAATTGCTTCCGATGGTGCTGCACTGGATTTATTAAGAAAAGAATTTCCGTATATAAAGGCAATCCGTTTACCGTCCTACCAAATAGAATATGCTAAAAACGGTAAAAATTTCAAATGGAAATTACTGCAAAACAGCCCCAAGATGATGGACGCTATCTGGTCTGAAAAGCAATTAGTTAAAAAATTAATTGAGAAATATGCTATTGATGGCATCATTTCGGATAATAGATTGGGTATTTATAATAAAAAACTCCCTTGCGTATTCATCACCCATCAGCTTAATGTGATGACAGGGAATACCACTTGGTTCACCAGCAAGCTACACCAACACATCATTAAGAAATACAAAGAATGCTGGGTTCCAGATGTGGCTGAGAAGCCCAACTTAGCAGGAGCACTAAGTCACGTTAGTCACTCCAATTTAAATTTAAAATACATAGGCCCTATTAGTAGAATGCACAAAAAAGAGGTGGCTCTAAAATACGATTTAATGATCATCCTTTCTGGACCAGAACCACAAAGAGGACTCTTAGAAGCAATATTAAAAAATGAAGTTCAACGCTTTACAGGAACAGTTGTTTTTATAAAAGGAATTGTAGAAAAAGAGCAAATTAAAGTACAAGAAGGTTACATTTGTTACTATAACTTTATGAATAGTCGTCAATTAGAGCAAACCTTTAACGAGAGCGCTTTGGTACTATGTCGCTCTGGTTATACAACCATCATGGACTTGGTTAAATTAGAAAAAAAGGCGTTTTTTATTCCTACTCCAGGCCAGTATGAACAGCTGTATCTCGCTGAAAAGTTGAAACAAGAAGGCCTTGTTCCCTTTGCTGAACAAGAACGTTTTAAAATAGAAGATTTGAATGAAATCGCAGATTATAGGGGACTGTCTACTTTCAATGAGAAAATAAATTGGCAACAATTATTTGAAGTTTTCCAATAGTAAACAGTATCAAATAAAAAATGACTTTCCATCTTACTGAAGATGCGAAAGTCATTTTTTTATGCTTAGAAAAAAAATTTATTTCTTCTCTATGAATTTTTCGTGCTTGATTGTCTTAGCATTGATCATGAAGTAAACAGATTCAGCAATATTAGTACAATGATCAGAAATTCTCTCAATATGCTTCAAAGCAAGAATAAGATTTGTTCCTGAAACTACTGTTTTCGAATTGTTTTTCATTTCACCAATGATGTTATCAATTGCGTCTGAACTTTTATCTTTAATGGTATTATTTAAAATAAAAATTTCTTCAATTGTTGGTTCGTCAAGATTTTCAAAACACTCATTTGTTTTCAATGTTACCATTTCTACTTCTCTAGCGATAGTGACAATATCAAATTTTGTAATTAACTCGTGCTTTTCTTTAATGCTTTTAGACAATTTAATGATACTCATTGATAAATCACCAATTCTTTCAATTTGATTGCTAATTTGCATTGCCGACATAATAAAACGCAAGTCAGATGCAACAGGTTGTTGCAATGCAAATACACTTTGACAAATATCATCGATTTTCACATCAAGTTTGTCAATTTTATTTTCGGTCTTTTTAACCTCTTTAGTCTCTGAACCTGGTTCTGAAAGCAATGACTTCATTGCTTCACTTACCTGAGATTCAGCTAAGTTACCTATTTTTATAATTATACTTTTAAGCTTTCCTAGCTCTGTTTCTAAGTGTGATGCCATTTTTTGTAAAGATTTAAAGATTTAAAGTTAAACGATTCTGCTTTCAAATCAAAATCAATATTATCCAAATCTTCCTGTTATGTAATCTTCTGTTTGCTTTATAGCTGGTTTTGTAAAGATTGTTTTTGTCTTATCACACTCAATTAATCTACCCATGTAGAAAAAAGCAGTATTATCACTTACACGTCCCGCTTGCTGCATATTGTGCGTTACAATTACAATAGTGTATTTATTTTTCAGCTCATAAATAAGCTCTTCAATCTTTGAGGTAGAAATTGGATCTAAAGCAGAGGTAGGCTCATCCATTAATAATACAGATGGCTGTATTGCTAAAGCTCTTGCGATACACAAACGTTGTTGCTGACCACCTGAAAGCTCAAAAGCGGACTTCTTTAGTTTGTCTTTAACTTCATCCCATAGCGCTACCTGCTCAATAGAAGTAATAACGCGTTCTTCAATTAATTTTTTATCTGTTATCCCATTTACTCTCAATCCGTAAGCAACGTTTTCAAAAATAGTTTTAGGAAAAGGATTTGGCTTTTGAAAAACCATCCCCACATTTTTACGTAAATCATCTACGTTAGTATGCTTTTCATAAATATCTTTTCCATCAATAAGAATACTCCCTGTCATTTGAGTATTATCAATCAAATCATTCATTCTGTTTAACAAACGTAAATAGGTAGATTTACCACAACCAGAAGGTCCAATTAATGCTGTCACAGTATTTTCCTTCATTGATATCGAAATATCGTGTAAGGCCTGAAATTCTCCGTAATTAAAATTTACGTTTTTTGATTCTATTTTATGCATGTTAATTCATTTTTACTTTTTTTCCATAATATTTACGAAGAGCATTCGCTAATAAATTAGAAATTAATACAATTATAATTAAAACAAGTGCCGTTCCATAAGCCATAGCTCTAGAAGCTTCAATATTAGTACCACTTGTAGAGATCACGTATAAGTGATACGGTAAGGCCATTGCTTGATCAAAAATGGAAGTCGGTAATTTAGGTAAGAAATAGGCCGCCACAGTAAATAAAATTGGCGCTGTTTCCCCAGAAACCCTTCCTATTGATAATATTAAACCGGTAATCACATTGGGAAAAGCAATAGGAAAAACTACTTTACTTGTTGTTTCCCATTTACTGGCTCCTAAACCAAAACTAGCTTGTCTAAAGGTATCATCAACAGCTTTTAAAGACTCTTCTGTCGTTCTAATAACAATAGGCAATACTAATAGTCCCAACGTTAAACCTCCCGCTAGAATGGAATCTCCAAAACCCATTTTATTCACAAATAAAGACATCCCAAAAAGTCCAAAAACAATTGATGGTACTCCTGCAAGATTGTTGGTCATTTGCTTGATGATTTTTTTAATCCAACCATCTTTAACATATTCACTCATGTAAATTGCAGCTAAAACCCCTACGGGAAAAGCAAATACCATACTTACTAAAACCAAGCATAGCGTACCTACAATGGCCGGGAAAATTCCTCCTTCGGTCATTCCATTTTTAGGCATTTCAGTTATAAAATCCCAACTAATAACTCCAATTCCTTTAATGACGATAAAAGCTAATATTATAAATAAAAGAGCAACGATGGCATAACTTGTAAAGCTAAATATACCAAAGGCAATTTTTTGATTTCTTCTTTTTTTCTTTGCTAAACTATTCTCTACACTCATCTTAATGTTTTTTATGAGATTTACGGTTTGTCACCATTTCTACTAACATATTAATTCCGAAAGTAATTATAAACAAGATGCAACCTAATGCAAACAAAGCCTCATAATGCAATCCTCCGTTTGGAGCTTCTCCTAATTCTGCCGCAATTGTAGCTGGAATTGTCCTTACTGGCTCTAAAAGTGTAGTAGGAATAACCGCAGCATTACCTGTTACCATTAAAACAGCCATAGTTTCACCAATTGCTCTACCAATACCTAATATAGCTCCCGCTGTAATTCCAGATGCTGAGTACGGTATAACGACTTTATAAATCGTTTGCCATTGACTTGCTCCTAAAGCTAAACTAGCTTCTTTCATTGCACGCGGAGTGTTACGCATTGCATCCTCAGAGATAGTAATAATTGTTGGTAAAGCCATAATCGCTAAAACAACACTACCGGCTAAGCCTGTTTCCCCTACTGGTAAATTAAAGGTACTTTGAATAAGTGGTACAATGATGACCAATCCGAAGAAACCATAGACTACAGAAGGTATACCCGCCAGTAACTCGATTAGTGGTTTTAATAAACTTCGGGTTTTTTTCTTTGCAATTTCGCTTAAATAAATAGCCGCTGCTAATCCTATAGGCAGTGCTAAAAGGATGGCTCCAAAACTCACCCATAACGTACCATATATTAATGGCTTTACCCCCATTTGAGCAATAGGTTGTGCCGTGGGAAACCACTCTTCACCAGATAAAAACTCAAAAACCTTGATTTTATCAATATCTAATTCTCTACCTGTGAATTCTTTGGCTTTATATTTATCAGAGAAGAAAGCAATGATACCAGGAGTTTTAGCTATAAGTTCATTAATTTTATCAGGGAAGTATTCAAAATTTTCTCCTAATTCTTCATCTGTATAATAGTCAGTAATATCACTAGTGCGGAACAATACTATTTGCTGATCTTTTCCGCCTAGTTCTTTCCAGTTCGTGATTTTTTGATCAAAAATGTCCTTTATCTGGGAAGGTTGTAATTTTTTTACTGGATTACTATTTTCTACTGCTAGTAAAAAACCATCATCAATGGGTTTTTTAGTAAAAACACCAGCACCTTCAATGAATAGAAAAAAGACAATTAAAACAACCGTAATACTAGTAGCAGCGCTACTCAGCATCAAAATAGATTCAATTAACTTTTCTTTAATCTGTTTAAAATTTGTTTTCAAATCAGTATGTTTTATTTTTAGCAAAACTACGCTAGCTATTCATGCCTAATGTTTTTACATCATTAACCTTATGTTAACTTAATGTTAAGTAAACTTTGTGGGCTTGAATTTACGATTAATTTTTAAATAAAAAAAGGTTGCCTTTTACAAGACAACCTTCTTTAAGAATATAATAAAAACCGATTATTATATTATTTCAATGGTACATATCCTACTTCAGAAACAATTTTTTGTCCTTCATCAGATAAAGCAAAGTCTACGATAGTTTTCACTTTTGCAGCATTTGTTTTATCAAACATATAATATAAAGGTCTTGATATTGGATACGTTTTATCTTTAGCACTTGCTACAGAAGGCTCAATAAAAGTTTTACCTTGGTCATAAGATACAGCAAGTTGCTTCACTTCTTTAGTTTCATAAGCTAATCCGATATACCCAATTGCCCCTTTAGTTTGACCCACAGCCTGAACAATAGCTCCTGTAGCTGGTAAACTTAATATGTTAGATGCATAATTTTTTTTATCTAAAACTTCATCCTTAAAGAACTCATATGTTCCTGATGATGATTCTCTTGAATAAGCTACAATTTTAGCATCTTCACCGCCTACTTCTTTCCAGTTAGTTATTTGTCCTGTGAAAATTTTCTCTAATTGTTCACGAGTTAATTGAGACACTTTATTTGCTGGATTTACAATTACAGTTAATGCATCGTAAGCAATAATCACTTCTTCTATTTCTTTTTTCATTTCAGAGAACTTCAATTTCTCTTCTGTTTTCATGTCTCTAGAAGCCATTGCAATATCAGTAGTTCCATCGATCAAAGCTGTTAGTCCAACACCTGAACCACCACCTACAACAGTTACACTTACATTAGCATCTTTTTTCATTAAATCTTCTGCTTCTTTTTGTGCCAATGGCAATACAGTATCACTACCTTTTATTGTTACAGAAACTGCTGCTGAAGTATTTTCAGCACCTTTATCTTCTGTTTTAGCTTTACCACAACTTAACATACCAATTAATGGTAACATTAAAAACAATTTAGTTTTATTCATTTTATTTGTTTTATTAGGTTCTATTTTAATTTTTGACAAAAGTATTACTTCAATGTTAACTGGATGTTAAGCCAGTATTATTCAATTTCTATTATTTTAAGTAGACCTTTATTTTTTAAGCACTTCCTAAAATAAGTTTTTTTTAAATTCCAATTTCTACTTGCATACGCACATACCAACTTCCAGAGGTATCACCAGAAATAAATTTCTTGTTTTCATAAGAACATTCTGTCTGCACTTTTAATTTATGTCCGAAAATGTATTTAGAAAGACTCACAGCATATTCATCCGTATCAGGAGTGAAAGCATGAATTTCACTATCTACTGTTTGAGTAGAGAATCTTCCAGCAATTTGATACTTAGAAGGAAAAACATAACTCAATTGTGTATCAAAACCTTCTCCTACAAAAACAGCTTGCGTTTTAGTAACATCTAAAGGATTCACAGTAATAGGATCATCTGACATTCTTGACATATAACTAGCAGTTGCTGACCAACCATTGTATTTTAACATCGTATCAAAAAACAAAGACTGTAAAGTTCTTTTTTCAAAAAGCTCATTCCCTAGTTGCCCTTGAGCTCTACGTGCATTATTATTTTGGCTAAAAGCCCCTGAAATCATCCATTTTGGCGTTTTCTCTCTAATTAAATCTCCTTCTGAATGAGAGCCATTTTTAGTAAATGCTCCCAAAGGGAATAATTCAACTTTTCCTGTCAAAGCAATACCATCGTCTTCTGTTTTAACCCAGTTTCTACCTTCACCTTTAGTTATAGCACCTTTCAATGCATAAGAAAAGTTGTTTGGTTTTTCCTCTGCGTAATCGA
Source organism: Flavobacterium sp. W21_SRS_FM3 (assembly GCF_052113625.1). NCBI lineage: Bacteria > Pseudomonadati > Bacteroidota > Flavobacteriia > Flavobacteriales > Flavobacteriaceae > Flavobacterium > Flavobacterium sp. W21_SRS_FM3. The sequence continues at coordinate 559,720 of NZ_JBGQOD010000001.1, read as the reverse complement.
TAAATACACCAAAATCACGATCGATATTGAATTTAGAGTTATTTATTGTTCTATCTGTAAACTCTAAAGACCCTGAAGAAATGACACGCTGATTATTTCCAGGCAATTTGGTTTGACCAAATGCTATAGTCCATTTATCAGTAGGCTTATAAAAAAGTACTCCATCTAGTATTACATTTTCATTATTTCCTGCTTTAATAACACCTAAATCACCTGCTGAAAATCCTAATTCAACTTTATAACCAAATTTAGGATTGTAAATAAAACCATCTAATTTAAGTCGCATTCTTCTGATTTCACCTTCTACAACTCCAGTCTCTCCATCCGTTTTTTGAAAACCAGCTCTACTTTGAACTCTAAAACCAATGTTAACCTGAAACAAACTGTCTCTTTCTGTAAAACCTAATTTCTTATCAGAATTATAATAAGACTTTAAGTCTAATTTTTTATCTGCAGGTTTTCCTTCTACTTTCCCTTCTTGCGCTGTTGCCAATATTGAAAATAACAGTACTGAACTTAATAAAATATTTTTCATTTTAAGTATAAATTAACATTATATTATTTTTTTGCAAACCTAATATTAATTAAACGCTTTATTATTAAGACAAGGTTACCTTTACAAGAATTTAATGCAACCTTAAAGATACAAAGAAACTTGTTTAAATGTTTTTAGAGCTTGGTAATTTTTTTAAATATCATATAATCAAGACCTTAATCCCTTTTATTTGCTTAACAATAAATTAACATTGCTCAATTTTAGCTACAAAATAGCTACAAAAATTGATCGATTTTTGATAGAAAAATCAGTTCTGAACAAAAAAAAGCGTGTAGTTTAATTAACTACACGCTTTTTTTATACTAGAATACTTAACTGCTAAGTATATGGGCTTTTATTTGTTAGCCCATAGCTTCTTCATAAAAAGTAACCAATCCAGTAGCAATATCATGAGTTCCCCCAACAATATTGATTTCCCCATTCTCAATCATCTGTTTTAAAATAGGGCTTCGTTCCATAATTGCATTTACAGATCGCTTTACATTAATCACTGCTACTTTTTCTACAAATTCTGGATTTGCTGAACTGCGATCAGCTGTTTCAGATTTCTCATCATAAACTGCTGGCTGTATTTTACTCAGTAATGCTGTTAAGTTTCCCATTTCAACATGGTCGCACGCACCTTTCACAGCTCCACAGCGAGTATGCCCCAAAACTACAATCACTTTTGCTCCCGCTACTTTACAGCCAAATTCCATACTACCCAGTATATCTTCATTGATGATATTCCCGGCAATACGTACACTAAAGACATCTCCTAATCCTTGATCAAAAATAAGTTCTGCGGAAGTTCTAGAATCAATACAACTCAAAATAACTGCAAAAGGGTGCTGCCCTTCTACTGTCTCATTTGCTTGTTGTAAAAGGTTGCGATTTGCTTTGAGGTTATTAGCAAAACGCTTATTACCTTCTTTTAAAATTGTAATAGCCATAGCAGGTGTAATGGCTTGCTGCATTTCTTTGTTTAATGTTTTCATACTTTATAAAATAATCATTTATGATAATATACCATTAATTTATAAAGCCAAGATAAACATTTTAAGTAATATTCTATCTATATAATCGGCACAAACGGCTTGCTTTTTACAGCTTTTTCAAGAGTGAAAGAAAACTCAGAACCAATTCCGAATTCACTTTCTACGTAGATTCTCTCTTTATGTGCTTCAATAATATGCTTGACGATAGCCAGTCCTAAACCAGAACCACCCTCTGAGCGAGAGCCGCTTTTATTAACACGGTAAAAACGTTCAAATAGTCGGGGGATATTTTGTTTTTCTATTCCTTCTCCGTTATCGCTTATACGTACTAAAACTTTCTCTTTGGTTAAATTGACGACAGCAACCTCGGTTGTGCCATTAGTTTTACCATACTTAATAGAATTGACAATTAAGTTTTCAATAATTTGCTGGATGCGATCCCTATCTGCTCTTACAAAATTAGGCTGAATATGATAATTTTCAAATGAAAGCGTTATCTTCTTCTTTTCTGCTTTCATTTCAAGTAAGTCAAAAACATTCTGAATAAGTTCTACTATATCAAACTCTGAATAATCTAAATTCAAATCCCCTACTTCCAGCTTCGTGATCATGTCTAAATCTTCTACGATATAGATCAATCGTTCCACTCCTTTTTCGGCACGTTTTAAATATTTTTTTCGAATCGTCTTGTCATCCATTGCCCCATCTAATAATGTGGAGATATAACCTTGAACGGTAAACAATGGTGTCTTTAATTCGTGAGAAACATTTCCTAGAAACTCTCTACGATATTCTTCACGAACTTGGAGCATTTCTATTTCTAATTTCTTATCAGTTGCAAATTTCTTAACCTCTCTAGTCAAGGTTTCCATATCTGTAGTTATGGGCTGATTGATAAAAGTACTCGACTCTAATAAGGATACATCGTCATAAATCTTTTTTACACGCCTATAAATAAAGCGCTCCACTCTATATTGTAGTACTATAAATGAGAAAAGATAAATTATTAGAGTAAATACAAATCCAAACAGCACCAAGCTTTTAAATGTGTAATTGAAAATCATAGTTACTAATAACATCACAAATCCGGTAGAGAAAAGGCATATGTACAAAGCTGATTTTACCGCAAACTTGTAGGTTTTTTTAAAACTAATTTTCATTTATTCAAACATTGTTATGGAGTGATTCGTATTTTTATAGATTGGAAAAAAACAAAGTGTCTTTTGAGTTTTTTTTAGTTAAACTTCAAATTTATAGCCAACACCTTTTATTGTTTTGAAAAAATCTTCTCCAATTTTCTCACGAAGTTTTCTAATGTGTACGTCGATAGTTCTTCCGCCTACAACTACTTCATTTCCCCAGACTTTATCAAGAATTTCATCTCTTTTAAAAACTTTACCTGGTTTAGAAGCTAAAAGATAAAATAATTCAAATTCTTTTCTAGGCAAAGCGATTTCAATATTATCCTTTACAATCTTGTACTCTTCACGGTTAATTTCAATTCCCCCTACATTAAGAGTTTCGCTATTTTGTTCACTCTCTTTTAATCTTCGCAATAAAGCTTTCACCTTACTGACCAATAATTTTGGTTTTATTGGTTTGGTGATATAATCGTCTGCTCCAGCATCAAAACCTGCAACTTGAGAATAATCTTCGCTTCGGGCTGTTAGAAACGTTATAATAACATTACTAAGTTCTGGGATTTTTCTAATGTTCTCACAAGCCTCCATCCCATCCATCTCTGGCATCATAACATCCATTATAATAAGGTCTGGTAATTCTTTTTTAGCTTTTACAATAGCATCTTTACCATTTACGGCTGTAAAAATTTGATAGCCTTCTTGAGTAAGATTGTACCCTACAATCTCTAAGATATCTGGTTCATCATCAACAAGTAAGATCTTCGTGTGTTTTTTTTTCATCTGTAGCAAAATTGTATTTCTCTCGTAGAATTTTACCTCAAATGGTATTCAACAAGGTTAATTTCGAATGTAAATATAATAATAATTCAACTGTTAAAAAATAGCGTTGTTAGTAATTTAATATGGTAACCTTTTGTTAATATTCAAGAAACAAAATAGTAACAGCCCAATAACACAGACTTTACAATACCACCATTACTTTGCAAAAAATTAAACACAACTATGAAACTGAAATTATTCATTTTAACGCTTTTTATCAGTACCCTTACTTTTGCACAAAATAAAGGTACTATTTCTGGAGTACTAACTGATAAAGATTCAAACAACGAAACGCTACCTTTTGCAAACGTATTATTAAAAGGAACACAAATAAACGCTACGACTGATATTGATGGTAAATATTCAATTACTGCACCTGCAGGAGACTATGTGATACAATTTAGTTTCATTGGATATGAATCAATAGAAACTAATGTTACCGTAAAAAGCGGTGAAAAAATCACAATAAGTAAAGCGCTTGGCTCTTCTAGTTACAAACTGGATGATGTTGTAATTACTACAACAGTAAATAAACAAAAAGAGACTGCCTTACTACTAGAACAAAAAAACGCTGTTGAAATCAAACAAAGTATTGGCGCTCAAGAACTAGCTAGAAAAGGGGTTAGTGATGTAGCTTCTGCCGTAACCAAAGTGAGCGGTGTATCTAAACAAGAAGGCTCAGGAAGTGTTTTTGTAAGAGGTTTAGGAGACCGATACAATGTAACTACTTTAAATGGTTTGCCGCTACCTTCTAATAATCCTAAAAATAAAAACATCCTTTTAGATATTTTTTCTACAGATGTTGTAGAATCAGTAGGAATTAGTAAAACATTTGAGTCGCAAAATTATGCTGACTTTGGTGGAGCAAATGTTGATATTGTAGCAAAGAAAATGAGTGGATCTCCTTTTGTTCAAGTGGGAGTAGGTGTTGGTACAAATACTAATGTATCTAAATTGAATCACTTTTATTTGCAAGATGGTCCCTCTTATTTTGGTTTCAAAAAAGTAAGTACACCAAGTAATCCATTATTACCTTACAACTATAGCACGAGTTGGGATAGACAAGAAAGAAAAAATACTTTAAACAATAACTTTTCTTTATCTGCTGGAAAAAAATTCAATGTAGGAGAAAACGGTAGTATTGGAACTTTTATAACTGCTGGTTTTGATGCAGAGAATAAATATAACGAAGGTATTTACAGAACTAACATTACTGCACAAGGTACTGCTAATGCAGATTACTTTAGAAAATCTTACGAATTCAATACAAATTCAACTGTAATGGGTACTGCTGATTATAAAATCAATCGCAACAACTCCATTCTTTACACTACTTTATTTTTAAACTCTACATCACAAGACTACAGTGAATATGATGGTAAAAACATTGAATTTTCAGGATTAGACCAAGTTGGTTTTATAAAACGTGGTACTTTTAATAAAACGCAATTATTAGTAAACCAATTAATTGGTAAGCACAAGTATAACGAAAGACTGGATGCAAATTGGAAAATAGGATATAGCCTACTTGATAACACCATTCCAGACCGCATGCAAAACACCTTTGTACCTTCAAATGATGGATCAACAGCTTATACTTTTTTCAAAAATTCTAGTATTAACAATCACCGTTATTTCCAAAGTTTAAAAGAAAAAGAATGGTCAGCAAATATTGCCGGATCTTACAATTTTGCTAAAATAGCTGATGACGAATTTAAAGGAAAAGCTACTCTAGGATATTCTGGTAAGATGAAAACTGTTGATTTTAATTCGCAACAATATTCGTTTTTTCCAGAAACTAATAAAACGCTTTTCCCAAAGGACGGATTTAACAATACTGATCTCTACTTGAATGACACTAATTTTGATTTAGCAGATGGTGATAGTTCTAGTAAGCTTTCCCAACTATATAGTGGTCATTTAAATATTCATGCTATTTACGGTAACGCACAGTACAATTTCACTGACAGATTATCTGTGATTTTAGGAGGTAGATTTGAGCAAATAGAACAGTATGTTTACTATATGAGTTTAGACGCTCCTGATGGAACTGGTAATACTTACGCACCTGTAAAGTTTTTACCTAGTGTAATTGCAAAATACAAATTGAATGATAAACAAAATTTAAAATTTGCAGCTAGTAACACCTATACTCTACCTCAATTTAAAGAAAAAGTAAAAATACTTTTTCAAGAAGTGGGACAAAGTTATGAAGGTAACGACAAATTATATGCTTCAACAAATTACAATGCCGATTTAAGTTGGGAATTATATCCTAGTAATGACGAAATTCTTTCGGTAACTGCTTTTGGAAAATTAATTCAAAACCCAATCAACGAAATGTATACTAACTCCTCTTCTGGGAACATCACTTGGGCAAACACGGGTGATAAGGCAGTCGTAGCTGGTATTGAATTAGAATTTAGAAAAAACATTTTTGAAGTTAGTGATGCCAATGACTTAAAAGAGAAATTATCTTTCGGATTCAACGGATCATATATGTATCAAGACATGGATTTAAGTAATGCTAAAGTCTTAAATGAAAATGGATTTGGCGCTAATTTTACTTACAAAAATTCAAAACTATCAGGTGCTGCAGACTTTCTAGCAAATGCAGATATGTCTTTTACAAAAGAATTTAAAAATGATAAAGACATTACAGCTACAATAACCTACGCCTATGTTTCTGATAAATTAGCAGTAATAGGAACCTCAGAAAGAGGAAATTTAATTGACAAATCAATTGGGAGATTAGACTTTATTTTAAAATCTAGTTTAACTAAAAAACTAAACATAGGATTGTCTTATAAAAACATATTGAACCCAGTGTACACAAGATTTACTGATCAAAGCAAAGCACCAGTAATTAAAACTGCTGATGTATTAGCCAGTTCTTATAAAATAGGGTCAAATTTAAGTTTGTCTTTAAATTACAAATTCTAATACCCACTTCACATGGCCTTAAAAAGAGGTAGTTGATCATCATTCAGCTACCTCTTTTTTGTTGTAAATAAAGGGTGTAAACTTAACGTTAATGAAATTGGAATCCTTATAGAAATCCTTAACAGCAAAGTAATAATCGCTTAACCTCATAAAAACAGTAAAGCTGTTTCTTTGTAGTGTTAAAAAACATAAACAAAATTAAAGAAAAATGAAAAAATCAATTTTAGCAATTTTAACAGTAGTGACTATTGCATTTACAAGCTGTACTAGTGATAGCCCAGAAACAACTCCTTCTAATACTTTTGATTTAAAAGTAGATGATTTAAAAGGTGAAATAACAAACAAAGAGACGGTAACTTTAGATGCTACAAAAACGTACACATTAACAGGAGGATTAATTGTACGATCAGGTGCTTCTTTGATTATTCCTGCAGGAACAACAATAAAATCAGATCCTACAGCAGATACAGAAAAAGCTAAAACAATATTTATAGCAGTAGAGAGAGGCGCAAAAATTTTCGTTAACGGTACAGCTGCTAAACCTGTAGTTATGACTTCTGGTAAAGCTGCTCCTACTGAAGGTAACTGGGGAGGTTTAATTATCTGTGGTGATGCTAAAGTAAACACAGGTGATAATGGTACATCTGAAGTAGGTGGTTTATTATACGGAGGAAACAATAATGATGATTCTTCTGGAAAAATCAATTACTTGAAAATATCGTACACTGGATCTAAATTTAGTGATACTAAAGAGTACAACGGAGTGTCTTTCTTTGGAGTAGGTAGAGGAACAGAAGTATCTAACATTTACACTTATGAAAGTGGTGATGATGCAGTTGAGTTTTTTGGTGGTGCAGTTAATGCAAGTAACTTAGTACTAGTAAATTCATATGATGATTCATTAGACTACGCAGATGGATACATTGGAACAATTACAAATGTATATATCAATGGTGTATCATTTGGAGGAGTTGAAGGTTCAAATAATGGTCAAAATGACATCGCATTACCAATGACAGATGCAAAAATTACAAACATTTCAATTGTAAAAGGATCTGCTGCTAAATTTACAGCTTCGGAGAAAGCAATCAACTTCAAAGAAGGTGGTGGAAAACAAACTTACACAAACCTATTTGTTGATGGTATTGCAACTTTTGCAAAATTAGATTCAGGAACTGGAGCTACTGCAAGAATTGCTGCTGGAGATTTCAAAGTTAATGGTGCAAATTTTGTAACTGCAAACAATACTACTGCAGTTTATGTAACAAATCAAACTGGCGCTGGCGCTGGTGCAACGCTACCTTCTTGGGCAGATTGGACTAAATAATTACAGTACAAATAAAATAGTAAAATACCTTTCTTAACGGAAAGGTATTTTTTTTTGGTATAGTATTTGTTTTTTGTATATTTACTAAACAAAATTACGCTGATGGCAAAAAATTACTTTTATAGTATTCTTTTATTGGTTTTTTTCTTCACGTTGAGCAGCAATGCCCAAGACAGTAAGCAACAATCAAAAATACAACAAACTACCGTAATTGAAGGTTTGAATTTGTACCCAAATCCCGTGAGCAACGGTAAAGTATATATTTCGACAAAAAATGATGCTGAAAAAGAAATAATCATTTTTGATCTTTTGGGAAAGAAGGTTTTGCAAACAATGATTAATTCAAAAGAATTAAATGTCTCTACATTAAGCCCTGGGGTTTATATTATAAAGATCAATGAACAAAATGCATCTGCCACTCGAAAACTTATTGTAAGATAAAAAGCACTTTGAAAAATAAACCTCAAAGCTCCAACTAAATTTGGAGCTTTTTTTATGCACGCTATTCAGCCGTATTTACAATAAAAAAAATATTAAAATTAATACCTTTGCAAAAAAAATCCTTGATCACTCCTACTGATATATTTACGATTTCCAGCCAAAAGCAATTTGAAAAAATAGCGTTAAAAACTTTTCGTTTTCAATACGAGAACAACTTAGTCTATAAAGAATTTTGTGATTTATTAAAAACAGATGTTAGCAAAGTAAAATCACTGCAGCAAATTCCGTTTCTCCCTATTCAGTTTTTTAAAAGTCACGCAGTCGTATCAAATCAAGAGGAAGTGCAAGCAACATTTACTAGTAGTGGAACCACAGGAATGATTACAAGTAAACACCTTGTAACAGATGTTTCTATTTATGAAGAAAGTTATCGCAAAGGATTTTCAGATTTCTACGGCAATATTGAGGACTATGTAGTACTAGCCTTATTACCCTCTTATTTAGAACGTGAGGGCTCTTCTTTGATTTATATGGTAGAAGACTTAATCCAACTTTCTAATCGCCCAGAAAGCGGTTTCTACCTGCACAATCACGACGAACTTATTCAAAACCTCATCGCTTTAGATGAAGCTGGTCAAAATGTAATCCTAATTGGGGTAACCTACGCTTTATTAGATTTAATCGAAAAGCATCAATTTCAATTGCAACACACCATCATAATGGAGACGGGAGGCATGAAAGGGAAAAGAAAAGAAATGATACGCGAAGAACTACATGAGCAGCTTTGTGCTGGTTTTGGAGTAAATGCTATTCATTCTGAGTACGGAATGACCGAATTACTTTCACAAGCTTACTCCTTAGGAAATGGCGTTTTTGAATGCCCATCATGGATCCAAATCTTATTAAGAGACACTGAGGATGCTTTAAGTTATGTCGCTACCGGTAAAACGGGTGGAATCAACGTTATTGACCTAGCCAATATAAACTCCTGTTCTTTCATAGCCACGCAAGATTTGGGCAAAAAATATCCCAACAACTCTTTCGAGGTATTGGGACGTTTTGATAATTCAGATATTCGTGGTTGTAATTTAATGGTTATTTAAAAGGTTAACCGAATAAACAATTAAACAATCCTTACTACAAAATAATTTTTCTTTCCGCTTTGTAACAACACAAATTGATTATTGATTAAGTCATTAGCAGTTAGCATAAAATCTTCTTTTACTTTTTCTTTATTAACGGAGATAGAGTTCGCTGTCAAAGCGCGTCTAGCCTCTCCATTTGATTTAAAAAACCCTGTTTTTTCATTCAACACGGCAATCATATCTATACCAGCTTCGATTTCTGTTCTAGCAATTTCTGCTTGTGGTACACCATCAAAAACTTCAAGAAAAGTTGCTTTGTCTAATTCTTTTAAATCATCAGCAGTGGCATTACCAAACAATATATTAGAAGCCTTAATTGCTTTTTCTAACTCTTCTTTCGAATGAACAAAAATCGTTAGCTCTTCGGCTAATTTGCGTTGCAACACTCTTAAATGCGGTGCCGTTTTATGTTCTTCGATTAAATTATCGATTGTATCTTTATCTAAAAATGTGAAGATTTTAATGTATTTTTCAGCATCAACATCCGTTGTATTTAGCCAAAACTGGTAAAATTTATATACCGAAGTTTTATCGGCAGTCAACCATACATTTCCGCCTTCTGATTTACCAAATTTAGAACCATCTGCTTTGGTAATCAATGGACAAGTCATCGCATATGCTTTAGCTTCTTCGCCTACATTCATACGACGCACTAATTCAGTTCCAGTAGTAATATTTCCCCATTGATCAGAACCTCCCATTTGTAACAAACAATTGTATTCTTTATGCAAATGATAAAAGTCGTAGCCTTGGATTAACTGATAAGTAAACTCTGTAAAAGACATTCCTTCACCTTCACCTGACAAACGCTTCTTAACAGAATCTTTAGCCATCATGTAATTTACGGTAATACGCTTACCCACATCACGTGCAAAATTGATAAAAGACAACTCTTTCATCCAATCATAATTATTAACTAAAACAGCTGCATTTTCTTCTTTAGAATTAAAATCTAAAAAGCGAGATAAAACCCCTTTAATTCCTTCTACATTATGATTTAATGTGGCTTCATCAAGTAAGTTTCTTTCGTCAGATTTTCCAGATGGATCACCAATCATTCCTGTTGCTCCTCCCACTAATGCAATGGGCTTATGTCCAAAATTTTTCAAATGCACTAATAAAATTATAGGCACTAAACTACCAATATGTAGAGAATCTGATGTTGGATCAAACCCAATATAGGTTGTTGTCATTTCTTTTAAAAGTTGCTCTTCGGTTCCCGGCATGATATCATGAACCAATCCGCGCCATTGTAATTCGGAAATAATATTTTTCATTTTCTAAAAATCAATTTTCACAAAGATAGTTTTAATTGCATAATTTGAAAATCAAACCTATTAAAAATCGAACATTCTATTTATCTTTACAAAATGATATTAGTAACAGGAGGAACTGGTCTTGTAGGCGCACATTTATTACTTCATTTAATTGAATCCGAAAACATTGGATATCAAAAAATACGTGCTACTTACCGGAGTTCTAAAAGCATTGAAAAAACCAAATCCTTATTTGAAAGTTACCAAAAATCCGCTTTATTTAATGTTATCGAATGGGTGCAAGCTGACATCATTGACATTCCCGCTTTAGAAAAAGCTTTCGTAGGAATTGACTATGTTTACCATTGCGCGGCAGTTATCTCTTTTGACCCTAAGGACGAAGCATTGATTCGTAAAACCAATATTGAAGGAACTGCTAATGTGGTGAACTTTTGCCTTAGCAATAATATAACCAAATTATGTTATATCAGCTCAACAGCTGCATTAGGTGATTTACCAGCCAACCAAACGATTATCACTGAAGTAACGGAATGGAATCCTGAAAAACCACATAGCGATTATGCTATTTCTAAGTATGGTGCCGAAATGGAAATTTGGCGCGGACAACAAGAAGGTCTTGAAGTGATTATTGTAAATCCTGGAGTGATTATAGGCGTGGGTTTCCCCGAGCAAGGCAGCGGACAACTAATTAAAAAAGTTGCTGAGGGTATGCTATTTTATACTTTAGGTAAAACTGGTTTTGTCGCGGTGCGTGATGTCGTTAAAATCACCGCCGATTTAATGAACAGTAAAATCACCAACGAGCGATTCACCTTAATTGCTGAAAACATAGATTACAAAACATTCTTAACGATGCTTGCAGATGCCTTACAGGTTAAAGCACCCGCTTATTACATATCCCCTTTCTTTATGGAATTAGGCTGGCGAGTTGACTGGTTTATTTCGTTAGTTTTTAGAACAAAAAGGCAGCTTACGAGAGCTACCGCTACAGCTTCTTATTCAAAAAATGAATTTTCGAACACAAAAATAAAGGAAGCATTAAATATAGAATTCACTCCAATTAGCACTTATATTCAGGAAATTAAAAAGCTCCTTTTGATTAAGTAAAAAATTACTTAACTACTTGAGATTCTTCCGTAAGTATGTTTTTATTTCCTTCCTTCTTCTGGATCGCCTCTAATTTATCAGTTCTTCTTTTTAAATTAATAACAGAATCCGTTTTGAGCAAAGGCTTTTTTAGTTGCTTAGCACTATCAATCTTTAACTTATTTTTATCTTCTATTTTGATTATAGAGTCAATAACTGCTTTCCTATCATCAATACGCTTGATAATTTGATCAAACATATCTTTATATTCAGTGTAATTAGAAGCATAATAGATATTACTTTTTGCAAACTGCAGGCTATCCACTTTATACTTCTTTAGTACATACTCCTTTGGATTTATTTTTATGGTGTCTGCAGCTGTAGGTGTTTGGTATTTGATTCCGTCCAAAAGCGCTAAGTCATACATAATATCCATCATTTGTTCTTTCGCAATAAGTCGGTCGGGTTTTTGAACCACTTCCTCTTTACAGCTAAGAAATACAAATAACACCATCAATAGAACTATTGTCTTTTTCATATTTGCAATTTTAACGATCAAATAACAATCTTTTACCAGCACGTATATCTTTAACCTTAAATGCGTTGTAAACCAGCTTACCATTAACAAAAGTATGGGTAATTCTCGATTTAAAAGTAAATCCTTCAAAAGGAGACCAACCACATTTTGCAAATATATTTTCTTTTTTAACACTCCAAGGCAAACCTGCATTCAAAATTACAAGGTCAGCATAGTAGCCTTCTTTAATAAATCCACGTTTTTCAATCTTGAAAATTTTCGCAGGATTGTGACACATTTTTTCCACAATTTTCTCCACGCTAATTTTCCCTTGAAGATGAGCCTCAAACATCGCCACAACAGCATGCTGCACTAATGGTCCGCCTGAAGGCGCTTTTAAATAAGGTTGTTTCTTTTCTTCAAGCGTATGAGGAGCATGATCAGTCGCGATAACATCAATTCTATCATCCAGTAAAGCTTCCCAAAGTACTTTTCTATCATTAGCTGTTTTAACCGCAGGATTCCATTTTATCAAATTTCCTTTAGTAGCATAATCATCATTAGTAAACCATAAATGATGTATACAAACCTCAGCTGTAATTTGTTTTTTCTCTAATGGAATTTTATTGGTAAATAAATCCATTTCTTTGGCAGTAGAAAGGTGGAAGATATGCAAACGCGCACCCGTTTTTTTAGCAAGTGCAACCGCCTTTGAAGAAGAAATATAACAGGCTTCTTCTGATCGAATCAAATGATGTACGGTTACGGGAACATCGTCACCATACTCTGCTTTATATTTTTCGGTATTGTTTCTAATAGTTTCCTCATCTTCACAGTGAACAGCAATTAATAAGGGCGTGCTAGAAAATATTTTTTCTAAAGTCGCCTCATTATCCACAAGCATGTTTCCTGTAGATGAGCCTAAAAATATTTTGATTCCAGCAACATTTTTAGGATTGGTTTTCAAAACCTCTTCTAAGTTATCGTTAGTAGCTCCCATCATAAACGAATAATTCGCATACGATTTCTCGGCAGCAAGCTGGTACTTTTGTTCTAAAATTTCTTGAGTTACAGCGTTTGGAATCGTATTAGGTTGTTCGATAAAAGAAGTAATTCCTCCCGCTACAGCAGCTCTTGATTCTGATTCAATATCTCCTTTATACGTTAGCCCAGGTTCTCTAAAGTGCACTTGATCATCGATAGCCCCTGGCATTAAATAATTCCCTTCGGCATCAATGATGACACAGTTAGACGACTTAGCGCTAATGCTTTCTGCAACTTCAACAATCAAGTCATTCTCAATTAATACATCGCCTTCAAAAATCGCCCCTTCATTTACTATTTTGGCATTCTTAATTAAAACACTGTTCATTGTATTCTTTTCTTATAATCTGTTAACTAATTTTTTTAATCGTAGTGCTATTACACCAAAAACGGCTTCTCTAATAATGGAGTTACTCATCTTAGATTCTCCTTTTGTTCTATCTGTAAAAATTATGGGCACTTCAACAATATTGAATTTCTTACAAAATGTTCTGTACTTCATTTCAATTTGAAAGGCATAACCAACAAATTTTATTTTATCAAGATTAATATCTTCTAATACCCGCCTCTTATAACAAACAAATCCTGCTGTTGCATCATGAATTTCCATACCAGTGATTAACCTAACATATACCGAAGCAAAGTAAGACATCAACACGCGATTCAACGGCCAGTTTACTACGTTTACACCAGTAACATAGCGAGAACCAATGGCTAAATCAGCATCGCCAAAATGACAGGCATGATACAATTTTTCTAAATCAGTGGGGTTGTGAGAAAAATCAGCATCCATTTCAAATATAAAATCATACTTATGCGCTAGAGCCCACTTAAATCCATGAACATAGGCTGTACCTAATCCCGATTTTTGTTTTCTATTTTCAATAAATAAACGGCCTTCAAATTCCTTCTGCAAAAGAGCCACCTTATCCGCAGTGCGGTCTGGAGAATTATCATCGACAATAAGAATATGAAAAGGCTTGTGTTGCGAAAGCACCGATCGAATAATGCTTTCTATATTTTCAATTTCGTTATAGGTAGGAATTATAACAATACAATCGTTCATATTTCTTCTAATTTCACCGCAAAAGTAACCTTTTTATGGCATTTCATTCATAATAAATTTATAATAAAAACGATTGATATAAAAAATTACTAATTTTGCGTCGCTATGATTGAACATGTACTTCATCCCAGAATAACCGAAAATAACGATTGGGCAACCATTCTATTTGTATTGTCATTCGCTTTAATTGCTTTCACGAAGTCAGTTCATGAGAACCGCTTTGGCGATTTTATGAATTTACTCTTTTCTGATAAGTATGCCACCGTTTACCGCGATAGTAACAATTTAAAAAGTACGTTCACCGTTTCTTTGTTCGTAGTACAAGTGATTTCATTTGCTTTTTTAGCACAACTCACATTAAGTCTATTTGGTTACGCTACAAAGACTGACTGGCTATTATACATCCAAATTAGCACTTTTTTAATCTTTTTCATCTTAGCCAAATACCTGATAGAAAAAATTATTGCTACAGCTTTTAATATAGAAGAATTTATGGAGCAATTTAATTTGCAAAAAGTAAATTATAGAACCTATATAGGACTATTCATACTACCAATTAATATTATTTTATTTTATTACGACACATTTTCAAGAAATATTCCCATCATAATCATTGCTATAATACTATTAGTTAACGCATTAGTGTATTTGATTTCAATAAAAAAATATCAAAATCTAATATTCGGTAAGTTGTTTTATTTTATTTTATATCTTTGCACTCTCGAAATAGCTCCTTATTTTTTCATGTATTATTGGCTAACAAAAGGGAGCGCTTAGAAAAAGTTAAAATATGAAAGTGAAAACAATTTTGGTGTCACAACCCGAGCCTAAAGTAGAAAATTCTCCTTATTTTGAGCTCCAACAAAAGCATAAAGTTAAAATTGATTTCAGACCTTTTATTCATATAGAAGGGGTTAGTGCTAAAGAGATTAGACTTCAAAAAATCGATCTTAATCATTATACGGCAATTATTTTGACTAGTAGAAATGCTGTAGATCATTTCTTTAGAGTGGCTGATGAAATGCGTTTCAAAGTACCTGAAGGGCTAAAATATTTTTGTCAATCAGAAGCAGTAGCCTTTTATTTACAAAAATACGTGGTTTATAGAAAACGTAAAATTTATGTAGGTCCAAAAGATTTTGCTGACTTGTCTCCGCTTATCAAAAAATACAAAGACGAGAAGTTTCTTTTACCTGCTTCAGATCAATTAAATGCTGATGCGCCTACAACGCTTAATGCATTAAAAGTAGACTGGACTCCTGCTGTTTTTTACAAGACAGTAATGAGCGATCTATCCGACTTAGCAGATGTTTATTATGATATATTGGCCTTTTTTAGTCCAACAGGAATTAAGTCATTACTTAAAAACTTTCCTGATTTTCAACAAAACAATACAAGAATTGCTGTTTTTGGTAGCACCACTCAAAAAGAAGCATTAGATAGTGGATTAAGAATCGACATTCTTGCCCCTACTCCTGATACTCCTTCTATGACGATGGCATTAGAAAAATACATTATTGAAATGAACAAAGGAAAATAATCTCCTTTGACATACCATAAAAAAAAGCTGCGTTTATCGCAGCTTTTTTTATTTTAAACAATAAATAAAAATAGGGTTTTATCCATAGTTTTCCTTTTTTAATTAAATTTGATTTCTAATTATAACTAAAATTGGTTTTTTAGTTTTAATAATCAAGTCATGAAAATAAATTCACTAGTTGCAGAAATAGATGGTATAGACAAAGAAATCCTTCGTGATCTGATGAGCGATGCTAGAAAACCAATCCTGCAAATCGCAAATAAAATCGGAATATCAGGGGCAGCCATTCACCAAAGACTAAGAAAACTAGAACAGTCAGGAGTAATCTCTGGATCCAAGTTTGAAGTCAACCACAAGGTTCTTGGATACAACACTATGGCTTTTGTGGGCGTCTATCTTGACAAAGCTGCTCGCAACCTCGAAGCAGTAAAAGAATTAAGAAAAATACCAGAAGTACTTGAATGCCACTACACCACAGGAAACTGGTCAATATTGATAAAAATCATTTGTAGGGACAACGAACATTTGATGAATTTACTAAACACTAAAATACAGGCCATTGAAGGAGTTTCAAGAACAGAAACTTTTATCTCACTAGACCAACAAATTAATAGACAGATTCAGCTGTAATTTAGCAGATTTATTTTAATCAAAATAAAAATCCCAAATCTTAGCAAAAACTTAGATTTGGGATTTTTCCTATTTCATGAGTAACACTTTAATCTCTTCTACTTCCACCGCCCATATAAATGGAAACATAGTATAACAAAGTAGCAATAGAACCTAAAGCCGCCACAACATATGTTCTTGCAGCCCATTTTAATGCATCCTTTGCACCAGCATGTTCTTGTTGTGTAAGCATGCGTTTGTTTTCTAACCAAGCCAAAGCACGATTACTAGCATCATACTCTACAGGCAAAGTAACTACTGAAAATACCGTCGTTGCTGCAAATAATATGATTCCAAAAAGCAACAGCTGCGGAAAACTATTTATTAATAATATCCCTCCCAGTAAAATCCACTGCATATAAGTAGAAGCTACATTAACAAAGGGAACCAGCTTAGAACGCATCGTAAGCCATTGGTAACCCACTGCATGTTGCACAGCGTGTCCACATTCATGAGCCGCTACTGCTGCCGCTGCCGCATTACGCTGGTTATACACCGCCTCACTTAAGTTTACCGTTTTATTCACAGGATTGTAGTGATCTGTCAATTGCCCAGCCACTGATATCACGCGTACATCACGAATACCGTTGTCTGCTAGCATTTTTTCAGCAATCTCAGCACCACTCATCTGATTTTGTAAATGTAATTTAGAATATTGTTCAAATTTGCTTTTTAGTCTTGAACTTACTAACCAGCTAAAAAGCATAATTGCTCCTGCAAGAATTAAATAACCCATTCCCATATATATCGTTTTTTAGTTTTTATAAAGTTACTAATGAAATAGCAAAATCTGCACCAATTTTATAAAATGTCAATTTGGCATCCCATAAATTGCCACAAATAAAAAATCCAAACCCCACATAATGTGAAGTTTGGATTTTTAAATAGTATGTATTCCTATTGCTTAGCCAACCAAATTAATAATTTTACCAGGAACAATAATCACCTTATTAGGCGTTCTTCCTTCTAATTGTTTGATCGTTCTTTCATCTTTCATTATGATTTCCTGAATTTGCTCTTTGGTTAAATCCAAAGGCAACTTAATAGTGAAACGCATTTTTCCGTTAAAGGAAACTGGGTATTCTTTTTCAGATTCTACTAAATGTTTGGGTTCGAATGCTGGAAAAGGGACCGTTGCGATCGAACCTGTATTACCCAACAGACTCCATAATTCTTCAGCGATATGCGGCGCATAAGGCGAAATCACAATTGCCAGCGGCTCTAAAATAGCACGAGAATGACAATTTTGAGTAGATAACTCATTCACACAGATCATAAATTGCGAAACCGAAGTATTGAAAGAGAAATTCTCAATATCATCTGCTACTTTCTTAATTGTTTTGTGTAAGGTTTTTAAGTTGTCTTTTGTAGGTGCCTCATCAGTCACAATCATGTTGTGCTCATCAAAATACAAACGACATAGTTTTTTCAAGAATCCAAACACTCCCGAAATACCTGCTGTATTCCAAGGTTTCGCCTGCTCTAATGGTCCTAAGAACATTTCGTACAAACGCAAAGTATCTGCTCCGTACTCATTACAAATATCATCTGGAGTTACTACATTGTATTTCGACTTAGACATTTTCTCTACTTCGCGACCTACTATGTATTTTCCGTTTTCATCTAAAATGAATTCAGCGTCTTTATAATCTTCTCTCCATGCTTTGAATTTTTCAACATCTAACTCATCTGATGAATTAACCATTGAAACATCTGCGTGGATTGGTTGCACATTTTGTCCTTCTATTTTGTTTTTAGAAATAAATCTATTAGTTCCTTCAACTCGATAAACAAAAGCACTTGTTCCCAAAATCATTCCCTGATTGATCAGCTTTTTGAAGGGTTCTTCGGTAGGTGCAAAACCTTTGTCTTTTAAAAATTTATTCCAAAAACGAGAGTACAATAAATGACCCGTTGCGTGCTCACTACCACCAATGTACAAATCTACAGATTCCCAATATTTCAAGGCTTCAGCCGAAGCGAATTCAGTTTCATTATTAGCATCCATGTAACGCATCCAGTACCAAGATGAACCCGCCCAACCTGGCATGGTGTTCAACTCTAAAGGAAAAATCGTTGTATGATCTACTAAATCCGTATTGACCACTTTATTTGTTGTTGTATCCCAAGCCCAAACTGCAGCGTTCCCTAAAGGAGGCAAACCATCTTCGGTAGGTAAGTACTTTTCTACTTCTGGTAAAATGATTGGTAAATGTTGCGCATCAATCATTTGTGGCAATCCATTTACATAATATACTGGAAAAGGCTCTCCCCAATAACGCTGACGAGAAAACACCGCATCACGCAAACGATAATTGATTTTTCCGAAACCTTGGTTTAATTTTTCTAATGCTTCAATTACTTTCTTAGTTCCTTCTTTATACCCTAAACCTGTCAAGAAATCAGAATCTACTAATTGAAAACCCTCTTTTGCACCAAAAGCCGCCTCTGAAATATCTTTATCGAAAATATTTTTAATGTCTAGCATGCCGCTTTGTCCTTTAAAGAAATTCGCGAAAGCGTAATCACGCTCATCACCACATGGAACCGCCATAACAGCACCAGTTCCATATCCTGCCAGTACATAATCCCCTATCCAAACCGGAATAGGCTCTTTAGTAAAAGGATGTTCTGCATAGGCACCAGTAAACACTCCCGAAATGGTTTTTACATCGGCCATACGTTCTCTTTCAGAACGTTTAGATGATGCTAAAATATACTCATTAACTTTATCTGCATATTCTGGAGTTGTAATTTCTTGAACTAAAGGGTGCTCTGGTGCTAATGTCATAAACGTTACCCCAAAGATTGTATCAGGACGTGTCGTGAAAACATCTATATATCTTTGCTCACTTTCGGCTTTTGACTTTTGACTTTCGACTTTAAAAGAAACCATTGCTCCTATAGACTTTCCAATCCAGTTTCTTTGACTTTCTTTGATGCTTTCGCTCCAATCAATATCATTTAGTCCTTGCAACAAACGCTCAGCATAAGCTGAAATACGCATGCTCCATTGTGTCATTTTTTTACGAACCACGGTGAATCCACCACGTTCTGAAACTCCATTTACAATTTCGTCATTAGCCAAAACAGTTCCTAATCCTGGACACCAGTTTACTTCTGTTTCTGCTAGGTACGTCAATCGGTACTGTAACAAGATTTTCTCTTGAGTTTCTTTTGCGAAAGCATTCCATTCGGCAGCAGTGAAAGGCACAATGTCATCATCGCAAACCGCCTTGACATTAGCATTTCCTTCTTTTTCGAATATTGCTATTAAAGTCGAAATATCTTCGGCTTTGTCGCTGTTTTTATTATACCAAGAGTTGAACAATTGAATAAAAATCCATTGTGTATGCTTATAATAATCAGGATTTGAAGTTCGTACTTCTCTACTCCAATCAAATGAAAAACCTATTTTATCTAATTGTTTACGGTAACCCGCAATTTTATTTCCTTCTTTATCTGAACCTCCATCGATGTTTACACGTGTAGTGTCCTCTGGACGCTGCCCTGTTTGAATAGCATATTGCTCAGCTGGCAAACCAAAACTATCATAACCCATGGGATGCAAAACATTAAAGCCTTGATGTCTTTTATATCTTGAGTACACATCAGAAGCGATGTACCCCAGCGGATGCCCCACATGAAGTCCAGCTCCTGATGGATAAGGAAACATGTCTAGAACATAATGTTTGGGTTTTTCAGAATTATTTGAAGCGGCAAAAGTTTGATTTTCTGCCCAATATTGCTGCCATTTGGCCTCTATTTCGTTCGGATTGTATTTCATTTAGGTGACAAAGTTACAAAGTGACAAAGTTTCTAAGCCTTTCACTCCTGAATTATAAAGCGACAAATTTACGTTTATTGTACGAAAGTTGAAACTTTGGACGTTATTAACTTTAAATAAAGAAATTCTTTATTATTTTTACCCCATAATTAAAGTAAACTATGAGTTCTTCATTTGATAAATTTCAAAAACGCAGATTAATTTCTTCTTATTTTTCAGTAGTACTAAGTGTATTCTTGGTTTTATTTCTGTTGGGAATATTAGGATTGTTCATTATAAACTCTCAAAAATTAGCAAATGATTTTAAAGAGAAAATTGCCATGACGGTATTTTTTAAAAATGAAGCTAACGACAGTATCTTAAAATCTTTTGGAGCTGAATTAAAAAAAGCACCCTATGCTAAATCTACTGTTTATGTAACTAAAGAGCAGGCAGCAAAACAACATACTGATATTATTGGTGAAGATTTCATGACGTTTTTAGGCGAAAATCCATTGCAAAACTCTTTTGACATCCACTTAAAAGCCGATTATGTAGAGAAAGACAGCATTGCCAAAATCGAGACTAAACTGCGTCAAAACCCAATGATTTCTGACATAGTTTATGACAAACAACTGGTTAACTTGGTAAATGACAATATTAAAAAAGTAAGTATGTGGATTTTAATAATCAGCGGATTCTTAACTTTCATCGCCGTTTTATTAATCAACAGTTCGCTACGTTTATCGATACATTCAAACCGTTTTATTATAAAAACGATGCAAATGGTAGGTGCAACCAAATCATTTATTAGAAAACCATTTGTAATGCGCAGCATTAAACTAGGAATTCTAGGTGCCGTATTAGCAATAATAGCACTTATTGGTGTCTTGTTTTATGTCGAAACAAAATTCCCTGACCTAGGCATATTAGACAATAAAGCGCTTATTGGTTTTGTTCTTTTAGGTGTTTTTGGAATTGGAGTTTTAATAACTTGGTTGAGCACTCATTTTGCAACGCAACGTTTTTTGAATTTAAGAACAGACGATTTATATTAATTTACAGCTTAATAAAATAGCTTAATTCAGCATTTGTAAGATGTTGAAACAAATTCAGCCGCAATGAAAAACGAAGACCACAAGCAACAATTTCTTTTCGAAAATATCAATTACAAAATTCTTCTTATAGGAATTGGTGTGATTGTCCTTGGATTTATATTAATGTCAGGCGGAGGAAGTGATGATCCCAATGTTTTTAGCGAAGACATCTTTAACTTCAGAAGAATTAGATTAGCTCCAACAACCGTTTTAATTGGTTTCGGAATTACAATTTATGCCATATTAAAAAATCCAAAAAAAGGATAAATGAATACACTACAAGCTATTGTTCTTGCTATTATTGAAGGAATTACTGAATTTTTACCCGTTTCCTCGACAGGACATATGATTATCGCTTCTTCCTTTTTTGGAATTGTTCAAGATGATTTTACCAAACTATTTACAATTGTAATTCAATTAGGAGCCATACTTTCGGTAGTGGTTTTGTACTTCAAACGTTTCTTTCAAACATTTGATTTTTACTTTAAATTATTAGTGGCTTTTATCCCTGCTGTGGTTTTAGGCTTACTATTTAGCGACAAGATCGATGAACTTCTTGAAAGTCCCGTAACTGTAGCCATTTCTCTTTTAGTAGGTGGAATCATTTTATTAAAGGTCGATGACTGGTTCAACAATTCAGAAGAAACAGAAATCACCTATAGCAAAGCTCTTAAAATTGGTTTTTTCCAATGTTTAGCAATGGTTCCTGGAGTTTCACGCTCTGGAGCAAGCATTGTAGGAGGTATGTCTCAAAAGTTAGCGCGCACCTCTGCAGCTGAATTTTCGTTTTTCCTTGCCGTTCCTACGATGTTAGGAGCAACTGCAAAGAAATGTTATGATTACTACAAAGACGGTTTTGTACTAACCGATGAGCAAATTAACTTATTAATCATTGGAAACATAATTGCTTTTATAGTAGCATTGTTAGCTATTAAAAGCTTTATTGATTTTTTGAGTAAAAAAGGATTTAAGATTTTTGGTTACTATCGTATTGCAGCGGGAATTATATTACTGATTATCCATTATTTCATTCATCCTCTGACAATTATTTAATGACTCCAGAAGACTACTTAAACGGACAAATATTATTAATAGACAAACCTTTGAAATGGAGTTCCTTTCAAGCGGTGAATAAATTAAAATACGCTTTAATTAATAAATTAGGTCTTCCAAAGAAATTTAAAATTGGTCATGCAGGAACTTTAGATCCATTAGCAACTGGTCTATTATTAGTATGTACTGGAAAATTTACCAAAAGAATTTCAGAACTTCAAGGACAAGCTAAAGAATACACCGGAACTTTCTTTATTGGAGCTACAACCCCTTCTTATGATTTAGAAACCGAAGTAGACGAGTCATTCCCAACAGATCATATTGATGATGCCTTGATTCACGAAACTGTAAAACAGTTTTTAGGAGAAATTGATCAAAAACCACCTATCTTTTCAGCTATTAAAAAAGATGGTGTTCGTTTATACGAGCACGCTCGAGCTGGAGAAACAGTAGAAATCGCCAGTAGAAGAACAACGATACACGAATTTGAAATTACCCGGATAGCCCTTCCTGAAATTGACTTTAGAGTAGTGTGTAGTAAAGGTACGTACATCCGGTCTTTAGCTTATGATTTTGGTAAAGCCATGCAGTCTGGATCACACCTTACAGCCTTAAGAAGAACAAAAATTGGGGACTATAATGTGTTAGACGCAACAGATGTGACGCTATTTGAAGAGGGCTTAACACAATAAAAAACACAGCAGCAGTATAATTATACAACTAATGTGTTTCTTATTGAGAATAAATTGCTTCCCAAAAATATATTGGCGACTTGAATTAATTACATTATATAATTAATAATGTATTACTTCTTCACCTCCGAATAACATTTTCGATAAATAATCATAAAATTTTTCAAATAACTTTTTCATAAGGATGTTTTTTAAATTGTGATACAATAGTTAAACACCATTAAAAAGTAAATCAAATAGTAGACTTGGTTAGCAGTCAGCAATATACA
This sequence comes from Flavobacterium sp. W21_SRS_FM3, assembly GCF_052113625.1. NCBI lineage: Bacteria > Pseudomonadati > Bacteroidota > Flavobacteriia > Flavobacteriales > Flavobacteriaceae > Flavobacterium > Flavobacterium sp. W21_SRS_FM3. The sequence continues at coordinate 536,294 of NZ_JBGQOD010000001.1, read as the reverse complement.
ACATTTTTAATTTCAAAACAAATTTAGTTTTAACAGTCAAATACTTCCTTTTTTGAATGATAAAACTAAATGCTATATCGTTACAATCCTCTTGTATTCAAACCATTTTTAAAATTTACAATACAAATATTTAAAAATTAGATAAGAAGCAGTAGTCATCGAAGACTTTTAATCACTCTTCAATTTATAACCATAACATCTCCATGCTACAATCATATACACTATATTAACCAAACAGAAATTAATAATGTAGTCTAAGGATTTAAAAAATTAGCTTGTAATTATGTCTTTGTCTAGATCAAGCATCATATCAATAATTTCTAACTGAGTAGTCAAACCTTTATCATGCAAATACCATAATTGCAAATCTGTTTTCGCTTTTTCATCAAGAACTCCGTGTTCTTTCTTATAATTAGCAATTAAATCAGCGGCGCCTTTAGGTCTAGGTCCCCAATGGGCTAGTGCACCACTTGTTTCTTTATTGATAACAATCAGTTTGGGAATAGATTTAGCTTTATTCGTCAAAAACAAATTCATTAATTCCTCATTTTCATCGCGTAAAACGATTTTCATTTCAATTTTACCATCAGATTCAGTCACCATTTTATCGAATATGGGCAACAATTGTGCAGCGTCACCGCACCATCCTTCTGAAATAACTAACCAGATATATTCTCCATTTAATTCCTTTAGTTTAGCAGCTATTTCCTCAGGAACAACTAAAGTTTTTTCTAAGCGATTCATACGCGTATCGTTTAAACTACTGTAATGCGTCAATTCTTTTGACTGCACATCACCTGTAGATTTTTCGATACGAAGTAAATCTGACACTAATTTTCTATATTCTGAATACGAATGGCTATTGAAGAGCGCTTTGGCTATTGAAATTTTCATAGTTAATTGTTATTTAAGGTAAAGTTAGCGAAATAGTTTTTTTAAATTGCTGTTATATCACTTACACATAATCAAAAAGTGTAATTTTATAACATTCAAATACACACAAATGGATTTAAATACAAAATCAATTGGCTTAGTCTTATCAGGGGGCGGAACCAAAGGATTAGCACATGCAGGTGCCATTAAATTTTTAGAAGAAAAAAACATTAGACCTAGTAGAATAGCAGGTACCAGCTCTGGATCAATTGTAGGAGCCTTGTACGCTTGGGGTAAAACTCCAGAAGAAATATTAGATTTCTTTAAATCAATTTACTTATTTCACTGGAGGCATTTTACCTTTAGAAAAGCAGGTTTAATTGACTCTGAATCATTCAAAATGCATTTTCACTCCATTTTTGAAGAAGCTACATTAAGCGATTTAAAAATTCCTATTCAAATCACAGCTACTGATATGGTGCGTGGTCGCTTGAAAATATTTGAACCCGATACTAAAATAATAGATGCTATCTTAGCCTCCTCGGCATTTCCAGGAATTATATCGCCATTTGAAATTAACGGAGAACCCTTTAGTGATGGTGGAATTTTAAACCACTTCCCCACAGATGTTTTGCAAGGACAATGTGACACTATTATTGGCGTTTATGTGAGTCCAATACAAAAAATTGAAGCCAAAGATTTGAATTCTATTCGATCCGTTACTACCCGAGCCTTTGATATTTTATCAGCAAACTCCAACCTGCAAAAATTCAATATTTGTGACTGGGTAATAGAACCCAAAGAGTTAAGCCCGTTCAGTACTTTTGAAATGAATAAAATAAAAATGGAAACTATTTTTAAGATTGGATATGATGCCGCTAAAAAATCATATGAAAAACTAAATTTATAAAAATCAGGCGACACTATTTCAAAAAAAAAGAATATGACTATATTTGCACAAATCAACTCAACATACACATGAAATATAAAAGAATTCTTCTGAAATTAAGTGGCGAAGCTTTAATGGGCGAAAGACAGTACGGTATTGACCCTGTTAGATTAGCCGAGTATGCCGAAGAAATCAAAAAGATTCACGACAAAGGGGTAGAAATCGCCATTGTTATAGGTGGAGGAAATATATTTAGAGGAGTTGCAGGAGCCAGCAATGGTATGGATAGAGTGCAAGGCGATTATATGGGAATGCTTGCAACGGTTATTAACGGAATGGCCTTACAAGGTGCATTAGAAGACAAAGGAATGTTGACCCGTTTGCAAACTGCTTTAAAAATTGAAGCAATTGCTGAGCCTTATATTAAAAGAAGAGCAGTACGCCACCTTGAAAAAGGAAGAATTGTAATTTTTGGTGCAGGAACCGGAAATCCTTATTTTACAACAGATACTGCAGCTGTGTTGCGTGGTGTAGAAATTGATGCTGATGTAATTTTGAAAGGCACACGTGTTGACGGAGTATATGACTCCGATCCTGAAAAAAATGCTTCTGCTTTAAAATTTGACCGTATTTCGTTTGAAGATGTCCTTAAAAAAGGATTGAATGTAATGGATACAACTGCTTTTACATTAAGTCAAGAGAACAAACTTCCCATCGTTATTTTTGATATGAACAAGCAAGGAAATCTTGAAAAAATCTGTGAAGGAGAAAACATAGGAACCGTAGTAAATATATAGTTAACTTTATTTAGGCTTCAGTTAATTTTAAAGCTGAATACTTAAACAGAGTTTCCCAACAATAAATAAGATAAAAATGACCGAAGAAATTGAATTTATATTAGACAGTACTCAAGAATCAATGTCAGGTTCTATTGCGCACTTAGAAAAAGAATTTTTAAATATTCGTGCAGGGAAAGCCTCTCCAGCTATGCTAGGAAGTGTTTTTGTGGACTATTACGGATCTTCAACGCCTTTATCTCAAGTAGCAAAAATAAGTGTGCCAGATGCCCGCACCATAACGTTGCAGCCTTTTGAAAAAAACATGCTGCAAACTATTGAAAAAGCGATCATGATTGCTAACATAGGATTCAACCCAATGAACAATGGTGATTTAATTATCATTAGCGTACCGCCTTTGACAGAAGATAGAAGACGTGATTTAGCAAAACAAGCTAAAGTAGAAGCTGAAGATGCTAAAATAGGTATTAGAAACGCTCGTAAAGATGCTAATACGGAAATCAAAAAATTAGAAAAAGACGGAACATCAGAAGACATCTGTAAAAGTGCTGAAGATGAAGTTCAAAATTTAACGAACAGCTTTATCAAAAAAGTAGACGAACTCCTTGTGACAAAAGAAGCCGAAATAATGAAAGTGTAAGCTTACACATTTCTTAATATACTAAAGCCGAAATTATCAAAAGATAATCTTCGGCTTTATTTTTTATAACACTAATCTAATTACCAATCAATATAAATTTATATAAAAAAACCGTTAATTAAAATATAATTTCTACATTTATATTTTCAATTAACTTAAATACAATTGTATTTGAAAACTCCAAAAATTCTACTTTCTTCTTGTTTATTCAATGTGATTCTACAGAAATCCTGATGGAGCCTACCAAGAAGCCTTATATCAGCACGGAGAAGATAAGTATCAACAATATTCTTAAAACAATTCATAATTGAACCACAGCATAGGAAAAGGAAACTTTTAAATCTAAATTCAAGAAAGCCTGATTGAAAAAAATTGTAAAAAAACAGAAACCTAGTTCACCAAAATAGTCAAAGGAAACGAATACACAACCTATCTTTTGCTGGTCAACAGCTATTTTGAAAAAAACTATTTTTTGTATTATGTAATTAATGAAAGAGACAGTATAGAAAAGGTCGGCTACATAAAATACATTCCCGACACGCCCATTAATTCATTTAATGAAAAAACATTTTCAGGAAAAATAAAAATACTCAAAAATTAAACAAAAGACAAGATCTGAGAGTAGATTCTTAAACGGTCAACATTACAAAAAAACTGAATCTACTACAGCAAAAACAGTAGAGTATTATACTACTACAATCACCTACATAAATCATAATTGTACTAACGGTGGTGATCACAGCTTGGGCGAGACAAGCGAGGTCGGGGTCGGGGTTAACGATGCATACATACTACGAATTTATAGGATTCGATCAAGATTGCCACTCTAGTAGCTACGACAACAGCGGGCCAGTCCCAAGTGAATTCATAAACACCTCTGATGGTTTAGGCGGTGGTGCTAATGCAGATTATGAATTATTTGCATTGGAACAACTTTTAAATCCTGAACAAAAAATATGGCGGGATAATCCATTAAATGATGCTAATAAAAACTAATTATAACATATTTAAAACTAAACCCTACAGATGAAACCAAAGGAAGTGGTTCTCAAATTATATCACAAATAATGTACGATAAGACTCGTGAAAAATTTGACATACTTGCCTCATTGTATTCTCCAAGGAACATAATTACTTCAACTATTGACACAACAACTACAGAGGGAAAGAAATTTAATGAAATCTATACAGAGTTGCTAAATGCTCCTGAATTTAAGAAATTTTTTATAGATTTGTTTAAAGACAACAATCGTTTTAATGTCAAATTTGAAATTGGAACAATTACAAATGGAGCAAATGCTAATACAAATACCGATCTGCCTAATCCTACTTTAAATTTAATTACAATAAGCCCTGCCTTTTTGAAAAGTGCAAACAAAATGGAAATAGCCAAAACCATTCTGCATGAGTGTATTCATGCCTACCTGAATGTAAAACTTTGTGATGGTGATCAAGGGATAAGCATTTCTAACTTAAATAATTTGGATCTATATAATCTTATAAATGAAAAACACAACTGCTTTAATGGAAATCAAGACCAATAAGACCAACATAATTTTATTTATAATTTTATGTTACCTACAATGGTTAAAGTACTTACGGAAGTAAAAGGCAAATTAGTTAGTACTGAAGATGATATAAATATATCAAAAAACAATTTTGTTTCCAAATTATCCAGCTACCAAACCAATGGTAACATTTAACTGGAATGAATGTTTAAACAATCTAGCACTATCAGGCTTATAGAGTTGTTCTTTTTTCCAAAATGAAATTGGGACAATCACAGAAAATGCTTTAACAGGTGAGACTATTGTTAAAGCAATAGATGTTTTTAAAATGAATTATTATAACCAATACAACAATTATGTTCAAATTTATATCCATTAGAAAAATCAGTAGGTATCTTATTTGTAGTGCGATTTTGTATTTTCCTATAAATCTACATGGTCAAGATTTTGATAAAATTAACTCATCAGATACCCTTTATATTTATTTCAAAAAAAACAATTTAAATCAAATAAAAAGTTTAGCTCAAATAAATTCAAAAAATTATAATTACAGTTTATTTTTCGATGTTGAAAATGTAAAACAAAAACAATATTTTACTCTTTATAACTACTCTCTAGGTGTAAAAAATAAGTTGATAAAAAAATCATTCATAAAAAAAAATAAAAACATCGTAATAAATTACGATTATCTAAATAGTTTAGGTTTTTTTGAATCAGAAAAACTATTATTAGCAAAAAAAAAAATATATGTAATTGACTATGACAATATTCGTTGTTTTAAAATTAAGTGCGTAGAAGTTACTATTTTAAGTAGAGAACATTTAATACCAATTGAATAGCAAAACTTTGCATAGACCAGAATTGAAATGCAAGAAAATGATAATTTTAAAACAGATTACTAAATGCTGATTAGGCCTAATTTTAAGAAAAAAGAGGCAAAAAAAACAACGGCTTTATATGAAGTTAAAATCAAGATGATTTTATAATACTTTCAATAATTAATGTACTTACGGAAGTAAAAGGCAAATTAGTTAGTACTGATTATGATATAGATATATCAAAAACAATCTTGTTTCCAAATCATCCCGCTACCAAAACAATGGTAGCGTTTAATTGGAAAGACTGCTTAGATAATATAGCATTAGGTGGCTTGCAAGATTGCGCCTTTTTTCAAAATGAAATAGGAACTTTTTTCCCTGATGGAGAAATTAAAACTATTGTAAACACAGAAAAAATGAATAATTACAATCAATATAAAAAACTATGCGCATCAACTCTTCATTAATCATTAAATATATTTTTATTATTACACTATTTGTGTCTAATACTATTTATTCTCAAAGTTTAGAGAAAATAAAGCTATCAGATACAGTTTATGTATATTTTAAAAAAGATAGGACTATAATCTATAATCAACAAAAACCTCTTGATAATTACATATATACATTCACTTATTTAAGTAAAAATCATATCTATCAAACAATATGGTTTCAACACGATGATAATCGCTTTAATCAAATTATTATCAAAAGAAGAAAATTTATAAAGGAAAATAAGGATATAATGGTTAGTTATCCTTTTTTAAAAAAATTTAACTACAGAGAAGCAACAAAATTATTTGATAACAAAAAAGTATTTTTAATTGATAAAGATGACATAGGTTGTTTTAAAATAAAACTAAAGGAAGTTCAAGTTTCAGGCTTTTACGAACAGAGTATCGAATGATTTAATAATTAGTAGTCTACCCGCATTAAATCTAGAGTTCTAAAGTAGACGAACTCCTTGTGACAAAAGAAGCCGAAATAATGAAAGTATAAGCTTACAGCTATTCAATAATAAAATCCGTCTTGTTATAGAAATAAGACGGATTTTTTATTGCTATTTTTGTCATAACAAAACGAGTTTGTTTCCGTTTTGAAATAAACACTCTCTATGAAGCATTTTTTTTTGCTCTTCTTTTTTACCATTACACTTCAGGCGCAATTTCAAGTCAACGGAATTGTTAAAGAATCTGTGACAAATCTACCATTACCTTTTGCTACTGTTACTACTAACAATGGTAGCAACAACATTACAGATGTCGATGGAAAGTTTAGCTTAAATTCTAAAAATGAAATTACTTCCTTTACTATTTCTTATATTGGTTATGTAAAAAACACAGTTGCTGTGGTAGCAAACAAAAGTTATTATGCGGTTTCCCTAACGCAACAAAGAGATGCTTTGCATGAAGTAGTTGTAAATGCAGAAAACCCTGCTCTAACAATTATTAAAGAAGTGATCCGTTTAAAAGACAACAACAACCCTCAAAAAAGGCTCAGCAGCTTTGAGTTTAAATCTTACAACAAATTGATTGTTACCGCTAATCCGGATTCAGTGAGTGGAACAATCGATTCTGTTTTTGTTCAAAAATCTATTGGAAAAACCTTTTCTAAAATTGATTCTTCTAGCTATAAATTCAAGGAACTCATTAGCAAACAACATTTGTTTCAAACAGAAAAAGTTTCTCAATATCAGTTTCAAGACAATAGGTTAAAAGAAACCATTTTAGGAACAAAAATGGCTGGTTTCAAACAACCTATCTACGAAATTTTAGGATTTAACCTGCAGTCCTTTTCTGTCTATGACAACAGCTACGAACTTTTTGAAACCAATTACAATAGTCCGATTGCAAAGGATGCGCTTAGCGATTACTACTATAAACTACTAGATACTGTTGCTATTAATGGACGTAGTTCATACATGATTTATTTCAAAAACAAAAAGAAAAGTAAAGCAGCAGGATTAGAAGGTGTATTATATATTGATCAGAATAACTACGCTGTTGCTAAGGCCATTATGCGCATCAAAGGCGTTATGGATATTAGTGGTATTCATGAATTTGAATTTGTACCTCAGCAAAATATTTGGTTTCCCAAAAGCAAAACTTTTAAAATTGTAAAAGGGAAGAATGACGACGATATCAAAATATTAGGAGGTACCATTCAGTTTGATGGGGATATGGAAGATAACTTTCAAACTCGTAAAAAAACAGCTTCAGATTATACCTATCTCTTATCAGAGACAAGTAATTTTGATTTTAAATACAACAGCCCTTTAGCATTTAAAAATAAATTTATAGCAGTCGAAATTAAAGAAGACGCTATTAACAAGCCGGAACAATTCTGGAACATTTTTAGAAAAGACAGTTTAGACTTGAGAAGTCAAAAAACCTATTTGGCCTTAGACAGTATTGCGGTAAAAAGAAGAATTGCGAGTCGGTTGCGTTTTGGTCGAAAAATAATTAACGGTTATTTACCGTTGGGCTTTTTTGATATGGATTTAAGAAAAGTCTTTAGCTACAATAATTACGAAGGATTTCGATTAGGTTTTGGTGGTATTACCAATGAACAGTTTTCAAAAAATTTCAGAATAAATGGATACACAGCCTATGGAACTAAAGACAATGACTTTAAATACAATGCTGGCATAGCTGCCCGAACTGATAAATTATCAAATACTTGGTTAGGTATTTCCTATACTGATGACGTAAGTGAAATTGCTCATACCCAGTATTTAATTGATAAAAAACCTTTTAAACTATACGACCCCAGACCCATAAACATCAGTACCTTTTATAATTATGTGAGTTGGAAAACCTATTTAGAAACAAAATTGATTCCTAAAACTGAAAGTATTTGGGAAATTTCCCGTTCCGTGATCGAACCCAAGTTTAACTATGCTTTCAACTTAAATGGTCAATTATATACTCAGTACGTCATGACCACAGCGATGGTTTCATTACAATGGAGCCCTTTTAGCGATTACATGCAAACCCCTATAGGAAGAATCGAAGTAGAGAAACGTTTTCCTAAATTCACTTTCCAATTCACACAATCTTTACCTAAAACTGCAGCTAATGATTTTGAATTTAGCAAATTTGATTTTAAAACAGAGTTTGAAAAGAAGTATTTGAACGGCCAGAAAACCAACTTGCTCTTTGAAGCCGGATATGCTTTGGGTGATTTACCCTTGACTCATTTGTATAACACTTCGCCTAATAATATTACTAAAGAGAGCATCATACAGCGCATAACTTTTGCAGGAAAAAACAGTTTTGAAACCATGTATTTTAATGAGTTTTTCTCAAGTGAATTTGTCTATTTCCAGTTTAAACATGGTTTTAAACGCATTAGCATTATGAAAAAAGTGAAACCGGCACTGGTATTAGTTTCTAGAATGGCATGGGGGGATTTACAAAAACCAGAGCAGCATGTAGGTCTTAACTATAAAACATTAAATAAAGGATATTTTGAATCTGGTATCGAACTGAATCAGATTTTTAACGGTCTTGGATTAACTGCTTTTTATCGATACGGCCCCAATCAATTAAGCCGGTTTGAAGACAATATTGCTATTAAATTAAGTTTTGTTTTGAACTTAGGACTCTAATGACTAGAAACAAATTTTAACCCAATTATAGAAGCTATCAATGTCGTTAAAAAGAATATTCTCCAGAAGGTAGCTGGCTCTTTAAATACAAAAATACCTACTAATACAGTTCCCACTGCACCAATACCCGTCCAAACAGCATAAGCTGTTCCTATGGGTAGTTCCTGTGTTGCCTTGTACAATAACAGCATACTGATACTAAGACAAACTAGAAATCCAACCATCCAATACGTAGATTCGATTCCAGTTGTTTCTTTGGCTTTGCCCAAGCAAGAAGCAAATCCTACTTCAAATAAGCCGCCAATGATTAACAATATCCAATTCATAATTAGGGTTTAATAATTAATACAGAAGGGACGCCAATTAGCCAATCACTATCAGAATCTAGTAGCGATTTCCAACTTTCGAGACTGATAAGCATTAGGTCTTGTTTATCAAGGAATGCCAGATCAACAATTTTCTCTTCCAGAATAGTCAGGTTATTAGGATGTATTTGTTCCAAAGATTTGACGGCACTCTGAATCACAAAATTGTTTTTCACGTGACCATTCACATCTAAAATAGTGATTTTTGAATTGTTATTGTTGATTAATTTTTGGGCATAATCAATTAAGAAAGAATCCTCCGATTTAAAAACAGGAATAAAAACACGATCAATATTTTGAAATTCTTTATCAATTAAAATCCCCAAAGGCATTTTAGTTTTTGCAACAATCTGCCTGGTTCTTTCATCAAAAGGAGAGTTTTCAAATAAACCTTCTTTACCAGTGAACTTATCTAACAATCTATCTGGATTGATAATTCTAGTAGTAAACCCAACCACTTTCCCTAGTAAGGTGCCTTCAAAAATAGATTTCCCTAAACCTACAAGCAACAAGTCATATTCACCTTGGTTTGCTACATCAGCAATTTCATTTTCTATATCTATGGTTACCTTAAATATAGGATTGATTTTTAAATTCAACAACTCTGATTCTTCAAAAATGGGCTCAAAACTCTCCCTTTCTTTTTCTTCCATATTAAAAGTATGGAGTTCATCACTTAATGACAAATGCATCGCAGTGACACTTGAATTATTTCGCTGCTTTTTAGTTAAGCTATTCGCTAATCGCAGCAGCGACTTTCCTTTTTCATTGTTCCCAAAGGAAATTAAAATTCGGTATTTATTATCATTAACCAGTTCCTCTTCATCAGCATTCGATTTACTTTTAAAAACAAAATCAATTAGATCTAAAGCTGGACCTGTCATAAACGTTGTTACCAAAGCCATAATTACCATCATCGTAAAAACTTCTGGTGTTAACACTTTTAACTCTAAACCAATATTTAAAACGATAAGTTCCATTAACCCTCTGGTATTCATTAAAGCACCGATGGTTAAACTGTCTTTCCAGTTTTGCCCAACAAATCTTGCGGCTAAGGCACTACCTAAAAACTTACCCACTACTGCTACCAGTATGATGGCTCCCGTAACCTTCCACAAATAGGGATCGTTAATTAAACCAACTTCTGTTTTTAAACCGGTGAACACAAAAAACAGCGGCAGTAAAAGAATAACGGAAACATCCTCCACTTTTTCTATGAATATCATTCGGAATTTAGACACATCTGGCATAATGGATCCCATCATAAAAGCACCAAATAAGGCATGAATTCCAATTACTTCTGTTGCATAAGACGACAATATCAAGAACAGAAAGAATATAGCCATAACAGGTTTACCAATACTGTCTTTAGAACCGTACAAATCCCCTATTCTTTTCAAAAAGGGTTTAACAATAAAAATCATTGCTAGTACATAGAGGAAAGCCAGTGAAATAACATAGAACGAACCTATAAAATCGCCTGCTTTTACAATCGCAATTACTACAGCAAGCAAACACCAAGCGGTGATATCATCTGCAGCAGCACAGGTGATCACAATGGCTCCTAGCTTTGTTTTATGAATGCCTCTTTCTTGAACAATTCTAGCTAACACAGGAAAGGCAGTAATACTCATAGCAATTCCCATGAACAAACTAAACGACAGAAACTCGACTCCCTCAGGGGCAAATTTATTGTAGACAAAATAAGACAGGCCTATTCCCAGTGCAAATGGAATCACAATACTAGCATGACTAATCACTACAGCTTCGCTGGCTTTGTTTTTTAATACTTTTATATCTAGCTCCATTCCTATCACAAACATGAATAGAATTAAACCTATCTGGCTAAGAAACTTTAAATTACCTAATGACTCAACAGGAAACAGTGCAGCAGAAAATTCTGGAAAATACATTCCCACTAAAGAAGGCCCTAAAACAATTCCGGCTATAATTTCTCCAATAACTGTAGGCTGTCCAATTTTTTTAAATATCCAACCAAAAAGTCTTGCTACAAGAATAATCGTGACAATTTGTGCCAATAAGATGGCTAATGGATCTTGATAGTTTTGCTGCATGGATAAAATAAAGTCATCCCAGGAGCTGCGATTACCCTCATTAACAACCAGAGATTCTGCTCGTTCTAGCTTTTTCCCTTTGCTAATAATCCAATATATCAATACTGAGAAACCACCGGTTACACTTAAATAAAACAAGGTGTTTTTGTATTTTTTTAAATCCATTTTACAGCAGCGTATTAATTTTATAAATCACACAAAGATGTAAAATTCTCCAATATGTTTTACATGTCGAAAATTAATTTTTAATCGGATTTAAAAAGCAAAATAAACAACGACTTATAAAAGACAAACGCATTAAAAAGAATCGAATAATTAATGGCTTTTGCGGTGGTTTTCACTACATTTGCACCCATTTTTATTACATTTATGAAAAAGAAATTAAAAGTAGGGTTTTGGGAATTTGTTGCCCGTATCGTACTTAAAAACAGAATCGTTATACTTGGACTCATACTAATTATAACACTTTTTTTAGCTTTACAATGGAAAAACATTCAGTTTTCATTTACTGAAGCTAACCTTCTTCCGGACGACAATAATATCAATAAAGAATACAATGCCTTTTTAGACAAATTTGGAGAAGAAGGAAACCTGATTGTTGTTGGGGTCAAAAATGATGCTTTTTTTACTCCAAAAGCCTTTGCTGCTTGGAATAAGTTAATGACTGAAATAAAAGCCCAAAAGGAAATAGATCTCGTTGTTTCAATTAACGATTTGAAGCAATTGAAAAAAAATGATTCTTTGCAAACATTTGAATTGATTCCTTTTGTAGATTCTAATAAAACCAATACCCAAGCGTATTTAACAGGCATCAAAAAGGACTTGTTTCAAAACATGCCTTTCTATGAAGGCTTACTTTTTAATAAAAAAAATGGTACGATTCGGTCCGCTATTTATCTCGACAAGAAGATTGTCAATACCTCACATCGTAAAGATTATATAGTAAAGGATTTCATCCCTAAGATAGAAGCTTTTGAGAAAGAGACTGGCATCGATTTACGCGTTTCGGGAATGCCTTATATCCGTACGTTAAACGCAATGAGCATTCTCAATGAAATTAGTTTATTTATTGGCGTTTCTTTATTGCTTACTTCTATAATATTCTTTTTCTTTTTCCGCTCGTTCAGAGCCACTTTGATAGCCATTTTAATTGTGGTTATTGGCGTGATGTGGACCTTTGGTCTTCTAGGATTATTCCATTATCAAATAACAGTACTTACTGCGCTAGTACCTACATTAGTTATCGTAATTGGAATACCTAATTGTATTTTCCTTACCAATAAATACCAGCAAGAATACAGTGCTCATGGTAATAAAGCGCGTGCTTTACAAAGGGTAATTACCAAAGTAGGAACCGCTACTTTGATGACCAACTTAACTACGGCAGCTGGATTTGCCACTTTTATCATAACCAATAGTGAGCTTTTAAAAGAATTTGGTATTATCTCCTCACTGAGTATTATTGCCCTTTTCTTTTTATGTTTAATTGTTATCCCAATATATTATAGCTACCAACCCGTTCCTAAGCAGAAACACTTAGAACATTTGAATCGCAATTACACTAACACCTTTATATCGTGGATTGAAAAAACGGTAAAATACAATCGCCGCCACGTTTATCTTGTAGCTATATTTTTGTTCTTAGTGAGTACCATTGGTGCATTTAAGATTAAAACTTCGGGAAGTTTGATTGAAGACATGCCTAAAAATACAGGTTTTTATAAGGACATATTATTTTTCGAAAAAGAATTTGAAGGAATCATGCCTCTTGAAATCACCATAGATACCAAGAGAAAGAAAGGCGTTATGAAATTGTCAACGTTAAGAAAAATGGATGATCTTCAAAAAACCATTGAAGAGATTCCAGAACTTTCTAAGCCTATTTCGATTCTAAATTTAGTTAAATATTCAAAACAAGCCTATTACAATGGGAATCCAGAATATTATGAATTGCCAAGCTCGCAAGAGCAAAGTTTCATTCTAAGCTATGCTAAAAATGCCACAAAGGACAGCAAGAATAACATTATGAAAAGCTATGTGGACAGTACGGGACAAGTAGCTCGAATTACCACTTTCATGAGGGATATTGGCACTGGGAATATGGCTAAAATCGAAGATAAACTTTGGGCTAAAGCCAATAAAATCTTCCCAAAAGACCGCTACAATGTAGTCATGACGGGTAAAGCATTGGTTTTTGAAAAAGGAACCAAATACTTATTAGATAACTTAGTTACCTCTTTATTATTTGCCGTATTGTTGATTTCATTGTTAATGATTTTCATGTTTCGCTCGTTTAAGATGGTTGTGGTTTCATTAATTCCTAATTTGTTGCCATTGATGATTACTGCGGGATTAATGGGTTATTTTGGTATTCCGCTGAAACCATCCACTATATTAGTGTTTAGTATTGCCTTCGGACTTTCGGTAGATGATACGATTCATTTCTTAGCTCAGTACAGACAGGAACTAACACACAATAATTGGAAAATTAAGAAATCCGTTTTTGCTACAATAAAAGAATCAGGGATTAGTATGTTTTATACTTCTGTGGTTTTATTTGCAGGCTTTTCTGTTTTTATGTTATCAGACTTTGGAGGAACGGTAGCACTAGGCGGGTTAATTGCAATTACACTTGCCTTTGGAATGTTATCAAATCTAATGTTATTGCCGTGCTTAGTATTAACATTAAATAAATCGTTAGCTAACAAGCAAGAGTTTATTGAACCAAAAATTGATGTGCTAAGCAACATGGACGAAGAGGACGATTTAGAACAAATAAATTAAGTCAGCTTTCAAAATAGTATTCGTTTTCAAAAATCCCGCCTCTTTAAGCGGGATTTTTTTTATTCCTAAAACGGAAATTTTTGTGGTTTATTTTTAAAAATGTATATTTGGAATAATGCCATTATAAGACCATAAAATCTAGTAATATATGGTGCGGTATTAATTTTCACTCTAAAAGTGGAGTCCAGTTACCACTCAAAAAACGGGGCGAAATCGAAAAGCCTAATGAGTAGAACTTAAAAGATAAAATAAATGAAGGAACAAGTTGTAGTTGTAGACGATTACTTAAATAAAATAATAAATTTTGCCATAGAATATGCACCCAAACTACTGGGAGGAATCCTTGTACTCTTTGTAGGATTGTGGATTACTAAGTTGCTTACTAAAGCGGTGGGTAGGTCATTAGCAAAATCATCAATAGACCAATCTCTCGTACCTTTTTTAAAGAGTTTGACAAACATCATTTTGAAAGCTTTACTTATTATAACGGTAATGGGAATGATAGGAATCGAAATGACCTCTTTTGTTGCCATTATTGGTGCCGCTGGTTTGGCTGTTGGTTTAGCGTTATCTGGAACCCTTCAAAATTTTGCTGGAGGTGTCATTATTTTGATTATCAAACCTTTTAAAATTGGTGATTTTATTGAAGCACAAGGTTTCTCAGGAACAGTAAAAGAGATCAATATTTTTTCGACACTTTTAAACACCCCAGATAAAAAATTAGTAATTATTCCTAATGGTCCTCTTTCTACAGGGGCGCTTATCAATTATTCGGCTGAGCCTTTGCGAAGAGTTGACTGGACATTTGGAATCGCCTACGGTGATGATGTCGAAAACTTTAAAAAAGCGATTAATTTATTTATAGCGGAAGACGAAAGAATCTTAAAAGACCCCGCTGGTTTTATTGGACTCTCTGAATTGGCAGACAGCTCAGTAAATTTTGCTGTTCGTGTTTGGGTAGATAGTGCTGATTACTGGGGCGTATTCTTTGATATGAATGAAAAAGCATACACAAAATTCCCAGATTATGACCTCAACATTCCTTTTCCTCAAATGGATGTTCATGTTCAAAAACAATAAAAGAATACAGCGATAGCATGCTGATTCATTACTGGTTTATCGAATAAATTATTTCATAAAAAAGCTTTCCGTTTCTAAAAATGGGAAGCTTTTTTTATTGAGGCAATAGTATTAATTTTGATGATACGCTTTCTACTTATTTTTTACTACTTTCCTTTTCTAACGCTACTTCTAAACCTTTGTAGTCAGACAATACCTTAACTATGAATCCTTCTTTATTGATAATAAAATGAGTAGGAAATGTATTAAGCTGCAAAGTTAAATTCATATAGGTCTTCATATTAGGAACGACCGAATAAGAAAGCGGTTTGCGAGCTAAAAATGGTATTAATTGCTCTGGAGCATCTTCGGCTAGACTGAGGAAAACTATGTCTGTTCTATCCTTATCTTTTTCCACTAGTTTATTGACTTCTGGAAATTCTTTAAGGCAGGCTGCACAGTGAATATACCAGCATTTTATAACGACAATTTTCCCTTTAAGATTTTCATTAGTTACTAAATTTCCATTTAAATCTTTGAATGAAAATTCAGGAAACGGTTCGCCTTCCTTTTTTAGATTTTGAATTTCGTTGAAAGCTATTTCAGAAATAGAAGCTTTTATACTGCTATCTGATGTGGATTCAATCTTAAAAAGTTGGTAAGTAAAAATTGTTGAATCGGATTCTAATCGAATGGGAATATACTTTCCTTCACTCAATTTGTTTAAAAAATCCATTTTACTGATTTCTTTTGAATTGGAATCCAATGCAACAAAATCCCTAGATAGTAGAATAGTTTCTTTTTGATAATTGCGCCAGTCTGTGTAGGTTTTCTGAACTTCAAGTGGATTTACTGTTGGTTTACCTAGTTTGGTTTGACCTTGACAAGAAGCAAAAATCACCAGTAGGGAAACGATATAAAATAATTTTTTCATTACAAATGATTTAGATTTAGCATAGGAATCAAATCGTTAAATTTATGAACGGGGCTTGTTAAGACCTCGATCATAAAGCACAATACTTCCTGCAACAGAAACATTCAGGCTTTTCTCGGATTTGAACTTTACTAAATAATGGCATTTTTCAATGGCTTTTTTTGAAAGCCCATGATCTTCAGCACCTAGTAAATACACACAGCGTCTAGGGTGTTCAAAAACCTCTAAGTCAGTTGCCTTGTCATCCAACTCTACTCCTACCAAACGTGCTCCTTTGGGTAAGTTTTTATAAAAATCCTCAAAAGACTCATAATGGAAATAAGGTATTGATTTTACCGCATTGTGTGTATCGCATGCTTGTTTAGCATAGCGATTACCAATAGTAAAAATAAAACTTGCGCCTAAGTTTTGTGCTGATCGCCATAAAACGCCTAAGTTTTCAGGGGTTTTACCGTTTTGTATCCCAATGCCGAAATACTCGGTTATAAAATTATCGTTCATAGGGCAAAAATACAAACTGTTATGTGGCTTGTCAAGTTTTTAATTTATTTAAAATGAAGTAAAAATAGCAATTCCACTACAGCCTAGCCCAGATAGAAGCGGCATCCTTTTATCCCGATTTTGTTTCGGGATAAAAGATATAGCGGATAGCTGGAAAAAGCTCCTAAATATTCAGATTCTGATGCTGATTGCTTGCTTACTACAATGACAATTAAAACAAATCATTTATATTTGCATTTACTATTATTCGATACGCAGTGCTATGGCGCATAGCTTCGCTAAAAATCTAAAAATAAAATGAGACACAAAAGAGTTAAAGACTTACTAAACAGTACCACGACGCTACATGAAGTAAATGCAAAAGGATGGGTACGAACTTTTAGAAATAATCAATTTATCGCTTTGAACGATGGTTCTACCATCGATAATATACAATGTGTAGTCGATTTTGAGAATACTCCTGACGAAACATTGAAAAGAATCACCACTGGAGCTGCGATTTCGGTAACTGGAACTCTTGTAGAGAGTAAAGGTGCCGGACAAAAATTTGAGATTCAGGTTGCCAAATTAGAAATATTAGGAGACTCAGATGCTGAGAAATTCCCGATACAACCAAAAAACAAACCAAGCTTAGATTTCTTACGTGAAAATGCTCATTTAAGAGTACGTACGAATATGTTTGGGGCAATTATGCGTGTTCGTTCGGTTTTATCTTATGCGGTGCACAGCTATTTCCAAGAAAAAGGTTTTGTGTATGTTAACACGCCAATCATTACAGGATCTGACGCTGAAGGTGCAGGTGAAATGTTCAAAGTTACCGCTTTACCATTTGACGGAACTCCAAGAACTGAGGAAGGAAAAGTTGATTATAAAGAAGATTTCTTTGGAAAAGAAACTAATCTAACGGTTTCTGGACAATTAGAAGGAGAGACTTTTGCTATGGCTTTAGGTCAGATTTATACTTTTGGTCCAACGTTTAGAGCAGAAAATTCAAACACTTCTCGTCACCTTGCCGAATTTTGGATGATCGAACCTGAGGTTGCTTTTAATGACTTGAACGACAATATGGATCTTGCTGAAGAATTCATTCAGTATGTCATAAAATACACCTTAGACAAATGTCCTGAGGATTTAAAATTCTTAGAAAATCGTTTGCTAGACGAAGAAAAATCAAAACCACAAGCTGAAAGAAGTGAAATGGCTTTGCTAGACAAGTTAAACTTTGTTTTAGATAACAATTTTAAACGCGTTTCTTATACTGAAGCAATTGACATTTTGAGAGACTGTACTCCAAACAAAAAGAAAAAATTCAACTACATCATTAACGAATGGGGAGCTGATTTACAGTCAGAACACGAGCGTTATTTAGTAGAGAAACACTTTAAATGCCCAGTAATCTTGTTTGATTACCCAGCAAATATTAAAGCATTCTACATGCGTTTGAACGAAGACGGAAAAACAGTTCGTGCGATGGATATCCTGTTCCCTGGAATTGGAGAAATCGTAGGAGGTTCTCAAAGAGAAGAGCGTTTTGACGTTTTAGTTGAAAAAATGAAAGCCTTAGGAATTGATGAGGAAGAATTATGGTGGTATTTAGATACTAGACGATTCGGTTCAGCAGTACACTCTGGTTTCGGACTTGGATTTGAAAGACTCGTTCTTTTTGTTACTGGAATGACTAACATACGCGACGTAATTCCTTTCCCAAGAACACCAATGAATGCGGAATTTTAAAAATAGTTTAATTTGTTTAAAGTTTAAAGCTGTTTAAAATACTGACATCTTTAAACTTTAAACCTTAAACTTTTTAAACAAAAAAATAAATGCTAAAGCAATTCTTAAATTTAAAATTATCACAGAAATTATCTCCACAGCAAATCCAGCTGATGAAGTTAATTCAATTGCCTACGCAAGCCTTTGAACAACGTTTATTAGAGGAAATGAATGAAAATCCAGCTTTAGAAGCAGGAAAGGAAGAAGATGACTACGAAAAAGACGAGTTCGAAAACGAAGATTATGATGATTATGATGATGCTGAATCAGATAGAATTGAAGCAGATGACATCAATATCGATGAATATCTAAGTGATGATGATTCACCGGATTATAAGACCCAAGCTAACAACTACAGTGATGATGATGAAGAACGAGAATCTCCATTAGCCTCTCCTATTAGTTTTCATCAGGATTTAATTAATCAGTTGAATACTTTTATTCTAGATGATAATGAGCGAGACATCGCTGAATTCTTAGTAGGAAGCATCGATGACATGGGATACATCCGCAGGAGTATTGCTGATATCGTAGATGATATGGCATTCACTCAAGCGATTTATACTGATGAAGACACTGTAGAAAGAATGCTACATGTAATTCACCAATTAGAACCATCGGGTGTGGGTGCGCGTGATTTACAAGAATGTTTATTACTGCAATTGAAACACAAAACACCATCAGAATATATTGATCTTGCAACAGATATTATCGAGAATCAATTTGATGCTTTTACCAAAAAACATTACGATAAATTATTGCAAAAATACGGGGTTTCTAACGAGCAATTAAAAAAAGCCATCCATGAAATTGAAAGGCTGAATCCGAAACCAGGCGGTGCTTTTACGGGTAATAATAAGATTACTGAAAATGTAGTTCCTGACTTTGCCATTCGAATTGTAGATGGTGAATTAGAGCTAACGCTTAACGGAAGAAATGCTCCTAGCCTGCATGTCTCAAAAGACTATCAGGAAATGATGCAAACCTATAAAGATTCTAGAGATAAATCAGGAGCACAAAAAGATGCAGTACAATTTATCAAGCAAAAACTAGATTCGGCTAAATGGTTTATTGATGCGATTAGACAACGTCAAGAAACGCTTTTTGTAACCATGAATGCGATCATGCATTATCAGGAGGAATACTTCTTAGATGGTGATGAGACCAAATTAAAACCAATGATCTTAAAAGACATTGCTGACATGGTGGGATTAGACATTTCAACTATTTCTAGGGTTGCCAATAGCAAGTATGTAGAAACACCTTATGGAACTAAATTGATCAAAGAATTCTTCTCAGAAGCAATGAAAAATGATCAAGGTGAAGATGTATCGACGCTTGAAATTAAAAAAATATTGCAAAACATTATCGAAGAAGAAGATAAGAAAAAACCTTATCCAGATGATCAACTTGCTGATTTACTTAAAGAAAAAGGCTATCCTATTGCTAGAAGAACCATTGCTAAATACAGAGAGCAACTCGATATTCCTGTGGCAAGAATGAGGAAGAAGATATAAGAATGTAGATTTCAAATTACTGATCAATTATTTTTGATTTAAAAATGCAAAACCCTTTCTGAGCATCAGAAAGGGTTTTGTATTTTATGGGTTCCAGCCACATTATAGCTGACTCTCCTTTGGAGAAGACTGGACAAAGGCTTACTTCTTTTCTTCCTGATCTTTTCGCATGGCGTGGTAATAAGCTGCACGGCTAAGCGGCTCGTATTCTTCAGTTTCCCCTAGCATGACAAGTTTATCACTGTCGGTTTTTCTAAAACTATAATTCGCTAGGTTTCCAGTGCGTGTACATACAGCATGAACTTTTGTTACATATTCGGCAGTAGCCATAAGTGCAGGCATAGGACCAAAAGGATTCCCTTTAAAATCCATGTCTAATCCCGCTACAATAACTCGAATTCCTTGATTGGCTAAATCATTACAAATTTTAACGATTTCGTCATCAAAAAACTGTGCTTCATCAATCCCCACTACATCACATCCTTGTGCTAAAATGGCGATGTTAGCTGCTGCAGGAACGGGTGTAGAACGAATTTCATTAGAGTCGTGAGAAACAACCATCTCATCATGGTAACGCGTATCAATTTCTGGTTTAAAAATTTCCACTTTTTGCTTGGCAAATTGCGCTCTCTTGAGTCGGCGAATCAATTCTTCGGTTTTACCCGAAAACATCGAACCGCAAATGACTTCAATCCAACCAAATTGCTCTTTATGATTTACTGTATTTTCGAGAAACATTTTGTATTTTTCTAACTTAAAAAATGAATAGTTTTTATTACTTTGTAATGTAATAAATGGGCGTAAGATTTTATACTTTTACGCTGTCTCAAAAGTAGAAAAATTTTATTAATTCGAAGATTTGTGAACAGTTATTTAAAAAATTAAATAAATCCGCTAAAGGGTTATTATTCATTTATCAAGATAAAGTTCGGGGTTTAAAAAGAAACAAATACGCAATACATACAATAATTTAAACGTTATGAAAAAAAGACTGGAAGCCGATTTAATGAGCATTGCTCACAGAATATTACAACTAAAAAACAAGTCTGACGTCAATCAATTGTATTTAGAAACGCAAAAATTGTACGAGAAACTTTCCGTTTTACGATTTATTGATGAGCACTATGGTGATGCAAAACCAACAATAGGGCATGCTGAAATTGAAAAAGAAGTGGAAGATTTTTATGACAAAGAAGCTGACTTACCCGTTGAGACCGTTATCGAAATGAATGAAACTAATCTTCCCCATGAAGCTGAAGAAGTAGAAGAACGCACTGAAGAAGTTGTTGAAGAAACGACAGTTGCAGATGAGAATTTAGATAGGGAAACTAAGGATGAGCCAGAAATTATTTCAGAAACTGAAATGGAGCATTCCGACAACCAAAGTATAGTAAAAGAAGAAGAAGATGTTGAGGAAGAAGAATCAGAAAGTATTGCTTTTGAAGCTGACCTAAAAGAAGAACCAGTTGTTGAGGAGCCTACTGAAGAAAACGAGGAAGAGCAAGAAATCGAAGAAGAAGTTCTTGGTGTTCCACCAGTAGATGAAGAATTAATTACAGAACAGGAAGAGTCTGCAAAAACAGACATTAATGATGATAAAAAGGATGATTTTACTCCAGCATTCGAATTGTCAGAAAGTGAAACACCAAAGAAAAATGAAGCGGTTCAAATATCATTTGAAGACTTGCTGGGGGGTAATTACAACGATACTCTTTTTGTAAAAGTAGATAATGTAGAACCTCTTCCGCCAGAAACCGTTTTTGAAGCTGTAGAAGAAAAAGCTGCAGATGAAGCAGTGAGTACTCCACCAGCTATAGAAAAACCAACTGTTGCAGAAACTCCAAAAAACCTTTCTATCAACGACAAATTTTCTAAAGGAATTGATATTGATCTAAACGATCGCATTGCTTTTGTTAAACATCTTTTTGGCAATAGTGAAGAAGATTACAACCGAGTTTTAAATCAATTGATCACTTTTGATAATTTTTACGAGACCCGTAATTTTATTGAAGAAATGGTTAAACCCGACTATAATGATTGGAAAGGTAAAGATGATTACGCAGAACGTTTTATGGATATTATAGAGAAAAAATTTCTTTAATTCTGTAAACTCAAAATCAAACTAAGTTGACTTTGTAGCAAGCAAATTACTTAAAGTGATTTCACAAACTGCAATTTATATTAAACCCATGTATTAGTTATTATGTCAAAATTATATATTGTTCCCACCCCTATAGGTAATCTCGAAGACATGACTTTTAGAGCCATTCGAATACTCAAAGAAGTCGATTTAATTCTGGCAGAAGACACCCGTACGAGTGGAAAACTGTTGAAACATTTTGAAATTGGCACGCACATGCACAGCCACCACATGCATAACGAACATAAAACTGTTGAGAATTTAATTGCTCGTTTAAAAGCAGGAGAAAACATTGCTCTTATTTCAGATGCTGGAACACCTGCTATCTCTGATCCTGGGTTTTTACTAACTCGAGCATGTGTTGAAAACGGAATTGATGTAGAATGCCTACCGGGTGCGACAGCTTTTGTGCCCGCCTTAGTCAATAGTGGCTTACCCAATGACAAATTTGTTTTTGAAGGATTTTTACCTGAAAAAAAAGGGCGTCAAACACGCTATTTAGAATTAGCCGAAGAAAGCAGAACGATGATTTTATATGTTTCTCCGCATAAATTAGTAAAAACCTTAGCCGAATTTATTACTTACTTTGGCGAGGACCGTCAAATATGCGTTTCTAGAGAATTATCAAAACTACACGAAGAAAATGTAAGAGGAACCACTCGAGAAGTGTTAACCCATTTTGAAAAAACAGCTCCTCGAGGAGAAATTGTTGTGGTTGTAGCAGGGAAACCTTTTGTAAAAGAAGCAAAGAAAAGTAAATTTTCAAAAGAAGACAATAAAGAATAAAGCCATCTCATGACGATATCAACATTCCTTACAACTGTAAAAGAAAACCCAAAATCTATTGCTTTTACAGATACCATCGCAGTAATCGAAGAAAATTACGATTTCACAGCAACCGCCTTTAAAAATGGCAATCAAGACAATGCTGCTGGAGAAAACTCAGGATCTTGTAAAGTGTTTGCTTTCGCAAAAGCACAACAGCTTACACAAGAAGAAACTTTAAGCTGCTTTGGTGCGTACTATTTTGAAGATGTACTAAACAAGCCAGAAGGAACGGATCACCAAAATATCCGCAACTTTATGATAACGGGTTGGAACGGAATCCAATTTGAAGGCGAAGCTTTGCAGTTGAAATAAATCAAACGAAAAAATCTCTTTTCACCTAAAACTTTAAACAAAAGACGATGCGTTGGACCATTAAACCCAAACCTTCAGAGGACAAAATCAAACATTTGGCCGCAGCCTTAAATGTAGAAGATTTTGTAGCAACTTTACTGGTACAACGTGGTATAGAAACTTTTGAACAGGCCAAAGCTTTTTTTCGTCCGTCGTTAGATCACCTTCATGATCCTTTGTTAATGAAAGATATGGAAAAAGCAGTTGCTAGGATTGAGTTAGCCATTGCAAATGAAGAGCGCATTCTTGTCTTTGGTGATTATGATGTTGATGGCACCACAGCTGTTTCACTAGTATCTTCTTATTTAAAGTCCTATTATTCTAATGTCGCCACTTACATTCCAGATCGCTACCTAGAAGGATATGGAGTGTCTTATAAAGGAATCGATTTTGCTGAGGACAATGGCTTTAGCCTTATCATAGCACTCGACTGCGGTATTAAGTCTATAGATCATGTCGCTTACGCAAAAGATAAAAACATTGACTTTATTATTTGTGACCACCACAGACCAGGAGACGAACTTCCTGAGGCTGTTGCCGTCTTAGATCCTAAAAGAACCGACTGTAGTTATCCTTATGACGAATTATGTGGTTGTGGTATTGGTTTTAAACTAATACAAGCCTTAGGAAGTAAAAAAGGAGAAACCATCGAAGATTTGATTTCGTATTTAGACTTAGTGGCTACCGCAATAGCCGCAGATATTGTACCGATGACTGGAGAAAACAGAGTTCTGGCCTATTATGGATTACAAGTTATCAATGATGACCCAAGACCCGGAATCAAGGCATTAATTCACCAGATAAAAAAACAAACCTTAGATATTACCGATGTTGTTTTTATCATTGCCCCGAGAATCAATGCGGCTGGCAGAATTAAACATGGTAATCACGCAGTGGAATTGTTAACCGAATTTGATTTTGAACAAGCACAACAATTTGCTTCTGAAATTGAACAATACAACTCGGATCGAAAAGATCTCGACAAACAAATTACCAAAGAAGCCTTTAACCAGATTGAAGTGAATCAAGAACAAGATCGCTTTACCACTGTGGTGTATCAGGAAGACTGGCACAAAGGAGTGATTGGTATTGTTGCTTCGCGATTAATAGAAACCTATTACCGTCCTACATTAGTATTTACAAAAAGTGGTGATAAATATGCTGCATCCGCGCGATCTGTAAAAGGGTTTGATGTGTATAATGCTTTAGACGCCTGTTCTGATTATTTAGAACAATTTGGTGGTCATATGTATGCAGCAGGAATGACGTTAAAAGAAGAAAACTATCCTGCTTTTAAGGAAGCATTTGAGAAGCAAGTTCAAGATACAATTCATCCTGAAATGCGCACACCTGAAATCGAGATTGATGCTGAAATCAACTTCTCTGATATCACCCCTAAATTTTTTAGAATTTTAAAGCAGTTTGAACCTTTTGGACCACAAAATATGACTCCTGTCTTTTTAACTAAAAATATTATTGATACGGGTTACGGCAAAACGATGGGGAAAGATGAAGAACATTTGCGCCTTTTTGTAAAACAAAATAATTCCGAAGGTATTGCTGCTATCGGTTTTGGCCTAGGAAATAAAATTGGCTTGACTAAAGGACAGCAATTCTTTGAGGCCGCTTACTGTATTGATGAAAACGAATGGAACGGCAACGTTTCAACACAACTACGATTAAAAAACATACGATAATGAGTGCTGACAATTTAAAGAAAAAAGATCCCTACGCCGCTTTACGATACAAGGAATTCAATACATTTTTACTACTGCGATTTGCGATGGTATTTGCTTGGTCCATGCAGTTTATCGTTATAGAATGGCAAGTATATAGCATTACAAAAGACCCACTATCTTTAGGGATTATCGGACTAATGGAAGTAATTCCTGCATTATCTATGGCTTTGTTTGCAGGTCATATTGTCGATCAAAAAGAAAAGAAAGGATTATTAGTAAAATGTATTCTTGCTTTTTCGGTTATAAGTTTTGGATTATTTTTATTGACTTGGCCTGCTGTGGTCAGTGATTTCAGTACCAAAAGTATTTTGTACGCTATTTATTTTCTAGTGTTTTTAGGTGGTTTGGTTAGAGCTTTTCTCGGACCAACAATCTTTTCCTTATTATCATTACTAGTTCCTAAAAAAGCTTATCCAAATGCAGCAACTTGGAGCAGTTCTGTTTGGCAGATCGCCTCGGTTGTAGGGCCGGCAGTGGCTGGATTTTCAATAACGTTGATAGGCGTTCACTGGTCCATGTGCTCTGTTTTTGCCTGTTCGATACTTGCTTTATTAGCACTCTCTCAAATCGAAAAAAAACCAATTTTAAATCCAAAAATTGGAGAACCAGTGATGGAGAGTCTGACAGAAGGAATCAAATTTGTTTTTAATAATAAAACCGTTTTAGGAGCTATTACATTAGATATGGTGGCCGTACTTTTTGGGGGTGCCGTAGCGTTACTTCCCGTTTTCGCGCAAGATATTTTAAAAGTGGGACCAGAAGGTTTTGGTTTTTTGAGAGCCGCTCCAGCCGTGGGTGCTTTTATTACCATGTTAATTACCGCCTATGTACCCTTAAGTAAAAATGCCGGAATGAAATTACTTTCAGCCATATTTGCCTTCGGAATCTGTATAATTGTATTTGGACTTTCCACCATTTTTTGGGTCTCTCTGTTAGCCTTGTTCCTTAGTGGCGTCTTTGATGGAATTTCAGTGGTGATACGCCAAACTATTTTACAACTAAAAACACCTGATCATATGCGAGGCAGGGTTTCAGCAGTAAACTCCATGTTTGTGGGTTCATCGAATGAATTGGGGGCTTTTGAAAGCGGATTGACAGCTAAATTAATGGGAACAGTCACTGCTGTTGTCTTTGGAGGAAGTATGACACTCTTCGTGGTATTAACTACTGGAATAATATCACCCACTTTTAGAAAATTAGATCTGACCAAAGATTTAGAAGAACACGAAAACGAAGACTAAGCTATTGAGATAAATAGCAAGATACCTGTTCTCATTATTTTAAAGATAAATTTAACTACAACCTATTTAGAACCAATCTAAATAAATGGTATATTTGTTTCATACACGACTACTATGAAAGAAATAGAACAAATATATTATAACCATTCAGGGATTTCATTTTATTGGAAAAAGGAAAACCAGACAATTTTGAATAAAGTTCAAATAGTATTTAAGGAAACTGGCTTTTATTTCACGGTTCCTGAACTTAATAATTTCATCTGTTTAATTGAAGAGAGCATTAAGAAAAATAATTGCTGCGATGATTGTGCAATGAAAAACAGTTGCGATAAGTTTTTATTAAAGACGCCTTGCAGCCAAATTGACTTAGCCGTTTCAATGAAAGAATTAAAAGCGATTAAAGATTTAGTAGAAGGAACCTTATTTAAAATAAATATGGATGAATATTTATATGGCGCAGGAATGAACTAATTATCGTACTTCTTAATTTCGAAATTTTCCCCATCAAAAACGCCATAAGTAAAATATGAAATCCAGTCGCCTAGATTCACATATTCCGCGTCTACACCCACAGTTACTTTCATAGGTAAATGACGGTGACCAAAGACGAGGTAATTATAGTGTTTAGTCTCTAGTTTCTTTTTAGCATATAAAATTAGCCATTCGTTGTCTTCGCCAAGAAAGGTCACATCTTCATCACCAGAAATCAATTTATTTTTTACCGAAAGATACTGTGCTAATCCTACTCCTATGTCTGGATGAAGCCATCTGAAAAGCCATTTTGAAAAAGGATTAGTAAACACCTTTTTCATACGTTTGTAACCCATGTCACCAGGACCTTTTCCGTCACCATGACCTACTAAGAAGGTTTTATCACCAAAAGTATATTCTTGATTGTCATGATAAACGGGAATATTTAATTCTTTTTCGAAATAACCATGCATCCATAAATCGTGATTCCCTACAAAAAAGTATATGGGAATTCCGCTGTCGCGAATTTCAGCAAGTTTACCTAAAACACGTATAAAACCCTTGGGAACTACGGTTTTATATTCAAACCAAAAGTCAAATAAATCCCCCACTAAAAAAATAGCTTCTGCATCTTCTTTTACTTCGTCCAGCCAAGCCACGAATTTTTTTTCTCTGGGAAAACTTAATTCGGGAGTAGGCGCTCCAAAATGTTGATCAGAAGCAAAATATACTTTTTTATTATTAGGTAATTTCATTAAACTAAGATATCAGTTATGAATTATAGATTATCGCTAGCGTACCACTCTGCAAATGAAGACTCAGTTTCCTGCAACTTCAAAGAGAAAAGTTTAATTCCTTGTGGCAAACGGCTAATGATTCTTTGTGAAAAATCAATTACCATGTTTTCGCTTGTAGGCTGATAATCTACTAAGATTACATGGTGACCACGATTTTTTAATTCCATAGCAAGCTCTACGTGAGGCGTAGTTTCATTAAAAACAGTTGCGTGGTCGAATTGATCTACAATCTCTTCTTTTACAATTTTCTTTAAGTCCGAAAAGTCAATTACCATTCCGAATTTGACATCGTCTCTATTAGTAATCGGACTTCCTATAACGGTCACTGATAATTTGTAGCTATGTCCGTGAACATTTTTACATTTTCCGTCGTAGCCATAAAGGGCATGTCCAGTTTCGAAATTAAATTGTTTTGTAATTCTGATATTGCTCATCTAGGTATAATTTTGACTGCAAATTTAGTCATTTGTTGTGAGAAATGGATTGGAAATATTGTGTTTCCGACTCTATGCGTTTTAGCCCTGATAGTAGCGGCATCCTTTTACTGGCTTCTTTAGCCAGTAAAAGATATAGCGAATAGCAGGAAATAGCTTCTGATAAAACTACGAAAGCAATTATTTCTTAAATTGGTTTAAGGCATTTTTAGTAAAATCAGAGAGTACTAATTTACCTGAAATAGCAGCTCTTTCAACTAAAAGTACATCCCAGTTAGCGGTTCCTTCCCAGATAATTTTTTTCATTTGCTGTAGCGCCTCCGGATTATATGAGGCTAATTTTGATGTAAAATGTCCTAAGTCAATATCTAATTCAGTTTGATCATCGACTAACTTCGCATACAGCCCTTTTTCTAATGCCCATTCTGGCGTTTTCCACTCATGAGCAGCAAGCGTCATCTGAGTCATTGCCGTCTTACCAATCTTACGACTTACAGCTGGTTCAATCACAAACGGACCAATACCTATGGCAAGTTCAGAGAGTTTTACCGCAGCATTTGTAGTAGCAAAAGCATAATCACAGGCAGCTACTATGCCAACACCGCCTCCTACTGCCTTACCGTGAATGCGACCCACGATAATTTTTGAACAGTTGCGCATGGCGTTGATTAGGTTAGCAAATCCAGAGAAAAAAGCGGTGCCTTCTTGTAGATTTGAAACCGCCAAAAGCTCATCAAATGATGCGCCAGCACAAAACGCTCCTTTGCCTTCACTTCGCAAAACGATTATCGCTACATCTGGATTTGAACTCAGCTGATTTAACGCATCAGTGAGTGAATCCAGCAATTGACGAGGAATAGAATTGCTCGCGGGATGTGAAAATTGTACCGTTGCAATATTGTCTTGAATTGTTGAAGTAAGTGAACCGGTCGTTGCTGCTGTAGTCATTTGAATAGTTTTGTGGTAAAGTTAAAATTATTCTGAAGAAAGTAGTACAATTCAACCAGCAGAAAGTTGTTTTTTTATTTGTTTTTTGAATGCTAAATAATGTTATATTTGCGATTGTATTGGGGGATTAGCTCATTTGGCTAGAGTGCTTGCCTGGCAGGCAAGAGGTGACCGGTTCGAATCCGGTATTCTCCACATTATTAAAAAAACCCTTGAAATCTGGTGATTTTAAGGGTTTTTTGTTACTCAGATGTGACCATTGATTAGATTTCAAGCACTTCTATTTAATATTACGAACTAATAAATAGTCTCTATACCGTTAAAACGACAAAACCTCGGAATATCCGAGGTTTTTTTGTAAAATTTAAGTTAGTTTTTGATTAAAAGAATCCCATTGGCTCTTTATCATAAGAAATCAACATGTTTTTTACAACACGGTAATGATCTAAGGCCATTTTATGATTTTCACGTCCAAAACCAGATTCTTTAACACCTCCAAAAGGAGCGTGAGCAGGGTAAGTATGGTATTGGTTTACCCAAACTCTTCCCGCCTGTATAGCACGTGGAACTTGAAATAATTCATGTGCGTCACGAGACCAAACTCCTGCACCTAAACCGTAAGGTGTGTCATTTGCAATTGCAATTGCCTCCTCGGTAGTACTAAAAGTGGTTAACGCTACTACAGGTCCAAAAATTTCTTCTTGGAAGACACGCATATCGTTGTTTCCTTTTAAAACTGTTGGTTGAATATAGTATCCTTCAGAAAGTTCTCCTTCGTAGTTTCCAGCGTCTCCACCAGCTAAAACTGTAGCACCTTCTTCCTTTCCAATGTTGATATAGTTCAAAATTTTGTCGTACTGCGCCTTAGAAACTTGAGAACCGATCATGGTTTCTGGATCTAGTGGGTTACCTGTTTTAATCGCTCCTAGACGTTGTTGCATTCTTTCTATGAAAAGGTCTGCAATGCTTTCATGAACTAAAATACGTGTTGGTGCAGTACAGATTTCGCCTTGATTCAGTGCAAACATTAGCGCTCCTTCAATAGCTTTGCTAAAAAAAGCATCATCTTTATCTGCTACTGATGGGAAAAATATATTTGGAGATTTCCCTCCTAATTCCATAGTTACCGGAATAATGTTTTCAGCTGCATTGTGCAATACTTTACGTCCTGTTGCTGTAGAACCAGTAAAAGAAAGTTTAGCAACACGCTTAGAGGTTGCTAGAGCTTCACCCGCTTCATTACCAAAACCAGTTACAATGTTTAACACTCCCGCAGGTAAAATATCTCCTATTAATTCCATTAAAAGCATAACACTTGTAGGAGTTTGTTCCGCTGGTTTTACAACTGCCGTACAACCTGCTGCTAATGCTGGAGCGATTTTCCATGCTAACATTAACATTGGAAAATTCCAAGGAATAATCTCTCCAACTACTCCGATAGGTTCATGCAAAACAATGCTTACGGTATTTTTATCATGCTCTGAAATACTTCCTTCATCCGCACGAATCACTCCTGCAAAATAACGAAAGTGATCGATACAATAAGGAATATCAGCTGCACGAGATTCACGAATTGGTTTTCCATTATCAATTGTCTCTAATGTTGCTAAATATTCGAAGTTATCTTCCATTACCTGAGCGATCTTAAGTAACATATTACTGCGCTCTGTTGCTGATGTTGTGCTCCAAGAAGGAAATGCTTTATGTGCTGCATCTAATGCAAGGTTAACATCTTCCTCAGAAGAACGAGCTGCTTGAGTAAATACTTTTCCGTCTACTGGTGATACATTATCAAAATATTGCCCGTTAACCGGAGCAACAAACTTTCCGTCAATAAAATTCCCGTATCTTTCTTTAAAAACGGGTTTAGTTACATTTGCCATAATTATATTTTTAAAATTATATTGGTGTAATTATTTATAACATGCTTGTTATAAATAATTACACCACAAATGTATGGTTAAGGCCAATTCTTGCAGTTATTGATTCAGTTCAAAAAATTATGAAAAAAGGTCATTTTAATACTTTAACCAGTAAACAAATAACATAAATTTATCAACTTACTTAAGTTCAACGTTTTGCAATTATGAAGTGATTTCCTTTGGACTTATATTAAATTTGTTTTTAAAAGCAATACTAAAGTTAGATAAATTGTTATAACCCATATCTAAATAAATATCCGAAGGTTTTAATACGCCTTCTTGTAATATTTCTTTGGCTCTTTGCAAGCGCTTCTCCTGCAACCATTTCCCAGGTGCTTCTTTGTATTCGGCGATAAAATGACGTTTAAAAGTGGACAAACTCATATTGCATAAAAAGGCAATTTCCTCTAGTTTTAAATTCGAATAAACATTACTCTCTACTACGCTTTTAAACGGGGAAACATCATTAGAAATTAGAGAATGCAAATACAATTCAAATTTCTTACCGTATTTATTTAAAAGATACAGCATGATTTCTTCAAATTTCAGAGAAAGTAGTTGCTTTTCAAAACCCGAATCAGCTGTATCTAGTATTGTTACTGAATTTATAAAAGCTGCTATATACGCATCATTTTCAATGACAAAATAGGCGATTTCATCATTAGAAGGCACAACATTATTAGTATATTTACTTAAAAAGTCAATCAATTTTTGCTCCGAAAAAAAGAAAAGTTTACAATAATAAATAGCTTCAGTATCCAATAGCTCCGTCCAAAGCCAATTACCCTTTTTTAGCAGTAAAGATTGTTTACTATTAACCGCTACAGAAGTATCGGCAAAGTGAACTTGCTTTTTACCTACTTGTAAAAAGCTGAACATATTCATACTTAAATTGACTTTACTTTTAACAACATCATTAGTCATCTTAAAGTCATAAATTAATAAGTCGAGATTTGATTTTTTGTCCTGAAAATAAATTTCAGGTATGTTTTCTATTGGCATAGCATTTTTGTGAAAAAAGATGAAAATAATGAAAGAAATTAGTACACTGGGATTCAATTAATCAAGAATTCCATTCATAAAATTATAATACAAAACTATAAGTATTACTGCATTAAATATGAAATTCCTATAGACCCGTAAAAATAACCCGATATAGTAGAACTGTAAAGTTCTTTACCGCGGTAAACAAAGACATAAGATAAATTGAGCTTATTTTTGCGGTATTTAAATCCCGCCTCTCCGTTAAAACGAAAAGGTACTAAACTAAACGTCACGGGACTATTGTTATTAAAAAGACTGCCTTGAATTGTAGCATCATACATTTGATAGTTAATACTAGGAGCTATGTAAAAATAAAACTCTCTTTCATTGCTTCCTACTGCTCCTCCATAAAGGTTCGAATTGTATACCGCTACCAACTTTTTAAAACCTATTCTAGTCACAAAACCCGCCGAAGCTCCATTGAAAATTGTTCCTAAACTCGCTTCGCTAAGAAAGTGTAGATCGACAAAATCATGATGGCTTTCTGCAAATATTTTCTTAGAGAACATAAAATGCGTTTGTACCGCTAGAGCGTTTTGAATTTGGTATTCCCAGCCGCGAACTTCTTTGTAACCTACTAGATCATGAAAACTTTTTTGGGTTTCTTTACCAAAAGCATTTGGACCAACATATCCTATTCTCACATCCCCTTGAAATACTGATTCATTCGTATAAAAAATAGTATTCCCAAACTCTCCAAAAAGATAACCAGCATAGGGCCGATCCATAATATCTTTATTAGCTGAATTTAAAAATCGAGGTGTATAAATGTATTGTCCTACTTTAAACTGAGTGGTTTTTTTATAAATTTTTGTGTTTTCATTCTTTGTCAGATACCAATAAAACAGCTCCATCCCATTAGTATAATACATATCATTTTTAGAAGAGGTATACAAATCATTGTCGGCTACAAGCCCTATTTCAGCGCCCTGGTTTTGACTCCAAACATGAGTTGTTAGCAGTAGAACAAATAAAATAAATTTGTTTTTATACCGCATCTAATAATTTATTTTACCTACTGTGCGCATCACTCGCATGATTTTAGTTTTTCTATTATTAATATAGGAAGAAGAACTTGTTGCAGTAAATTTTCTAGGATTAGGCAATATTGCTGCTATTCCAGCCGCTTGTAGTGGCGTCAAATTGGCAGCATCTTTTCGGTACCAGTGCTCAGCAGCAGCTTGTGCTCCATAAACCCCATCACCCATTTCAATACTATTCAAATAGACTTCCATAATACGCTCTTTCCCCCATATAAGCTCAATTAAAACCGTAAAATAAGCTTCAAGACCTTTGCGTAAATAGCTGCGTCCTTGCCATAGAAAGACATTCTTAGCTGTCTGTTGTGAGATGGTGCTCCCTCCTTTAATTCTTCGACCGCGCTCATTGCTTTTATATGCTTTTTGCATGGCTTTGAAGTCAAACCCATTGTGTTTTAAAAACATGCCGTCCTCACTAGCAATAACTGCTTTTTGCAAATTTACAGAGATATTTTCAAGCGGTTCCCAGTCATGACTACACACAGCATCCTTACCTGCAGCTTTATGTTCAATTGCCCTAATAGCCATTAATGGTGTAAAGGGAACAGGAACAAATTTAAAAAGTACTACAAAAAATAAAGAGAGTCCTATAAACCACAATACAAGTTTAAAAATAAGCTTACTCAACTTACTTATAAAACTTCCAGACTCTTTTTTAACTGGTTTTCTCTTTGTGGAACTACTCGGTCTTGTTTTTATTCCCATTATATTAAATCTGCTAATTCTTTTCCTATTAAACTTCCTATTGCTACTCCCATTCCTCCTAGCCTAACACCACAATAAACGTTATCTGATAATTGAGAGACTATAGGTTTCTTACTGTTACCAATCCCCATAATGCCACTCCATCTGTGAGCAATTTTGAAGTCTTGGCGTGGCAAAATTACTTCTTTTAATAATTGTTCCAATTTATTTTGAATAATTTCTGTTTGAGCCAGCACTGTCGTTGTTTCAGTTTCAAAATCAAGATTTCTTCCACCTCCTAGTAATATTCTATCGCCAATGTTTCTAAAATAGTAATAACCTCTGTCTAAATGAAAAGTGCCTTTAATATCTAAATCTTCTATTGGCTCAGTAATTAAAACCTGTGCTCTTGCTGGTTTTACCGCGCCATTTGTCAATTTATTCGAAAAACCATTTGTAGCAAACAATACTTTTTTAGAAATAAAACTAAAGTCCTCCAGCCCAATTTCAACTCCGTTCCCTACATCCGCAAATGCTGTAACTGTCTGCTTATTTAAAATTAATATATTCTCATTATTCGCTTTTTTTAGTAACGCCTGCATCATATTAGCGGTATCTATTTGTCCTTCAAAGGGATTATAAATCACATAATCATGTATTCCATTGAAACCAAAACGATCCACTTGCTTCGCAAAAACATCTGCTTTAAATAATGGTTTTAAAATTTCATTTATAAATGGAAGTTTATTTACACATTCCGTATAACAGCTCTCATCTTCATTTAAAAAAAGTTCATAACCGCCAAAAGGCTTAAAATCTATTACCGTATCTCCTAAGTTCTTACGTAGTAATTGCAAACCCTGCCATCGCTTCTCAATAAGATTAATTACCTCTTCCTCTGAATGGGATTTCAAATCATCTATAATTTCTGAAATGCTTCCAAAGCAAGCAAAACCAGCATTTTTTGTACTCGCTCCCTGTGGCAACATCCCTTTTTCCAGCACTAAAATTTTACTTTCTGGAAATCTTTCGCGTAAGCGCAAAGCAGCATGCAAACCGACAATCCCACTACCTACAATAGTGTAATCTACATTTGTAAACCAATTATTCAACTCCCAATAACTTAAGTTCATGCTATTTTTTTTTATAAAAATAACATTTTCAACTGCTAATTCCGCTTCTCCAATTAAATTAATTTATTGATTGCTGATTTTAAGCAAAGTGGTTTGCTGCAAATTAATTTTCGTTAAAATTATAAATCAAAAAACAGTCCTCTTGTTTCGAAGTATAAACCACCATCAAACCAAGGAAAACTCATCTAAATTCTTTACTTTTAGATCACCAAAAAAATTACTTTTTAAAATGAAAAAAATATTATTTACAACACTGACAATGATGAGTCTAAGCGCAATTGCTCAAAATGTAATGTCCCCCGAAACGCTTTGGAAATTAGGCAGAGTAACACCTATTGGTATCTCTAAGGACGCAAAAAACATTGTTTACAAAGTAAGCAGCCCTTCTGTTGAAGAAAACAAATCCAATTCTAAGTACTATTATATCCCTATTAATGGCGGAAAAGCTACAGCTGTTGAATCCTTCAAAGAATTAGTAAATGATAAAAACATCTCCCCTGATGGAAAATATATGGTTTATAATGAAGAGGTAAAAGTTAATAACGTACTTGGAAAAGATTTTTACCCTGACTTAGATAAATCTGAAGTGCAAATCTATGATGGTTTAGATTATCGCCACTGGGACACATGGAATGAAGGCAAATTTAACCATGTTTTTTATAAAGAAAACAAAGAGGGATCAACAGGAATTGACATCTTGAAAGGGGAGGCATTTGACAGTCCACAAAAACCTTTTGGAGGAGACGAAGATTACATCTGGTCACCTGACAGTAACAGTATTTTGTATGTAGCCAAGAAAAAAGCAGGTACACAGTATGCTATATCTACAGATACTAATATTTACGAATACAATCTTGAAACCGGAGAAACGATTAATAGAACAGAAGGAAATTCAGGTTATGATATAGCACCGCAATTTTCTCCAGCAGGTAATTTATCGTGGTTGCAAATGAAACGTGACGGTTATGAAGCGGATAAAAATGACATCATAGTTGATTTTAAAGGCATGAAAATGAACCTTACTGCTAATTGGGACGGTACTGTGGATAGTTTTAAATGGAGTGTTGACAGCAAAAAAATCTATTTCATTGCTGCTATTGATGGCACAAAGCAATTATTTGAAGTCAACTTCCCTGGTCTTACTAAAATAGCGGTACAGGTAACCCAACTAACAAATGGAGATTTTGACGTCAATGAAATTGTAGGATTTTCTGGAAGCAGTATTATTGTTACTAGAGGAGATATGAATCATGCTGCAGAAATATTTTCTTACGATCTTAAGAAAAAATCTTGGAAACAAATCACAAATGTAAATACAGCAGTTTACAGCAAATTGTCACTTAGCAAAACTGAGAGAAGGTATGTAACAACAACTGACGGTAAGAAAATGTTAGTTTGGGTTATATTACCTCCAAACTTTGATGTTACAAAAAAATATCCAACCTTACTATATTGTCAAGGTGGACCGCAGAGCGCTCTGACACAGTTTTATTCTTTCCGTTGGAACTTTCAATTAATGGCAGCCAATGGCTATATAGTAGTAGCGCCTAACCGTCGTGGAATGCCAGGACATGGCGTTGAGTGGAATGAACAAATCAGTAAAGACTGGGGAGGCCAAGTTATGGACGATTACCTTTCGGCAATTGATGATGTAGCTAAAGAAAGTTATGTGGACAAAACACGTTTAGGATGTGTGGGTGCTAGCTATGGTGGATATTCTGCTTTTTATTTGGCTGGAATCCACAACAACCGTTTCAAAACTTTTATCGCTCATGATGGGGTCTTTAACACGCAAAGTATGTTTGGGACTACAGAGGAAGTATTCTTTAATAATTGGGATTTTGGGGGTGCTTACTGGGAGAAAGATAATGCGGTGGCACAAAAAACATACAGCACTTTTAATCCGATTAACTTGGTTGAAAAATGGAATACTCCGATCTTAATAATTCAAGGGGGTAAAGATTTTAGAGTACCAATTGGTCAAGGACAAGAAGCATTCCAAGCAGCGCAATTACGTGGTATCAAAAGCAGATTTATCTATTTCCCTGAAGAAAATCACTGGGTTTTAAAACCTCAAAACGCTCAAGTTTGGCAAAAAGAATTTTTCAAATGGCTAAAAGAAACACTATAAAAAGTTAAAGTCTGTTTTTAATGTAACAATTCAAACATTCCTTAAACTTATTATAAAACTTAAATAAAATAATATGTATCAATTAAAAATGAGAAACTTATTCCTTGCTTCCGCATTAGTGTTGGGCATGGCAACTGTTTCAGCACAAGATGGATTGGTTAATTCACTTAAAATTAATGCCAGCGAAAAAAGTGCGGAAAGTTTTAAATTCACCGATGTTATTAACCTAGCCAACACTTCGATAAAAAACCAGGGTTCATCAGGAACTTGCTGGAGTTATTCTACTAACTCCTATTTAGAATCAGAGATGATACGTTTAGGTAAGCAACCCGTAGAAATATCACAAGTGTTTTCAGCTCGAAATGCTTACGTCGAAAAAGGTAAAAATTATGTACGTATGCATGGCGCAGTTACTCTTGGTGACGGTGGAGAATTACACGACGTAATTAACATGTACAAGAAATATGGCGCGGTACCTCAAGAAGTATACAGCGGATTAAATTACGGTACAACTAAAAATAAATTTGCCGAAATGGCCTCAATAACCGAAGCATTGTTAGCTGCAGTGGTCAAAAATCCAAATGGAGAACTGACACCCAATTGGGAAAAAGCCTATGCAGCAGTTATAGATTCTTATCTTGGTGAAGTACCTAAAAACTTTACTTATAAAGGAAAAAATTATACTCCGCAGTCATTCGCTAAAGAAATGATCGGAATTAATCCTGAAGAATATATAGAATTTGCATCTTATGCTACAGAACCATATTATAAGAAAACAATGATGATGGTTCCTGATAACTGGTCATTTGATTTAGTATATAATGTAAAAATGAATGACATGACAGCCATCATTGATAATGCATTAAAAAATGGCTTTACAGTTGCATGGGCGACAGATGTAAGCGAAAAAAGCTTCAGTTGGAAAAATGGTGTCGCGTATGTACCAACCAAAAAGTTTGATGACATGACCAAAGAAGAAAAAGAAAACATGTTCAATGGTCCTAAAGAAGAACTAAAAATTACTGAAGAATTGCGTCAAAAAGCATTTGATAATTATCAGACTACAGATGATCACGCGATGCATATTGTTGGTATTGCTAAAGACCAATTAGGCAAAGAATATTACATCGTAAAAAACTCTTGGGGTGTTACTAATGACTACAAAGGCTACCTATATGTGACTAAGGATTTTGTGAAATACAAAACAACTTCATTCATGGTAAATAAAGCAGGAATCCCTGCTGATATTTCGACTAAAATAGGAGTATAAACCACTAAATTATTTTAAATTATAGATAAATTCATATTTTTGTCCATAAAAAAACCTCACTTTTCAGTGAGGTTTTTTTTTATACTAAAAAGCCATTTATTCAGGACTAATCATTTTAAATGTATCCATAAAAGCAGTGGTATAATCCCCTGCAATATATCTTGGATCATCCATTAATTGTCTGTGAAATGGAATAGTTGTTTTGATTCCTTCGATAACAAATTCATCTAATGCTCTTCTCATTTTACTTATTGCTTCTTCTCTTGTTTGAGCAGTAGTAATTAATTTAGCGATCATAGAGTCATAATTAGGCGGAATTGTATATCCTGAGTACACATGTGTATCTAAACGTACTCCATGTCCACCCGGCATATGAAGCGTAGTGATTTTTCCTGGAGAAGGACGGAAGTCATTGTATGGATCTTCCGCATTGATACGACATTCTATAGCATGTAATTGTGGTAAATAATTTTTACCAGAAATAGGCACACCAGCCGCAACTAAAATTTGCTCACGAATCAAATCATAATCAATAACTTGCTCTGTAATAGGATGTTCCACTTGAATACGAGTATTCATTTCCATGAAATAGAAATTACGGTGCTTATCTACTAAGAATTCTACCGTTCCAGCACCTTCATACTTAATAAATTCTGCCGCTTTTACTGCAGCATCTCCCATTTTTAAACGCAATTCGTCTGTCATGAAAGGCGAAGGTGTTTCTTCAGTTAATTTTTGATGACGTCTTTGTACAGAACAGTCTCTCTCCGAAAGGTGACAGGCTTTTCCATAAGAATCTCCAATTACTTGGATTTCTATATGACGTGGCTCTTCTATTAACTTTTCAAGGTACATACCATCATTACCAAAAGCGGCAGCAGACTCTTGACGAGCTCCTTCCCATGCTTTTAATAAATCTTCTTCTTTCCAAACAGCACGCATTCCTTTTCCACCACCACCAGCGGTAGCTTTTAACATAACTGGAAAGCCAAATTCTCTAGAAAGTTGTAATGCTTGTTCGTATGATTCTAAAATCCCAACAGAACCGGGTACACATGGTACACCAGCTTCAATCATGGTTGCTTTAGCCGAAGCCTTATCTCCCATTCTATCAATCATTTCAGGAGAAGCTCCAATGAATTTGATTCCGTGTTCTTGACAAATTTTAGAAAACTTAGAATTCTCAGATAAGAATCCGTAACCTGGATGTATTGCATCTGCATTAGTGATTTCTGCAGCAGCAATAATATTTGACATTTTCAAATAAGACAAATTACTTGGAGCTGGTCCAATACAAACCGCTTCGTCAGCAAACCTAACGTGTAAACTCTCAGCATCAGCAGTAGAATAAACAGCAACGGTCTTAATGCCCATTTCTTTGCAAGTTCTAATTACGCGAAGCGCAATTTCTCCCCTATTTGCAATTAATATTTTTTTAAACATCTTGTTTTAAATTTTAAATTATGAATTTTAAATTTTAAATTATCTCAAAGGGACCAACTGGGTACTTTGAAATATATAATTTAAAATTAATTAAGATGGATCAACTAAAAATAATGGTTGGTCAAATTCTACTGGAGACATATCATCTACCAATACTTTAACGATTTTACCAGAAACTTCAGATTCGATTTCATTGAATAATTTCATCGCTTCAATAACACATAAAACGTCTCCTTTACCAATAGTAGTTCCCACTTCTACAAACATAGCTTTGTCTGGAGATGGTTTTCTATAAAATGTACCAATAATTGGTGACTTAATCGTGATGTATTTAGAATCTTCAGCTGGAGCAACTGCAGCTGGAGCAACTGGAGCTACTGGCTGTGGTGCTAAAGCTTGTTGCAATGTGTTTTGAGCAGGCAATTGCTGTACATACGTAGTCTCTGTAGTATTACCTTCTAAAGTTGTTCTAATGGTGATTTTAACATCATCCATTTCCAATTTAACTTCTGCAACTCCCGAATTTGCTACAAATTTGATTAGGTTCTGAATTTCTTTTAAATCCATAATTATTTGTTTTTAGTTTAAATTTATTTTTTATCGTAGGCCCATTTCAAATAAATAGAACCCCAAGTGAATCCACCGCCAAAAGCAGCAAATATAACTGTATCTCCTTTTTTGAATTTACTTTCAAAATCATTAAGTACTAACGGTAATGTTGCCGAAGTAGTGTTTCCATATTTTTCAATATTCATCAACACTTTAGCTTCTTCTAAGTTCATTCTACTCGCAGTAGCATCAATAATTCTTTTATTAGCCTGATGTGGCACTAACCAGTCAACATCTTCATTTGTCAAATTATTTCTTTTCAGAATTAACTCACTTGCATCGGCCATATTAGTAACTGCATATTTAAATACCGTTTTACCATCTTGAATAATATTGTGCCTTTTCTCGTTTATTGTATCGATAGAAGTGGGGTTCAATGAACCTCCGGCATCAATCTTTAAAAAATCACGACCTACACCGTCACTTCTTAAATATTCATCTTGCAAACCTAAACCTTCATAGTTGGGCTCAAATAAAACAGCACCCGCGCCATCACCAAAGATGATACAAGTGGAACGGTCAGTATAGTCTACAATTGATGACATTTTATCAGCACCAATTAATAAAACTTTTTTATATCTTCCTGATTGTATATAGGCCGCTGCAGTAGACATTCCGTATAAAAAACTAGAACATGCAGCTTGCAAATCATACGAAAAAGCATTTGTTGCACCAATTTGAGTAGCTACATAAACACCTGTTGATGCCACTGGCATATCTGGTGTTGCAGTTGCCATAATAATTAAATCTATCTCTAATGGATCAAGATTTGCTTTTGCCAATAAATCTTGAGCAGCTTTAATAGCTAAGAACGAGGTTCCTTTATCACTATCTTTAAGAATTCTTCTTTCTTTAATACCTGTACGAGAGGTAATCCATTCGTCATTTGTGTCAACCATAGTTTCTAAAACTTTGTTTGAAAGTACAAAGTCAGGAACATATGCTCCAACAGCTGTAATTGCGGCTGTGATTGTATTCATTGTATTCGAATATTTTTCATCAAATGTTGCCATTTGAAAAAACGTTTAAAAGAGGTGAAAATTACAAAAAAAAATCTAAACCTATTGTTTTAGAACTTCTTATTTAATGAAAATTACAAACAACAAAAAAACTCTCACGATGTGAGAGTTCAAATATCATTTGTAAAAAAATGCATTAAGCAACAGCTACAGACTTATCTATAACAACTTGCCCTCTGTAGTACATTTTTCCTTCATGCCAGTAGGCTCTGTGGTATAAATGCGCCTCACCTGTAATTGGGCAAGTAGCGATTTGTGCTACAGTAGCTTTATAATGTGTTCTTCTCTTATCTCTTCTTGTTTTGGAGATTTTTCTCTTAGGATGTGCCATTTTACTATATTATTTATCCGTTAATAGTTGCTTTAATTTGTCCCATCTAGGGTCAATATTTTCTTTTTCTTCTTCTTTTTCTTCTTCTGGTTCTTTAACCGCTAATTCATTCAGTTTATCAAGAGCCTCTGTTTTTAAACTTCCGTCTTTTACACCTGGATGAACCCGTCTTAGAGGTACTGAAAGCACAATCATCTCATACAAGTACTGCGCAACATCAATTTCAAATTCGCCAAAAGGCAAAATAAGCAATTCCTCATTGTCATTATTAAACTGATCTCCAAAACGAACTATCAATTTCATCTTACCCTCAATAGGCAAGTCAAATTCTTCACTCGTTAAATCACAAGGTACATTTACTGAACCTTTATGCTCCAAAATCAATTCCAGCATGTTGCTTTTTTTCTCTAAAACTACATTTACTTTGACGTCTGATTTTTCAAATTCATCATAATCAAAGATTTCAAAGAACGCATTACTTAATTGATATTCAAAATGATGTTTCCCTAGCTTTAATCCCACAAAAGGAATTAAAAATTCTTTTGTATTCTTCATTTCAACATAATTTTACCCCAAACTTCGGGAGTGCAAAGATATAAAATTATTACAAAACTAATAATGTTATTTATCTTTTTTTATTTACTACTGTTTTTCCTTTATCTTTAAAGGTTTTGCACTGATTTCTGCGTACTCAATTCTAGAGCGATAAATATCTAAAGATAAATAAACCGCTTCTTTAAATGAATTAAAATCAGCAATACCTTTTCCTGCTATATCGTAAGCCGTTCCATGATCAGGAGAAGTTCTCACCTTATTCAAACCCGCGGTATAATTCACTCCTTTACCAAAAGACAGTGTTTTAAACGGAATCAAACCTTGATCATGATAGGTAGCAATAACTGCATCGTATTTTTCATATTGACCACTGCCAAAAAAACCATCAGCAGCAAAGGGCCCAAATACTAGAGTCCCTTTCTCAAATAACTTCTTCAGCGTTGGCCTTAGAACTGCGTCATCCTCTGTTCCTATCACACCGCCATCACCACAATGAGGATTCAAACCTAATACAGCAATTTTGGGTTTATTAATACTAAAATCTTGAATTAAAGATTTTCTTATAGTTTCAATTTTTCTAGTAATTAACTCCTCTGTTAAATGAGCCGTAACTTCATTTAAAGGAATATGATCCGTAAGCAAACCCACTCTCAAATTATCCTGAACCATCAACATCAATGCATCTCCCTCTAGTTCTTGATTTAAATAATCAGTATGTCCAGGAAAATGAAAAGCATTCGACTGAATATTATATTTATTAATTGGTGCCGTTACTAATACATCAACCAAACCTTCTTTTAAAGCTGCTGTTGCAGCTACAAATGATTTGATTGCATATTCTCCCACTTTCTCATCATTTTCCCCAAGATTTAAATCAACTCCCTCTTTCCAAAGATTATAAACATTGATTTTTCCAGGAAGAATTTGATCCAATTGATCAATACCATGCAAAGCAACTGCAGAACCTAAATTCTTTTTAATGAATGTCATTATTTTTACATTAGCAAAAATAACTGGCGTGCACAACTCTAACATTCGAGTATCTTCAAATGTTTTAAGAACTACTTCGCTTCCAATACCGTTTAAATCTCCTATCGAAATTCCAACTATTATATTTTCTGCTTTTTTCATCATGCTACTAATTATTTATTGCTAATTTTGAAGTGCAAATTTAGTAAAATAAAACAAGAAATGTTTACAGGAATAATAGAAACCCTTGGAACCATCCAAGAAATACATAAAGAAAAAGACAATATTCACATTACTGTGAACTCATCTATAACATCTGAACTAAAAATAGACCAGAGTGTAGCCCATAACGGAATATGCCTAACAGTAGTAGCTATTAACAATAATAACTACACAGTGACCGCTATTGACGAAACCATTCAAAAAACAAATTTAGGAGATTGGGCGGTAGGCGACAGTATTAATTTAGAAAGAGCCATGAAACTTGGAGACCGATTGGACGGACATATCGTGCAAGGTCATGTAGATCAAACTGGAACTTGTAT
The DNA here is from genome assembly GCF_052113625.1 of Flavobacterium sp. W21_SRS_FM3. Lineage (NCBI taxonomy): Bacteria > Pseudomonadati > Bacteroidota > Flavobacteriia > Flavobacteriales > Flavobacteriaceae > Flavobacterium > Flavobacterium sp. W21_SRS_FM3. The sequence goes on along the minus strand of NZ_JBGQOD010000001.1, from coordinate 492,507 downwards.
AGCTGCAGAAGAAACAAATGGGAGCTGGACTTATACCTTTGAATTCGATGACTCACTTAACAATCTAACAATTGAAAAAGGCTCTATAACTGTAAATGGAGTCAGCTTAACAGTTGTAAACTCTAAGAAAAATCAGTTTAGCGTTGCTATAATTCCATATACTTACGAGCACACTAATTTTAATAGTTTCAAAGTAGGCACTAAAATCAATCTTGAGTTTGATGTGATTGGTAAATATGTTTCAAAACTTCAACAGAACCAAAACTAAATAAAAAAACTGAGGTCTAAACTGAGGTTTTTTGTTTACTATTATATTTATAAGTGATATAGATCCCAAAAAGTATTGCCATAAAAAATAATACGAAAATATTTTCATCAATAGGCAAACCTGGGGGCGGCTGCGGCCCATCATCAGCAGCAGCCATATTAGCAGGAGCCGGGGGTTGGGGCTCAGCATACAGCACCATAACCAACAGCATACAAAGGGATGTGACAATTTTTTTAAAGGCAACTTTCATATTTTTCAAAAGTAACAAATGAATTGTTTTAAAAGAAATTATTTAACAGCAAACTTCTCTTTCCCAACACACTAAATAGAACTGATTCACAATTATAAAAAAATTAAAAAAACCTTATAAAAAAAAGCCTTCACATTACTGCGAAGGCTTTCTTGTTAACTGTGGTCCCACCTGGGCTCGAACCAGGGACCACCTGATTATGAGTCAGGTGCTCTAACCAGCTGAGCTATAGGACCGGTTAAGAGTTTGCAATATTACTACTATTTTTCGTTTACTCCAAATATTTTTTATGTAGTTTTACATAAATGCAAACAAATAAATCAAACAGAAAACAAACTTGCTGATTATTAGAATTGTAAAAAAATATTAAAAACTATTTTATTTCTTGGCATAGCTCTATTAAAACCCCATTGGTGCTTTTAGGATGTAAAAAAGCAACTAATTTATTATCGGCTCCTTTTTTAGGTTCATCATTTAACACTATAAAACCCTCATTTTTCAATCTTGCTATTTCGGCTGTTATATCTTCGACATCAAAAGCGATATGATGAATCCCTTCCCCTTTTTTTTCTAAAAATTTAGCAATAGGACTATCTGGACTTGTAGCAGCAAGAAGTTCTATTTTATTTGGTCCGTTTTTAAAAAAGGAGGTCATTACTCCTTCACTAGCCACTTCTTCCGACTTGTATGCAGCTGCCCCAAACAGTTTTTCAAACAAGGCATTCGAGACTTCTAAATCTTTAACAGCTATTCCTATGTGTTCAATTTTTCTCATTATCTTTAATTTTTATAAAATAATCATAATTCCTATCCTTATCGATAGGAAGTTGATCCTTTGCAAAACTACAAATTAAATTTACCTTAGCATGAGCTCAAATTAAATCAGCCCTGAATATTTTCACAAAACACTAGCGTGTGTTTAATACAAGTAGTCAGCTCATAATATTTCTATAAAAATTTCCATTCCCGTAAATATAATTGTTATTTTGTATCCAGAAATATACAGTCTTTATGTTCAAAAACAACTCGATTATTATCTATATCCTTTTAGCTCTTTCTCTAGCTAATTGTGCAAAAAGAGGCACAATTACAGGAGGATTAAAAGATACTCTTGCTCCTACTTTACGAATGAGTTTCCCTAAAAACTACAGCACTAATTTTAAAGGTGACGAAATCAAATTAGTTTTTGATGAATATATAAAACTTAAAAATCTAAATAAGCAATTGATCATTTCACCTCCTATGAAACAGGAGCCTATAGTATTACCTACTACTGCTAGTAAATTTATTACGATAAAAATAAAGGACACACTCCAGCCTAATACCACTTACAGTTTTAATTTTGGACAAAGTATCTCTGACAATAATGAAGGTAATCCTTACAATCAATTTAAATATGTGTTTTCCACAGGAGATTACATCGACTCCCTTGCGATAGGTGGAAAAATCAAAGACTCTTACGAGAAAGAAGCGGATGCTTTTGTTTCTGTAATGCTTTATGAAGTTAATGAGAAATTCAATGATTCAGTGGTTTTTAATGAGTCCCCACGCTATATAACTAACACCTTAGATAGTTTGAAAACCTTTAGATTGGAAAACTTAAAAGCGGGTAAATATCTTTTAGTCGCTATGAAAGATAAAAATAGCAACAACAAGTTCAACCCTAAAGAGGACAAAATTGGGTTTAGAAAAGAATTCATTACTATTCCAAACGATACCGTTTATGAAATCGAACTATTCAAAGAGACGTTAGATTTTAAATCATACAAACCAAGTCAGGCGTCAGCTAACAGGTTATTACTAGGTTATAATGGAAAACAAGATCTAAAGGAAAATCTTCCTAAAGTTGTAGTTAAAAGCAATGGACAAAATATAGAATCTATTATTACTCAAATGCCTAAGAAGGATTCTCTACAAGTTTGGTTTAGACCAATTAAAACCGATTCATTAGCCATTAGCGTATCAAGAGATAATTACCTACAAGATTATATATTAAAAATTAAAGACCAAAAAAAGGATTCTTTAAATATAAGTGCTACTCAAACAGGACTATTGAATTTCAGAGATCGTTTTACTCTTGAAACCGCAACTCCATTAGTAAAGTTTGATGATGCAAAGATAAAAGTGATTAGCAATGATAGTACTGAAGTTTCTTTTAAAAGAGAATATGATGCTTTTAATCAAAAAGTATACTTGGATTTTAAAAAAGAGCCCAAACAGAAATACGATATTCGTTTATTGCCAGGTGCGCTGACCGATTTTTATGAAAAGGCTAATGATACTCTTAATTTTAAACTTACTACAAAAGAGGAATCAGATTATGGAAACCTTCGTATTCAATTGCAGAATGTAAAATATTTTCCTGTAATAGTAGAACTCACTAATTCAAAGGGAGATGTGGTAGAAACTGCCTATACTGAAGAAAAAACTACAATTGATTTTAACTTAATAAATCCAGCTGTTTATAGTCTTCGAATTATCTATGATGAAAATAAAAATAGAAGGTATGATTCTGGAAACTTTTTAGAAAAAAGATACTCTGAAGAAGTAGTTTATTTTTCGAAAGAAATAGACGTTCGTGCCAATTGGGATGTCGATCAAATTTTTGATGTCAGTATTCCCTACACTCCAGAGCCAAAAATAAAGACAGCACCTAAGAAAAAGTCTAGCTTTTAATACTGAATTTCAAAAGAATCCCTATCACTTAAAAAATCAAGTTTTTTACGAACTGCCATTAAATTAGATTGGTCTAAAGTTGCAATCAAAACAGCTTCTGATTCTATTGGAGCGATTAAACAATCACCCAAACCGTCTAGTACTTGTGAATGGCCGATGTATTCGTATCTGTTATCATCTGTTCCTATTCTATTGACTCCAATTGTGTAACTCATATTCTCGATGGCTCTTGCAACCAGCAAGCTATCCCAAGCTTTAATTCTTGTTTTCGGCCAGTTAGCCACATAAATTAGTAAGTCATAATTCTCAGTATTTCTTGAAAAAACTGGGAATCGCAAGTCATAACATATTAAGGGACAAATCTTCCAACCTAAATACTCTACTATCAGTTTTTGAGCACCTCTTAAGTACACTTTGTCTTCGCCTGCCAAAGTAAACAAATGTCTTTTATCATAGTGCTGAATCTCTCCTGAAGGAAAAACAAATAACATGCGATTATAAAAATTAGAATCTTCTTCAATCACAATACTTCCGGTGATTGCGCAGTTATTGGCTTTGGCCAAAGTTTGCATCCACAGCACCGTTTGTCCATTCATAGGTTCAGCAACAGCAGCAGGATTCATTGTAAAACCCGTCGTGAACATTTCAGGAAGCACAACGAGATTGATCTCTTCCTTAATAGCATTTATTTTCTCTTCGAAATAAAGTCGGTTTGCTTCGGGATTTTCCCAAACTAAGGTGGATTGAATTAAGGCTACTTTCATTTTATAAAATTACTAAAAAATGAAATAAAGACAATGGTGTTTTCATCTGAATTCCGATGTGAAAAAAGGGAACATAGATGACGCGGATTGAGCGGATTTATAAAAGGAATTTAGTTTTAAGTTTTTTGTTTCTTGGGATTATAAATCAGCGGTTTCTCAATGGGATTCTTTAATTTCACTATTCTTTCCTCTATATCCTATTCTTTCTTTGGGTGAGGGATAGTAGTGAAAATCCTTTTATGAAATGAAATGGAATAAAAGATTGCAGCGAATAGCCCGACCGCAGGGCACCCCAAAAACAAAAAAAAACGCATCCAAATGAATGAATACGTTTTTTATATTACTATCTTAAAGTTTTACATTTTAAGACATTTGGCCTTAGAATTAATTATCCTTTTGCGCTTGCTGCTAAATATTCTCTATTCATACGAGCGATGTTTTCTAAAGAAATTCCTTTAGGACATTCTACTTCACATGCTCCTGTATTACTACAGTTACCAAAACCTTCAGCATCCATTTGGTGTACCATATTCAATACACGGTCAGTCGCTTCGATTCTACCTTGAGGTAATAATGCATATTGAGAAACTTTAGCCGCAACGAATAACATTGCTGATGAGTTTTTACAACTTGCTACACAAGCACCACAACCAATACAAGTTGCAGCATCAAATGCTTCGTCAGCATCTTTCTTGTTAATAGGAATTGTATTTGCGTCTATAGTATTCCCAGAAGTGTTTACAGATATAAATCCTCCTGCATGTTGAATTCTGTCAAAAGCGCTACGGTTTACAACTAAATCTTTTACTACCGGGAAAGCTGCTGCACGGAAAGGCTCGATTGTAATCGTATCACCATCCTTGAACATACGCATGTGTAATTGACAAGTCGTTACACCTCTATCAGGTCCGTGTGCTTCACCGTTAATAAATAAAGAACACATTCCGCAAATTCCTTCGCGACAATCGTGGTCAAAAGCAACTGGTTCACCACCTTTGCTCATTAAATCTTCATTGAAAACGTCAAGCATTTCAAGGAAAGACATGTCTGGCTCAATTCCGTCGATTTGATAATCAACCATTGCTCCTTTATCTTGGGCGTTTTTTTGACGCCATATTTTTAATGTAAGTTTCATACTTTTTTAGTTTGAAAGTCATAAAGTTGAAAGTTGAAAGTCTCTGGACTCAGTGCCCTTTGACTTGAAGACTTTTGCCTTTTGACTAATTGCTATTTGTAATTTCTTTGAACTAGTTTAACGGCATCAAATACCAACTCTTCTTTGTGTAAAACAGCGTCACTAGGTTTTCCTTTGTACTCCCAAGCAGCAACATAAGCAAAGTTTTCATCATCACGTTTTGCTTCACCATCTTCAGTTTGATACTCCTCTCTAAAGTGACCTCCACAAGATTCGTTACGGTGTAAAGCATCTTTAGCAAACAATTCACCTAGTTCTAAGAAGTCAGCTACACGAGTTGCTTTCTCTAGTTCTTGATTGAATCCTTTATCTGTTCCAGGGATTTTTACATCTTTATAAAACTCTTCACGTAAAGCAGCGATTTCATTGATTGCTTCAGTTAATCCTTGAGCATTACGAGCCATTCCAACTTTATCCCACATAATTTTTCCTAATTTCCTATGGAAATAGTCAACAGAATGTGTTCCGTTATTGTTCATGAATCTATCGATTTGGTCTTTCACTCCTTTTTCTGCAGCTTCAAATTCTGGAGAATCAGTTGAGATAGGTCCCATTTTAATATCTGGTGATAAGTAATCTCCAATTGTGTATGGCAATACAAAATAACCATCAGCTAAACCTTGCATTAAGGCAGAAGCTCCCAATCTATTTGCACCGTGATCAGAGAAGTTTGATTCTCCAATTGAGAAACATCCAGGAATTGTAGTCATTAAGTTATAATCAACCCATGTTCCACCCATTGTGTAGTGAACCGCTGGGTAAATCATCATAGGTGAAGTATATGGATCCTCATCTACAATTTTATAATACATCTGGAACAAGTTCCCGTATTTATTTTTTACAACTTCAGTTCCTAATTTAGTAACTGCTTCCTTATCGTTTGCATCTACACCTTTTAAGAATGCTTGCTCTTTTCCGTAACGTTGTATTGCTGCAGCAAAATCTAAATAAACAGCTTCACCTGTTTTATTTACTCCATAACCAGCGTCACATCTTTCTTTAGCAGCACGAGAAGCCACATCTCTAGGAACTAGGTTACCAAAAGCAGGATATCTTCTTTCTAAGTAATAATCTCTTTCAGCCTCTGATAAGTCTATTGCTTTTTTCTTTCCTTCACGAATTGCTTTTGCATCTTCTAGTTTTGCAGGAACCCAGATACGTCCATCATTACGTAAAGACTCTGACATCAAAGTTAACTTTGATTGGTGGTCTCCAGAAACAGGAATACATGTAGGATGAATTTGTGTGTAACAAGGATTTGCAAAATAAGCTCCTTTTTTATGGATTTTCCATGCTGCAGTAGCATTAGATCCCATTGCATTTGTTGACAAGAAGAAAACGTTTCCGTATCCACCAGAAGCAATAACTACTGCGTGAGCAGAATGTCTTTCGATTTCACCTGTAATCAAGTTACGAGCAATAATCCCTCTAGCTTTTCCGTTTACGATTACTATGTCTAACATTTCGTGACGGTTGTGCATTTTTATTTTTCCGCGACCTATTTGACGGTTCATTGCAGAGTAAGCACCTAGTAACAATTGTTGTCCTGTTTGCCCTCTAGCATAAAACGTTCTCGATACTAATGCACCACCAAAAGAACGGTTATCTAATAAACCTCCATATTCACGTGCCAATGGTACCCCTTGAGCAACACATTGGTCAATAATATTTGTTGAAACTTCTGCAAGACGGTGTACGTTAGCTTCACGAGCGCGGTAATCACCCCCTTTTACAGTGTCGTAAAATAATCTAAAAACAGAATCTCCATCTCCTTGATAATTTTTTGCAGCGTTGATACCTCCTTGTGCAGCGATTGAGTGCGCACGACGAGGTGAATCTTGAAAGCAAAAAGCTTTTACGTTATATCCTAATTCTGCTAAAGTTGCAGCAGCAGAACCTCCAGCTAATCCTGTTCCAACAACGATAACATCTAAATTACGTTTGTTAGCAGGATTTACTAAATTAATATGATCTTTATAATCTGTCCATTTATCCGAAATTGGACCATTTGGAATTTTTGAGTCTAATGCCATTATAATTTAATATTAATGATTGAAATGATGAAATAAAGCAATAAAAATAAATCCGAAAGGAACGATGAAAGCAAATCCTAAACCGAAGTTTCTCAATCCTCTTGAATATTTATTATTGAAACCAACTGATTGAAAAGAAGAACTAAATCCATGTTTCAAGTGTAATGCTAACAATACAAATGAAATACAGTACAAAGCGGTACGTACTGGACTTTCAAACTTTTCTGCTAATTCATGAAAATATCTAGTCTCGTCTAATGGATTAACTGCTACATACTTGTATACCATTTCAGGAAACCAAAAATCGTAAAAGTGTAATGCTAAGAAAGCCAAGATTACCAACCCAGAATAAATCATATTTCTTGAAGCCCAAGAAGAATTTGCAGCACCATTATTTTTTGCATAAGCAATAGGTCTTGCGCTTCTATTTTGAATTTCTAAAACAAAACCCATGATAAAGTGAAAAATCACTCCTACTATTAAGATAGGCTGAATCACAAATTGTACTAAGGGATTATTTCCCATGAAATGAGAAATGGAATTAAATACGTCGGAACTAAACACCGAAGTCATATTAATGAAAAAGTGCTGTGCTAGAAACAACATCAGAAAAAGTCCTGAAAGCGCCATAGCAACTTTTTTAGCTATTGACGACTTCAATAATGCAGATTTTGCCATAAGATTTGAATAATTTGTTTTAAAAAATATGACAAAAATAAAGCAAATAGAGTTGAACTACAACCTTTTCGCCCTTATTTATAATGATTTTAAAGTGTTCTAGCCAAAAAAATAACAATCCTTTAAAATCCAATATTTAAAGCGTTAACCTACTTAAAGTTAGTTAAACAAAACGGCAAAAAAAGAAAAATCACTGATCTCTCATTTGATGTGGTATTAATAAATATCGCCTACAAATTTAGAGATTAGAAAATTTAAAGTTTGTTTTACTAGAAAATCAATAAAAGCGGTAGCTAACAAACTATTTACCGGTTGAAATCTTTGCACTTACAATGGCACAATTTATCTTTACCAGTTAAAAAATAAAAAAATGAACGTAGGAATAGACGCCCTCTCTTTTGATGTTGCCAAAATACATTTACCCATTAACACATTGGCGAAAGCCAGAAACATTGAACCCGAAAAACTAGAAAAAGGTCTCGGACTAGTAAAAATGACTTTGGCTGATAAACACCAAGACACTGTAGTTTTTGGTGCCAATGCACTGACCAAATTAATTCAAGATAACGCTATCAAATTAAGTGAGGTTGACAGGATCTACGTAGGTACTGAAAGCAGTATTGACAACTCTAAACCCATCAGTTCATTCTTGATTGCTTTGATGGAACAAAAATTTGGAGAAAACACACTGTCTGAATGTGACGTAGTCGATTTTACGTTTGCCTGTATTGGCGGCGTAGACGCGATGCAAAATTGTATTGATTATATAAAGTTAAATCCAACCAAAAAAGCCATTGTTGTTACCACTGATTTAGCCAAATATGATTTAAACTCAACTGGAGAATACACTCAAGGAGCGGGTGCAATTGCCATGCTAATAACCTCAAACCCTAAAATCATCTCTTTTGAGGATCACTGGGCAACAAGTACAAAAGGTGTTTTTGACTTTTTTAAACCCTATAGAACCGTTTTAAAAGAAGTAATTACTGGAAACAGGACAAACGAACCTTGGTTTGACAATCTAGAAAACGAAATAGAAATACACAAAGAGCAGCCTGTTTTTGACGGACAATATTCAAATCAATGTTATATGGACCGTACGCGTAATGCTTATTTCACCTTCAAAAAACTAAAGCAAACCGAAGACACTGTGTACAATTCATGGAAAAGCATTATCATGCATTTGCCTTATGCTTTTCAAGGACGCCGAATGTTGTCAGAAATCTATGCTCTGGATGCAGAAAACAAAATCATTAACGGAAATGAAGATACACAAGCATACCAGAACAAATTAAAAGAAACCAGCAAATCCGAGGCATATAAGACTTTTGTAAATCAAAAATTAATGCCTGCTGAACTAGCTTCTTCTTTGATTGGGAATTTATACACAGGCTCTATCTTTATGGGGCTATTATCAACTTTAGCTCATTTTTATGATACTAGTAAAGAAATAACTGCTGCAAAATTTGGATTTCTAGCTTACGGAAGTGGCTCTAAGTCAAAAGTTTTTGAAGGTACAATTCAACCAGAATGGAAAGTTGCTATTTCAAATTGCAAGTTATTTGAAATTTTAGAAAACAGTGTCGAAATCGATTTTGATACTTATGAGAAGCTACATAAAAAAGAACAACAAACTTCCGTTTTAAAACCCTCGAAAGAATGGATTTTAGATCGAATAGAAAATGAAATCCCTAATCTTATGGGCGCTCGTTATTATAAATGGGTAGATTAACAAAACAGAAAACCTCAATTGTAACGAGTTAACAATTGAGGTTTTATATATTGAAAATTCTTGTTTAACTATACTTAGCCATATACTGCTGTACAATCAAGTCGGTGTTCTCATTTCGCTTTTTCTGTTCTAAGTGAATGGGTGGAGATGCACGCACTTCGCAGTTAGGAACCGCACAGGTCTCACAAGTTACACCCACTAGCTCTTTTCTAATTGTTTCATTAGCAATAAACTTAAATTTCTTTTTCATTGCAGGACTTATCAAAATTCCCACTGAAATACTTCTTAAACAATCTTTTTTAAATGGATCTTCAGTAGCAGACGAAAAAACTAAATACTCATTATTACTGTTATCATAACGAGATATTTGAGCTCCAAAATAATGACTCTTGTTTTCAGCAAGTGCAGCTTCAATAGTTTTTATAGAAATCCATCTACGGCAATAATGTTCATTCATTTCATTAGCGTGTGGTTCTTGCTGATTAGTGATATGCAATTCCTTTTTAATCTGATAGGTATCCGCTCCAATTTTATGAGACAACCGCAGGAAAAATAAATTTTTCAATTGAAAATCCTTCGGTAAGATATTGGTTAATCGTTGATAGAAAGATTCTGGCGAAACATTGAATTGACCCATTAAATCTATCATTTCTTGTGCTGTAGGATTGCTTTTGGAAAGAAAAATATTTAGCTCTCCTATTAACTTTTTCCTTGGAATCAATAATGCCCCGGCAAAATAGGAGGCGTAAAAATTATTTAAAACCTGATCAAAATTATCAAATTTTATCCAGCTGAAAGTATACAACCGATCTTTAATATCCAGATAATTATACGCAATTTCTTTCGCTAAAATAAACGCTTTTTGTTGCTCATCAATTTCTAATGACAGCAATAAGGTTTTGCTGTTGGGTACATAAATGGAGCGCAAATCACCCAGTTCCTCTTGTTCTGAGAAAACCAGTTCTTCAATCGTATAGCCATATTCTTCTTTCAGAATTGCCGTTAGCTCTTCTAACGAAATTTTGTTATTGATATTGACATGAAACGCTTTGGAAAAATCCAAAACTTTTTGTTCTAAATCTTCAAAGTAATTATTATGTGCTTCTTGATAGGAACGCAGTGCCGCCAAGAAAAAACTTTCACGGCTTAAATTATAATGTTGCGCAATTTCAATAATCGTACTGATAAACGCATTGACTTTAGCAGGAGCATTAGCAATAATGTCAATTAAATCATTTTCCTGGATTCCAAAAATATCAAGCGGAATCTCCTTTAAAATTCCCGATTTCAAAATTTCACCAATTGGAGCCAAATTATTATCCAATTTCAAAGACACCATATGATCATAAGAAACCTCTAGCTTCTCGGCTAATAGAATAATCTTATCGGTCTTAGGATATTTTTTTCCTTTCTCAATTTCGTTTAAATACGATTTTGACAATTCCGTGATTTTGGCTAAGCCAAATAAGGATAAATTCTTATTGGTTCGTGCCTGCTTGAGCTTCAGACCAAAAATTAATTTAATGTACTCTTTTTCCATATTCATATTTCAAATATACGCTAAATAAAAAAACAACCGCAAAAAAAGTTTTTTTACATTTTAGCGTACGTTCGCTTGTTTTATAAAAAACTTTTTGTAACATTGTCATGTAAAACACATTAACCATGAAACAAACAACCAACACAATTGAAAAACAGCTTCGAATTAAAGCTACTAAAGGACAGCTTTTTCCTGAAGTTCTTACCGAAGACGCAATGGAATATCTTACAAATCTGCATCACCGTTTCAACAATCGACGAATTGCATTATTAGAAGATCGTAAAAAGCAACAACTGTTATTTGACGCAGGTGCATTGCCCACTTTCCCGCCGGAGACAAAAAACATACGAGACAACGAATGGCACGCCGCTCCCACTCCAGATGATTTATTAGACCGTAGAGTCGAAATTACTGGTCCTGTTGATAGGAAAATGGTCATTAATGCTTTAAATAGTGGTGCAAAAACTTTTATGGCTGATTTTGAAGACAGCACCTCGCCTACTTGGAGCAATCTAATGCAAGGACAACAAAATTTAATAGACGCTGTAAACAAAACCATCGTTCTAGAAGATGTTGCAAAAAATAAAAAATACAAACTAAATGATACGACTGCTGTTTTACTTGTCCGTCCAAGAGGTTTGCATTTACAAGAAAAACATATTTTAATTGAGGATCAAGAAACATCAGGTTCATTAGTTGACTTTGGACTGTATGCTTTTCACAATTTTAAACAATTACTAAAAAATGGGTCAGCTCCTTATTATTATATTCCAAAACTAGAGCACTATCTAGAAGCACGATGGTGGAACGAAGTAATTGACTTTACTGAGGATTACTTAGGAATGCAAAGAGGAACGATAAAAGTAACCGTTTTAATAGAAACAATTACGGCTAGTTTTCAGCTTGACGAAATCATATTCGAATTAAAAGAACATATAGTAGGATTGAACTGTGGCCGTTGGGACTATATTTTTTCGTACATCAAAAAATTAAGAAACAACCCCGCTTTTATTGTGCCAAACAGAGATCAAGTTACCATGACATCACCTTTTATGAGTACGTATTCTCAACTGGTAATTCAGCGTTGCCACAAAAGAAATATTCACGCAATTGGCGGCATGGCAGCTCAAATTCCGATAAAAAACAATCCAGAAGCAAACACAACTGCTTTCAACAAAGTGATTGCTGATAAAGAGCGTGAGGTTAGAAACGGACATGACGGTACCTGGGTCGCCCATCCAGACTTGATTCCTCTTGCCATGAAAGTATTCGATAGAGAAATGCCAACAAAGAATCAAATTCATATAAAAAGAGCCGATTTACAAATTACAGAAACTGATTTACTCGAAGTTCCAGAAGGCACCATAACCGAAGAAGGCGTTCGAAAAAACATTAATGTTTCTATTCTATACATCGCTTCTTGGCTTCATGGTCAAGGTGCCGCAGCCATTCATCATTTGATGGAAGATGCAGCAACAGCAGAGATCTCACGATCACAATTATGGCAGTGGTTGCAAAACGGAGTCACTTTGACCAATAATAAAAAACTGACAAACAATTATTACCATCGTTTAGCCATGGAAGAATTTGAAAAAATTAAAAAATTAGTAGGAGAAGAAAGCCACGAAAACGGAGAATACAAGCTAGCCGAGCAATTATTAGACGTACTGGTTGTCAATCCAAATTTTATTGACTTCCTGACTATTCCAGGCTACAAATACCTTTAAAAAAACCAAAAAAATATTACAACCAAAAAAAAAGAAATTATGAAAACTAGAGAAGAAAGAATTCAAGAATTAGTTACTGACTGGATCACTAACCCAAGATGGAAAGGAATTGAACGTCCCTATACAGCCGAAGAAGTAATTAACTTGCAAGGTTCTTACAAAATCGAACATAGTATCGCCAGAATGGGCGCTGAAAAATTATGGAAAAAACTAAATACTCAAGATTTTGTTGCTGGATTAGGTGCCTTGACTGGAAACCAAGCTATTCAAGAAGTGGAAGCCGGACTAGAAGCCATTTATTTAAGTGGATGGCAAGTGGCAGCTGATGCAAATGTTGCTGGCGAAATGTATCCTGACCAATCATTATATCCCGCTAATAGCGTTCCGCTAGTAGTAAAACGTATCAACAACGCTCTTTTACGTGCTGATCAAATACAAGTTGTAAACGGAGAAACTCACAAAAAAGACTATCTAGTTCCTATTGTTGCCGATGCCGAGGCTGGTTTTGGTGGAAACCTTAACGCATTCGAATTAATGAAATCTATGATCGAATCTGGTGCAGCTGGTGTACACTTTGAAGACCAATTAAGTTCTGCTAAAAAATGTGGCCACTTAGGCGGTAAAGTATTAGTACCCACTCAAGAAGCAATTAACAAGTTGGTTGCCGCACGTTTAGCAACAGATGTGATGGGAACACCCACATTAATTGTAGCACGTACAGATGCTGATGCAGCAAATTTATTAACTAGCGATATCGACCCTAGAGATGCTAAATTCATCACTGGCGAAAAAACTTCCGAAGGATTCTTCCACGTTAATTGTGGAATTGAACAAGGAATTGACAGAGGATTGAGCTACGCTCCCTATGCTGATTTGATTTGGATGGAAACAAGCAATCCTGATTTGGCTTTCGCTAAACAATTTGCCGATGCTATTCACAAAGAATTCCCTGGGAAAATGTTAGCGTACAACTGTTCGCCGTCCTTCAACTGGGCTGCAAAACTATCTGTAGCAGAGATGGAAACTTTTAGAGAAGACCTAGCCGCTATGGGATACAAATTTCAGTTCATCACTTTAGCAGGATTCCACGCTTTAAACACCAGTATGTTTGAATTGTCAAAAGCTTATAAAGAAAGAGGAATGGCAGGATATTCTGAATTACAAGAGCGTGAATTTGCTTTGCAAAAACACGGTTTCAAAGCGGTTAAACACCAAGGATTTGTAGGGACAACCTATTTTGATGCCGTACAAAACACTGTAACAACTGGAAGATCGTCAACAACAGCAATGAAAGATTCAACTGAAACGGCTCAGTTCAAATAAAACACTATACTAACTCACTTGCAAAATGCATTGGTTTAAAATGACTCTTTTTAAGCCAATGCATTTTTAGTGTATTAATATAAATTGTTGAATTCATAACGGGAAACAATTTAATCTTAGTATTTTTGAGTAATTAAAAGTAAAAACAAAAATCGTTATGAAATACCATCAAATTGACCGTGACTTATTTATAAAGAATCGCGCCAAATTCATGGCTCAAATGAAGCCTAAAAGTGTTGCCGTTTTTAACTCCAATGATATTTATCCTATAAGTGCCGATAGTACCATGCCGTTTGCACAACACCGTGATATTTTTTATCTGTCTGGTGTGGATCAAGAAGAAAGTATTCTTTTACTTTTTCCAGATGCTCCTTATGAAAACCAGAGAGAAATTTTATTCTTAAAAGAAACTAACGACCATATTGCTGTTTGGGAAGGAGAAAAACTAACTAAAGAACGTGCACTTTCAGTTTCTGGAATAAAAACTGTGTACTGGTTACAAGAATTTGACAAGGTTTTAAACGAGATGATGACGTATGCGGATACCATGTACATCAATACTAATGAGCATTACCGTGCAGCTGTTGAAACTGAAACTCGCGAAGCTCGCTTTATAAAAAAATGGAAAGAAAAGTATCCTGCACACGCCGTTGCTAAAAGCAATCCTATTCTACAACGCATTCGTTCCGTAAAAGAAAGTGAAGAAATTGATTTGATCCAAAAAGCATGTGACATTACCGAAAAAGGGTTTAGAAGAATCCTTTCTTTTGTAAAACCAAATGTAACGGAGTACGAAATCGAGGCCGAATTCATTCATGAGTTTGTTCGCAATCGCTCTAAAGGCTTTGCTTACACTCCAATCATTGCATCTGGTAACAACGCAAACGTTCTGCACTATATCGAGAACAATCAGCAATGCAACGCTGGCGATTTAATTTTGCTTGATGTAGGTGCTGAATATGCTAACTATTCTAGTGATATGACACGTACGATTCCGGTTTCAGGAAAATTTTCTGATAGACAAAAAGCCGTTTATAATGCTGTTTTGAATGTTAAAAAAGAAGCGACTAAAATGCTTGTTCCAGGAACTTTATGGAAACAGTATCATATTGAAGTTGGTAAGTTAATGACTTCAGAGTTATTAGGTCTTGGATTAATCGATAAAGCAGATGTCCAAAACGAAAATCCAGAATGGCCTGCTTATAAGAAATACTTTATGCACGGAACGTCGCATCATATGGGACTGGACACCCATGATTACGGAATCCTAACTGAACCTATGCAAGCCAATATGGTTTTCACGGTAGAGCCTGGAATCTACATCCCAGCCGAAGGATTTGGAATCCGTCTTGAAGACGATGTGGTAATTCAAGAAAATGGTGAGCCGTTTAACTTGATGCGCAACATTCCTATTGAAGTGGACGAAATAGAAAGTTTGATGAACGCGTAAAAAGTTTAAGGTTTAAAGTGAACAGTCTAGAATATTCTAGGCTGTTTTTTTTATGCCCATAATTCAAAATGAATAACATTTAAACAATTAAATTTTTTCTTTGGGCGCATCCCGCCTCCGTAAACTCTGGCAGGGTCGGGCTGTACGCTTTTAGTCCTCGTCCCTGAAAAACGGGACTGTGGGCTAGCCGCTGCCATCCCTTGCGCGAGTAAAGAACGTTAATGCTTCCAAAATAACATTCCTAAAATCATCACAACCTGTAACTTTAAAAGACAACTTACGTCATATACTTAATGAACGATAAAGCATTATTTAAAAAGAGCGAATTCCTATTGATAATGGATTAACAACAAATAAAATCATCTTTTAAAAATCAAATACAATCAAAATTATGACAGCACACGAAATAGATTACGAGATTTTCGGCGAAGAAATGCAGTATGTAGAAATCGAATTAGATCCACAGGAAATTGTCATTGCCGAGGCAGGCAGTTTCATGATGATGGACAATAACATCCAGATGCAAACCATTTTTGGCGATGGATCAAAGCAACAGTCAGGGATTTTTGATAAACTACTAAGTGCCGGAAAAAGAGTCCTAACAGGTGAGAGCATGTTCATGACCGCTTTTATCAACCAGCATCATGGTAAAGGAAAAGTATCTTTTGCTTCTCCCTATCCTGGAAAAATTCTTCCAATTGATTTAACCGAATTCCAAGGAAAATTCATCTGCCAAAAAAGTTCTTTTTTATGCGCTGCCAAAGGCGTTGCTGTTGGTATTGAATTTTCAAAAAAAATAGGCCGTGGTCTTTTTGGTGGCGAAGGTTTCATCATGCAAAAAATTGAAGGAGACGGAATGGCATTTGTACATTCAGGAGGAACTTTAGCAAAAAAAGAACTAAAAACAGGCGAAGTATTAAAAGTAGATACTGGTTGTATTGTAGGATTTACCAAAGATGTAGATTACGACATAGAATTCATTGGCGGCATCAAGAATTCTATTTTTGGAGGCGAAGGTTTGTTCTATGCTACATTACGCGGTCCTGGTACGGTTTACGTACAATCATTACCTTTCAGTAGATTGGCAGACCGAATCATTGCATCAGCACCCAAAGCTGGTGGAGATAGCCGTGGCGAAGGAAGCATTCTAGGCGGATTAGGAAATTTACTAGACGGAGATAATCGTTTTTAATCCAAAATCATTCTGCAATGTTTCAGAACCTTGTAGGATTTCTTTCTAAACAACATACTTACAAGGTTAAAAAAACCTTGCAGGAAATTATAGACCGGCTTTCAGAAATGGAGGCCGTTTTTTATTTTAATGGAAGTTGATAAGAGTTCGATTAACGCGTAGTATAGCCCCGATTGTAGCGGCATCCTTTTATCTTTCCCGATAGCTATCGGGAGAGATAAAAGATATAGCGAAAAGCGGGAGGAATCATGAAATATGCACAGTGGCGGTGCTCCTAAAAAAATAAATAATCCTACTTTTGCACTATAAACACTCGCTTTGAAAAATATTCAATACAAAAATACTAGCATTTCCTACTCAGATACCGGAAAAGGAACTGCAATAGTCTTACTTCATGGTTTTCTAGAAAACCAAAAGATGTGGGACAATTACATTGCGCCTTTTGCTAAGAAAAATCGTGTAATCACTATTGATTTATTGGGTCATGGGGAAACAGAATGTTGGGGTTATGTGCACAGCATGGAACACAATGCCGAAGCAGTTCACACAGTCTTGGCAGCATTACGCATTCGCAAAGCCGTTTTTGTAGGTCATTCTATGGGTGGATATGTAGCTTTGGCTTTTGCCGAGCTGTACCCGGAAGCTGTAAAAGGTTTGGTTTTATTGAACTCCACTGCTAAAGCGGATAGCGACGAACGAAAGGAAAACAGAGATCGCGCCATTAAAGCGGTAAAGCAGAGTTATAAGGGTTTTGTAAGCATGGCAATAGCCAATTTATTCAGTGAGAACAATCGTGAACGTTTAATTAACGAAATTGAAACAGTAAAAAAAGAAGCTTTAAAAACGCCGCTACAGGCTATTGTTGCTTCACTAGAAGGCATGAAAATACGCAAAGACCGAGAAGTTTTATTACATCTTCCTCCTTATCCAAAAATGCTGATTCTAGGCGAGAAAGACCCTGTTTTAGATTATGAAGAAACCAAAGTTCAAATTGAAAAAACCAATGTAGCATTGGTCACTTTCCCTGATGGTCACATGTCCCATATTGAAAATCAAGAAGTATTGACGAATGTTTTATTAGAGTATTTTAAGAGAATCTAATCCTAATCTTGCGTTCCTTGCGAAATCACTTTGCGAGCTTTGTGGTTAAAAAAATTAAACTTTCTCAGTAAAAGGTACTGTTTTATCCAAAATTTCATTTAAAAGCAATACAATTTGTTCTAAATAATTTGACATAACAACATCGTTAATCCCATATTCACTGTCTTTGTATTCTTTAAAATTAAATGGTAAAAACCCTGATTTTAAATTTTTAAAAGAAATGATTCCCGCTTCAATGGGTTTTGCATCGGCTAGTTTTTCATACATAAAAGCGTAAGCCAAAACCTGAATGATTTTATCGTTTTTGATTTCTTCGGTAAGTCCTTTCCACGATTTCAAAGTGACACTCGACTTTTCGACTTTACCCGTTTTATAATCGATAATACGTATGGTTCCGTTGCGTTCTTCGATTCTATCCACATTCCCTTTTATCAATACAGGAAAAGGCAAGCTTGGATGCACTAAACTTCGTTCAAAAGTTTGTTCCAGTGCAATAATTTTAATCGCATCACCCGCTTTAATACTTTCTAATTCTACTTTTAGGAAATTAGAAACATTTCTTTTTGCTACTTCAAAAGCGAGTAGATTTCGCCCTTTTTTAATCTCCCCTTCTTTATAAACCGCCTTGAATTGTTTAAGCACCTCAACATCTATTTGGTTAAAGCAGTTTTGAATGTCATGTTCAGCTATAAATTTTCCAATGAATGGCTCATACAACACTTTTAATGTTTCATGAATGATAGTTCCTAACGTATTCAAAGCGATATTTTCTTCGACTTCTTCGACTTCGCGAATGCGCAAAATCTTCTGAAAATAAAACTGAATCGGATTCCGAATATAACTCGTCAATGCCGATGGCGAAAAACCAACGGTAGCAATTTCTTTCAATCGAGTCATCACCGCCTCCGACTTTTGAATTACCATTGGA
This sequence comes from Flavobacterium sp. W21_SRS_FM3, assembly GCF_052113625.1. Taxonomy (NCBI): domain Bacteria; kingdom Pseudomonadati; phylum Bacteroidota; class Flavobacteriia; order Flavobacteriales; family Flavobacteriaceae; genus Flavobacterium; species Flavobacterium sp. W21_SRS_FM3. Next base: position 473,650 of record NZ_JBGQOD010000001.1, on the reverse strand, counting down.
GTGTAAGCCGTGTCAGGCAAAACTGCGTTGTAAATTTCGTGTGTTAAATTATGATTGCGTTGTTTCTCAACTTCTAATTGAGTGATAAAACGGCTTTTCTCACCAGCGTCTAGTCCGTCACTTTCGGTATTATATAGCAAGTAGATTTTTTTTGCACGTTGCAATAAATGGTAAAAGTGATAAGTGTAAATGGCGTCTTTTTCTTTGAATGTTGGTAACCCCAGTTCGCGTTTCACATCATAAGGAATAAAAGAATTTTGAGATTTACCCGCTGGGAATTTACCTTCGTTCATAGAGGTAACAATTACCGTATCAAAATCCAAAACCCTACTTTCTAATACGCCCATTATCTGTAAACCATTTAATGGCTCTCCTTCAAACGAGACCTCAGCTAAATCAATTACTTGTTTGTAAATAGCATGTAAGGTGTTTATTTTATCTATATGTTCGTGTTGCGAATAGTAATTTATCAGTTTATTGATGACTTTGAATATAGCGAATACAAAGGCTTTTGTGATTTTCTCTTCTTCATTATCATTACTCAAATTATTCTTTATCGTAAGCAATAAAGTCGAAATCGTTTCTAAAACAGCGATCGAACCTTGCTCCCATTTTTTGAATAATAGTAAAAATAAATCCGTTGGCTCTGGATTTAATTCCATCATCTTTTGATGAGTAATAAACGTATAATTATTTTGATTGATGATGTTAACCAATCCTGATGTTTTGGCATACGGTTCCACTAAAGGGTGTGTCAAAATATCCAGCGCATCTTTATAATACAACACATAGTTTTTTGCATTTCGAGACAAGGCGTTAGTGTGCATCTTGAATAGTTTTGCTATCAAAATTTGAGCAGGATTGTTCTTACTTGAATAGCCCATGGTAATATTCAAAGCACCAACGGTTGATGGTAATGAATATAAAAGAGGTACCAACACATTTTCCTCACCAAGAACAACGGCCACTTTATCAAGTGAAGCCGAAGGATTTTCTTTGATAATTTTTTCAATTATAGTCCCCGTTATTTTTGCTTGACCAATAGTTTTAGGCGTACCAATAATTTGGATATTTTTGGTTTGCGAAAAATCATCTACAATCCACTCAAAAGGATTGGACTTATAATGTTTCCAATTGGATTTGAATCTTCTTAAAAAAAGTCCTGCATCATGATAAGGATCATTTAGAAAAGTTTGATCGGCGTCCCAGTATATTTTAGCTTGATCTTGAGCAATAAGGTGTTGTATGATTTTTTCTTCAGATGCATTTAAGGCATTAAAACCAGCGAAAACATAATGCTTGTTAACAATTGTTTTCGAAAAAGGAACTAAATTCTCAACAGCTTGACGGTAAATTAATCCTTGATAGCCTATCCCTTTTTTTAATAAATGGGAGTATAATGACTGATAGTAATGAGGTAGTAATTTCCAGAAGTCGATGTAGTTCTCAAGTAGTTGGGTTTTGTTCTCTACTTCAATTCCCCATTTTTTGATATCCTCGATGTCTTTTAAGTAAGACAAGACATGAGTTGGATCTAATAAATAGCGATCTATTTCATTAAAATCCTGCAAAAGCATTTTAGCCCAATTAGCAAACAATTCAAAAGACTGTTGTTGTGATTTATCTGTAATAGATAAATAGACTTCATAGAATTCAAATAGTAGTTCAATAGGATCAACAGTACGGACAGCAGCAATATCTTGAATAAAATCCTCTATACTAATAATTTCCGGTGAGAGTATATTAGAACTCACTTGTTTTTTTAAGGCTTCGATTAAAAATATCTTAGCTCTTTTATTGGGTAAGACCACTACTGTATTTGAAAGTTTATCAGCGTAATCTTGAATTAAAACATGTGCAATTTTATCTAAAAAAGAAGAGTGTATCATTTTATAAAAATAAAAAAAACGCCCCGATAAATCGAGGCGTTTCTTAAAATATTTTAGATGAAATTATTCTTTAATTAAAGAAACTTCAACTCTTCTATTGTTTGCTTTTCCTTTAGAAGTTTTGTTTGTGTCAATTGGTTTAGTTTCACCAAAACCAGTAGATTTTAATCTGTCAGTATTGATACCTTTTTCGATTAAGTAGTTTCTAACCGCTGCAGCTCTGTTTTCAGATAAAGTTTGGTTTAATGCATTACTACCATCGCTATCAGTATGCCCTTCAATCATAAAGTTTGAGTTAGGGTATTCTTTTAAGATATCAGTGATTGATTGTAAAACTGAGTAAGATTGAGTTTTGAAAGAAGATTTTCCAGAATCAAATAAGATTGTTTTTCCGTACTCATTCAATTGTTTGATTACTTCAGCAGTAACTTCAGGACAACCTGCGTTAGCAACAGTTCCTTTTACAGTAGGACATTTGTCATCTTTATCAAGAACACCGTCTCCATCAGTATCTGGCCAAGGACAACCTGCGTTTTCTTTAGGACCTGCAACTGTAGGACATTTGTCATCTTTATCAGCAATTCCGTCTCCGTCAGCATCTGGACAACCTTTTAATGCAGCTAAACCAGCAACATCTGGACAAGCATCATCTTTATCAGCAATACCATCTCCATCAGTATCAGGACATCCTTTTAAAGCAGCTAAACCAAATACATCTGGACAAGCATCTTCACTATCTTGGATTCCGTCTCCATCAGTATCAGGACAACCATTGAATTCTTTTAAACCAGCAACTTCTGGACAAGCATCATCTTTATCGTAGATTCCGTCTCCATCAGTGTCTTTTCCTCCAAATTTGAAGATAAGACCAGCAGTATGTTGGAAGTGAGATGGAGCATCTGGAGTTCCAGAAGCATCTTCTCTATCTCCAAAAGATTTTTTGTAAGAAGTCTCAAGAGCTAAACCTACATTTTCAGTAAACCAGAAAGTTAATCCAGCACCTGGATTAAGGGTTCCATAGCTACTATCTCCAAAGAAAGTATAACCTCCACCAACGTGTAACGAAGGATCAATTACTTTAGAATTGATTAAACTCATGAAGCTATATTTTACACTAGCATCAACTCCGTAATACATTAAATCACCTGGATTAGAAACAACATAACCGCGAGAATCATGTCCTGGAGCTGTTGGATCAAATTTTACATATTTATCAATTTTATTTACCGAACCTTGAATACCAAAAGAGAAGTTATCCCCGATGTATTTCGAAACGCTTAAGTAAGATACAGAAGGAAGTACATTCCAATTGTCTTTCGTTGCAAAAGGTTGAGAAAAATGTTGGTCTAACCAACCATTACCACCACCCGCACTAGTCTTAGTGTCTACGGCATTAACTCCAAAAGAGATCGCCCATGGGTTGTTACTGTCTTGTGCGTGAGAGCTTAACCCCATCACCATCATAGCAGCAACTAAAATTTTGTTAAGATGTTTCATACTTATTATTTTTAATTACAATTTAGTTAATTACAGACAAAAGTAACTCGATAATTATTAATTACAAAGCGAAATGTTAAAAAATACCTATTAATATCACAAAATATGGCAATTATGTAACTTTAGATTATAATTATACAACTTTCAGATCCTGACCTACTTCCACAAAGGCTGAGATCGCTTTATCCAAATGTTCCTTGGTATGTGCAGCTGATAATTGAACACGAATTCTAGCTTTATCTTTAGGAACTACTGGAAAGAAAAACCCGATCACATAGATTCCTTTTTTCAATAATTCGTCTGCCATTGTTTGAGACAATTTGGCGTCATACAACATCACGGGAACAATCGCCGAATCACCATCTATTATATCAAAACCAGCTTTTTTCATTCCTGCTTTGAAATAGTTCGTGTTCCACTCTAACTGATCTCTTAGCGTAGTGTCTTTTTCTAACAATTCAAATACCTTGATAGAAGCTCCTACAATTGCAGGCGCTAAAGAGTTTGAAAACAAATACGGTCTTGAACGTTGACGCAACAACTCAATTATTTCTTTCTTGGCTGTAGTATATCCTCCCATGGCACCACCTAAAGCTTTACCTAATGTTCCAGTAATTATATCTACTCTACCCATTACTCCTTTTGCTTCCAGCGTACCTTTTCCTGTTGCTCCTATAAATCCTGCAGCATGACACTCATCTACCATTACCATCGCATCATATTTATCAGCTAGGTCGCAAATTTTATCTAAAGGCGCTACTATACCATCCATTGAGAAAACTCCATCAGTAACAATAATCTTAAAACGACTTCCAGCTTCATTTGCCTTAATCAGTTGTTGCTCTAAGTCCTCCATGTTGCTATTTTCATAACGGTAACGGGACGCTTTACACAAACGCACCCCGTCAATAATAGAAGCATGGTTCAAACTATCTGAGATTATTGCATCTCCTTCTCCTAACAGTGGTTCGAAAACTCCTCCGTTTGCATCAAAAGCTGCTGCATATAAAATTGTATCTTCTGTTCCGTAGAATTCAGAAATTTTTCTTTCTAAAGTTTTATGAATATCCTGCGTACCACAAATAAAACGCACAGATGACATTCCGAAACCATGTGTATCCATAGTATCTTTAGCCGCCTGAATCACTTCTGGATGTGAAGACAATCCTAAATAGTTATTGGCACAAAAATTTAAAACGGTTTCTCCTGTTGAAATCGTAATCTCCGCATCTTGAGGCGAAGTGATGATTCTTTCTTTTTTGAATATGCCGTTATCTTCTATTGTTTGCAATTCGTTTTGCAGATGTTCTTTTATTTTTCCGTACATAATTTTAGGTGTATTTTGTTTAACGTTTAATTTATATAATGTAATTCTGAATCTATAACAGCATTAAAATGATGCAATAATTATTGAAAACCTTGCCTAATCTTTAACGTGTTATTTTGCGAATAATTCATTTTTACATTACAAATTTACTACATCGATTTCTTTTCCGATGTAAATCAATGCTTTTTTTACGACTTTATAACCCATTAGTTCAATTGCGTGTTGGTAATTTTCCAATTGCTTTTGATATTTAGCATTGTGGGCACCTGTTTTATAATCCAACAAATAGACTTCATTCGCTTGATTCACAACCATTCTATCTGGCTTGATGGTATTTCCTTCTTTTTGAATAATAGTCTGCTCGTTTAAAACTGTATTTCCTGACACAAAGCACCATTCTAATTCTTTATGATTCACAATGTCCAATATCGTTTTATGCACCAATTCTTTTTGTGTGAAATTAATCAAACCGTTCTCGATCGCTTTTTCGACAGCAAGTGTTACATCTTCTTTCGTTTTCACAAAAGATAAAATCTCGTGCACCACATTTCCGTACTCGATGGATTCTTGTTGATGCGTTCCCCACATTAACGCTTCCCGTTGAGCAATTTTTATATTCTTGGGATTCAATGTTTCCACAACTACTTCTATCTTTTTGGAAGTATCTACATGTTTTGAAGGAGATGATAATTTTAACGGGCTTCCAAATTCATACTCAAATTGCTCTTGATCAAAACCGTCTTTACTCTCCAAATAATTAATAAAGAAAGTCGACATATTATTGGTCTTTACCTCTCCTTTACTCGTTAAATTCATGTTCGAAATAATAAACAACTGCTCCTCTGCACGCGTAAGCGCTACATATAAGACATTTATATTATCTAATAACTCTTCTTGCTTCTTTTGGTCATAAATCATTTTTGCTTCCTCACCAAAACTCTCTACAGCCGCACTATTATCTATTAAAACTTTAGGTAAACCAAAATCCATCTCGGTAGCCTCCAGCCACAATTTGTCTTTTGGTTTTCTAGTGTAATCTTCCTCTGCAAAAGGCATAATCACTACTGGGAATTCCAGTCCTTTTGATTTGTGAATGGTCATAATACGCACCGCATTATTTCCCTCTGGCGACGGAATACTAAATTTCTCTGCATTCTTATCCCAAAAATTCAAGAAATCAGCAATTCCAGCTTGGTTACGTACATCACGTTCTAAAACAATGTCGAGGAAGTACTGGACGTAGGCATTCCCCACCCCGGCCCTCCCCGAAGGGGAGGGAGACTTGATGGTTTTATTATCTTTGGATGCATAAGTCGAATTAAATAATTTGTGAATATTTAATTCTAACTTTTCTTCTTGACTACTTAATTCTTTTCTAATAGTATCTAAAACTTTTGAAATTGAATCTATCACCTCTTCATTTCTAAAGCGGATTACTTTATAACCTAATTCATTTAAAACATTTGTTCGTTCTTCATCTAGTACTATTTGCTCTGGCGTAAAATGATAATCTCCGTCTACCTCAACAATCAGTTTTTTAGACAAACAAACAAAATCAACAATGTAATTAACAATCAAATGTTGTTGCCTGAATTTACTTCCTAGTGACTGCTCTTTTAATTCTGCCCAAAGAATTTTCTCTGCAACCGTAGGTTCTTTTCTGTGTGCGATCGCTTTTTCAAGTAACAAATGAGAATAATTCCCACCAGTCATATATCCTTTTTTATTCGATCCAACAGCAGTATCCTTTAAGCCCAAACCTTCAGCAGGCAGCGCAGCTACACTGTCTCCCCCTCCTTCGGAGGGGGCCGGGGGGAGGATAAACTTCGATACAATAATTTCTACAGCCTCATACAATGATTTTTTACGAATGTTTTGAAAAGATAACGAAATATCAAAACTCATTAACCAATTTTCAAAATCCACTTCGTTTTTATGTTCCATTCCTTGTGCAATGAAATCATGAACCGCTAATTTGTCTTGCACGTGTTCTGCGATGTAATGCAGAAAATAGGCTTTTGCCTCTAAGTCGGCATTGTTTTTTAAGTATTTTAAAAGATGAATAATCAAGCGCACTTCGGTTGCATTTTGAATCATCAAGGTCTCCGATGACAAAAGCGGAATATTTTGCTCTGTCAAATAATTGGCAATGGCTACACCTTCTCCTCGTTTGCGAGTTAAGATGACAATGTCTTTGTATTCAAAACCCTCTTTAAGCACTTTTTGAATCGTATTTAAAGTCGCCAAAACAAATAATTCTGTTTTATCTAGCGCTTCTTCATCGTCTTCACTATTTTCAACTTTTGGAATAAAAGAAATATTCACATATCCACCCGTTTTACTATTCGTTTTTTGATGGCTGTGATTTTCATATAAATCTTTATAATCTGGATGCTCAAATTCACCCGAAACCAACTTAAAAAATTCATTATTGAAATTAATTACTTGCGAGTAGCTACGGTAATTTTTATCTAAATGCTCTAGTTTTTTATCCGGATTATTAAACGGATTGTTGGATTTGCTTAACTCAATAAACTGCTCTGCTTTTCCACCACGCCAGCGATAAATAGACTGCTTGGGATCACCTACAATCATCAGCGTGCCTTTTTCACCAAAATCATCTTGACCCGAAAGGGCATTATCAATTAACGGAATCAGGTTTTGCCATTGCATTTCGGATGTATCTTGAAATTCATCAATAAAAAAATGACGGTAGCGCTCTCCTAATCGTTCATATATAAATGGAGCAGGTTGATTTTGAATTTCGCGGTGAATAATAGCGTTGAACTCAGTTATCGAAAGCACATTTTGTTCTTCTTGAATTTTAGTCAATTCATTACTCACCGTGTTCAATAAAGAAAGCGGCGTTATATTTTTAAGAAAGGCTTTGTAGAAATCTCTTTTTTCGAAATTTTTATAGATCGTAGCCAGAATTTGGATTAACTCCGGAATTAGATTTTCTATTAAAGCACGGTCTTTGGCCGTTTTATTGATGGCAATGTCATCAAACACATGAAAGGTTTTATTTTTCGGGTTGAATTTTCCATCTCGAATGCTGATTAAATGATTCGGAAACGTTCCTCTTGAAAACGATTTTAAATCGATGCCATTATTTTCAATTAGCGTTAAAGCTGCTTGCGCAAATTCGGCATTGTCTTTCTCTAAGACTTTGCAGCTTGCTACTAGTTTCTTTTTAATTTCGACAAAGTCGGCTATGGATTTATCATGAAAGTGCGTAATCTCAGAACGGTGGTTTTCGTTTAAAACTAAGCGACCGGTATCCAGAATTTCACGCGAAATATCCCAAGATTTATCATCATCGGTTTTTTCCATGGTGAAATCTATGAGCAACTTAGTTAGGGTTTCATCTTCTCCCGCTTGTGCAATGATTGCGTCTACTGCTTCGATTAGTAAATTCTCAGTATCAAGCGTTACCTCAAAAGTCATGGGCAAATTAAGATCGTGGGCAAAAGCACGAATTACTTTATGCGTAAATTTATCAATTGTCGAAATATCAAAAGCGGCATAATTATGAATGATGTGCTTGATGATTTGCTGGGATTTAGTCTTGATTTCAATATTCGAAAGCCCCGTATCTGTGGATAAATCCTGCATTAAGTCGAAGGCTTTTTGAGAAGGTTCGTCTTTGGCAAATTCAGACAAACTTCCTACGATCCGACTTTTCATTTCATGTACCGCTTTATTGGTAAATGTAATGGCAAGAATGTTTCTATACGCATCGTTTTTATGAGCTGTAAGAATAATTTTTAAGTATTCTTTGACCAATGCATAGGTTTTACCGGAACCTGCGGAAGCATCGTATATGGAGAAAGAAGGTCTCCCCAGCCCTCCCCGAAGGGAAGGGAAGGGAGCCGAAACTGGATTTATATTGTGTTCTGAACTGCTATTGTTTTCCATGGTGATTTTGTGTCTGAAGAAGTCTTTTATAACAAAATAAATCTCCAATATTATCGCAAATAATTATTTAATTGTACTGAGTGTGGGTAGAACGATTCCCTAGCCCTGATGGAAACGGCATCCTTTCCTGTGCGCCGCGGCGGACAGGAAAGATATAGTGCACAGCAGGAAAAAGCTTCTAAAAAACAGCTTTACTAATAGGTTGCTTTTAAAAATTGTTTGTTTAATGTTTAAAAGTAGTATTTTTGCACTATGGAAACAAATAGACAGAAAAAAATAGGTGGGGTGATCCAAAAAGATTTGGTTGATATTCTGCAAGGTGAAGTGAGAAAAAATGGCGTATCTAATTTAATTATTTCGGTATCTAAAGTTAGTGTGACTACAGATTTGTCTGTGGCAACGGTGTATTTAAGTGTATTTCCTCAAGATAAAGCAAATGAGATTTTGGAGGCAGTAAAGTCGAATGCAAAAACAATTAAGCATGATTTATCACAAAGAGTGCGTTTGCAATTGAGAAAAGTGCCCAACTTGGTTTTCTTTATTGATGATTCTTTAGACTATATTGAAAAAATCAACAATGCATTATCAAACAGAGATAATCCTATTGAAAATAGAGATCTTCTAGAAAAACGCAAGTTGATATAAATTGAATTTTCCACTTTACATAGCCAAACGTTACATCCTTAGTAACAGTAAAAACAATGCTATTAATATCATTAATCGCATTGCGAGCATGGGTATTATTGTGGGTGCTATGGCTTTGTTTGTAGTATTATCGGTTTTTAGTGGCCTGAAAGTTTTTAGTCTTTCGTTTACTAATGATATTGATCCCGACTTAAAAATTAGCAGCACTCTAGGAAAATCATTTCTTATTTCGCCAGAGCAAGAGGCCAAAATTAAGAAGATTGAAGGTCTTGCTTCTTATTCAAAAATTATAGAAGAACGCGTGTTGTTTGTATTTAATGACAAGCAGGAAGTGACCTATCTAAAAGGTGTTGACAGCAACTTTAACAAAGTCAACGATATTAAAAAAACACTATATAACGGGCAATGGCTGGAGCCAAACACCTATCAAGTGGTTGTGGGTTACGGCATTGCGCAGCAATTTTCGATGGGATTATTAGATTTTAATAATCAGTTGGAAGTTTGGGTTCCTAAACCCGGAAAAGGCACGATTGAAAATGCTGAACAAGCTTTTAATAAAAGTGAGGTGTACCCAATAGGGATTTATGCCATTAGTGAAGATTTAGATTCTAAATATGTTTTTGCTGACATAGGTTTGGCGCAAGAATTATTAGAATATAAAACCAATCAAATTTCAGGAATTGAGATAAAAGAGAAAGAGGGTGCCGATGAAAATGCAATTATAGCAAAACTAAACAGCATCTTCAAAGATAAAATTACCATTAAAAACAGAGCACAACTCAATGAGTCTTTGTATAAAATGTTGAATACTGAAAATATTGCGGTATACTTAATTTTTACTCTTGTGATTGTAGTAGCGCTTTTTAACTTGATTGGCGCGCTAATTATGATGATTCTAGACAAAAAAGGCAATCTTAAAACGCTTTTTAATCTAGGGACCGAAATCAAAGATTTGAGAAAGATATTTTTACTACAAGGGACTTTATTAAGTGTTTTTGGAGGGCTTATCGGTTTGACTTTAGGGATAGTTATTGTGTTACTGCAGCAACATTTTCAACTGGTGATGATTACGCCAACACTGGCTTATCCAGTTATTTTTTCTATCGAAAATGTGTTAATAGTAATGGGAACGATTGTGACACTAGGATTTATTGCTTCATTAATTGCAAGTAGCCGAGTGAGTAAGAAGTTGCTAGAATAATATTTCAGATTTATATAAAAAAATTCCACTAATTTGTAGAAATTGATTCTTACAAATTAGTGGAATTTCTTTTTAAGTGTATTTTTAAGCTACCTCATAACCAGCATATGCCTGTTCTATACTATCTAGAATTGCAAACAACTCTTGAGGGTTATCTTGTGTAACTAATTGCTGCTTGAACGGTTTGAAAGAATGGATTCCTTTGAAGTAGTTAGTGTAATGCGGACGGGTTTCTACAATTCCTAATCTTTCTCCTTTCCACTCCATTGCCCAAGTTAAGTGATTACGTACTGCTGCAACTCTGTCAACAACTGTAGGCTTAGCCATATGTTCTCCTGTTTCAAAGAAATGCTTGATTTCGTTAAAAATCCAAGGATAACCTATCGCAGCACGACCAATCATAATTCCGTCAATACCATATTCATTTTTATATTGTAATGCTTTTTCAGGACTGTCAATATCTCCGTTACCAAAAATAGGCATGGTGATTCTAGGATTGTTTTTTACACGAGCAATATGCGACCAGTCAGAATGCCCTTTGTACATTTGAGCACGCGTTCTAGCGTGAATACTCAAAGCAGCAACACCTATATCTTGCAAACGCTCAGCAACCTCATCAATATTAATCGAGCTATCGTCCCAACCTAAACGGGTTTTTACCGTTACCGGTAAATGCGTACTATCAATAACCGCTTGTGTTAAACGAATCATCAAGTCAACATCTTTTAAAACTCCAGCACCAGCACCCTTACAAACTACCTTTTTTACTGGACAACCAAAGTTGATATCAATAATATCAGGATTTACTGTTGAAACAATTTTCGAAGACAATGCCATAGCTTCCTCATCACCTCCAAAAATTTGAATCCCAACAGGGCGTTCATAATCGAAAATATCCAGTTTCATGCGGCTTTTTATGGCATCACGAATCAATCCTTCTGAAGAAATAAACTCAGAGTACATCATATCGGCACCATGCATTTTACACAACCTACGAAAAGGTGGGTCGCTCACATCTTCCATAGGTGCAAGTAGTAAAGGGAAATCAGGTAATTCTATGTTGCCAATCTTAATCATCTTCGTTTAATTTTTTGCAAAAATACGGTTTTCTAAAGGATTGCCTAAAATATTTTTTTTTCAGTTAAATATTTCCAGTATCGCTTAGGCACATGCTGCACATGCAGCTTCATATTTTTTCTTTCTTTTATATTGGTATGATCGAAATACTCGACCCATAATTTTTGGTAATTTATTTCTTTTTCGTCGTAAATCGCCTCTTCATTTTGGAGCTTTTTTTCGGCGTCAGCGTCTAATGTCACTATTTCTGTATTTTCTAAATCGTAGTACACTCCATAGCCTCTTTTAAAATCATAAATCAACCATTTTTGATCTTGATACCTGTTTTTGAAGTGCCTCACAATTAAAGTTAACACATTAAAATCGGGATAGATTTTAGCAAAATAGATGCCGTCTTTCAACAATTCGAATCTGATAAAAGCTTCCATTCGATGCTTCTCCCTCCCTACGCTTTTTACTAATTTGGAAACCTTAAGAACATCAGAATTGGAGAAATCAGCAAATACATTTTTTTCAGAATTATCAACAGCGTATTTAATTGCTCTAAATAAAATATTTTCAGCATCTTCTGTCTCAGAAAAAAATGCATACAAAATTTGTCTCACACCTTCTTTACCCAACTGCTTCTCTATACGCGCCAATACTCGATCTGACTTTTCATCATCTGTAATTACAGTGATGATTTCGGCAAAAAGTACATTTTGGGCTTTATCAGCACCAATGATGGAAACGTCTTGGTATTTGTATTCGAAAATTTCGAAAACAGCAGTAAAAAAACCCTCTAATGTATTATCGTAAGAAAGAATCGTCATTTAAAAGTGATAATTGATTGCTGAAAGGATTTTCGAATTTGCTCTTGGTGTCTTTTAGAATAATGTCTTTTAAATTGACTGCATCGAGAAAATCCAGACTTCTATTTGCATTCGCAACAGAAATAAAATATTTGGCTCTATTAGTCGATACACCTATTTTCTTAATATGCTCTAAAGTCAGATTTTTAAAACGTCGTGCTTGAATAATTTTGTAGGCTGATTTGACTCCAATTCCCGGAACTCTCAAAATCATTTCTAAAGGCGCTGTTTGAATCATTACCGGAAACTTATCGACATTTCGCAATGCCCAACTCATTTTTGGATCTACCTCTAAGTCTAAAAACGGATTGTTTTGCTCGAGAATTTCATTGGCTTTAAAGCCATAAAAACGCATCAACCAGTCGGCTTGATACAATCTATTTTCACGTACTAACGGCACTTGCGAACCTAAAGCTGGCAAACGAGCATCATTTGAAACAGGTACGTAACCCGAATAATACACACGCTTTAAATTAAAATTTTTGTAAAAATGATCTGCTACTTTTATAATTTGTAAGTCGGTTTCTGGAGTGGCTCCCACAATTACTTGTGTACTTTGTCCCGCGGGTGCAAACTTAGGTGTTGACTTAATAATTTTCTTCTCGTCTTTGTATATGAGGATTTCGTTTTTTACAAAATCCATCGGTTTAATCATTTGCTGGTGACTCTTGTCTGGCGCAAGCAATTTTAGACCAGACTCTGTTGGGATTTCAAGATTCATACTTAATCGATCTGCATACAAGCCTGCTTCACGCATGAGCTCATCACTCGCATCAGGAATACTCTTTAAATGAATGTACCCATTAAAATTGTGCTCTAAACGCAATTTTTTTGCCACTCTCACGAGTCGTTCCATCGTATAATCGGCATTTTTAAAAATACCAGAACTTAAAAATAATCCTTCGATATAATTTCTTCTGTAAAAACTCATGGTTAAGTCTACAACCTCATCTACGGTAAATGCAGCACGTTGTATGTCGTTGCTAATGCGAGTCACGCAATAAGCACAATCATAGATGCAGAAGTTAGTTAATAATATTTTTAATAAAGACACGCAGCGCCCATCTTCAGTATAAGTGTGGCAAATACCAGTTGCTGATGAGTCGCCTAATCCTTTTGATATGTTCTTTCTATTACCTCCGCTTGACGAACAAGAAACATCATATTTAGCAGCATCTGCTAGGATTTCCAGTTTTTCTTTTACTCTATCGTAATTCAAATTTTTAAAATTTAAGGGATACAAATTTAGTGATAAAAACGTATTATCTCTCAAACAACCAAACATTTAAGATTTGTTTAATGTTTCAATTTATCTTTTAAAATAGTACACAAAATGTTTAAAACTTTGCCCTATATTTGCACATTCAAATATCAAATGTATTTTGATACTAATTGACTGATTTACGAAGATGAAAAAAATAAGGAATTTTTGCATTATTGCACATATTGATCACGGTAAGAGTACACTAGCTGACCGTTTATTAGGCGCTACACAAACGGTTACTGCACGTCAAGAAAAGGCACAACTACTAGACAATATGGACCTAGAGCGTGAGCGTGGGATTACCATTAAAAGTCATGCCATCCAGATGGAATATACGTACAAAGGAGAGGAATACATCCTTAACTTAATCGATACTCCTGGACACGTAGATTTCTCATATGAGGTTTCTAGATCAATCGCTGCTTGTGAAGGTGCCTTATTGATTGTAGATGCTGCACAAAGCATTCAAGCACAAACGATTTCGAATTTATATCTTGCTTTAGAAAATGACTTGGAAATCATTCCAGTATTGAATAAAGTCGATTTACCATCTGCTAATCCAGAAGAGGTTAGTGACGATATCATTGATTTATTAGGGTGTAAACTGGAGGATATTATTCATGCTTCAGGGAAAACAGGCTTTGGTGTCGAAAATATTTTGGCTGCCATTATTGAAAAAATTCCACCACCATCAGGAAATAAAGACGAACCATTACAAGCGCTGATATTTGACTCTCATTACAACCCATTTAGAGGAATTGAAGTTATTTTTAGAGTAGTGAACGGCGAAATCAAAAAAGGGCAAAAAATTAAATTCATGGCCACTGGCAATGAATATTTTGCTGACGAAATAGGTACATTAAAATTAAACCAAGTTCCGAAACAAGTGATTTCGGCTGGAGATGTTGGGTATTTAATTTCGGGTATTAAAGAAGCTAAAGAAGTAAAAGTGGGTGATACATTAACGGATGCTAAAACGCCAACCACAAATGTAATTACAGGTTTTGAGGATGTGAAACCAATGGTATTTGCTGGAATCTACCCTGTAGATACGGAAGATTATGAAGAGTTAAGAAACTCTATGGAAAAATTACAATTGAACGATGCTTCACTTGTGTTTTTACCTGAGAGTTCGGCTGCATTAGGATTTGGTTTCCGTTGTGGATTCTTAGGAATGCTACACATGGAAATTATTCAGGAGCGTCTGGAACGTGAGTTCAATATGACGGTAATCACTACGGTTCCTAACGTTTCTTACCATGCATTTACAAAGAAAGATCCTGACACAGTTCTAGTGGTAAACAACCCATCTGACTTGCCAGAGCCTTCTCGTTTAGATCATGTGGAAGAGCCTTTTATAAAAGCTACTATTATTACAAAAGCCGATTACGTAGGAAACGTAATGAGTTTATGTATCGAAAAACGTGGTTTGATTACCAATCAAACGTATTTGACTACTGAAAGAGTTGAGTTGACTTTTGATATGCCTCTAGCAGAAATTGTATTTGACTTTTACGATCGTTTAAAAACTGTTTCAAAAGGATACGCCTCATTTGACTACACACCTATCGGGATGCGTACATCCAACTTAGTGAAAGTAGATATTTTATTAAATGCGACTATTGTTGATGCTTTATCTTCACTGATGCACGTTGATAATGCTTATTCTATTGGTAAAAAAATGTGTGAAAAGTTGAAGGAATTAATACCGCGTCAACAATTTGATATTCCCGTACAAGCGGCGATTGGTGTGAAAGTGATTTCTCGTGAAACGATCAAAGCATTACGTAAAGATGTAACTGCTAAATGTTACGGTGGAGATATTTCTAGAAAGCGTAAGTTACTTGAAAAACAAAAGAAAGGTAAAAAACGTATGAGACTTGTAGGTAACGTAGAGATTCCTCAAGAAGCGTTTATGGCTGTACTGAAACTGAATGATTAAATCTTTTTTATAGAGAATAGAAGAAAGAAGCAACAACAAAGTGGAACCCTGACGATGTAAAAATGGTCAGGGTTTTTTATTTGAATTCTCGAACGCTGAAACATTCAAACTTAAAATAATCACTTTCCTTTCAACCATTCAAACAAACGTTTGGCGTCTTCTAATTTAAACAATTGGGTTCCCTCATTCATCGTTGCTGCTGAACCGCAGGCTACACCCCATCGCAATACTTCCTTCAAATTTTTATTTTGCGAAAGCGCCCACACCATTCCTCCTACCATACTGTCTCCTGCACCTACCGTACTTTTCTTTGCTACATTTGGAGCCGGAACATAATCATAGGAATCTTTGGTTACTAAAACTGCTCCTTGCGGACCTAGCGAAACAACTACAATTTCAGTCCCTCCTTGGGTAATAATTTTTTTAGCAGCTTCATTTACCTCTTCCATTTCAAGGCGTTCAACACCTACTAATTTAGCCAACTCTCCTACATTAGGCTTAATCATATAAACACCTGTTTCGACTACTTTTTGCAATGACTCTCCAGAAGTGTCTACGATAATTTTTGTATTTGCTTTTTTAGCTATTTCGGCAATCTGTTGATAAAAATTGCTAGCTAAACCTTCGTTTAAACTCCCGCTCAAAACTAAATATTCAGCTTTGATGCTTGCTATTTTAGTGAGTATGCTTTCTTTCTCCATATCGGAAAGAGGAGCTCCTGGAAAACCAAAGCGGTATTGAGAGTTAGTATTATCATCTACTGCAACAAAACTTTCTCGGGTCCAGTTTTGAACTGCTATGGGATCAATAGCAATTGATTCATTGGTTAATAATTCTTCTATAATAGCACCTGTTGGACCGCCCGAAGTAAAAACTGCTAAAGATTCCCCTTCTAATCGAGCTATCGCTTTAGAAACATTAATTCCGCCACCTCCTGCATCATATCTGGGTGCATCACATCTTATCTTTTGTTCAGGAACTAAACCTCTCAAGTGAGTGCTTTTATCCAAGGCTGGATTTACAGTTAGGGTAACAATGTTAGATGGTTTCATTTTGCGCTTTTTAATTTCACTTAAAGATGCAAAAAAAATATTAATCCGATTACTAAATATGAAAATCTATTCAACTTTAATCCATTTAAGCTATTCTACTTTGTACCTTTGCTGCATTGAAACTTAACATAATGATTGAAGATAAAAACCCACAACGAACTAGTATTGCTCAATTAGGAGAATTTGGTTTGATTGACCATTTAACAAAAAATTTCCAAATTACTCAGTCATCAACACTTAAAGGGATTGGTGACGACGCTGCTGTTTTGGATTTTAAAGATAAAAAAGTAGTTGTTTCTACTGATTTAATGATTGAAGGCGTGCATTTTGATTTGGCTTATATGCCTTTGAAACACTTAGGATATAAAGCTGTTGTTAGCAACATTTCTGATATCTGCGCGATGAATGCTAAAGCGACTCAAATCACTGTTTCTGTAGCAGTCTCAAACAGATTTCCGCTAGAAGCTTTGGACGAATTATTTGAAGGTATCAATCATGCCGCAATAGAGTACAAAGTTGATGTTATTGGTGGCGATACAACCTCCTCGCAAAAAGGTTTGATTATTAGTATCACTGCTATTGGCGAAGCAGATGAAGAAGAACTGGTATACAGGAATGGAGCTAAGGAAACGGATTTGTTAGTAGTAACAGGCGATATAGGCGCCGCTTACATGGGATTACAAGTTTTGGAAAGAGAGAAACAGGTATTCCAAGTGAATCCTAATTCACAACCTGATTTAGATGCATACACCTATTTAATAGAACGTCAACTCAAACCAGAAGCTCGAAAAGATGTTCGCACTTTACTGCACGCTCTTGAAATAAAACCTACTTCAATGATTGATATTTCAGATGGTTTATCCTCTGAAATTATGCATTTATGCAAGCAGTCTGGAGTTGGATGTAATTTATATGAAGACAAATTACCTCTTGATCCACAATTAATCAATGTTTGTGAAGAATTTGATATCGATAGTACTACTGTAGCTATTAATGGTGGTGAAGATTACGAATTGCTTTTCACAATTGCCATGGAAGATTTTGAAAAAATAAAAGCCAACCCCAACTTTTCAATAATTGGTCATATGACACAAGAAAGCGAAGGTATCCATCTTGTTACGAGAGCCAATACTAAAATTGCCCTCAAAGCGCGCGGTTGGAACGCTATAACCTAAAAATAATAAAAAAGGACATTTTAAAAAATGTCCTTTTTTTTATACGTTTAAAATAATAGCCCTTTGTTTCTAGCTGCTCTAACGAGTTCGATGTCACTTCCATCAGTTACATCTAATAACTCTTTGAGATTCAACTTCCTTGCCTCTATGGCGTTTAAGGATATCGGAATATATTGTGGCATGTCTTTCGCTCTAGTTCCTTTAGAAAGATGAAACAAAATTTGTTTATCGAATAAGTCAATTTCGATACTATGCTCTTGCGACTCCAGCATCTTAATAACTGATTGACTGTAATATCTTTCATTTTTAATAACCTTATCAAAAGCAAATAATAATTCATCAAAGGTCAAGTCATTTTTAATAACCAGTCCGTTCGGATTTATGCTATTAATGATAGTTTGTATTTTTAAAAATTCAGTGAACATGGTTAACAAAATAATTTTGCATTCGGGCATGAACTCTAAAATCAATCTGGCTAAATCCTCTCCAGAATAAAGTCCTTTTTCCTCATATGAAGGCATGCTGATATCTAAGAAAGCAATATCAAAAGAGGGAGTGTTGGGGTTTGTAATAATATTATACGCCGACTCACAGTCTTTAGCTTCATCAATCACAAACTCATATTGATCAGGATTATACCTTGTTATTGCATTTTTGTAGCCTTGTATAATAAAAGGATGATCATCAACAATTAAAATATTATTCTTAATGCTAGTTATAGCAGCAGAGTTGCTTGTCATTTTATGTAGGTATTTGTTTTTGTTCTAATGGGACTGTAACAGTAATGGTGGTTCCTTCTGCTTTCTTTGATTTTATAGTAAACAAACCATTACATTCTTTTGTTCGAGAAATCATGTTTTGTAAACCAATTCCTTTCTTCTTTGCTTTAGTATTAAATCCTAAACCATCATCATTTATTACTAAAACTATATTCTCTTCTTGCTTTCTTAAATCAATTTTAATCGTATTCGCTTTTGCGTATTTATTGATATTTTGAAGTGATTCCTGAATTATACGGTACAAATTAATTTTAACAGAGTTAATTACATCTTCCCATTTTATATTAGAATCAATGTTGGTTATCAATTTTGCATGAAAAGTTTTCCTTTGTTCTTCAAACAAATTATCAACAATGGCTACGAAGTTATTAATTAATTCTGATTTTTCTCTATTTAAATCGTGAGATATTTCACGAATATCCTGTTCAATGTTCTTTAATTCTGATAAATAACTTGTTCTTTGGGCTACTGCCATTTCATCTTGATAAGAATTTAGTCCATCCAAATTCATTCGAACACCAAACATTCTACCTAGTACACCATCATGTAACTCTTGTGCTACACGCTTTTTTTCCTCCACCCGATTGCTTTCAATGGTATTTTGCTGAGAGATCATTAAGTTGTAAATATCCTCATTAGCTTTTTGTTGCTGTTGTTTGTATAGTAATTCCCTATTTTTAGTTTTCTGGGCCTTTATAATATAGAGGAACAAACCTAATATGGTCAAGACACTGAAAACATATACTAAGTTCCTATTTTGAAGTTCTAGGCTGGAGTTTTGATCTTTGATTTGATCTGTTTCGTATTCTATACGGGCGAATTTATCACCCATCTTTTTTTCCTTATTTTGTAACTCTTCATTTACTTTAATATAATCTTTAGTATACTTTGAAGCATTTTGAGGCTCAATAACAGCTAACTGTTTCAAAGCAACTAAAATATCACGGGAATTTCTTGTCTCTTTAGATAAATGAAATGCTTCCTTTGAGAATTTTAATGCCTTAAGAGTATCTCCTTTTGATGCAAAATACTCAGATAAATGTATTTTATTAATAAAAATTCCAGATGTCAATTTTAAACTATCTCTCAACTTTAGTGAATCAAAAAATAAATCTGGAAGGTTTTCATTATCACCAATTTTAAATTTAGTATAAGCTAAATTATCAAGTAACATAGCGTATACATATGGTTTCTGAATTTTTAAATTTTTCTCTAAAAGACCTTTTTGAAAATAGTTTTTAGCAATTAGATATCGATTCGAATTTAGATATAGAAATCCAATATTATTATAGGTTGTTGCCTTTGATTGAAAAACTTTCGGTATAATGTCATCATCACTAATTTTCAACGCTTTATTATGATAAGCAATTGCATTATCATATTCACCTAACTCACCATAAATAATACCTAAAAGATTATAAGCATCATAGAAAATATTATTAACATTTCTTTCACCTTTTATAACGCGTAATACATTAAATACAGATTTTTCTGAACCTAAAAAATCTCCTGCTTTATATTGCAGATTTGCTTTGTTAATTAAAGTTTTTCCTAAATTAAAATTATCCTTATTATCCTTATACATATTTTCAGCCTTTGAATAAAAATGAAAAGAAGTATCTAAGATTCGTTGAGATTCATAATAGTCCCCTAAGTAGGTATATGCTTTTATTATATTTAAAGTATCTTTAGCATTTTCTGATTTTTCTAAAATATAATGCACTGTTTTGTTAAATGCTTTCCAGTCATTTACATTATAATATCGATTAGCAACTTTAAAAAGATTCGCTCTACCTAGAGAATCATCGGCCTGATTTTCAACTATGTTAAGTGCTTTTTTTGTATATAATAATCTTTTATCCTTCGACAAATTAAAGTCATTGGCCTTTGAGAAATAAATAGAAAGACTATCTTCAGAAGTATTTAAATCATCTTTACCATTCTGCCTTGAAGTACAACTCCAAAATATAATTAACAGAACAAGAATACTAAGTAAAATATTATTATTTTTCAATTTTCGGTATGGAATTTTATCAAAAATAGTAAAATAAAATGATTGATATAAAAAAGGCCATCAAATAAATTTGATGGCCTTTTAATATACTTGATGTACAAAGTATTTAATCCTTTATTTAGTCAACTTTTACATTGCCTCCGGTAGCTGTTCCGCCGATAATATCATCCACTTTAACGTTTCCTCCTGTAGCTGTTCCACCAATGATATCATCAACTTTTACATTTCCACCCGTTGCTGTTCCACCGATAATATCATCAACTTTTACGTTTCCTCCTGTAGCTGTTCCACCGATGATGTCATCAACCTTCACATTTCCTCCTGTAGCTGTTCCCCCAATAATTTCTGGGCTACTTGTTTCTGGAGTTGTAAAAGAAGTTAAAACCATTACTAAAGAAAATAAACTGAATGTTAAGATTGCTTTTTTCATAATTAAGGGGATTTTTTTATGTTGTTTTTTTGATTTTACATTTTTTTGACCTGCTGTTCTAGCAGTATCTTGATGTAAAATTACACAGAGTCCCGACTTTTTTCTTACAAAAAAAGCCCTATATGGTAGATTGCAATCGTTTGAGTGTGGATGATAACCAAATCTGGGTGGATGGCTATTTTTTAAATTTCTAGGTAGTTATTGTTGGAAATTTCGCTTATTATAAGATCTATATTAGTCTTATAACCTTTAGAGAAAGGCAGCTTTGTAGTTGTGTTCTTAATGTAGCATACAGCATTCCCTGTGTGAATTCGGGAGATATAATTACTATTTACAATATAGCTATTGTGTATTCTTATAAAAGGGAAAACAAGAGCACTCTCAAAATGCTTTAATGTTTTAAAAGCTGTGATAAGCTCGCCATTATTTAAATGAATGTCTGTGGAATTATTGTCTGCTTTTAAATAGCATATATCTCTCGTATCAATATACCTGTAATCTCCATAAGATTTAACACACATAATCAGTGGTTGATTTTCTACTGATTTTTCATGCTGGACTACAATTTCAGGTAATGGTTCTGGGGACGATACTAAGGGATCAACTGTTTCTTCTTTAATTGATTTCTTTAACTTTAAAACCATTTTGACAAAATCTGGTCTAGCTAGTGGTTTGAGTAAATAATCGGTTACCTCATATTTCAACGCCTCATAGGCTAAATCCGTTTTAGAAGTAATGACGACTATTTTAGGAATAATTTTTAAATAACGGTGCAGTTCATTGATGAGTAGCAAAGAGAGTTTACTTTGCTTTTTTGCAGGATCAATTTCTAAAAAAACTAGATCGGGGGTATGCTCTAGTACCAAATTTAAACCGTCATCATAATTTTGAGCGGAAGCTATAAAGCTAAGCTCCGAAAAACTATCAGCCACGGCTTTTGTTTTCAAAACACTTTCTTGATTGTCGTCAATAATAATGTACGAATAGTTCATCTATGCTTTTTCCTAAATTGTTAG
Organism: Flavobacterium sp. W21_SRS_FM3; assembly: GCF_052113625.1. NCBI lineage: Bacteria > Pseudomonadati > Bacteroidota > Flavobacteriia > Flavobacteriales > Flavobacteriaceae > Flavobacterium > Flavobacterium sp. W21_SRS_FM3. Next base: position 451,573 of record NZ_JBGQOD010000001.1, on the reverse strand, counting down.
GTATATTATTAGATGTTTACAGTAAAGCTTACTCTAAAAATTAAATTACTTACAGTAGTTTTGGGAAACTAATTAAATAAAAATTGGTACTTTTAAAACTTAAAACCAACAAACTCCCATTATTTAACAAAATAAATGTACGTGTTTACTGTGTTTTTATTAACAAATGTTCATATAATTTAAATGAATGTTAATATAATTTGTTCAAGTGCAAAAAAATCCGATGAAAGACATAATTAGCAGAGATTGAGCTAGTAAACTATTCACAATTCATTGACGATAATCTTTAAAACACAAAAGACCTTCCTAAACGGAAAGTCTTTTGTGTTTTATAATTAATGAGGTAATTACATTTTCATCAACCAGTTTTTCATCGAAACTTCATTTTCAATAATGGCTTTCAATTCCGAGATCTTAACTCTATCTTGCTTCATTGTATCTCTGTGACGGATAGTTACTGTTTGATCTTCTATAGTTTGATGATCTACTGTAATACAAAAAGGAGTTCCTAGTGCATCTTGCCTTCTATAACGACGCCCAACAGCATCTTTCTCATCATAAGTAACGCTAAAGTCCCATTTAAGATCTTCAATAATTTTATGTGCAATTTCTGGCAATCCATCTTTTTTAACTAATGGCAATACTGCTGCTTTTGTAGGTGCTAAAACTGATGGTAATTTTAACACTGTTCTAGTTGAACCATCTTCTAAAGTTTCTTCTTTAAGACTAGTAGCAAAAACCGCCAAAAACATTCTATCAAGACCTACTGAAGTTTCCACCACATAGGGAACATAATTTTTATTTAATTCAGCATCAAAATACTGTAATTTCCTTCCAGAGAACTTCTCGTGTGCTTTTAAATCAAAATCAGTACGAGAATGAATTCCTTCTAGTTCTTTGAAACCAAATGGGAAATTAAATTCAATATCTGCGGCAGCATTAGCATAATGCGCTAATTTTTCGTGGTCATGGAAGCGGTAGTTTTCTTTTCCTAGTCCTAACGACAAATGCCATTTAAGTCTTGTTTCTTTCCAGAACTCATAATGCTTCATTTCTTCTCCTGGACGAACAAAAAATTGCATTTCCATTTGTTCGAATTCACGCATACGAAAAATGAATTGCCTTGCAACGATTTCATTTCTAAATGCCTTACCCGTTTGAGCAATACCAAAAGGTACTTTCATTCGACCTGATTTTTGTACATTTAAAAAGTTTACAAAAATTCCTTGAGCTGTTTCTGGGCGCAAGTATAAGTCCATAGCAGTATCTGCCGAAGCCCCTAATTTCGTTCCAAACATCAAGTTAAATTGACGAACTTCAGTCCAATTACGAGAACCAGTTTCAGGACAGGCAATTTCTAACTCTTCTATTAATGCTTTCACATCTTCCAAGTCTTCATTCCCCAAAGAACGTCCTAAACGTTCTAATATTTCTCTTTCTTTAGCCTTGTATTCAACAACTCGAGCATTTGTGGTAACAAATTCCTGTTCATTGAAAGCATCTCCAAAGCGTACTCTTGCTTTTTCAATTTCTTTGATTGCTTTTACATTTAGCTTTTCAGCATAATCCTCAATCAAAACATCAGCTCTATATCTTCTCTTTGAATCTTTATTATCAATCAATGGATCATTAAAAGCATCAACGTGTCCAGAAGCCTTCCAAGTAGTAGGATGCATTAATATAGAAGCATCAAGGCCTACTATATTATCATTCATCTGAACCATTGATTTCCACCAATATTCACGAATGTTCTTCTTTAACTCCACTCCGTTTTGTGCATAATCATATACTGCACTCAAACCATCGTAGATTTCGCTTGACGGAAAAATAAATCCGTACTCCTTTGCGTGCGAAACTACATTCTTAAATATATCTTCTTGTTTTGCCATACTGCAAAAATATAAAAAGAGAACTTAAAAAAAAGGAATTAACTGAAGATTGAAGGATTGATTTTCATATTTTTATAAATAAATTAGAAAATGTATGTTAAAAAGCATTATTAATCTATTCTTTCCTAAGACTTGCTGTGGTTGCAATTCTCTCTTACTAACCAATGAAAAGGTAATTTGTACAGAATGCCGACATAAAATTCCATTAACCAACCACCATTTAAACATAGAAAACGAAGCTTTTAAGAAATTTTACGGTAGAACACCTGTTGTACACGCATCTGCATTTCTATATTTTCACAAAAAAGGAATAGTACAGGAACTTATTCACAACTTAAAATATAGAGGTCATCAAGAAATTGGGGAAATATTGGGCAGCTGGTATGCTGCAGATTTGAAAGAGGTTGAAGTCCTGAAAACCGTTGATTGGGTCATTCCTGTTCCACTGCATAAAAGGAAATACAAAGAAAGAGGTTACAATCAAGTAAGCACTTTTGGAAAATCACTAGCACAAGAATTAAATCTAATATATGTGGATACTTTATTATTAAGAACCTCCTATTCAACAACACAATCAAAAAAGAACCGAGTAGCCCGAAGCGAAGGAATTGAATCAGCCTTTGATACTGACTATTCTGAGCAGCACCACAACAAACATTTTTTACTAATAGATGATGTTATTACCACTGGTGCAACACTAGAGTCTTGTTCAAGAGCATTATTAAAAATCCCAGGTGCAAAGATTAGTATTGTCTGTATGGCTATAGCTGAATCCTAAATAAAAATTTGGATCAAAACAAAATTAGGATAGGGGAAAAAGTATTGATAATTAGAAAATAAGACATAAGAAAACTGAAAAACGACGCTACTATCAATTTATTTAATGAAATTATAACAAAATACAATTTTCAATTCCAAAGTTAAATGATTAAATTTGGATAAAATTATAAATTATTAAACAAACATATTATGGCTTTTGAATTACCTCAGTTACCATATGCGTATGACGCATTGGAACCAAATATTGATGCACGCACAATGGAAATTCACCATTCAAAGCATCATAATGCTTATACTACCAACCTAAATGCCGCTATTGCTGGTACTGATATGGAAGGAAAAACAATCGAAAATATTTTAATTAATCTAGACATGAAAAATACTGCTGTTCGCAACAACGGTGGTGGTTTTTACAATCATAATCTGTTCTGGACTGTAATGTCACCTAACGGCGGAGGTCTTCCTACAGGGGATTTATTAGCAGCAATTGAAAACGATTTTGGTAGTTTTGATGAATTCAGAGCTAAATTTAGTAAAGCGGGAGCAACTCAGTTTGGTTCAGGATGGGCATGGTTATGTGTACATAAAGGAGGAAAACTAGATATTTGCGGAACTCCTAATCAAGATAACCCATTAATGCCTGGTGTAGGTTGTGGTGGTACTCCAATTTTAGGAATGGACGTTTGGGAACATGCTTATTACTTGCATTACCAAAACAGAAGACCAGACTATATCGAAGCATTTTTCAATGTAATTAACTGGACAGAAGTTTCTAGAAGATTTGCTTCAGAGAAATAGTTTTTTTTACAAAAACACACAAAATAGACAAATTGACTGAAAAGTAAGTTTGTCTATTTTTTTTGCCTTCACATTAAGCAGATTACATTTTTTAAGGAATGAATACCACTAAAAAAAGACAAATACGCCATAGCTTATTTGTCTTTCTTATTTATATACTTTTTGTACTTGACTTTATTCCAATAAAAAAGGTGGAATTCCTTCCACCCTTTTTGCCCCAAATCTACCATAAACTTAACCTACTAATTTTATGGTTCACCAAATTTATGGTAGAAGGGTTTTACAAACAAATATTTAAGACGAACAACCCATAAAACCGATAAAAAACCTTATCAGTACGATTTTTAGTATGCTCGTGCATCTTTACCTTCATAAAAATTCATAAATGCTCTATTGACAACTCTGTTTCCTCCTGGTGTAGGATAGTCTCCTGTGAAATACCAATCTCCAAGATTTTTCGGACAAGCAATATGCAAATCTTCTACCGTTTGAAATATAATTTTCACCTCGGCTTTAATTTCTGGAGAACTCAGCATCTCAGCAATTTTATCTGAAACTTCTTGTGGTTCAAAAGGAGCATATATAGCGGTTACATAATTTACTACTTCAGTATCCACAAAGTTTTCTTGTGCTTTACACTTAGCGTATACTTCATCAACAATATGGTATAGATTTCTTTCTTTTAATAATGCTAGTGCCGCCCTGAAAGCAACAAGGCCTTCTAGTTTAGCCATGTCGATTCCGTAGCAATCTGGAAATCTAATTTGAGGCGCTGATGAAACAACCACAATTCGTTTGGGATTCAAACGATCCATCATTTTAATTATACTCATCTTTAAAGTAGTACCTCTTACAATACTATCGTCTATTATCACCAAGTTATCCGTAGGTTTGATAACTCCATAAGTAACATCATAAACATGTGCTACAAGATCATCACGACTACTGTCTTCAGTAATAAACGTTCTTAACTTAGCGTCTTTAATAGCAACTTTTTCAGTACGTATTTTTACAGAAAGTAGTTCTTGCAAACTTTCTGCTGTTAAAGTATCTCTATTTTTAAGTATGAAATTGTTTTTTCTTTGGTTCAAAAAGTCTTGAGCTGCTTCCACTAAACCATAAAAGGAAGTCTCGGCAGTATTCGGGATATATGAAAAAACAGTATTGTCAGTATCTTGATCAATTGATTTTAAAACTGCGGGCAAAATTAATCGCCCTAAGTTTTTTCTTTCTTGATATATTTCAGCATCACTTCCTCTAGAGAAATAGATTCGTTCAAAAGAACAGGCTTTTTTTACTGTAGGTGTTAAAATTTCCTGCATGGAAACAGTACCATTCTTTTTAATAATCAATGCATTTCCTGGTTCAATTTCCTGTACACTTTCAAAGGGAACATTAAATACAGTTTGGATCACTGGTCGCTCAGAAGCCACAACTACTACTTCATCATCTTGATAAAAATAAGCGGGACGTATTCCTGCTGGGTCTCTAAAGACAAATGCATCTCCATGACCTAACAATCCTGCCATAGCATAACCTCCATCTAAATTCTTAGAAGCTCTGGTTAAAATTTTAGCAACATCTAATTTTTCAGCAATTACTGGTGAAGCCTCTCTTTTAGACAAACCGTTATTTTTACACTCTTGGTATAAATCAGTAACTTCATCATCAAGGAAGTGTCCTATTTTTTCCATTACAGTAACGGTATCAGCCATTTCTTTTGGATGTTGACCTAATTCCACCAAACTATTAAATAGCTCTTTAACATTAGTCATATTAAAGTTACCTGCTAATATCAAGTTTCTGTGCATCCAGTTGTTTTGACGTAAAAACGGGTGAACACTCTCAATACTATTTTTACCAAAAGTTCCGTAACGTACATGCCCTAAGAACAACTCTCCTATATATGGAATCTTTGCTTTTTGAAGCGCAACATTATCTGCATATTCAGGATTTGAGGTCATTTCCTCATTGATACGGTCATTTATTTGAGCAAACACATCTTGTATAGGCTGCGAATGATTTGAACGTACCCGACTGATGTACCTTTCTCCAGGTTCTACATCTAATTTGATACTTGCAAATCCAGCTCCGTCTTGACCACGGTTGTGTTGCTTTTCCATAAGGAGATACATTTTTTGTATTCCGTAAAAAGCAGTACCGTATTTCTCTTTGTAATACTCAAGCGGTTTAAGTAGTCTAACTAATGCTATTCCACACTCATGTTGTAAAGCGTCGCTCATTGTGTTGTTGTTTGTTGTGTTGTTATTCTTAAAATATAAAAAGTCTTACTATTATAAAACCATGCAATAATAATGCCTTCAAAATCTATTAATCAAAAAAGCCCCGTCTCCGAGGCTTTAAGGCATTATAATTCTATATCAAATTGAGTCAAAGATTTAAACTGCATTAATCTTGACACTACTTCTTCTTTATCCAAACTAACCATTCGGTCTGTTCCAAACTTCTCTACACAAAAAGATGCTAAGTTAGAGCCATAAATGATGGCGTTTTTCATATTCTCAAAAGAGACATTTTCACTTTGTGTAATAAAACCTGCAAAACCACCTGCAAATGTATCTCCAGCACCTGTAGGATCAAACACTTCCTCTAATGGTAACGCTGGAGCAAAGAAAACTTTTTGATCATGAAACAATAAAGCACCATGCTCTCCTTTTTTAATTACTACATATTTAGGTCCCATCCCTTGGATTTTGGCTGCAGCCTTAACAAGAGAATATTCTCCTGAAAGCTGTCTTGCTTCCTCATCGTTGATTGTAATAACATCAACACGTTTCATTACATCAAGCAATTCAGGCAAAGCACAGTCCATCCAAAAATTCATTGTATCTAACACCACTAATTTTGGCTTAGTTTCCATTTGATCCAATACACTACTCTGCACTAGTGGGTGCAGGTTTCCTAGCATAACCACATCAGCATCTTTATAGTTCTCAGGAACTTTTGGTTGAAAATCAGCTAAGACATTTAATTGTGTGTCTAAGGTATCTCTCGAATTTAAGTCATTATGGTAGCGTCCACTCCAAAAGAATGTTTTTCCTCCCTTAACTACTTCAAGACCAGAAATATCAATATTTCTATCTGTTAATAAATCTAAATATTCTTGTGGGAAATCGTCTCCAACTACAGATACGATTGCAGATTGTAAGTTAAAAAAAGAAGCAGATAGTCCGATGTACGTTCCTGCTCCACCCAAAATTTTATCTGTTTTGCCAAAAGGAGTCTCAATTGCATCAAAAGCAACTGTTCCAACAATCAATAATTTATTCATTTATATGAGTTTCGAATTAAGGCGCAAAGATAGTTTATAACTTTCATAGTTGCAAAGATTCAAACTCGCAAAGTTTTCATAATAATTTACCCTCTTCCTTTTCATAAAAAGTATCTATAGAAAGATCTTTTTGCATTGAAGCCATGACAGCAAGTTCATCACAACGTTCATTTTGGGGATGGTTGTTGTGGCCTTTAATCCATTTAAAATCCACTTGGTGTTTTCTATATACAATTAAAAGTCGTTTCCATAAATCAGCATTCTTTCTATTGACAAAATTTTTCTTCTCCCAGCCAAGAACCCATTTTTTCATAACAGAATCTACTACATACTTAGAATCTGAAACTACTAGCACCTTAGTGTTTGGGATTTTAAGCTTTTCAAGTCCAACAATTACGGCAAGCAATTCCATTCTATTATTAGTAGTTAGTCGAAAGCCCTCATAAAATTCCTTCCTATAGACTTTACCCATCACCTTAGTTTCCATGACTACTCCATACCCGCCTCTACCAGGATTTCCCTTTGCAGCGCCATCCGTATATATATGTACTTCGTAATCCATGTGTGATATAGTGATTGTAATGATTAAACTTAGTATCTTTATTTTTTTAAAAGATTGGCTATAACTTCAGGGAAAAACTGCTGTTCTAGTCCATGAATCAAATTAGCAACTTCCTCAGGAGTTTCTGTTCCTTTTAAAGCAACACTTTTTTGAAAAACAATACCCCCTTCGTCATAATGTTCATTCACAAAATGAATAGAAATGCCTGTTTCTGATTCTCTATTTTCCACAACTGCCTTATGCACATTCATACCATACATTCCTTTCCCACCATATTTAGGCAATAAAGCGGGATGAATATTGATAATTTTATCCGGAAAAGCGGCAATGATATTTGCAGGAAATTTCAATAGAAAACCAGCCAAAACAATTACATCAGGCTGTAGTTGATTAATTTTTTGTAGTACTTTACTTCCAAATAACTCTTCTTTTGTAAAAATATCGGTTGAAATGTCGTGTTTTTTAGCTCTCTCTAAAACTTTTGCATCAGGATTATTTGTAAACACAGCTACTACTTCTGCTTTTTCATTTCCTTTAAAGTACTTTATAATATTTTCAGCATTAGTCCCCGATCCAGAAGCAAAAATTAGAATTTTTTTCATAATCAACCCGATTTTAGTTACGCAAAAAAAGGAATAAAATTCCAAAATAAATAACATTGAGAAGCCTTTGTTGAAATAAATTTTATAATTTAGTTGTCACATTTATCAACTTATTGGTTGTTTTAAAATAAAGTTTTTTATTTTTGCCAACAAATTAAATTCTAAAATTAAAGATTATGTCAGACATTGCATCAAGAGTAAAAGCGATTATCGTAGACAAATTAGGTGTTGACGAAAACGAAGTTGTAACAGAAGCAAGCTTCACTAATGATTTAGGAGCTGACTCATTAGACACTGTTGAGCTTATTATGGAATTCGAAAAAGAATTTGACATTCAAATTCCAGATGATCAAGCAGAAAACATTGCTACTGTTGGTCAAGCTATTTCTTACATCGAAGAAGCTAAAAAATAATAATATTTCACCCGTATACTTCTAGTATGCGGGTGTTATTATTTTTCTTTAAAAGAAAATTGCGATTGCTATTCAATCAAAAATGATATTTATAAGGTAATGCCCACGGCTCTTTTGTAACAATACAGTAAAGAAAGCGTGGGTTTTATTTGTTTAAAGATAACAAAACACATAAGTTATGGTATTAAAACGAGTTGTTGTGACAGGTTTAGGTGCTCTTACTCCTATAGGAAATAACATACAAGAATATTGGGACAGTCTTATTAACGGAGTTAGTGGAGCTGCGCCAATAACTTATTTTGACGCTTCAAAATTTAAAACTCAGTTTGCCTGCGAATTGAAAAACTTTAATGCCGAAGATTTTTTAGACAGAAAAGAAGCTAGAAAGATGGACCGTTATGCACAATATGCTATGGTTTCATCTGAAGAAGCAGTAAATGATGCAGGATTTAATTTCGAAAAATTAGATAAAGACAGAGCTGGTGTTATTTGGGGTTCAGGAATTGGAGGTTTAGAGACTTTTCAAATAGAAATGTTGAACTTTGCTGCAGGCGATGGAACACCAAAATTCAATCCGTTTTTTATCCCAAAAATGATTTCAGACATTGCATGTGGACATATTTCTATTAAATATGGTTTTAGAGGCCCTAACTTTGCGACTGTTTCTGCTTGTGCTTCTTCTACAAATGCTATTATTGACGCATTCAACTATATCCGTTTAGGACATGCTGATGTAATGGTCACTGGTGGATCTGAAGCAGCTGTAACTATTGCTGGCATGGGTGGATTTAATGCTATGCATGCATTATCAACTAGAAATGATGATCCAAAAACTGCTTCAAGACCGATGGACAAAGACAGAGATGGTTTTGTTTTAGGTGAAGGCGCTGGAGCTTTAATTCTAGAAGAATACGAACATGCTGTTGCCCGTGGCGCAAAAATCTATTGCGAAATTGGTGGTGGTGGAATGTCTGCAGATGCACATCATATCACAGCACCACATCCAGAAGGATTAGGCGCTAAAAATGTAATGCTAAATTGCTTAAGAGATGCAGGTTTACAGCCAACAGATGTTGACGGCTTAAACATGCACGGTACTTCAACTCCTCTTGGAGATTTAGCTGAATCAAAAGCAATTGAACACGTATTTGGAGAGCATGCTTATAGCATGAACTTGAACTCAACAAAATCAATGACAGGTCACTTATTAGGTGCTGCTGGTGCTGTTGAAACCATTTCTTCAATACTTTCTATGAAATACGGTATTGTTCCCCCTACAATCAACCATTTTACGGATGATGAAAACATTGACTCTAAATTGAATTTTACATTTAATGTAGCTCAGAAAAGAGAAATGAATGTAGTTATGAGTAACACTTTTGGTTTTGGTGGTCATAACGCATGTGTATTAGTAAAAAAACTAGACTTGTAATATAACATTATGAGTATATTAAAAAAAATATTTTCTAAATCCCGTTCTCTAGAAGACGGGATTTTTTTTGATGCTATTCAAAAAATTCTTGGGTTTGCCCCAAAAAACCTTGACCATTACAGAAAAGCATTTACTCATCGCTCCTCTAACCGTCTCAATGCTGATGGGAACCCTATAAACTACGAACGTTTAGAGTTTTTAGGAGACGCAATGTTAAGTTCTGTAATAGCTGCGCATCTTTTTAATAAAGCCCCACATGGCGACGAAGGTTATCTTACTAAAATGCGTTCAAAGATTGTAAGTAGAGAACACCTGAATGAACTGGGTAAAGACCTTAATTTGATTCAGTTTATTGAGAGCAAGGTTCCTGTACAGCACTTTGGAGAAAATATTCATGGTAATATATTTGAATCACTTATTGGCGCCATATATCTTGACAAAGGCTATGTGTATTGTGAGAAATTTATTCAAAAAAGAGTTGTAATTCCTTATGTCGACATATCTCGATTAGAAGGCAAAGTAATAAGCTATAAAAGTCTTGTTATCGAATGGTGTCAAAAGGAGAAAAAAGTTTTTCACTATGACATTTTTGAAGACAATGCTATTGATGGCCAACGTCTTTTTGGTGTTAAACTAAGCATCGACGATAAAGTAATTGCAAAAGCCAGAGCCACCTCTAAAAAGAAAGCAGAAGAGAAAGCATCCCAGCGCGCTTATTTTGCATTTCAGGAAAAAATGGACAAGAAATAATATTAAATCCTTGAAAACTACAACGTTTTCGTTCATAAATTAACGAATTCATTACATTTTCTGCTCTTTAACTTCAATAGAAATAGTATATTTACATCATTATTTTTAGTGAATATGGCTATTCATAAACTGGACCTTGGCGACTTTGACGAAATAGATTATTATTTAATTGCTATTCATACTTCATTAGAAGATTATCGATTAGCTTATTTTATCAATCAAAAACTTCCTATCAACTTAGCAAAAAGTAAAGAAGAAGTGCAGATAAACATAAAAGAAGGCGAAACTAATTTTGCTCGCTTTTATCACTATGATTCAGAGAATGCCATATCTTGGAATTTAATACAAAATAAGAACGAAGTACTCCAACAAAATCTAAATCCCTCACAAGATTTATTTTCGAATGTAAAAATGGAGGTTTCAACTAAAGTTTTCTTACTACCAGAATTTAAAAAAGCAGATTATTTTTTAAAAATAGAAAACACTGATGATACGATAAATGTGTCCCAAATTAAGACCATATTAAATACCATTGATAGTATATCCACTGTTTACACGGTAGATACTAATCAAATAAAATCAAAAAACAATTTAATTTTTTAATACAAATGATTCCGAACAAAAAAACCAAAATTGTAGCCACACTTGGACCTGCATGTAGCACAAGAGAGATTATAAAAGACATGATTGACGCAGGTGTAAATGTATTTAGAATTAATTTTTCTCATGCGGACTACGAAGGTGTAAAAGAAAAAATAAATATCATCCGTTCATTGAATGAGGAGTTTGGATATACTACAGCTATTCTTGGAGATTTACAAGGGCCAAAATTACGTGTAGGTATCATGAATGAAGGCGTTGTTGTAAATGATGGTGATTTAATCACATTTACTACCGCTGAAGATATTATTGGAACTGCTGAGAAAGTTTTCATGAAATATAAAAATTTTCCAAACGATGTAAATCCTGGAGAAAGAATTTTATTAGATGATGGAAAACTTATTTTTGAAATTGTTTCGACAGATAAGAAAACTGAAGTTGTTGCAAGAGTAATTCAAGGTGGGGAATTAAAATCTAAAAAAGGGGTAAACCTTCCAAATACTAAAATATCACTTCCTGCTTTAACAGAAAAAGATATTGCTGATGCGATATTTGCTATCGGACAAAAAGTAGATTGGATTGCATTATCTTTTGTAAAAACTCCTCAAGATCTTAAAGACTTACAGGATTTAATTAATGAGCATTCAGACGTTAAAATACCAATCGTTGCCAAAATCGAAATGCCAGAAGCATTAGAGAACATGGATAAGATTGTTGCTTATTGTGATGCCTTAATGGTCGCACGTGGAGATCTAGGAGTTGAACTCCCTGCTCACGAAGTACCATTAGTGCAAAAAGATTTGATTCGTAAAGCTAAAATGGCTCGTATTCCTGTGATTGTTGCTACTCAAATGATGGAAACAATGATTACAAGCTTAACTCCTACAAGAGCAGAAGTAAATGATGTTGCTAACTCAGTTATGGATGGAGCAGATGCTGTAATGCTTTCTGGAGAAACGGCTGCTGGAAATTACCCAGTTCAAGTGATCCAAAAAATGACGCAAATCATTCAAGCAGTGGAAGACTCTCCGCTTATTCAAGTACCTCAAAATACACCACAAATTAAGACAAAACGTTTTATTACAAAAACAATTTGTCGTCATGCTGCAATCATGGCCGATGCTATCAAAGCAAAAGCGATTTGTACTTTGACAAATAGTGGTTATACTGCTTTCCAAATTTCAGCTTGGAGACCATCAGCTCATATCTTAGTTTTCACTTCTAACAAAAGAATTGTAACGCAATTAAGTTTGTTATGGGGAGTTAAAAGCTACTACTATGACAAGACAGTAAGTACTGATGATACAGTAACTGATGTAAATGAAATTGCAAGAGAAAAAGGATATGTTACTAAAGGTGATTTCTTAATTAATTTAGCAGCAATGCCAATTAAAGAAAAAGGAATGGTTAACACGATGAGAGTTTCTGAAATAGAATAAAAAAAATACCATTGTAATAGAATCCGTCTTGTAAGAAATCAAACAAGGCGGATTTTTTTGTACAGCTATTTTTTTACTATATCTTTGATAAAAATAATATTTTAATTAATTATGAATTTCAAATCAAAAAATCCATTTTTAAACAATAAGTCTTTCTCAGCTACCACAGCACGAAGAGAAGAAGTGCACCACGCCACACTGATTGATTACAATCAAGAAATGACACTTAACGGAACTATAAGCAAAACACTACTTTTATTTTTACTATTGACAGCATCCGCAATGGTTATTTGGTGGATGGCTTTTAATGGTTTAAATCCAATTGTCCCTGCAATAGGGGGAGCAATTATTGGATTAATTTTAGTAGTTGCTGCTGCTTTCAAACCACAATATTCAGGCTATCTCGCACCGGGCTACGCCTTGTTTGAAGGATTATTCATTGGCGGTGTCTCAGCCATATTTGAAGCAAGATATCCAGGTATCGTTATACAAGCAGTAGGAGCGACATTTGTAACTTTTGCTGTATGTTTAGGACTTTATAAATTTAAAATCGTAAAAGTAACAGAACAATTTAAATCAGTTGTTGTAGCAGCTACTCTCGCAATTGCCACTTATTATCTTATCTCTTGGTTGGTATCGATGTTCACTAGTTTTCAACCAGTACATTATGGCAACTCCATGATGAGCATTGGAATTAGTGTATTTGTAATTATTATTGCTGCTTTAAATTTATTTCTAGACTTTGATAGAATCGAAAAAGGAGTACAACAAAAAATGCCAAAATATATGGAATGGTTTGGGGCAATGGGTTTAATGGTAACATTAGTTTGGTTATACATTGAGTTCCTTAGATTGCTGTCAAAACTTTCTAGCAAAGATTAAGTATAATCATTTCACTATAAAAAAAGCCTTTCAAAATGAAAGGCTTTTTTTATGCAGCTTGTTCAAAAGCGATAAAATGAGCTAACTCACCACTCCTATTAAAAATAGGAAAACCCTTTATTAGACAGTAATAAGGTTCACCGTTCTTTTTATAATTAAGCACCTTTTTTTCAAAGGGCAACCTATTGTTAATTGCTTCTCTGATTTCATTTGAAGTGATTGGACAACTGGCTTCGCCTTGAAATATTCTTGGATTCATTCCTATTAGCTCTTCAGCTTTATATCCATTCATATTAGCGATATTCTGAGACGCAAAAACAATATTGAGCTTTGTGTCAGTAAGTACAATTACTTCGCCGTATAACGCAGATTTGAAATCCCAGTCTTTTGATTCCCATTTAGCAACTGCGGCAATATCATTAATTTTTTTATGATCCTCATTTACATTTCGCAGATGAATTAAAGTATCATTATAAAAGTCCCATGAAAATACTGGATTAGCATTTATATTAAGACCAATATGAAACCTTGCTACTGCGTTCTCATAATTTTCAAATTGTATCATGTCTCTCCATTTTTAATCAAATATAATTGATTAACTACATCAACTAGAGTAATTCAAGTCATTTAACTATTGTTAAACCTTAATTTTTGAACTTAAAAGGCAAATTTTAGTTGTACTACCACCGCTTTTTTTTCTTCAGTATTCAAATTACTCATCGATATACCCAATAAACGAACAGACTCTTTCATACGTTCCTGATATAGAAGTTCTTTTACTGATTCTAATATTAGCCCTTTATCAGAAATGAAATAAGGCAATGTTTTACTGCGAGTTTGCTGGGTAAAATCACTATATTTAATTTTGAGCGTGACCGTTTTTCCAGAAATAGCACTTTTTTTTAATCTTCTCTCTAAAGTAGTAGCAATTTTTTCCAATTGCTCCAACATAAAAATCTCAGAAGACAAGTTGATATCAAACGTATGTTCTGCAGCTACAGATTTTGTAATTCTATTTGATTTCACTTCACTATTGTGTATACCTCGCACCACATTAAAATAAAAGGCGCCTGATTTTCCAAAATGTTTCTCAAGAAATTCCAAAGATTTATGCTTTAATTCAAGTCCAGTAAAGATCCCTAACTGATACATTTTCTCAGTAGTCACTTTACCAACACCATAAAATTTTCGAATAGGCAATTCTTCTAAGAATTTTAGGACTTCATCAGGATTAACCGTTTTTTGTCCATTAGGTTTATTATAATCACTAGCAATTTTAGCAACAAATTTATTAACCGATATTCCTGCTGAAGCTGTTAAACCGACTTCATTAAAAATGCGCATTCTAATTTCTTCGGCTAGTAAACTAGCACTGCTATTACCTTTTTTGTTATGGGTGACATCAAGATAGGCTTCATCAAGTGATAGAGGCTCAATTAAATCAGTATACTCTTTAAAAATGGTATGAATTTTAGCGGAGATCTCTTTATAACGATCAAAACGAGGGGAAACAAAGATAAGTTCTGGGCAATTTTTCTTAGCCATTACACCACTAATGGCACTTCTAACTCCAAATTTCCTAGCCTCATAACTCGCAGCTGCCACAACTCCTCTATTTTCAGATCCGCCTACAGCTATAGGTT
Organism: Flavobacterium sp. W21_SRS_FM3; assembly: GCF_052113625.1. Taxonomy (NCBI): domain Bacteria; kingdom Pseudomonadati; phylum Bacteroidota; class Flavobacteriia; order Flavobacteriales; family Flavobacteriaceae; genus Flavobacterium; species Flavobacterium sp. W21_SRS_FM3. Next base: position 436,491 of record NZ_JBGQOD010000001.1, on the reverse strand, counting down.
TGCCTTTTAAATCTGGATTATCCATTTGCTCCACTGACGCATAAAAAGCATCCATGTCAATATGAATAATTTTCCTATTAGGATTTAAATTGGGCATAGTACAAATTTAAAAAGCTTTGCGCTGAAAACAATCTTATGAATACAAAAATAGTAATACATTTGAAGTATATAATAAACTGACCCAGCATTTGCTAAAGCTCGTAATTCAAAATAAAAGAGTTTTATAAAAAAGGCTACATATAAAAAGCAACACCTATGATTGAAATAGAAAGGAAGTTTTTAGTAAAATCAGAAGCTTTTAAAAATGATTTTTTTTCGAAAAGAAAAATTAAACAAGGCTACTTAAGTTCGGTACCAGAACGTACCGTTCGCGTAAGAATAAAGGGAGATAAAGCTTTTATAACAATCAAAGGCGCATCCAGTAACAGTGGTTTATCTCGATTTGAATGGGAAAAAGAAATACCCGTACAAGAAGCTGAACAGTTATTATTGTTATGCGAAGAAGGCATAATTGATAAAACTAGATATGAAATTAAATCGGGTATTCACACTTATGAAGTAGACGAGTTTTATGGTGCCAATGAAGGTTTAATCATGGCTGAAATAGAACTTAACTCAGAAGATGAAAGTTTCGAAAAACCAGATTGGCTGGGAATGGAAGTCACCAATGATCAGCGATATTACAATTCTTATCTTAGCGCAAATCCTTTTAAAAAGTGGAGCTAATTATTTAGTAAACACTTCAATGGTAACTGTCATAACACCAATACCTTTGTTTTTAGCAATTTCCATAAATGCTCTTTTAGACAAATCAATTTCTCTTGATCTTACAAAGGGCCCTCTATCAATCACTTCAACAATTACCGATTTGCCATTGACCTCATTTGTCACCCTCAACTTAGTACCAAAAGGAAATTTTTTATGAGCGGCTGTATATTTATTCATATCAAAAATAGCACCACTAGCAGTTCTTCTTCCATGAAACTTATCAGCATAGTATGAGGCATGAGAACCTGTTTTATAAGGCACTAACTTTCCCATCTTCTCAGTCAAAGTGTCTTTCTCGACTTCTTGCTGTACAATAATAGTTTTTACTTTTTTAACCGTATCTTTTGCCGTAGCATTCTTTTGTAGAGAAGTTTTGATTTTATCAGCAACTGTACTTTGACTACTAGCTAGCCCAATAATAGCTACTGAGAAAAACAATGTTATAAATTTTTTCATACTTTTTTATTTCGTTGTAATGCATTTTGCAAAAACCATACCTAGATAAAAAAAGTCCTGAAATCAGGACTTTTTGTTGGTTTTATAACCAAAGATGCCAAGGCAATCTAAGTAAGATTAACGCAAATCCTAAACCATAAAAAATAGCAAATGTTTTAAATTTTGACTCACTTGTGATTAAACCCTTATGCTTAGACCAACCAATTGTTATTAATGCAATAGCGATCAGATTAATCAGTGGATGCTCTAAGGAAGTTAAACGCATTGCTTTATCAGACATATTACCTAAAGCCGCAAAACCTAAAGGAGATACAAAATACAAAATCAATCCAATTAGTAATTGTGTATGTGTACCAATTAAAGCAAAGAGAGCAATTTTCCTATCTGTTCCCGTAAATTCTTTCTTAGAAAACATTCCTATGAAAGCGTTGACAACCGCAATTACTAATAATAAAAGAGCTAAGTAAGCCCAACCAGAATGAAATTTTTGAATGAATTCGTACATAGAGTAATTATTTTTTAAAACAAATATAGGAAAAAATGGGATAAAAAAAAGCCCTCATTTCTAATAGAAATGAGGGCTTGATGTTTTCAACAGAAATTAGTTAAATGTATAACGAAGACCTGTTTGTATTTGCCATCTTGATGAATTCAATCCAACATCATCAATTTGATTAATATTATTTCCTACGTTTGGATTATAACTAAATCTTGGTGTAGTAGTACCCGTTACGAATCCTTCTTGCTTAAGCAACTGTACTTGGTCGAAACTTGTAAAATATCTCTTACCCCAGTCTTTGTTTAATAAGTTGGTAAAGTTAAATATATCCGCAGTAAATTCTAAAGTATGTTTCTTTTTACCTGAAGTAATTATAAATTCTTGAGCGAATTTTAAGTCAACAACATGAGATGTTTTTAAACGATCCCCATTGCGTTCTGCATAATCACCTTTTCTACTTTTTAAGTATTTGTTTCCTTCTATGAAAGCACTAAGGGCATCCCATTGTGCTTGTGGAGATAAAGGATTTGCAGTAGTTGATACTAAAACAATCTCATTTTGTGCAGCTGGCACATATATTAAAGCTGAGTTAGAAAAAGTATCTTGTAATAATCCTCCAGCATCATTATAAACATAACTTATAGGAGTACCTTGAGCTCCCTCATAGAAAAATCCTATTCTAGTTTTAGTAAAAGGACTCCATTTGAAAGTTGCGTTACCGTTAGAGATAATTCTTCTACCTTGGTCAAAATCAGATCTAGAAAGACTTAAAGCATTTGCTCCATTTACTGATTCAGTATTATTCCACTGAGAACTGTTTTGAGATGACGTTGCATCTAAAAGAACTGTAGACTTACCGTATGAATATGTTCCAGAAATGTTACCATCAATAAAATCAGATCTAAAGTTTTTAGTCAATGTAAAAGAGATGTTGTGTGCCTTACCTTCGTCTGTGTTTGAAGCTAAATATATACCTAGGTATGTTGGATCAACTCTACTGTTTCCATTGTAACGTGGTCTATTATCTGGACCTGTTAAATTACTTGAAGCCGCTTTAATATTAAGATTTTCATATTTAATAGAACTGATATTATCGTTATACGTAATTTCAGAAGTTAAAACGAAGCCTAATGGTAATTTTTGATCAATCCCTAAACTAGCTTTAAAAACTTGAGGTAATTTAAAGTCATTTGCAAATAAATCTATGTTACCACCTTTTCCACCTGATCCAGGACGTGGGTAAGAAGCTGGCAATGGTTGGATTTGACTAGCAACACTAGGATTAGGATTAAAATATGGTGTTTGTGTAGCATTAGTAATTGAAATAGCTCCTTGAGAAATTCCATTATTATTGTACGTACCACCTGGCCATACTAAAGGCAGTCTAGATGTAAAAATACCTAATCCTCCTCTAAACTGAGTTACTTTTTTACCATCAAGATCGTAATTAAAACCTAAACGTGGTGCAATATGAGGAGTGTTTTTTATACCTTGACCCACTCTTGCTCCCTTTAAATCTTTTCCAGCAGCTTCTAATATACCAACAGTTCTGTTATTAAAATCGTTGTTTACTAAACCATCTTCCCAAACTGGAATATCAACTCTAACACCATAAGATAATTTAAAGTTACTATTTACTCTCATTTCATTTTGAGCATAGAAACCGAATTGTTTTGTTCCAAACTCAGCAGCTCCTAATGACTCGTCACCTTCACCACCAATTAATGAGTAGTTCATTTGGAATCTATTTGGTCTTCTATCTAATAAGAAATCATCTAAACTACTGTATCGGTATGATCCAAAATTATTACCGAAGAAAACATTACGAGAAGAAGAAAACTCATTGTGAGTTCCAATTGTAATTGTACTAATTCCAGCATTAATTTCGAAATTATCTGTAATTGTCAACACTTTTTGGCTTAAGAAATTTGCAGTTGAAAATCCTTCTGCACCAAAATAAATACTTTGTGACGATCCGTCAAAAATTTGTACTGAAGGAAAAGGATCTCCAGATGCATCACGATCATCAAGTACATTGGTGTAAGCAACAACTAAATTATTTGAAAATTTATTTCCAAATCTTGAGTTTAATTCTAAAGCAGTTGAATTAGTTGTTGAGTTGAATAATTGACTACCATTAATAAAACTTATAGCAGTAGCAGAAGATCTACTTGGTGAAAAATTCTCCGCTTTAACATAACTATGTTTCAATGATAATTTATGATTATCATTGATGTTCCAGTCAATTTTACCGATCAATTTATCACTTACTAATGTTCTCACGTTATTTTCAAATGACCCTGGATCATAACCATAAGAAGCTAATTTAGTTCTTAATTCACCTAATCTATTTGCTGAAAGACCAGTATAGTTTGCTAAATCAAAAGGTTGTGGAGTTTCATTATCTTGTTTTTCATAATTAATGAAATAGAATAATTTATCCTTAACAATAGATCCACCAGCTCTAATCCCATAAGTCTGTGCTGAGAAATCAGCTAATTTAACTCTAGGGTTTGTACCTGCTAATGAAGGAGGTGTTTTTGCAGCTAAATCTTGGTTTCTATTTAAATAGTAAGCAGAACCTTCAAAATTATTTGTTCCTGAACGAGTGATTGCGCTGATTGCACCACCAGCAAAACCTGACAATTTTACATCAAAAGGAGCAACACTCACTTGAAACTGCTCAATAGCATCAACTGATATTGGACTTACACCAGTTTGACCACCATTTGTACCGTTAGCCGCTAAACCAAAAACATCATTACTTACAGCTCCATCGATGTAAATAGCATTGAAACGGTTATTTTGACCACCAACTGAAAGAACATCATCACCACGTAATTGCGCTTGAGGAGTTAATCTAGCAAAATCAGCGATATTTCTTGACAGTGAAGGTAATGCCTTAATCTTATCTGAATCAATTATTGTTTGAGAACCTGTTCTTTTTGAATTAAATGTATTGTTTTTAACACCTGTAACCACAACTTCTTTTAATTCGCTAGCTTCATCTGTTAAAACAACTTTGAAGTTTTTCGAATCTCCTAATTGAAGATAAATATTAGCTTCCTCAAAGGTTCTATACCCTACGAAAGTAACCACTACACTGTAAGGACCTCCAACTCTCATGTTAGAAATTCTAAAATTACCATTAATATCAGTCGTTGCTGTATACCTTGTACCTGATGGTACATGCGTCGCAAGAATTGATGCTCCAGGCAAAGATTCTGACTCACGGTCGTAAACAACCCCATTTATGGAGGAAGTTGTATTACCTTGAGCATAAATACTGGTATGTGCAGCTGTAAATGCAACCAATATCAAAAATAACCTCAATAATTTTTTCATGATTTTTAGTTTAAAATATTTTGGCAAAAATCTAACATTTTCTACAAATAAATGTTAATTAAATGTTAATAAAAAGCCGCCTAAATGTGCTTTTTAACATAATTATGAATATTTACTTGTATATTCTCGCTTTCTGAATATTTTTTATCAAATCATCAAGTTATTTGTTAAAATAAATACTATTCCTTAATTAACTTAGATTTAGGCACTAATCCAGTATAAATGGTAAGTAATAGAGGGCGACTACAAAATTCATATATGCCTTTATAATAGCTCTACACTTGTCAAAAAAATAGATACATATTAACAATTACCAGATTAAAATAAGCACAAAAAAAAGCAGATGTTAAAACATCTGCTTTTAGTTATTATTGCCTATAAACTTTTACATTATAAGCGGTAAGTTATTATTTATCTAGAAGTTAAAACGCATAGAGGCATTCCAAGTTGTTCCATATCCATAATACCCTTTATTATTAGCATTAAGGCCATTAATTACTACATCACCGGCATTAGCAGCTATGTTTGTAGTAAGTTCAGATACATAGATTTCATCAAATAAATTGTTGATATTTACTCTAAATACGACTGATCTGTTTTTATTTTTTCCTGTTAACATTTTGTAAGAAAGTCCAGCATCTACTAAAGTATAACTTGGCAGCTCAATATTATTTTTTACTGAACCTACATTAGCATATAATTTTTGGTAATTTCTCCAATCAGCATCAATAGAAAAACGAGTTGCAATTTCATATTTAAATCCTAATCCCATAGTTACTTGCGCAGCATCACCAACTTTACCTCCATCAACATCAACTCTAGAACTACTAAGAATATTTCTATCTGAATCTCTAACTGTTTTAACAGCATCTCCAACATAGTGATAGTCTCCAACAGACGCAAATCCACTGATATCTAATTTAGTAAAAGGTTTTGCAACAAAATCTAATTCTAAACCTGAGTGAAGTTGCTCTACACCTTCATTTGTAGTATATTGTAAGTCATTATTAACCTCATTTGAAGTTGTAGTTACTCTATCTTTCCAAGATGTTCTAAAAGCATTAATACTACCACTTAAAAATCTTGATTTAAAGCTATAACCTGCTTCCAAACCAAAAACCTTTTCATTTTTAGTTAATGGATTCACTTCATTTCCGTAGTTTAAGTAAATGTTATCATGGTAAGGTTGGCGAGAGTAATATCCAGTATTAACATAGAATGAACTATTATTCCCTATCTTATAACTACCACCTGTTTTAACATTATAACCAACATTGTTCACTTTTTCTGATTCTGCGTCTGCAGGAAGATAAGCGTATCTATCAAATCTTACATGAGATTGGTTTGAAACCGCCCCTTGAAAAAATGCAGAGAAGTTATCCTTAGCATATTCTAATTGTGAGAAGAAACCTCCATAAGAAATTGTTTCATCATAATCCCATGAGTATCTGTTTTCAACAGAAGCTGTATGTGTTAAAACTGCCCAAGGATTATTTGTATTCGTTTCATAAATTTTATTATTAGGGATATTTACATTGTATTTATCTAAATAATAATCTGCACCTAATAAATTCGTAAGCTGTCTGAAGTGAGTTCCAGTATAGGTTCTTAAATCAAGTCCCATATTGAAGTTTAAATTCTCCGCTAATTCTGTTTTAAAATTAGTTACTAAACCATACCATGCATGGTTATTAACTGAATTACGTAATGCACCTGTTGCTGCACCGGTTGTACTTGCTTTGTTTGCTGCAATTGTAGCATCAAAATCAACATTACCAGTATCCGTTCTCTTAATTGAACCAACGGTACCTACACTTCCTCCTCTACCCCAAGACGCATAAAGAACAGTAGATAAACTTGATTTATCAGTAATATTAAAATCCCAATTCAAGTTAGCTACTGGTTTATGGTAATAATTTCCAACTGCTGAAAGGTATTCTCCATTTAGAGTTCCCCAGTTATTATTATATTTTCTACCATACTTTTTAAAATCACTTAATCTTTTACCGTAGTTCTGATCATGAGTTTGTGGAGCTCCAGTCAATATGAAGTTGAAACTATGCTTATCATTTGCTTTGTAACCTACAGAGATAAAATAATTTTGTCCTTGACCTTTAGTACCATCATTATAACCATCACCTTGCCAGTGAGAAAACAATACACTTGTTCCCCATCCGCTTTTACTCATACCTGTATTATAAGCAATAGTAGATTTAAAATAGTTATCATTTGCTTGACCAAATGAAGCGAAACCACCTTGTTTTTTATCAGTAGCTTTTGTAACAAAATTCACAGTTCCACCTACAGAAGATATTGCTAATTTAGAAGAACCTAATCCTCTTTGAATTTGAATTATACTTGCGATATCAGACATTCCTGACCAGTTAGACCAGTACATCTTACCGTCTTCCATTCCATTAATTGGTTGACCATTCAATAAAAAAGCAGTATTATCTTGAGCAAAACCACGCACACTTATTCTTGAATCTCCATATCCACCAGCTTGACCAGCTACATATACAGAGGGTGTATTTACAAGAGATTGTATTACATCAGAAGAACCAATTTTCGCTTGAATTTCCTCAGCTTTAATAGTTGAAACAGCAATTGCCGTTTTTCTATCTTTTGCTAAATCGATAATTCCTTTACCAATTACAACAATCTCGCTTAATTCATTAGAATTAGAAACCAATGCAATGTTTCCTAAATTTTGTGTGGCACCTTGTGCCACAGAGAATTTAACCAATTTAGGTTCAAAACCTATAAAAGAAATAATCAATTCACCAGAGTTAACTGTTGTGTTTATTGAAAATTTACCATCAAAATCTGCAGAAACTCCTGTTTTACTTCCTTTAACACTGACATTTGCACCAGGCAGTGAACCTTGTCCATCAGTAATAGTCCCAGTGATTTTCCCTTGAGAAAACATACTTGAAACTACTAAAAACAGTAATCCAAAGAGTAACCAATCTTTAATTGTCTTCATTTTTTGTTTTTTTATTATTTTCCACAAAATTATAACAATTTAACACAAGCATGTTAACATAATGTTAAGAACTATAATTAACGTAGTCAATTTTCTTAAATTAAATCTAGAATTTTAACTAAAACATCAATTTAAATTACACAATTAGCAAAGTAATGTAATTTTATATGTATATTATTCAAACTTTAAGGAATAACTTTGCAGACCTCTGAAAAGCAAAAAAAACCTAAATTTTTTAATAATTTAGGTTTTTTTTGTTAAAGAAATCAACTCATTATTTCTTCTGTAGATAATAATTCAATAAAAATTGGGTTGAGCTATCGTGATTTTTAACCTCATGATTATTAATTTCTTCTAAGATAGAATTTGCTAATTGCTTACCTAACTCCACTCCCCATTGATCAAAACTAAATATATTCCAGATTACACCCTGCACAAAGATTTTGTGCTCATATAGAGCGATTAGCGACCCTAATGACTTAGGAGATAGTTTATCTATTAATAATGTATTAGTCGGCTTATTTCCCGTAAAAACCTTAAAAGGCAACAAGAATTCAGCTTTTGTCTTATCTAGCCCTTGTTTAGTAAATTCATTTTGAACTTGATCCGCTGATTTTCCATGCATTAACGCCTCTGTCTGAGCAAAGAAGTTAGACATTAATTTATCGTGATGATCTTTATCTCCATACAACGGCGCAACAAAACCTATAAAATCGGAAGGAATTAATTTAGTTCCTTGGTGTATTAATTGAAAAAATGCGTGCTGAGAATTGGTGCCCGGCTCACCCCATATAATAGTTCCCGTTTGATAGTTAACCGGTTTACCGTCCCTACCAACACTTTTACCATTACTCTCCATTGTTCCTTGTTGTAAATAAGGAGCTAGTTTTTGCAAATACTGAGTATAAGGAATCAGTGCTTCACTTTCGGCACCAAAGAAATTATTGTACCACACACTAAGTAAAGCTAAAACAACGGGCATATTTGAATCAAAATCAGCAGTTTTAAAATGCTCATCCATTTCATTAGCCCCCGATAATAATTCGTCAAAATTATCAAAACCTACTGCTAAACTAATAGTCAAGCCTACAGCACTCCATAATGAAAATCGGCCTCCTACCCAGTCCCACATTGGAAAAACATTGTCAGGATTAATACCAAATGCTGTTACTTTTTGAATATTAGTAGAAACTGCCACAAAATGCTTAGCTATATCTTGTTGAGTAGCGCTTTGTAAAAACCATTTTTTTATGGTTTCTGAATTAGTCAAGGTTTCCTGAGTTGTAAACGTTTTTGATACAATTACAAAAAGAGTCGTTTCAGGATTTAGTTTTTTTATAATTTCATTTACATGATCCCCATCAACGTTAGAAACGAAATGAACATTTAAGTGATTTTTATAGTACTGTAAAGCCTCGACTGCCATCGCTGGTCCTAAATCTGATCCTCCAATTCCTATATTGACTACATCAGTAAATGATTTATTGGTATATCCTTTTCTCTCACCAGAGACTACTTCATTCGTAAAAGTCTTTATTTTATTTTTTACCTCGTAAACCTCCGGAATGACATTTTCGCCATTCACATTTACGACAGTACCTTCCTTAGCTCGCAGAGCAGTGTGAAGTACTGCTCTATTCTCTGTTTGATTAATTAATGCGCCGTCAAAATAATCCTCAATCGCTTCTTTAAGTCCAACTTCTTTTGCTAAATCTAACAATAAAGTGATTGTCTCTTGATTGATAATATTTTTAGAATAATCGATTAAAAAATCATTCCACTTTATATTGAATTTTTCTGTACGAGAAGCATCCGCTTTAAACATTTCTTGCATTGAAGCATTTTGCATTTCATTATAATGTTTTTGAAGCTTACTCCAAGAAACTGTTTCTTTTGGATTTATCGTTTTTAAGGCCATTGTATTTAAATTCTAGTGTTATTATATTTTTGGTAAAAATACTTAAATTACTTTTAACAGATAAAGTGATTCCGATTATATCACAATTTATCTTAAATCAAATACTAATTACAAAGCAGAAAAGGCAAAAAAATATTTCACTGAAATATTTTTTTGCCTTTTCTCAATTATAACAAAGAATTACGAATCTTATGTTTTATAAATTAGCAATACTATCTAATTCAAATTTTAATGGTTCAATTTTTTTCAAAAAACGAGCTTTATTACTACTATTCATTGGCTCACCGTTGGGCAACTTAAGCCTTAAAGCATCAACCTGAACTCCATTTTTCCAAAAGCGGTAACATACATGAGGTCCCGTTGCTAAACCAGTACTACCCACTCTACCGATTACATCTCCTTGGTTAACATGTTGCCCTCTTTTCACTAAAATTTTAGACATATGAAGGTATTGCGTAGAATAAGTACTATTATGCTTTACTTTAACATAATTCCCATTACCCGCTGTATAGCCCGTTTTTTCTACGGTACCGGATGCGGTTGTTGTGATAGGAGTACCTCTTGGTGCGGCATAATCAGTCCCTTTGTGTGCTTTCCATCTTTTTTGAACAGGATGAAACCTGTTCATCGAAAACCTAGATGTTAATTTACTGAATTTTATAGGCGTTTTTAGAAAGAAGTTTTTAAGGGTTTTTCCTTCTTCGTCATAATACTCCACCTTTCCTTTTGATTGATTTTGTACAAAAGGAAATGCATAAATGATTTTCCCTTTGTATTCAAAAAATGATGCTTCCATATTCTCCACTCCATCATAGATAGAGTCATTGATGAAGCGCTCTGTAAAAGTGATTCCGTAACGATCTCCTTTTTTAAGTTTGAAGAAATCAATAGACCAAGAATATATTTTAGTAATCTTACTTGCTAATGCAGCCTCTACACCTGCATTTCCTAAAGTCTCTGACAACGATCCTTTTAAAACCCCACCAATTGTTCGCCTTCTTATCGTAATTGGTCTTGTTTTTTTGTGCGCCACTACAGCCGAATCACGGAGGTCAAAAATATAGTAGCTTAAAGCATCTGGTTGATATACAAAAACTTCTAGCTTGTTCGTTTTATCTTTAGACCTTAGCATTGTATAAGCACGGTTAGGTCTTATTACCCGCACATCAAAAGTATCTTTTATACTGCGTACAATTTCATATACTTTTCTATCACCAATATTTTGTTTTTCTATAATTGTACCAAAAGTATCTCCCCTTTTTACCGTGTCCTGAACAACATTATATTCAGAAAAATTAAATCCAAAATCAGAATGCTCTGCCATGGGTTTAACTTTCTTAACTTGTTTTTTAATTTCAGCTTTGTTTTCGGATTTATTACAAGATAGTATTGTTGTCAATACCATGATAATGATTAATACTTGCTTCAAACTGTATTTTTTTTATTGAATTTAACTTATTTTTCCACGCCCCAATTCACCAATTCCTCCTCACTCCATAATTCTGGAAAAAAAATTCTTCTTTGGTATTTTGGATGCATGTATTTCTTCCAGTCACTTCCTCCTGTGGCTTCACCATCTCCTTTACCACTGTGATCGATGTATTTAATAGCGACATTTAAGTGTTGCATAACCCAAGTAATATTCACTGTATGGTCAAAATGGCGCATTGCCTTAACTAGCTCTGGATTTTTTTGATCTGCTTCAGGAAGCTGTTTGAATTTCTGCCAAATGTTAATGGAGTTGTACTCTTCCATATGCGCTAAGAAAGCACTTTTATATTTGCGCTCAAACTCTTGAAGCAGAAAAGATTTCTCCCCAGTTTTATAATCTTTACCTGCTGCTTGCCAATACAAATGTTCAAAAGCATGATTATAAGAGGTATTTCTATCAATATTAGCTCTAAAGCGGTAGTCAATCAAGTTAATCAAATCTGTTGAAGAAAATTCGATTAATCGATATTGAGCACTTTGAAAACCACTTGCGGGAGTTAAGGTATTTCTAAACTTCATGTATTGCTCTACTTCCATCCCTTCTTCCATTATACTAAACGAGGTGGTTAGCATGTCAAAGTACCTACTCACGCGCATTAGCCTTTCAGTAAAGAAGTCGGTTTTTATATTGTCACAATAACATATTTGCTGCATCTCCCATAGAATCATTTTAAAAATTAATTCATTTACTTGGTGATACATAATAAAAACCATTTCATCTGGGAGGGTTGTCCTTTGCGTCTGCAAACTTAATAAAGCATCGGTTTGAATATAATCCCAATAGGTTATGGGTTTTGACCAAAGTAATCCTTCGAGATGGGTATCTGTTTTCTGGTTAATGGCATCGTATTTATTTTCGATTTCCTTTAAAACAGCTTCTCGGTTTTCATTAATGTTCATTATTGTTTTATTTTAAACGGATTGTTTAATCCTTTAAATGCATCTAAATCTGCTTTTATTGACCCCACGGCTAGTTCTGCTTTTATTCGAATAGGCAATCTGTTATCATCATCCGATATCCATATTGTCACACTTTCTTTTTCTTTAAAAACACGACCTGATTGCACCAACGGTTTAAAAACCATAGAAGACACAACGCCAAATTTAGTGGTAATATTTTCACGGCCTACAAACTTTAACTTAAATTTTGTGGTTTCATCATCAAAGAACATATCAATCGCTACTGATTCACCTGGACTAATTTTATTGATCTCTGGCGAGTTTCTAAGATAGTAGAATGCTGATAATATATCTTGAGTGTTTTTAGGGATAACAAATGTTTTCTCGTTTCTGTTTTTGTAGTCTTTTACTAAAACCTTATTTGCAGACTGATTAAAGAAACCTTCTTGATTTTTTCTGTAACCACCTTCGTCAATTTTTCTAACAAAACGATAAGGACTGCCTGTTTCTTTATCTATATAACTTTCATATAGATCATCGACTTTAAAGAAAAATCGAGACATTCCAGTGGTATACCCTTTTCCAATAACGTGAAAAGCTTTTTTATTATTTATTGTAGCATCTTTAACTTCTAAAGTGGCGTAACCCGCATTAACAATACCATAATGAATTCGGAATTTAAACCATTCCCCTACATCATAAGCATCTTCATTGCGACTATCAAAGCTAACGGTAAGAATCAATAATAAGAATAGGATAATTTTTTTCATAACTTACTTTTTCTATTTATTGAGGGGAGTTGCAAATTTTGTTCCAAATATATTAAAACAAAAAAACTCAGTCAAATAATGACTGAGTTTTTATGCTATTAACTAACCAAAAAACTATAAATTATGAAATTTATATCAATTCGGAAGGAAACCACCCCTTCCATTTTGCGAGTGCAAAGGTAGCTAACAAATCCAGATATTTAAACTAAAAAAAAAGTTTAACACATCATATGCAAAGAAACATGCGTTTCATCGGTTATTTTTTTACATAATGCAAAAATAAGCTGTTTTTACAACGTTCCTCGCAATTGTTGTTCTCTCTCAATAGATTCAAATAATGCTTTAAAGTTTCCAGCACCAAATCCTTTGGCTCCCATTCTTTGGATTATTTCGAAAAATAAAGTTGGCCTGTCTTGAACTGGTTTTGTAAAAATTTGCAATAAGTACCCATCTTCATCAGCATCAACCATAATAGCCAATCTTTCGATTTCATTGATATCTTCTTTCATCATTCCCATATGCTCTCCCAAACGTTCTGGTATTGCTTCATAATAAGTATGTGGTGGAGCTGACAAAAATTCCACTCCTCTTGCTTTTAATTGACTTACCGTCTTAATAATATCATCTGTAGCAATTGCAATATGTTGAATTCCTGGTCCGCCATAGAAATCTAAGTATTCTTCAATTTGTGATTTTTTCTTTCCTTCGGCTGGTTCATTAATAGGGAATTTAATTCTACCGTTACCGTTAGACATTACTTTACTCATTAATGCCGAATATTCTGTATTAATTTGTTTGTCATCAAAAGAAAGGAAATTTACAAATCCCATAACTTCTTCATAGAACTTCACCCAAGTATTCATTTCATTCCATCCTACATTTCCTACCATGTGGTCAATGTATTTTAAACCTGTTGGCTCTGGATTGTAATCTGATTTCCATTCCTTATATCCTGGCAAGAAAACACCACTGTAGTTTTTACGTTCTACAAATATGTGAACCGTTTCTCCATAAGTGTAAATTCCAGAACGCACCACTTCTCCATATTCATCTTTCTCCACCGTAGGCTCCATAAAAGAACGCGCTCCGCGCTTCATTGTTTCCTCATAAGCACTTGTTGCATCTTCAACCCATAAGGCAGCTACTTTTACTCCATCTCCATGTTTTTTCAAATGTTCGTGTATAGGAGAATCTTGTGTCAGCGGTGTGGTTAATACGATACGTATTTTATCTTGCTTTAACACATAAGATGTCCTGTCTTTAACACCTGTTTCTAATCCGGCATACGCCAAAGATTGATAACCAAAAGCTGTTTTATAATAATGTGCTGATTGTTTTGCGTTTCCTACGTAGAATTCTACATAATCAGTTCCTAACAATGGAAGGAAATCTTGTGCTCCTTCAAATATTTTTTCTAATCCGTATTCTACTGATTTTACTTCTTTTGACATGATATTTATTTTTTATGTGAAATCTAATTTTGGAACGCAGACGACGCGGATAAAATTGATTTGCACGGATTTTTTTATTTTAAAATTTGTTTACTATTTGCACGTAACCCTAGCCCTGATGGTAGCGGCATCCTTTATGTTTTTTCTTTAAAAACATAAAGATATAGCGGACAGCGGGAAATAGCTTCTCCCATTGACTCCGCTAAGGAAGTCATTACTCTACCCAAGACTTATAATATTGTCCATCATCTAGACCCATAGCTTCTTCAGTGACCATTAGTGGACGGAATGTATCGACCATAACTGCCAATTCCTCCGTACCGGTGTGACCAATGCTGCGTTCCATAGCGCCAGGCGCAGGCCCGTGCGGAATCCCCTTTGGGTGCAAGGTGATATGTCCCTGTTCAATGTTGTTGCGGCTCATAAAATCACCATCTACATAATACAAAACTTCATCACTATCAATATTGCTGTGATTGTAAGGTGCCGGAATTGATTTTGGGTGGTAATCGTATAATCTAGGTACAAACGAGCAGACTACAAAAGTGGCAGTCTCAAAAGTTTGATGCACCGGTGGCGGTTGATGTACACGCCCCGTTATGGGTTCAAAATTGTGAATACTGAATCCATAGGGAAAGTTGTATCCATCCCAGCCTATTACGTCAAAAGGATGCGTAGCATAAACTACTTCGTGCATCATTCCTTCTTTTTTAATTTTGATTACAAAATCGCCTTTTTCATCATGGGTTTCTAATTCATTAGGCAAGATAAAATCACGCTCGCAAAACGGCGAATGCTCTAAGTGTTGTCCGCTTTCATTTTTATAGCGTTTAGGCGTATAAAAAGGCGCAAATGACTCAACATAAAACAAGCGATTGTCTTCAGTATCAAACTGAATTTGATAAATAATTCCGCGTGGTATAATGAGATAATCTCCGTATTCAAAGGGAATATTCCCCATCATGGTACGCAATTTGCCTTTTCCTTTGTGGATGAAAATCATTTCATCAGCATCGGCATTTTTATAGAAATATTCTGTAAGTGATTTTCTTGGTGCTGCAAGCCCTATCGTACAGTCTTTATTGACTAGCATGGCTTTGCGGCTTTCTAAGAAATCATCCGCAGGTTTCAATTCAAAACCTTTTAGTAATAAAGATTTGATGTTTTTTCCAATAGCAATTTTAGGCTCTACTGAATAGGATTTGTTGATCTCTTTAACCTGAGTAGGTCTGTGAACATGGTACAATAAAGAAGCGTGACCATGAAAACCTTCGGTACCAAACAGTTGTTCGTAGTAAAAACCCCCGTTGGGTTTTTCAAACTGCGTATGTCTTTTTTGAGGGAAAGTCCCTAATTTATGATATAATGGCATGTTTTTTTGTTTTAAGTGTAACTTATAAAGCGGGAAGGCTTTGCAATTCGTCATTCAAAATCAAAAATCAATGACTTATTCAGGATTTCTCTTGATTAAGAATTGTAGATACTCTAATAAACCTGTCCATTTTGTTTTCATTATAACAAATATCGGAAATATTATTGAAATAAATTAAATTTAAAACATAAATCCTACACTAAACCATGTATACCCTTTTGTGTTTTCTGGTGACCAAGAATGCTTAATTTCTATAGGACCGATTACGGTTTCCATGCCGTAACCAATAGCGTATCCCGAATATTTAGGTATGGATATCCACTCTACTGTTTCAAAAATATTATCCCCGAGATTTGCAAAATTTGCAGAAAAGTTCAAATGGTTATTTTTAAAGATCTCATAATCTAAAGTACCCGTTGATTTTATATAGCTATTTGCCGCAATACTTAAAAAATCATAACCATAAAAATGCCTGAAGTTATTTAAAGATTTATAGCCATAGCCTCCCAATATGAAATTAAAAAAACTAACACTATCATTCCCAAAAGAGAAACCGGCCTCTGTTTGAATCTTTATCGTAGCGTGTTTAAACAAAGTAGCTGCGACTCCGAAGTCTCCTTTTGCTATATTAAAGGGCTCAAATTCCTTAGTGTAATCTGACGAAAATAAAAAGGACTGAATATCACCTGAAAAATACCAACCTCTTTTTGGAAAATCTTTATTATCAAAAGAGTCGTATTTCATGTAACCGAAAAGGCTAAAATAACTGCTCTTATCAATTATAGGATCAGAGTTACCCAAGGTTTCTGAGTTAATCTTTAAATATTTATATTCGACTCCACCACCTATTAAGAACTTTTGTACAAATAGCGACTGAAAATAGGCCTGACTGGTTAAGTCTGAAAAATCAACATTAATGGAGTTCACTCCAATTGTATTAAAATCCAAATTACTAATTTCTCGCGCGACATTCCTATTAAACTGATTGTAATGTGACTTGAAACCAAAGCTTAAATTATATCCATTCTCAATGTAGTAATCAAAGTTATACCTAAAATTATCCCCTAGAACAATATCTAATGAAGCAATGTCATTTTTAAACAAAGTTTTTTTACGGGTCAAATTCACTAAAACACCACTTTTGAATAATCCATCGTAGTGCAAGCCAAATTTAAGATACGATTTAGTAGGATTCTCTTTTAATTCTAGATTCAAATTATCGCCACCGTTATGTGAATCTAATGTATAATCTATTACACTAAAATTTCCTGTGGCGTTAATATTATTTATCCCTCTTTCTAACTGATTATAATCTACTTTGGCATCTGGTTTAAAACGGAGTTTCCCTAGAATATAATCTCGAGTAAAATTATCTAAATCATTACAATTAATTTCATTAAGATGAATACTATCTCTCTCCACAGCCATTTTAGGCTTCACATAGGGCCCTTGTTGATCTGCTAGTCGTTTTATTGGTTCATAAACAGCAAATGTAGCGTCTTCCCCTTTTTTAATGATTTCTTTCCCTTTATCAAAAGAAATAACACCGTAGTCCTTGATATCTGGTTTTACATAAATATCTGTTTGTTCAATATTTTTCTTCATCTTTTCAATCGAATGAAGATTGGTTATTTGCACTAGAATTCGCGTAGCATCTTTGAGCGATTTTCTAGTTAACAAATCATCTTGCACATCAACACCTATGATAATATCAGCACCTAATTTTCTTACTTCGTCTATAGGGTAATTATTTGTTACACCACCATCTACGAGAAGTCTTCCATTAATTTCCACTGGGGAAAACAAAGATGGAAAAGCCGCACTGGCTATTATGGCTTGCGCCAAATTCCCTTTATCAAGTACAACCTGCTCTCCAGTTTCAATATCTGTGGCAATACATAAAAAAGGAATGGGCAGTTTGTTAAAGTCTCTTATGTGCCTTACATTTCTAGTTAACCTACTTAAAAGGTTGAAGTTGTACATTCCCTTAGAAAGTGCTTCAGGAATTCCTACTTTGAATTTAGTAAAAGGAAGTACTAATGCGTATAACTCATCATTTCTTTTTTCGTAAAAATTCTTTGATGATCTGGGTATAAAATCGTTGATTAACTCATCAAAATTGGTTGCCTGAAAGATAGAATCTATTTGAGTAGCATTATAACCAGATGCATATAAGCCTCCTATTACCGCCCCCATACTTGTTCCCCCAATA
Organism: Flavobacterium sp. W21_SRS_FM3; assembly: GCF_052113625.1. NCBI lineage: Bacteria > Pseudomonadati > Bacteroidota > Flavobacteriia > Flavobacteriales > Flavobacteriaceae > Flavobacterium > Flavobacterium sp. W21_SRS_FM3. Next base: position 418,323 of record NZ_JBGQOD010000001.1, on the reverse strand, counting down.
TAATCTATTTTTAGACCTGCCTCTTCTAACACCTTTAGAACTCCGATGTGAGCAAAACCTTTTGCCCCACCACCGCTCAAAACCAAACCTACTTTTGGCCGTTTTGCATCTTGTGAGAAAACGGTCAAACAAGACAATAGCATCAGGGTAAAAAGAACAGGTTTTTTCATAAAAGAATTTTATTTTCAGAATGCTAGCTGACCAAATCAATTAGTTCACTCACTATCATTTAGTTGTCGCTTTGTAAAAGTCGGTAATTTTTTTGGCTTTAGACATACCAATAACGTCAGAAATTTCTTTTTCTGTTGCTAATTTCAATCTTTTAACACTTTTAAAATGCTGAATCAATGTCAACATTGTTTTTTCACCTATTCCAGGTATAGACTCAATAGAGGAGTTCAAAGCTGCTTTACTGCGTTTATCTCTATGGTGGGTGATTCCAAAACGGTGCGCTTCGTTTCTTAATTGCTGAATTACTTTTAAGGTCTCTGATTTCTTATCCAAATACAAAGGCACTGAATCCCCGGGATAAAAAAGCTCTTCCAAACGTTTTGCTATCCCTATAATGGCAATTTTACCTCGCAGTCCTAAATCGTCCAAGCTTTTGAGCGCAGCTGACAATTGTCCTTTTCCCCCATCTATAATAATTAGATTGGGTAATGGTTGCTCTTCATCTAACAATCGCTTGTATCTCCTATACACAACTTCAGTCATAGATGCAAAATCATCTGGCCCTTCTACTGTTTTTATATTAAAATGACGGTAATCTTTTTTACTGGGTTTTCCGTCTTTAAAAACAACGCATGCCGCAACGGGATTTGTTCCTTGGATATTAGAGTTATCAAAACATTCAATATGACGTGGCTCTACAGGCAATCGCAAATCTTTTTGCATTTGTGCCATTATCCTATTAGTATGTCGATCAGGATCTACAATTTGCAATTGTTTTAATTGTTCGATTCTATAAAATTTGGCATTTCTTATGGATAAATCTAAAATTTGCTTCTTATCTCCTAACTGCGGTACGGTCACTTTTAGATTCTCCCCTAAATCGACAGGAAAAGGAGTTATAATTTCTTTAGAAAGCAGTTGAAATCGCTCCCTAAGTTCTATAATAGCGAGCTCTAACAGTTCCTCGTCAGTCTCTTCTAACTTTTTCTTTATTTCCATTGTATGCGAACGGATAATTGCCCCATGCGAGATTTGTAAAAAATTCACATACGCAGCCGATTCATCAGAAACAATCGAAAACACATCGATATTAGTGATTTTAGGATTGACAATAGTCGAGCGCGACTGGTAATTTTGTAAAACTTCTATCTTTTCTTTTATTTTTTGAGCTTCTTCAAAATGCATGTTTTGAGCTAAGTCAGTCATTACTTTTTTAAAGTCTTTCATGCTCTCTTTGAAATTCCCTTTTAGAATTTCGCGAATAGCGTCAACATGTTTTTGATAGTTTTCTAATGTCTCATGTGCTTCACAAGGTCCTTTACAATTACCAATATGATACTCCAGACAAACTTTAAATTTACCGCTCTCTATATTATTTTTGGTCAAATCATAGTTACAGGTGCGCAAAGGATACAGCTCTTTGATCAAGTCTAATATGGTATGTACTGTTTTAAAACTAGTATAGGGACCAAAGTATTCTGAACCATCTTTCACCATTCTTCTCGTAGCAAAAATGCGCGAAAAAGGTTCTTTTTTAATACATATCCATGGATAACTTTTATCATCACGTAACAATACATTATACCTTGGCTGCAATGTTTTTATCAAATTGTTTTCTAATAAAAGAGCATCGGTTTCGGTAGGTACTACAATGTGCTTTATGGTCACAATTTTTCTAACCAAGACATTTGTTTTGGCAGTATCATGGACTTTATTAAAATAAGAAGAGACTCTTTTTTTGAGATTTTTGGCTTTACCCACATATAAAATCTTCCCTTCCTTATCGTAATATTGATAGACGCCTGGACTATCAGGCAAAGTTTGAATTTGAAGCTCGAGTGTAGGTTTTTGCATTATATTTTAATTTCACAGCACTACTGAGAGACCCAGCGCCTTTGTGGTATTCTATTATTTGTAGTTAGTGGACGGATTTAGTTTCAAATTTACGAATTCCAAATAATAATTTCTACTTTTAGCATTTAATTACAGATGAAAAACTCAAATCCTATTACTATTTTAGGCGAAACCATTTTAGCTGGCGAAAGCAAGACTATTTACATGGAGATTGCAAAATTACACAATACCGCTAAACTTAAGATTCCGATAATTGTACAACGTTCCAAAATTGCTGGCCCTACAGTCCTTTTCTGTGCCGGAATTCACGGTGATGAAATTAATGGAGTTGAAGTGGTACGACAGCTAGTAACGAAAAAAATAAACAAACCCATACGCGGTACAATAATTTGCATTCCTATCATTAACATGTTTGGATTTATTAACCGGTCACGCGAATTTCCTGATGGACGAGATCTAAATAGGGTTTTCCCAGGAAGTAAAAAAGGCTCCCTTGCGAGTCGGTTTGCTTACCATATTTTGACAGAGATTATGCCCCTTGTTGACTACGCTGTCGATTTTCATGCGGGAGGGGCAAGCCGTTTCAACGCGCCACAGATAAGATTAGCTCCTAATAGTGATGCACTAAAAGATTTGGCTGACGTTTTCAATGCTCCTTTTACTTTATTTTCTAAAAATATTGCGGGAACTTTTAGAAACGCCAGTCAGAAATTAAATGTCAAAATGCTGCTTTTTGAAGGCGGGAAGTCCCTAGATATCAATTATCCTGTTGCCGATGCAGGTGTTGATGGTGTTAAAAGAATTCTTAAACACCTAGAGATGTTAGACCCAAAACACCTGATCGAAATACAAAAAGAAAAAACTATATATATTGAAAAATCCATGTGGATACGAGCTAAATGCTCGGGCCTGCTACACGATAATGGGCATATAGGTGCTTTTGTTAAAAAAGGAACAGTTTTAGCCACTATTACTGATCCATTTGGGAAATTTGAACGCAAAGTAAAAGCCCTTAATGATGGTTATATTATCAATGCTAATCACTCCCCAATTGTTTACCAAGGTGATGCAGTATACCATATATCAAAAACGATTACCAATAGAGATGAATAAAAAAGAACTAAGAGTCAAGTACAAATCATTACGTAAAGCTCTCTCAGAAAATCAGAAGGAGGAAAAAAGTTTGTCAATTGTCAATAGAGTAATGACGCTGCCTATTTGGGACAAGAATTACTTTCATGTCTTTTTACCTATTGTAGAACAGAACGAAATAGACACTGAATTGCTCCTACACCTTCTCTCAGGAAGAGATAAAGATATTGTTGTTTCTAAAGCGGATTTTGAAACTCGCGATATGACACATTTTTTATTGACTGACAACACCCGAATTAAAAAAAACGAGTATCATATCCCAGAACCTGTTGACGGAATCGAAGTTCCAGCTAAAAAAATACAGGTAGTATTTGTACCGCTATTAGCCTTTGATAATAAAGGTAACAGAGTAGGATATGGTAAAGGTTTTTATGATAAATTCTTATCTGAATGTGCTGCTGAAACGATCAAAATAGGACTTTCTTTTTTTGATGCTGAGGAGCAAATCGATGATGTTTTTGATGGTGATATTCAACTGAATTACTGCATCACACCTGAACGTAATTATACCTTCTAAACACCTAGCCCTGATGGAAACGGCATCCTCTTGTGGCGGTGTTCGCCAGAAGAGATAGAGTGTACAGCAGGAAATAGCTACTAATACAAAAGGAATTAGACGTTTAATTGTGTTCTTTATGGAAGGCTTTTTTATTGAAAAAAATCAATATTCCAACTCCTGTAGAAATTGCCATATCAGCAATATTGAAGATGGCATTAAAAAATGTAAAATCTTTTCCTCCCCAGAACGGCAACCATTCTGGAAGGTTTCCATGCCAAATAGGAAAATAAAACATATCTACAACTTTACCATGAAAATACTTACCATAAGGTTCTTCAGCAAAAAGAGTGGCTAATTGTGAATGACTGTCATCAAAAATAACTCCGTAAAAAACTGAGTCAATAATATTACCAAAAGCACCTGCTAATATCAATGCAATTGCAACAATAAGATAGTTAGAACTGTGTTTTCTCTCTACAGAATCCCACAACCAATATCCTATTCCCCCTACTGCAACTAATCTAAAAAGAGTTAGAAACAATTTCCCATAGGTTCCAGGAATTTCAGTTCCCCATGCCATACCTTCATTTTCGATGAAAAGGATCTTAAACCAGTTGAAAACTTCAACTTCTTCTCCCAATATAAAATTAGTTTTTACAAATATTTTAGACAGTTGATCTACTAGTAATATTATAAAGATAAGGAGATACGCTTTTCGTAATGACATTTTTTTTTATTTAAGAGCCGTAAAAGTAATAATTTTATCAAAAAAAACGCTCCTAAAGGAGCGTTAAATATTTACCGAAGAAAGAGTCTTATCGTTGTAAGTTTTTAGCCTCTATACTCATGGTTGCATGAGGTACAATTTTTAGCCTTTCTTTGCTAATTAATTTACCGGTCACTTTACATAAACCATAGGTTTTGTTCTCTACACGGAATAAAGCGTTTTTCAAATCACGAATAAACTTTTCTTGACGAATAGCTAATTGTGAGTTGGCTTCCTTAGACATTGTTTCACTACCTTCTTCGAACGCTTTGAATGTAGGTGATGTATCATCAGTCCCATTGTTCAAATCATTCATGTAAGCACTTTTTATCAAATCTAAATCAGCTTGAGCTTTCTCTATTTTTTTAAGGATTATATCTTTAAACTCTGCTAAATCGGCGTCAGAGTACCTTGTTGCTTCATCTACCATGTCTTATATTATTTAGTAATTGTTATTTTTGTTTTTATCTCGTCAAATTCAATTTCAGCACCTCCCTCAACACTGGCTTGAAAAATCAATTCCTCAGTCAATGTCTCTGATTTTATGTACTCGGCATTTGTATTTACCGCTTCCTCTAAAGTAGTATTGTCTTGCAAATATACTTTTATCTTATCCGTCACTTCAAAACCAGAATCTTTTCTAAGGTTCTGAATTCGGTTAACTAACTCTCTTGCTATTCCTTCTTTTTTCAATTCAGGAGAAATTACAATATCTAATGCTACCGTAATTCCATTAGAGTTGGCAACCAACCATCCTTCAATATCTTGTGATGTAATCTCTACATCTTCTAATGTTAAAGTTATGCTATTTCCAGCAATAACAACATCTAGTGTACCTTTCGCTTCTATTTCATTTATTTGATCAGCTGAAAAATTTTGTATCTCCTTAGAAATCAACCCCATACCCTTACCAAATCTAGGTCCTAATGCTTTGAAATTAGGCTTGATTTGCTTCACTAAAACACCTGATGCATCATCTAATAATAAGATTTCCTTAACATTTACCTCTGCTTTTATTAGGTCAGAAACGGCCTCAATTTCAGCTCTTTGATTGTTGTCAAGTACTGGAATCATTACCTTTTGTAATGGTTGACGCACTTTAATCATCTCTTTTTTACGGAGTGATAATACCAATGATGAAATGGTTTGTGCCTTCTGCATTTTACTCTCTAACGATTTATTAACAAAGTTTTCAACGTATTTTGGAAACTCCGCCAAATGTACACTGTCAAAACTTTCCGACTGTGTTGCTTGAGTTAAGTCTCTGTAAAGTTTATCCATGAAGAACGGCGCAATGGGCGCACTTAGCTTACTTACAGCTAACAAACAAGTATATAATGTCTGGTAAGCTGCTATCTTATCTTGAGCGTATTCGCCTTTCCAAAAACGTCTTCTACACAAACGAACGTACCAGTTACTTAAATTTTCCTGAACGAAATCTGAGATGGCTCTAGCCGCTTTTGTAGGCTCATATTCCGCATAGAAGCTGTCAACATCTTTTATTAACGTGTTTAACTCAGAGATGATCCATTGATCAATTTCTGGCCTTTCGTTTACAGGAATTTCAGCTTCTTTATAAGTAAATCCGTCGATATTAGCATATAAGCTAAAGAACGAATAGGTGTTATAAAGTGTACCAAAGAATTTACGACGTACCTCAGCAATTCCCTCTAAGTCAAACTTTAAGTTGTCCCAAGGGTTTGCATTAGAGATCATGTACCAGCGCGTGGCATCTGGTCCATATTCTGATAAGGTTTCAAATGGATCTGCTGCATTTCCTAGACGCTTAGACATTTTTTGGCCGTTTTTATCTAGTACTAAACCATTCGAAACTACATTTTTATACGCTACTTTGTCAAAAACTAAAGTACCGATAGCGTGTAAAGTATAAAACCATCCACGTGTTTGATCTACTCCTTCTGCAATAAAATCAGCAGGGAAATCTTTGTTTTGATCAATTTTGTCTTTGTTTTCAAAAGGGTAATGCCATTGTGCATAAGGCATTGAACCGGAGTCAAACCAAACATCAATCAAATCAGCTTCACGGGTCATTGGTTTTCCAGAAGCAGAAAGCAAAGTAATTTCATCAACTACATTTTTATGTAAATCAATTAGGTCATAATTACTTTCGTCCATGTTCCCAATTTCAAAACCTTTAAAAGGATTTTCTTTTTGAAAGCCAGCAGCGATTGATTTTTCTATTTCGTTGTATAATTCTTCAACAGAACCAATTAAGATTTCTTCTTGTTTGTCTTCTGTTCTCCAGATAGGCAATGGAATTCCCCAATACCTAGAACGCGATAAGTTCCAGTCATTAGCGTTTTTAATCCAGTTTCCAAAACGTCCTTCTCCAGTTGATTTTGGTTTCCAGTTGATGGTTTCATTCAACTCAAACATTCTATCTCTAACCTCTGTGATTTTTATAAACCATGAGTCTAGTGGGTAGTATAAAATAGGTTTATCAGTTCTCCAGCAATGTGGGTAACTGTGAACGTATTTCTCTACCTTGAAGGCTTTATTTTCTTCTTTTAACTGAATAGCGATTTCAACATCTACAGAACGTTCTGGAGCTTTGCCATCGTCATAATATTCATTTTTAACATACTTTCCAGAGTACTCACCTAATCCTTGGATAAATTTCCCTTGTAAGTCTACTAATGGCACTGGTGTTCCATCTACATCTAAAACTAACATTGGCGGTACTTCAGGAGTAGCTTCCTTGGCTACTTTAGCATCATCCGCACCAAATGTTGGTGAAGTATGTACAATTCCTGTTCCATCTTCAGTAGTTACAAAATCACCCGAAATTACTCTAAAAGCATTCTCAGGATTTTGATACGGCAATACCAACGGCATTAATTGCTCGTATTTGATACCAACTAAGTCAGCACCTTTAGCCTCTGCAATAACTTGATAAGGTATTTTCTTGTCTCCAGCTTTGAAATTCTCAAAGTCGGCTGCATCTTCACTAGCAAAAAATCCTTTGCCAAATTGTTTCCCTACTAAATTTTTAGCTAGAACAACGTTCGTTGGTAAAAAAGTATATTGATTAAACGTTTTCACAACAACATAATCAATTTTTGGCCCTACAGTCAAAGCGGTGTTTGACGGTAATGTCCATGGTGTTGTTGTCCAAGCTAAGATTAAGATCTCGCCTAATCCTTGCAAAGCTTCTGGTAATGTTTCATTGATTGCTTTGAATTGTGCTACAACGGTTGTATCCGTAACATCACGGTAACTTCCTGGTTGATTTACTTCGTGAGAAGACAACCCTGTTCCTGCTTTTGGGGAATACGGTTGGATTGTGTAGCCTTTGTACATCAAATCTTTGTTATAGATTTGTTTCAAAATCCACCAAACCGTTTCCATATATTTAGGCTTGTAAGTCACATATGGATCTTCCATATCTACCCAATATCCCATTTTTTCGGTCAAATCATTCCATACGTCCGTATAACGCATCACGGTTTTTTTACACGCTTCGTTATATTCTTCGATAGAAATTTTAGTACCTATATCTTCCTTTGTAATTCCGAGTTCTTTCTCAGTTCCTAATTCCACAGGCAAACCGTGAGTATCCCAACCCGCTTTACGCTTTACTTGGAACCCTTTTTGTGTTTTATACCTACAAAAAATATCTTTGATCGCACGTGCCATAACGTGGTGAATACCTGGCAATCCATTTGCTGAAGGTGGTCCTTCAAAAAATACGAATGGTGCATTCCCCTCACGAGTAGTTACACTCTTTTCAAATATATTTTCTTTCTTCCAAAAATCAAGTACTTCTGACGCTACTGTTGGCAAGTCAAGTCCTTTGTATTCAGTAAATTTTGTGCTCATTTTATCCTTTTCTTTAATCGAAGTGCGAAAGTAATAAAATTATGTCATAAGTCGAAAGTCCAAGGTCGAAAGTTGATCAAAGACATGATTTTGTCTCCAAGACTATAACCAAATGATAATTAGCAGAATAACGCTTTGAATTTAGCTACATTTTTTCATCATCGTCTAACTCGAAAAAATCATTAACTGATTTGCTGAATAACAATGATAATTTCAAGGCTAATACAGTTGATGGAACAAACCTGTTTTTTTCAATTGAGTTTATCGTTTGCCTAGAAACTCCAATCTTCTCAGCAAGTTGTTCTTGTGTAAGATCTAAAATGGCCCGTTCAATTTTTAGTCTATTCTTCATTGTAGGCTTTTTTTAACTTTCTGAAAATAAGAATCTGCATTGTAAGCATAAACCCTAAAACAGCTACGTCCTTGCTTCCTTCTATTGTACGCCCTTCTGAGAGACTAAAAACAAGGGCGTAATGAATAAACGGAATTGATAAATATATCAACACTGTACCTATAACAGCATAATTATACGACTGCATACGGATTTTTGCAATTAACTCATCTTCTATTTTTTCTTTTGATATTGAAATCATAAGTAATCCTAAAATTATGCCTGTTTGAGCAATTCTCTCAAATAAATCTCGACTTCTTAAATCTATGAAATTGAGTTTAACAGAGCTAACAATTGCTAAAATAGAAATAATGAATAGCACCAAACCAACTTTCTTGAACTTATTAGGCAACTGAAATCCTGTAAATTTATTGATTTTTTCGATATCACCTTCTTGTTTTGTCTTTGACTCCATAAAGTTAATTAGTTAAAGTTTGCTTTCCTTAAAGAACAACAAACTTGATTAAAAGACAAATATACTTTACTTTTCAATACAAAACAGAATTTAATCTGAAATTTTCAGCTTTAAGAAAAAACTTCCTTTAAAACCTCTAGAGATTTCGGTTTTTTGAAGCCGTCAAGATGAAAACTGTAGTAGTCAATCAGAATTTTCAGCACAATTTGCCTTTCAAGAACATGAAAGATTTTTTGGTCGTTATCAAATTTCAAATTGATTAATTTTTTAAACAAATTCGTTTCATGTTCCGTAATGGAGCTCACCCCATGGAACGGCGTAAAAACACCTTCTACCATTTCAAAAAAAGGCATGTCAACATCTGAAATATCAGGATAAAAACCCAAATATTTAGTGGCTTCTAGCATTAGAATTAAATGAAAATTAGCTATTTCATCGTGATGGTCTAGCCATAACAATGCTGCCTCCAAAAAGTTAAATAGCGCTTCATTTTTTTCTTCTTCATGTATCGAATGATACAAAATTTCTGAAATAAAAATGACTATCGTACTCTTAAAAATATCCGTATGAATCGTTTGAAAAGGAGTGCTAATTTTTATCTCTTTGAAATTTTCTAAAGTTCCCTTATTCTTATGTACCGCTTCTATTTCCAACATTGAAAGTGGCTGAAAATAAGCAATCTTTTGGTTTGATTTCCTGCCAGAGAAAGCATCACGAACAAAATAAGATTTTAAGCCATGTGACTGCGTAAAGCACTTCACAATCAAACTCTTTTCTTGGAATTTAATTGAGGATATTACGATGGCTTTTGTTTTGACTTGCATAAATACTTTTTTTATGAAATAGCTAGTTGGACGTTGCTTTTGTATCGATTCAAGAATCTTTTTTCAATAACAAACCAAGAAAAAACTGCAAATAGAAAGGTAATAAAAATCACTAAAATTGCCATTAGAATGGGATTGAATCTTCCAAATAAATTGTATTGTCTAAAAAGCTGTATTATTGGAAAATGATAAATATACATTCCGTATGTAAAATCACCATACTTGCCAAAGTTATTAAGAAATGGAAAGCTATAAGCCGCAGTGATTACTATAACACCAAAAGTCAATGGATACAATAAATCAATTTGGAAAATTGAAAAATTGAAAAACATTGTTAAAAAAAGTGCTGCCAACAAGAGTTGAGTTTTGTGCTGTAAAACGAAATCAAAATTCAAATACAAAAAGACCCCAGTTACAAAGTATACTAAATACCCCGGCAATTGCTTTGCTAATACGGGATTATCAAAATAAAAATCCATCACAAACCAATATAGAATTGACAAAATGTACAAGCTTCCCAGTATTAAAAGTGGCTTTTTTATTTTTGTTATTATAAAAAAGATAATAGGTAAAACCACATAAAACCCTTCCTCAACTTTCAATGTCCAGAGCGATCCATTTATCACACAATAAAGATTATTTTCAAATAGACCTGGCAAACAAGGGTGCATAAAGTTTAAAAAAAGTAGATTCCATCCTAAATATTTATAAATATTTATATCTGTGAAATATTCGATAAATGAATAGCTACTGAAGAAAGACAAAACTAAAGTTGAAATTAGCAATACAGTTACATACGCAGGTAAAATTCTTTTGATTCTTTTCATAAAATACTCTTTTAGCGATGGAGTATTTCTATAACTTTTTGTCACAAGAAAACCACTAATAATAAAAAATCCCTTTACCGCTATACTTGAATTGGAAACACTTGACAGAAATGAAAGAGCTGTACTCTGTGAAAGTTCACATAAGTGCGCTAACAAAATATTAAAAGCAAAAAAAAATCTTAAAAAATCAAAACAATTTTTATTCATTTAGAAGTCTGTTGGTTAATATATTTAGAAAGTTCAGTTACCATGCTTATCGTATAATCATTACCTTCTTCACTTTAGTCTCCAAACCGTCTTGTGCCGAAATAAAAATCATATACACACCCGAAGCTACTTTATATTTCCCAAAAGCAGTTGTATCCCATTCTATTGTACCTCCTTCTGCAGTAGTTTCATATACTAAACTACCTGTAATATCAGTGATTTTAACATTGGCTTTATTGATCAGGCCAGCAATTTTAACGGTCCCAGTATATTGTGGACGAACGGGATTTGGATAAACATACACATTATTCAAATCATCACTGGATGCTGTAGCAACGCCTTTAAATGAAATCAAACCTTTATCAGTTGCTATAAAAACTTCTCCTGTTGTAGGATTAATATCAATATCATTTATAACGTTACTAGGCAAAGGGGAGTTGTTAATCGTAAAATGGTATTTTGTTTCCTGACCATTTGCAGAGACCATAAACACTCCCGAATCAGCGGTAGCAATCCATTTATTATTCGCTCCATCCACAGCGATATCTGTTATAAATTGTTCGTAAAGCAACTCTTGCGCTAGGTTGTCATCAAGTATAATAATGGCATTAGTTGCCAACTGATTGTCTGTTTGAAAGCTACCCACATTTGGAAGCACACGAAGCCCTTTATTAGTTCCTATCCAAAGTTGGTTCCTGTTATCTACCGCTAACGCTCGTGCATCAACAGTAGGTAAATTTCCCGCATCAGATCCAAAAGTGATTTTCTTGAATGTATTGTTATTTTCGTTAAAACCAATAACCCCATCTCGGTTTGTAGCCATCCATTTTGTACCGTATTTATCAATTACCATTCTGCCATAACTAACATCTTCACTCTTGTCCAAAATTTTATCCATTGAATAACTTTGCCACTGCCCATTACTTTTCAAAACTTTCAAACCTTCTTTAACTAAACTATTATTAACCCAAAGATTTCCTGCTTTATCGAAAACTCCTCCATTCACCCTTACATCGTCATGGTAACCTGGGATAAATGTAATTTCGTCCAATCCGCTATTTGTCTGATTATATAAGTAGGTCGGGACATCATTTTCTATTTTTAACAAACCCGAATAACTAGACCCCATAAAAACCTCATTTTCATTGTTAGGGTTGACCATAACTCTTACTATAGATTTTGCGCCTAACACTTTCTCATAAGGAATATTCAACCATCCTTCTTTGGTGTATTTACTCAATCCATAACTATCCAAATCATAAGGATTATATGTGGCATCATAATCTCCATAAACAGCCCATAGAGCCGTAGAGGTAGCTTGCATGGCAAAAATATTGTTCCGTATCGGTCCCATTGGAGTTGTGTTTTCAAAAGCAGCTACTCCTGATATACTAGTACTTAATAATCCGTTTTCTTTAGTCCCAATGTAGACCACCTCTCCTACGATAGTAGCACAATTAAAAACCACATTGGGAATTGAAATCTGATTTTGTTTGATCTCACGCACTAAGTTAATTTGCGCATCATAAATAGATATTGTTTGGGGTGTACTAATTATCATATAACTTCCAGACACCCTTATATCTACTGCAGCTTGTGGCAATGTTTTGAATAAAACAAAGGAATTTAAGCTCGTATTGTATTTGTAAAGTGCCCCCACAATATTGATTGCAATTAACTCTTCACCAAAAGAGACTATACCCAACCAGTTACCACCATCTAATAATTGCCACTGACGATAATCATTTAAATTTTTATTAGTTATGTCCGCTCTGCGAATTCCAGAATTTGTTGCAGCATAAATAAATCCATTTTGTATCGCAGTTTGATTAACACTAATTTCGGCGCCATTATCTCCTATGAAGTAGGTGTCTCCAAAAAGCATGGTTTGCAAATTAAATTGTACGATTCCAAAATCACAGGAAATATAAAGAATACCTTGATATTCTAAAAAATAATTCACCTTTTTTCTATTTGCAGGAAGCTGTTTGTTGATAATATCAACAACTTTTAACATACTCCCATCTACTTCATTTATTACGGTAATCAAACCATTTTCATAACCTACTATAGACTTATTGAATTGTGAGCTATAGTATAGCGCACTAATCGTTTGTCCGGAAAGACCATCAACAGTAGTGGTAGTCTTTATTTGAGAATTATTGGTATTTATAGAAAAGAGAGCGTTTTCAGAAGCAGCATAAACAGCCATTGAAGATGCGGAAAGATCTTTAACATCATTAAATGAAAAATAACCTTGCCATGACAAAGTATTTTGGGAAAAACTCATTTGTAGTGTTAATAAAAGCAGTAAGCTTAAAAATCTTTTTTTCATTACTAAGAATAACTATTGAATTACAAATATACTACAAACGCAGCTAGTCGTATTTGTTAACTCCAAATAACAAAAATGCCTTCTAACCACTACTGGCAGAAGGCATTTAAATATTTAAAGAAAAGGGGTTAAACCACTCCTTGCGCAAGCATAGCATCAGCTACTTTCACGAAACCAGCAATATTTGCTCCTTTTACATAATCTACGTATCCTGTAGCATCAGAACCATATTTCACACATGAAGCATGAATATTCAACATAATTCCTTTTAATTTTTCATCCACTTCTTCAGAAGTCCAGCTTAATCTCAATGAGTTTTGAGACATTTCTAAACCTGAAGTTGCTACTCCACCAGCATTTGATGCTTTTCCTGGAGCAAATAATAATTTTGCATTTTGGAAAACAAGAACAGCGTCTGGCGTTGTAGGCATGTTAGCCCCTTCAGCCACACAAATACAACCATTAGCAACAAGTGCTTTAGCTTCCTCTTCGTTTAACTCATTTTGAGTTGCACATGGTAAAGCAATATCACATTTCACTTCCCAAGGACGAGCTCCTGCAACATATTTAGCATTAGGATATTTAGCAACATACTCGCTAATTCTTCCTCTTAATTCATTTTTAAGCTCCATTACAAAAGCTAATTTTTCAGCATCGATTCCGTCAGCATCGTAGATATATCCAGCTGAATCAGACATAGTCACTACTTTACCTCCTAATTGAGTGGCTTTTTCAGTAGCATATTGTGCTACGTTTCCTGAACCAGAAACCACAACTGTTTTACCTGCAAAACTATCTCCTTTAGTCTCTAACATACTTTGTGCAAAATATACCGCACCGTATCCTGTAGCCTCAGGTCTGATTAATGATCCTCCAAAAGAAATTCCTTTACCAGTTAAAACACCTGTAAATTCATTTCTTAATCTTTTATATTGACCAAACATGTATCCTACTTCTCTTCCTCCAACACCAATATCCCCTGCAGGAACGTCAGTATTAGCACCAATATGCTTAGACAATTCCGTCATGAAACTTTGGCAAAAACGCATTACTTCGTTATCAGATTTTCCTTTTGGATCAAAATCAGCTCCACCTTTTCCTCCACCCATTGGTAAAGTAGTTAAGCTATTTTTAAATGTTTGTTCGAAAGCCAAAAACTTAAGAATACTTAAATTTACTGAAGGATGAAAACGAAGTCCTCCTTTATATGGTCCGATAGCCGAGTTCATTTGAATACGGTATCCTCTATTAACTTGAGTTTCTCCTTTGTCATCAATCCATGCTACTCTAAACATGATAATACGATCAGATTCGACCATACGCTCCAAAAGCATTTTGTTTTGGTATTTTTTATTTTCTTCAATAAAAGGAATTACTGTTTCAGCAACTTCTAAAACTGCCTGTAAGAATTCTGGCTCGTTTGGGTTTTTTTTAGTAACCGCTTCAATAAAAGTAGTAATACTTTGTGACATGATTATTAGATTATTAACGTTTAAGAAAACGTTTTCGTTAGTGCGTACAAAGATACATCATATAAAAATATATTTATTTCATTATTTTGTTAATTCTATACGAATTATTTTTTTTACAAACTTTACTAAAAAAAGCCGCTTTACCAATTGTATAATCCCTAAAAACGTTGTGTTTTTCTTAGACAAACCGACATTTAATTACTTATTTTTTATTTTTATTTCAAGGGTTGAATGATGTTTTTTATATATTTGTCCAGACTTGAAATTTTCTAAAAATGCTCAAACCCTTTTCTCTAATTTTGCTTTTTTTATTTGGTCTATCAAATACTACAAATGCACAGTTTGGTTTTTCACATGAAGTGGGAATTATAGCAGGGCCTGTAGCTTTCCAGTCAGACTATGGAGAACGATATGATTTAAGCACAAATGCTGGAAATACAGGAGTAGGAATAGGAATCATACATTACATCAACTTTTCTTACAAGGCGGATTGTAATTGCTACACTGCTGACACCTACTTTAATGATCATTTTAAACTTAGAAGCGAGCTTTCGTACAACAAAACAAACTTAGAGCACCTTGGTGAATGGGTTGCTCCAGAGCGCACTGGCCTTGGCGCTGACCAACTGCGTGCCATGAAAGGGAGCACAGCAGTAACGAATATAGGTATGCAGCTAGAATATTTCCCATTGAGTATTAGAAGATTTACAGCAACAACGGGAAGTCTAGGACCTTTTATTAGTTTAGGTGGCCAGTTTAGCTACTACAACCCAAAGGCTTATTCTACTTTAGGCCCTTTAGGAACACCACTCACTACTTTTCCTAAATATTTAACACCATCTGATGGCAGACCTTACGGGTTTTCTAATGAAGGAGGTACCGTCTGGTCAGTTGTTTCGAGTGTAGGAACACGATACAAACTTAGTCCGCTGCGCGATTTGATGGTTGACCTCCGATTCCAGTATTTTTTCTCTAACTGGGTGGATGGTTTAAATCCAAATCCGGATATTTATAAAGAAAACAAAGCTAATGACTGGCTAGTATGGTTTAATGTTGGCTACATTTACTACTTACAATAGTTCATCCCTATTATAATCAAAAACCCCAATTCTAAAAATCAGAATTGGGGTTTTTTATTCTCTCCACAAACATCTTAAAAAGAGAGAAAATATAATATAAGCTATGCTAATGCTTGTTTTAAGTCTTCAATTAAGTCATCGATATCTTCAATACCAACGCTTAAACGCACTAAATCATCAGTGATTCCAGTTTCTTTTCTTTTAGCTTCTGGAATAGAAGCGTGAGTCATCAAGGCCGGAAGGTTTGCTAAAGATTCTACTCCTCCTAAAGATTCTGCTAAAGTGAATAATTTTATTTTTTCCAAGAAATCAACTGCATCCTCCTTTTTCTCCGAGGTAAAAGAAAAAGAAACCATTCCTCCAAAAGCTTTCATTTGTTTTTTTGCAATCTCATGAAAAGGGTGCTCTACTAAACCAGGGTAAAAAACCGTTTTCACCTTTGGGTGATTGTTCAAAAATTCAGCAACTTTCTCTCCATTTTCACAATGTCTTTGTACTCGCAGGTGCAATGTCTTGATTCCTCTGAGTACTAAAAAACTATCCATGGGTCCAAGAGTAGCACCGGTCGCAAATTGCTGAAAGTGCAATTGTTCCCCTAATGCCTTGTCTTTTACCACCAATGCTCCCGCTACAACATCTGAATGTCCTGCTAAATATTTAGTTGCAGAATGCATAACCACATCTGCCCCAAGGTCTAGGGGATTTTGCAAATAAGGTGTAGCAAAAGTGTTATCAACGGCTAATAGTATCTTTTTAGCCTGCGTTATTTTGGCAATTGCCTCGATGTCGGCCAGTTTCATTAAAGGATTTGTAGGCGTCTCAACCCAAACTATTTTTGTGTTTTCATTAATTACTGCCTGGAATCCCTCCATGTCATTCATATCTATAAAATGGAATTTAATTCCAGAGTCTTTATAAATCTTAGTAAACATTCTGTAGGTACCGCCATATAAATCATCCATGGCAATCACTTCGTCACCTGCTTTTAAAGACCGTAGCAAACAATCAGTTGCTGCTAAACCTGAAGAAAAAGCCAGTCCTTTAACGCCATTTTCTATACTCGCTAAAGCATCTTCTAAAGCAGTACGCGTGGGGTTTGCTGATCTACTATACTCATAGTCACCAATAGGTTTCCCTGGACTGGTTTGAGCAAATGTAGTAGTCTGAAACACGGGTACCATTACTGCCCCTGTACTTGGATCATGATGCTGCCCGCCGTGTATTGTTTTAGTATTGAATTTCATAAATAGTTAGAATTTATCTGAATGGTTTTACAAATTTACCTTTTAATTTATTCTTAGCTAGCCACAAGTTGATACCTTTGTATTTAATTAACACTTTTTTTGCGATGAAACATAGTATCTATTTAATGGGATTATTCTTTTTATTAATGGGTTGCCAAAAAGAGTTGTCTTTTGAAAATCAAACCTACAATAAGAAATCCGGCTTAGCTTGCAACGACGACTGTCCTGAAATTACAGTCAGTATTCCCGTGGCTCAGGGAGCAGCTGTGGTGATGGATAGTATCAACTCAAAAGTATTTTCCGTTTTAAAAGAGATAGTCTATTTTGGAGAGAAGCCCTATACCTCTAAGGATTATGATGGGCTTTTAAGTGCATTCATAGGATCCTATGAAAAATTAAAAACAGAATTTCCAAAAGATGAATTTGGTTGGGAGGCTAAAATTGAAGGAAGTGTCATTTACCAATCAGACAGTATCTTAAATATTGAAATTAACCATTATACTTATACAGGAGGAGCGCATGGTTATCAAGGTCTCCGCTCCCTGCTATTTGACCCTAAAACAGGGCAATCAATTGACAATGCCCACTTGTTTAAAGATCAAAATGCTTTTAAGGCTTTCGCCGAAATAAAATTCAGAAGCAAATTTAAAATTCCAGTAAATCATTCCATCAATGCTACTAAATTTATGTTTGAAGAGGATCAATTCCAACTTCCATTAAACATTTTTTATACCAATGACGGACTACTTCTATACTACAACCGTTATGAAATAGCATCTTATGCTGATGGACCAAAAGAATTGTTATTGCCTTATGACGAAATCAAAGAGTATCTTTTATTAAAGTAATTCCCTGGAAGCAGTTGTAGCCCCGATAGCAGTGAAAACCCTAAAGAAATAAAACAGCTATTTTTTTTTACCTAATAGAGCGACCAGCGGAAGCTCCTGTTAGGTATTAAAAAAATGCTGTTTTGTGAGTGAGGTTGTAACGTATAGCGGGATTAGCTCCTTAATAATATTCTTTTTTTTAAACGAATTTTCTTAAACTAAGAATTACGCCTATATGGATTCCTTCATGGAATTGATTAAAAACCATCGCATCTTTTACATCTTTTAGCACAAAGCCTGTAGAAGTAGGGTATTCTTGATAATTGGTAAACAACCCTTTATCAACATCAGCTTCTGTCTGGTCAATAGTACTTGCCAACAAGGAATAAACTAAATCTACCTCCTCCTGTGTTGCGTCTTGTACGGGTTTAGTTCCTTTTTTATATTTCTCGACTAAATCATCACTAATAAACATGGATAATCCAGACAATTTGTAAACAAGCATTTGCTGCACCACGACTATGTGAGCGATATTCCAAATTAAATTATTGTTGTATCCATCTGGAATTTTATTGAGTTGCTCTAATGTATATCCTTTTAAAAGTTGCGAAAGCATTTTTCTGCTTGTTCGAGTTACAGCTAATGTGGTGTTCATTTTATATATTTTTTGATAAAAATAATCATTTTCCGTGTGAAATGAATTTTCTTTGCACAAAGAAAACGCCATTTATCATGAATAAAATATATTACATCGCTTCTTGTGATACTTGTAGAAAGATCATAAAAACATTACCAAAAGACAATAATCTGGTTTTTAGAGACATTAAACAAACAGCTTTAACTGCTGAAGAACTTGAGGAAATGTACCAAGCATCAGGAAGCTATGAAGCATTGTTTAGTAAAAAAGCACAACTCTATAAATCAATGAATCTTAAAGATAAATCGTTGACTGAGGATGATTATAAAAAATATCTTTTGGAGCATTATACCTTTTTAAGCCGTCCTGTTTTCATGATTGATAATAAAGTCTATGTGGGTGGAACACAACAAAACATGTTACAGGTTATGAAAGCATTAAATAATGTCTAAAAGAAGTATTGCCTTACTAGGCGCTACTATCGTTTCTATTATTTACGGACTCACCTTTACTATTGCTAAAGATGTTATGCCTTTATACGTAGATGCGTACGGCTTTATTTTGCTGCGAGTAAGTGGCTCGATGGTATTGTTTTGGTTAGCATGGTTGTTTATGCCCAAGGAAAAAATAGCGCTAAACGATTTTCCTAGAATCGTTGCTGCTGCTTTCTTTGGAGTGGCTTTTAACATGCTTACATTTTTTAAAGGTTTAAGCCTTACCTCTCCTATATCGGCCTCTGTAATTATGGTAACCACACCTATGATTGTACTGACACTTTCGGCAATTATAATGAAAGAGCGCATGCAAAAACGGATGGTTATCGGAATTCTTTTAGGACTTCTTGGAACCGGTTCTCTTATCCTATATGGTAAATCGATAGGAAGTGCAACTAATGCCAGTTTAGGAAATGTTTTAGTGCTAGTCAACGCCATTTCTTATGGTTTTTACTTGATATTAGTAAAGAAGTTAATGGACAAATACAATGCCTTTACCTTTGTAAAATGGATTTATTCATTTGGTTTTTTGATGGTATTACCTTTTGGCTGGAGCCAAATTGAGGTTGTAAACTGGAATGCAGTTCCCACTGCTATTATTTGGAAAATAAGTTTTGTGGTTGTCATCTCTACTTTCCTGACCTACCTGCTTAATTTACTAACGATGAAACAGTTAAAACCCACAACTGTAGCCGTTTTTATATACCTACAACCGTTCTTTGCCACAGTTTTTGCGATTAGTTTAGGCAAAGATGACTTGAGTTTAGTTAAAATACTATCTGCAATTTTAATATTTATAGGGGTGTATATGGTGACCTCAAATCCTAAACTCGCTAATAAATAACTTTAAAAAGCGTACTAAATTCTCCCTTTGGGGTTTAAGTGGCTTTTGCTTATCTTTGAGCTCTTTTTAGAAAAATATATGATACAATCAATGACTGGTTTTGGTAAAGCCACTTTACAATTACCTAACAAAAAAATTACTGTAGAGGTAAAATCTTTAAATAGTAAAGGTTTAGACCTAAACGTAAGAATGCCTTCTTTATACCGCGAAATGGAATTGGGATTGCGCACTCAAATTGCTTCAAGGCTAGAAAGAGGAAAAGTAGATTTTTCTATTTTTATCGAAAGTACCGCTGAGCAAACAACTACTAAAGTTAATGTGCCTATTGTTAAAGCATACATCACGCAACTTAGAGAAGTTTATGCTGCTGCAGATGAAACGGAATTGATGAAGATGGCTGTAAGAATGCCAGATGCTTTAAAAATTGAACGTGATGAAATTGACGAAAATGACTGGATTCAAATTCAGACAGTTATCGAAGAAGCATTACAAAACATATTGACTTTTAGAAAAGACGAAGGCATGTCACTTGAAAGAGAATTTCAATTGCGCATAGCCAATATTCGTCAGTACATGACAGAAGCATTAGCACTGGATCCCGAACGTGTAGCTGCAATAAAAGAACGTTTACAAACGGCTATTGCTGAGCTAAAAGTAAATGTTGATGAAAATCGTTTTGAACAAGAATTAATTTACTATCTAGAAAAATTAGACATTACTGAAGAAAAAGTGCGTTTAACTAATCACTTGGATTATTTTTTAGAAACCATTAATGGTAGTGAGGCAAACGGTAGAAAACTAGGCTTTATCACCCAAGAAATGGGTCGTGAAATCAACACCATGGGTTCAAAATCGAATCATGCTCAAATGCAAAAACTGGTTGTTCAAATGAAAGACGAGTTAGAGAAAATAAAAGAACAAGTTTTAAACGTATTATAAGACCACAAAGACGCGATTTATCGCGTCTAATTTTTAGGTGTCACTACTAAATTAAACCTGCAATTGCTAAAACAATTGTGGGACCGCATAAAAAAACACAACAATGAGCAAAGGAGGAAAGTTAATTGTTTTTTCGGCACCGTCAGGATCTGGAAAAACTACTATCGTTAAGCATTTATTAAGCAAGCCAGAACTAAATTTAGAATTCTCTATCTCGGCTGCTTCAAGAGAACCAAGAGGAGAAGAAATAAATGGTACGGATTATTATTTTATTTCTACCGAAGAATTTAAGAAGCACATAAAAAATGAAGATTTTTTAGAGTGGGAAGAAGTATACAGAGATAATTTTTACGGAACTTTAAAAAGTGAAATCGACCGCATCTGGGCTAAAGGTAAAAATGTTATTTTTGATATTGATGTAGCAGGTGGCTTGCGTATCAAATCAAAATTTCCTGAAGAGACTCTAGCTGTTTTTGTGAAACCACCAAGTATCGATGAATTAAAAATCAGACTTAAAAAGCGTTCTACCGAAAGCGAAGATAAGATCAATATGCGTATTGCCAAGGCATCAGTAGAATTAGCAACTGCACCACAATTTGATGTAGTAATAAAAAACTATGATTTAGCAATTGCTTTAGACGAAGCCTATCAGTTAGTAAAAGATTTTGTAAAATAGTATACAGAGACGGGGCTGTAATTTGTAAAATACGCCCAATACCTGTAACCTAAAACCTAGATTATGAAAATCGGACTTTATTTTGGAACTTTTAATCCCATACATGTTGGCCATCTCATTATTGCCAATCACATGGCTGAAAATGCTGACTTGGATCAGGTTTGGATGGTGGTAACACCACACAACCCTCACAAAAAAAAAGCGACGTTATTAGATGATTACCATCGTTTACAAATGGTTCATCTTGCCACCGAAGATTTTCCAAAACTCAAACCTTCCGATATTGAGTTCAAACTTTCGCAGCCTAATTATACCGTTAATACATTAGTCCACTTAGAAGAGAAATTTCCTAATCATCGATTCTCTTTAATCATGGGAGAAGACAATTTAAAATCATTACACAAATGGAAAAATTATGAAGTGATTTTAAAAAATCATGATATTTATGTGTACCCAAGAATCTCTTCTGAAGCTGAAAATTTAGAATTAAAAAGTCATCACAAAATACACATAATTGACGCTCCTATAGTCGAAATATCGTCTACTTTTATTCGCAATAATATTAAAGAAGGAAAAAACGTGCAACCGCTTTTGCCTGCCAAAGTTTGGGAATACATCGATCACAATAATTTTTACAAAAAATAGCTATTTTAAATTCTTTTTTAATTCTGCTTCAATTTCATGAAAAGCAGTATCAAAATGATCGTTCTTAGCTGACAACAAGAATAGATTTGTAACAGGCATTTTAGAACTGTCCCAAACCTCTATTAAACTACCAGACTTTAAGAAAGTGTGTGCATTACAATTCCAAGTTAAAGCAATTCCTTCATGTTGAACTAATGCCGTCAGCATCTCAAATTCGGAAGGAATAATAAAGTTGGGGATAATAGTAGGTCTTTTTTTATCAAAAACATGCAACCAAAATAATTTTACATGGGGTATTCCAGCATCATGACTGTACCATTTTTGTTCATTTAACCATTGTTCTGCTGTCTCAAAGTCATTTTCTTTTAAATAGGATTTGAATGCCTTGGTCTTAATCGATTTTGAACCTACAATAATTTGCTTTACCTCCCCTACTTTTGAACACACCGTGTCAAAGGTTTCATATTGTTGTGAGACAATCGCAAAATCTATCTTTTTATCATTGACTAATTCGAACAATATTTTATTTTCATGAAAACTAAAGTCAACGAAGTCAAATTTTGAAATAAGCAAGCTCCCTAAACTGCTAAAAAAATGTTTCGAAACCCCAACAGTGATTAACCTATTTGCATTAAAGGCTTTGGCTCTAAATCCATTTTCTACATTTTCCAAACGATCAAGCGCTTCTATAATTAAGTTATTCAGTAACTTAGCATATTCTGTTGGATCCACACCTTTTGATTTTCGATTAAAAAGTTGGTAACCTACATGTGCTTCCAACATCGCTATCTGCTGACTAACCGCTGGCTGACTTATAAATAACTCTTTAGCAGCCAAAGAGAAATTACCATTTTTGTAGACTGATTTAAACGTTCTGTACCACTCGAGATTAACCATGATATAAATATATTTATCACAAACATAATTTAAATTATTTTTACTGATAGCTAATTCGCCGTAAATTTGTTCAAACAAAATTGAAAAATGAGAAAAGTAGCAGTATTTGCTTTAATAGTATTAACAGTGGGTTGTTTTACAGCAACGGCACAAAAAAATAAAAAAAATAAGATGAAAAAAGTATTATTCGTTCTTACTAGTCACGATAAACTAGGAGACACAGGAGAAAAAACAGGATTTTGGATAGAAGAATTTGTAGCCCCTTATTATGAGTTAGCTGACAAAGGAGTAATTATAGAAATTGCAACTCCACTAGGAGGTCAACCACCTATTGATCCAAAAAGTGCAGATCCATCTGCAGCAACAGAAGACACAAAACGATTTGACAAAGACACTGCTTTGCAAGCCAAATTAAAAAGCACCCATAGGCTAGCTGACGTTAAAGAAGCAGATTATGATGCGGTTTTTTACCCAGGAGGTCACGGTCCATTATGGGATTTAGCTAGCAGTGATAAATCTAGTGCATTAATTGCCTCTTTTTACACGAACAATAAGCCTGTTGCCTTTGTTTGTCACTCACCTGCAGTATTAAAAAATGTTAAAGTTAATGGTGAGTATTTAGTAAAAGGTAAAAAAGTTACCGGTTTTTCAAACACTGAGGAAGAAGCGGTAGGTTTGACTAACGTGGTGCCATTTTTATTAGAAGACGCTTTACAAGCAAATGGTGCAATTTATTCTAAAATTGGTGATTGGCAGCCTTATGCGGTTGAAGATGGATTATTAATCACAGGACAAAATCCTGCCTCTTCAAAATTAGTTGCAGAGAAATTATTAGAACAATTAAATTCAAAAAAATAATATGTTAAACTTCGAATTATACAACCCTACCAATTTAGTATTTGGAAAAGGACAAATAGAAAAACTGGGAGAACTTGTACCTAAGGGGGCTAAAATTTTATTAGCCTACGGTGGTGGAAGTATCTTTAAAAACGGAATTCACGAACAAGTGATTGCTAATCTTAAAGATCATGAGGTCGTAGAATTTAGTGGAATAGAACCTAATCCACATTTTGAAACCTTGATGAAAGCAGTGGCAATTATCAAAGAACAAAATATAGATTTTATTCTTGCTGTGGGTGGTGGATCTGTAATTGATGGTGTGAAATTTATTTCGGCTGCTGTCAATTTTGAAGGTAATCCTATGGATATCCTACAAAAGCGTTTGCTTATTAAAGAAAATGCGATACCATTTGGAACCGTTTTAACTTTGCCTGCAACAGGAAGTGAGATGAACTCAGGAGCCGTGGTTACCATTGAATCTACAAAAGAGAAATTAGCGTTTGGAGGATCAGCTTTGTTCCCTAAATTCTCTATATGTGATCCAACAGTTATCCAGTCTTTACCAAAAAGACAATTACAAAATGGTGTTGTTGATGCTTACACGCATGTAATGGAACAATATTTAACGTACCCTCATGAAGGATACTTGCAAGATCGTATTGCCGAAGGGATCTTACAAACCTTAATTGAAGTAGGACCACAAGTAGTTGAAAACCCTAAAGATTATGCATTAGCCTCTAACTTTATGTGGTCTTGCACCATGGCTTTGAATGGATTAATCCAAAAAGGAGTTCCTAGTGATTGGGCTACCCACATGATAGGTCATGAATTAACAGCAATGTACGGAATTGACCATGCTAGAACATTAGCAGTTATTGCACCAAGTTTATACAAGGTTATGTTCGAAACTAAAAAAGGAAAATTAGCACAATACGGTAAACGCATTTTCAATTTAGAAGGAACTGAAGATGAAATTGCTAATGAAGCAATTAACAAAACAGTTGAATTCTTCCACAAAATGGGAATGGATACTAAATTATCTGATTATACAAAGGAGTATAGTAATACAGCCGATTTTATTGTCAATCGTTTTGATGAAAGAGGCTGGAAAGGACTTGGAGAAAAACAAAACATCACATTAGATAAAGTAAAATCTATTGTAGAAATGAGTTATTAACACTGAGATAGCTATACTGATTAAATAATAAAAAGGCGTTCTGGATTAAATTCAGGACGCCTTTTTCATAACACTAAAACAAAATTAACTAACTCAATTTTCATATATTTATTAAAAACTTAATTTATAAGAAGTTATAACGTTAATAAAATTATTTTATTGTGGCTAATTATAAAATATTTTGATTTATTTTTAATTATTGGAGGCAAATATTGGTTTAATGCAAGTATTTGCTGCAATATTTTATTGCTGAATTAATCCAATTTTAAGTACTTTTGACTAAATTTAAGAAAAAAATGACCGAAAATATAAAATTCGCAGTTATAGGTGGTGGAAGCTGGGCAACTGCGATTACAAAAATGTTATGTGTAAATCTCAATGAGGTTTCTTGGTATATGCGTAACGAATCAGCCATTGACCATATTAAAAAATTCAAACACAATCCTAATTATTTAAGTGCAGTAGAATTTGATACCAAAAAGTTATTACTAACTAGCGATATCAATGAAGCAGTGGCCTATGCTGATTATCTTATTTTTGCCATTCCATCTGCATTTGTTGGAGCCGAATTAGAAAAACTTACCGTTTCTTTAAAAGACAAAGTCATATTCTCAGCCATTAAAGGGATCGTTCCTGAAACTAGCATGATTGTAGGAGAACATTTCCACTTTACGTATGACATTCCTTATTACAACATTGGTGTGATTACAGGACCCTGCCATGCTGAAGAAGTGGCATTAGAGCGTTTATCATATCTTACTATCGCTTGTGGTGATGCCGATAAAGCTAAAATTGTAGCTGACAATTTATCTGGTAATTATATCAAAACTAAAATTACCGATGATATTATAGGTACAGAGTATGCTGCCATGCTTAAAAACATTTATGCCATCGCAGCTGGTATAGCGCATGGTTTAGGATACGGAGATAATTTTCAGTCGGTGTTAATGAGTAATGGAATACGCGAAATGAAGAAATTCATTAAGAAGGTCCATAAAATGAAAAGAAATATTAATGATTCAGCCTATTTAGGTGACTTATTAGTAACCGGTTATTCTGTTTTCTCGAGAAACAGAATGTTTGGTAACATGATTGGGAAAGGGTATACCGTAAAAAGTGCCATGATGGAAATGAGCATGGTTTCTGAAGGTTATTATGCGACTAACAGTGCCTACAAGTTAAATCAGGGTTATGGTGCTAAAACGCCAATTATTGATGCTGTATACGAAATCTTATATGAAGGCAAGGATGCTAAAACTATCTTTAAAGCATTAACAGAGAAGCTTGATTAATTAGTCCTTATCAAACCATAAAAATAAAGATATGAAACATTCTTTTTACCATAAAAAAGCAGGTACTATTCTTATAAAAATCTTTATTTTATGTTTTTGTGTGTTTTCCAAAAGCTATGCTCAGGAAATAACAGGACAACAATTATTAAAAAAAGCCATTCAGTACCATGATCCAAAAGGCAATTGGGATCAATTTAAAGGGACGCTTGCTATAAGCATGCAATCTGCTGACGGTAAAGAAAGGCTGAGTGACGTAAGTATTGATTTAGCAAAACAATTTTTCAAACTTAGCACTGCTAAGAATGGTAAAACTGTAGCCTATACAATAATAAATGACAAGATTGTGCTGCAGTTAGATGGTATAACTGATTTTACAGAAGAAGAAATCAAGACCTATAATTTAACCGAAGCGAGAGCTCGCTTCATGCAAAATTATTACACTTATCTTTATGGATTGCCAATGAAACTAAATGATCCTGGAGCAATTATTAATCCAGAGGTAGAAAGAAAAGTTTTTTTAGGTCAAGAATATTTAGTTTTGAGAGTAAAATATGAAGAAGGTATAGGTAAGGACTCTTGGTTCTTTTATTTTGATCCCAAAACATATGCTTTGAAAATCTACCAATTTTACCATGATGAGGCTAAAAAAGATGGTGAATACATTGTTCTTACTGATGAAGAAATTTTCTCAGGCATTAAAATTCCAAAAACAAGAGCATGGTATTTAAATCAAGGCGGAAATTATCTAGCTACTGACACCTTAACTAAGGTGAGCAAATTAGAAGCAAAATAGAAACTACTTTAAAAAAACGGCAAATTGCTGCCATGAACATAATAAAAAAGGAAGATAACAAGCTTACTGTAAACTTGTTATCTCCCTTTTTATGTTTTTTGAAATGCTTATCTAACAATAACCCCATCAACAAATAAGATAGGAACTTCTTCTACTTCTTTTTCATTAATGGACTGTGCTTTGAAAACAAATTTTTTATCATGTAATTTATCTCCAATAAAAAATGTGACCATAAACTCATTATTTAAATCTAAAACACTTTTTTCAATCATCTCTAACTTTACGACCGAAACAGCTGGAATTTGCACAAAAGCATGGCGCAACAACGATGTTTTTTTCATTTCCCCATCAATTGTACCAAAAGCTTTAGAAACAACCATAACACTATCTATAAGAAAGTCACTATCGTTTACCAAGTAAGCATACCACACTTTCTCCATAAAATCATCACTCCATTCCTGAACTGCTGCTAGGAAAACATTTTCTACAACGGGAATTATAATGTCTTTTTTCATAATAGTATAATGTATAAAGCCTATAACCTAATGTTTAAGACCCTGTTTATATGCTTGACTTAAATTGCTCTAAGAAACGAACATCATTTTCATAAAACATACGGATATCACCAATTTGATAAAGCAACATCGCTATACGCTCTACTCCCATACCAAATGCAAAACCATTATATTCTTCAGGATTAATCCCACAGTTTTTCAAAACATTTGGATCTACCATTCCGCATCCACCAATTTCTAACCAACCTGTACCTTTTGTAATTCTATAGTCGGTTTCTGTTTTTAGTCCCCAATAAATATCAATCTCAGCACTAGGCTCTGTAAATGGGAAATACGAAGGACGCAAACGAATTTTTGACTTACCAAACATCTCCTTGGTAAAATACAATAAGGTTTGTTTTAAGTCGGCAAATGACACGTCTTTATCAATATAAAGTCCCTCAACCTGATGGAAAATACAGTGAGAACGAGACGAAATTGCCTCATTTCTAAAAACACGCCCTGGCGATATCGTACGTATAGGTGGTTTATTATTTTCCATATAACGCACTTGCACCGATGAAGTGTGCGTACGTAATAAGATATCTGGATCAGTTTGAATAAAAAAAGTATCCTGCATATCACGTGCCGGATGGTATTCTGGCAAGTTTAATGCGGTAAAGTTATGCCAGTCATCTTCAATTTCTGGACCTTCAGACACATTGAATCCAATGTTTGAGAAAATATCAATAATCTGATTTTTTACGATGGAAATGGGATGACGAGACCCGATGATTACTGGCTCAGAAGAACGCGTTAAATCACCATAAACTCCTTTTATTTCTTCTTTACTTTCTAAAGACTCTTGTATGCTTTTTACCTTTTCTTCAGCCGAAGTTTTAAGCAAATTAATCACTTGCCCAAACTCCTTTTTTTCAGCATTAGGCACGTTTTTAAACTCCGCAAAAAACTCTTTCAAAAGCCCTTTACTTCCTAAGAATTTGATTCTAAACGCTTCTAATTCTGATTTATCCTCAGTAGCAAAAGCTTGTGCTTCCCCTATATATTCTTTTATCTTGTCTATCATTTTCATCCAATAATTGAGAGTGCAAATTTAAGGAATTTGTTCCAAGTTTACTGTTTAAAGTTAAAGTTTGTCGACTTTGACATAAATATCATTCAATTACTTCTCGTTCCAAAAAATAATTGACAATCGCTTCTTTCATTAGTACCGACTGTTCTCCAGCCTTTAATGGAGGTAGTTCTTCCTTTACTTTATAATGAGGCCAGCCATCTACATCAAAAAATTCAAATTCATAAAACCCATACGGCTCTAATAAACGGCATATTGCGATATGCATTAAATTTAATTTTTCGTCTTTTTTATATTCATTGTGCACCTTTCCCAATTCTTGAACTCCTATTAAATAGATAATCGAATCTAAATCTAGATCTTCACCTTGTGAAAATTGATCGGAAAGTATCGTAACCAGCTGTTCCCAGCGTTCTTTAAGTTGTGTATCTCTTGACATGTGATTTGCAATGTACGGTATCAATTGTAACCGAAATTAGTTTGCAAAGATAACAACTAGAAATTTGACAATGGATGTTTGAGAATTCTTTTATATTTGTTCCTGATCAATCAAATGTTAGTATTTATGGGCTTTTTAGATATTGTTTTAAGTGTATTTTTAATTTTTGCTCTGTATAAAGGACTTAAAAACGGACTTTTTGTAGAGCTTGCCTCTTTGCTATCACTAGTTTTGGGTATTTATGTCGCGATTAAGTTTTCGTATTTCGTAAAAGAATTGCTTTCTAACCATGTCTCATGGTCCCCTAAGTACATTGAGATTATCGCCTTTGCGTTAACTTTTATTCTGATTGTATTAGCAATCCAACTTTTAGCCAAAGTTTTAACTGGAATAATGGATTTTGCATTCTTAGGAATCATTAATAAGCTAGCTGGCGCTGCCTTTAGTGTCTTAAAAGCTGTATTGATACTGAGCGTATTGTTTACTCTTTTTCAAAAAATAAACTTCAATAATATATTGGTTAAAGAAGAAACTTTAGACAACTCTATTTTATACCATCCGATCAAGAAGACTGCTCAGTTTATCTATCCGTCTTTAGAAAACTGGTATAATGACCTTAAAGAAAGGCAGATTGAAGATAAAAACAAAAGTGAAGAAATTCCACGTTCGGAATAACTTATATTACTTCACTTCTAAAATGGCCGTTTTTTCTATCCATCCTTCCGTTCCATCTGTTAATTGAATTTTTGTCCAATTATCAACCGTTTCCTCTACAAAAACTTTTGTTCCTTCATGCAGTACAAAAATAGCTGCACCTAATCTTTGAGGTTCATTTTTTACTTCTGCCTGCTCCGCAAACACAATGGCTGGTCTTTCATTTTGGTCATGGCTTTTTTCGAAAATAGCTGCCGCAACACTAATAAGCAACATGACTAACATCACAAACATACCGAAGAAAAAAATACGTTTCAAAGCAGTCTTTTGAGAAAAATAATATCCGAGGAAAGATAACAAGAATAAGACCGAAAAACCCACTGAGATCATGCCCCAAATATTGTAATGATAGATAGCCGTAAAGTCCCTAAGTAATTTAGCAAAACCTACTTTTGGGATAACTTTGATTTCATCGACTGTTCTTTTTTGGGCAAAACGCAAATTGTTTTGAGTTTGCGCATCGTTTGGTTTTAATACTAAGGCCTTCTCATAATTATAGATAGCAGGAGCTACTTTATTTAATTTATAATAGCAGTTTCCTAAATTAAAATACAATTCAGCAGACTGTTTATGGGCTTTTAAAATTGCTGTATACGCAGTGATTGCTTCCTCGTATTTGCCATTTTTATACAACTCATTTCCAGTTTCAAAACCCGTTTGAGCAAAGAAAACCTGAGTTGTTAGTAATAGTATATAAAGTATGTTTTTCATTGTTTGTGTATCAATTGTCAACGAACAGTTTGTACATTTTAAAATTACAATTGTTTTTCTAGTTCAGAAATTATAGACACCGCTTTATCATAATCATTTTGAATCGTTGCACTAGATGCTGGTGCATATCGTGCGACTTCGCAATTTTCTGTCAGTGCAATAAAATCATTAACTACATCAGGATTAGCGTTTCTAGACAGTAAAATATCCTTAATGTTATCCTTGCTCATATCAGCGGTTTCAATATGTAATTTTGCTTTTAAGAAATTGTGCATTGCTTTTTCAAGCGCTACATAAAACGGCTCTTTATGATTTATTTGTTTTTTAGCTTGAGATAAATATTTCTTAGCTAATTTGTTATTTCTTCTGACTCTGTTTCCTACCACATCTCCGTCAAGTGCTTCTTTTTTCTTCTTTAACAGCACTACGATCGGAACAATTAAGAATGGTAAAAACAGCAAAAGCAAGTATAAGTTAGACCCAAAAAAATCATCCTTATCAACATCTGTAAGTGTGGTTTTTAGCTTGATGTATTTGAATTGCTCTTGACTTGACAGTCTATTCTTATCTGCTGTGGCGTTAGCGGTAGCTCTGTTGTCTATTGGACCATTAAGAACATTAACCATCACCTCAGACGAAGTAATCGTTTTGTAAGTCGCTGTTCCTAAATCAAAGTAGGAGAAACGCAAAGGTTTTACGGGATAATTTCCTTTATATTGGGGTACTATGGTATAAGTATCACTTACTTTTCCGCTCATCCCTGCTAACGAAGTGTTGACGTCTTCGTTGTGAACCCCGTCATACATTTCTAATGCATTAGGTACAACAGGTTTTGGCAAGGTGAATAATTTTAGATTCCCTTTACCAGTTACACTTACTACTAGATCAAGACTTTCTCCATTCTTAAGGCTTGTCTTTGAAGGAGTAACTTTGAAGTCATAACGACCCACGGCACCTGAAAAATCATCTGGTTTTCCTGCTTCAGGTAATGCTTTTACAGAAATGGTTTTTGACCCTGCAGAAACTCGCTTACTACCTTCGGTTAACAACATCCTACCAAAAACATCCCTCCTATTAGTAGGTAATTGCACATCAATATCTAAAGCTAAAGGCTCTATAACTAACTTCCCTGATTTTTGAGGATACAATACTGTTTTACGCAATACAACATATCGGTATTTCTCTCCCTTAAACATTCCTTCTTCAGCTACTAATTGCTTTATATCAATGTTCTGACTCCAAAAGTCATTGTACTTGGGTTTATTCAGTTCTTTCCAGTTGGTGATACCAATGTTATAACTAAAATATAGTTTGTAAACTACTGTTATGGGCTCGTTGATATACGGATTTGTCTTTGATATATCAGCAACGAGGTAAATATTATCATCTGCAGAAACGCTTGTGTCATTTGGGTCCTTAGGCTGTTCTACCGCAGCGGTAACAGTAACTTTAACGGGTGAAGTCTTGTAAACTTGTCCGTTGTATTCAATAGTAGCTTGTTTTATTGTTAATGTACCCTTTTGATTGGGCAATAAATAATAAGAATACACTTTTTCAAAAGAGCTCCTACCGTTTATCCAGGACTGACTAACTTGTTGGCTTGGTCCTGCAATGACTCTAAACCCGTCAAAAGATGGTTCATTAAAATTATCGCCATCAATATTCATAGCAAAATCAACACGAAGTCTTTCGTTCAAACCAAGCGTTGTCTTGCTCACCTTTGTCTCAAATTGTACTTGAGCCATTAGTCCTTGAAAACATAACAGTACTAAAATTAAATATCTTTTCATTTGTTTCTCAACCCTTTTGTATGTGGATTATTTATATGCTATTATACTATTCAAAAAATACTACCAATCTTTTTCTGTCTTAACAGGTTTGCCTTTTACTTTTTGAGCATTCACTTTATCTTGGATTTTCTTTTCCTCGTTATTTACTGCATCTAAAAGGTTTTGTAAACGTTGCTTAGAAATCTCCCCTGGCTTAGGTTTAGGCTCTCCATCCTTGTTGGATTTATCATCCTTATTAGGATCTTTCTTGTCTTTATCTCCGTCTTTTTTATCCTTGTCTTTGTCGCCGTCTTTCTTATCGTCCTTTTTATCCTTTTCCCCGTCTTTCTTATCGTCCTTTTTGTCTTTGTCTTTTTTATCCTTATCCTTTTTATCTTTATCATCCTTAGGCGGATTCTCTTTTAGCATTTTTTTTGCCAAAGCATAATTGTAGCGCGTTTCATCATCAGATGGATCATTCCTAAGCGCATTTTTATAAGCCTCCACTGCCTGTGTGTAATCTTTCTCCTTCATGAATACATTTCCTAAATTGTGAAATGCTTTGTGTTTTTCAGGTCTAGTTTTAGCACTTTTTAAAGCTTTCCCATACGCGTACTTAGCTTCTGAAGCTTGATTTTGTTTGTATATGGCATTTCCTAAATTGTAAGGTGCAGCTACATTATTAGGGAATTTAGAATTTGATATTCTATAATTAGCTTCGGCCTCTGTAAATTTACTTTGAGCATATTGATCATTAGCATCTTGTAAGCTTTTATCCTTTTCCTGGGCAAAGGACACTACTGACCCTAGTAAGAGTAATGCGTAAATAGTGAATATGTATTTTTTAAAATTTTTCATTTGTATTCAATTATGTTATTCCTAAAGTGAAACACTTTGAGAATGGACATTTATTTATTTTCGTTAAATAAATTCAGCTTTTTAACCCAGTCTGTTTTTCTTTCCAATAAGAAAAGATCTGCAAACAATAGGATAAAGGCAAAACCTAAAAACCACTGAAACTGCGATTGAAAATCAGCCATTTGCGTAGCTTCAAATTCGGTTTTCTGAATGGTATTCAAAGTGTTTTTTATGTATTCTAAAACTTCTTTAGTATTGTTCCCGCTTACATAGCCACCCTTAGTCGCTTTGGCAATCTCTTCTAAACTTGCTCTGTTTAATTTGGTTACAACTACCTCATCATTATTGTCTCTTTGATAGGCTTGGACTATCCCATTTTTCTTTAATGGAATGGTTCCTCCTTTATCAGTTCCCACTCCTATAGTTACAATTCTCATTCCTTGCTTATTCGCCTCTTCGGCGGCCATTTTAGCTCCTTCAGAATGATCTTCTCCGTCAGAAATAAGAATTAATAATTTGCTTGTTTTACTTTTATCGTCAAAATAAGTAGCCGACAGTTTAATCGCTTCATCTAGTGAGGTTCCTTGAGAAGAAACCATCTCCGTGTTCATACTTTGTAAAAACATCTTCGCTACACTGTAATCAGTAGTGATGGGCAATACCGGAAAAGCACTTCCTGCATAAGCTACAATTCCTATTCTATCGTTCCCAAGTTGATTGATAATTTGGGATACAATTTGCTTGCTTTTTTCTAAACGACTTGGAGCAATATCTTCAGCCAGCATACTCTTGGATACATCCATTGCAAAAACGATGTCAATTCCTTCGCGCTTTACCGTTTCCATTTTAGTACCAATCTTTGGGTTTACTAATCCTAAAATTAATCCCGCTAAAGCCAATAGAATGACTATTAGTTTCAAAACAGGTTTGAAAACTGAGCTGTCAGGACTCAATTTTTTAACTAATTCTAAATCCCCAAACTCCTTTTGCTTTTTTCTTTTCCAATATAAATTGAAAAGAAATACCACTACCACTAATGGCAATAATAAAAGCAGGTATAAATATTTTATTTCGTCTAATTCCATATTTTTTAAACACAAAGGGCAAGCATTTTTAACTTATTTTAAAATTTAAAAAACATGCACCTATTATATAAAACTTTTAAAAACTGTATTTCTCAATCCTATTTCGGCTAATAATAAAAAACCTGCTAACCATACAAATGGTCTGTATTTTTCATCATAATCGTAGAATTTCAACTCTTCAATTTCTGTTGTTTCTAATTTATTTATCTCACCATAAATTGCTGCTAACTTGCTGTTGCTCGTTGCTCTAAAGTATTTTCCATCTGTTTTTCGAGCAATACTTTGCATCAGTCGCTCATCAATTTCTACCTTCATCATCTGGAATAAGAATTGACCATTAGGACCTACTGCGTATGGAAACTCAGCGGTTCCATTAGTACCAATACCGATAGTATACACCTTTATTCCATACTGTTTAGCAATATCAGCTGCCGTTTCCGGTTCAATAAAACCAGCATTATTAACCCCATCAGTTAACAAAATAATTACTTTACTTTTCGCCTTACTATCTTTCAATCGATTGACCGCGGTAGCTAAACCCATTCCAATACCTGTTCCATCTTGCAATACATTATCGTAGTGGATGCTTTTTATAGCTTCTAGAATAATGGCTTTGTCACTGGTCACTGGAGTCTTAGTGTAGGCTTCAGAAGCATATACGACTAATCCTATCCTATCATTTGGTCTTTCCTCTGTAAAATCAGCAGCCACTCTTTTCAGCGCTTCCATTCGGTTGGGCTTTAAATCCTTGGCAAGCATACTTCCAGATACATCGACAGCCATTACAATATCAATCCCCTTTGTAGTTTTAGTTTTATTGCTAATATCTACGGTTCTGGGTCTGGCCAAGGCTACAATTAACGAACTTAGTGCTAATAAACGCAGTACGCTTAGATACGGTTTTAGCTTTGCTAAAAATGAAGTTGCGGTTTTGAATCCTTGAATCGAACTAATTTTTAAAGTAGCTGCCTGCTGGTTTCTTTTAAAAACTAACCATATAATTGCTAATGGTATCAAAAGAAACAACCAAAAAAATTCGGGATTTAAAAAGGTTATTTTTGCCATTACTTATTTAATTGTTTTAATTCTACTGAACTCAATACTCTGTCAGCAATTTCATTTGCATAGGAATCTCCCTCTTCATGGAAAATGATAATTTGTTGCAATCCTCCCTCTTGGCTAAACAATAGTAATTCATAATACAGCTTCTCGCTGCTATTTGTTTCACTATTCACTCTTGAGAAAGTTCCGTAGCCTTTTAAACCACTTATTCCTTCTGGAGTTTCAAAATCTTCTTGTTTCACAATCATGTTTTGAGCCCCTTGAGATTCTAAGGTTTGTATGGTAACCTCCATGGATTTCTTTAAATCGATGGTACTGTCTTGTTTGTATTTAATAGTCGAAACCATTAAATAAAAATTATCCACAAAGCTACCGTATGCAAAGGAGTTCATTTCTTTAATTAAAGCCAGACCTTCTTTAGGTAATGATTTTGTCAAATCAATTCGCTTAAGAACCTTAGGTGTTTCAATGATCACACTAGGATTACCATACTCACTTTTTACCCATTCTCCCTCTAGTAATTCTTTAGTAGGATGACCAATAATATTATCTTTTACATAATCGAACCCTTTAGTAACTATGAAAAAAGTAGTCACTGCCAATAAAAGAAAAAGAACCGAAGCCACAGTATAGATTATACGCTTGTTTCTTTTTTTCTTAAGCTGAATTTCTATTTGTTTTTTCTTTTGCGCTTCATTAAGCAACATGTCCTCTTCAACTTCTACCTCAACAGGAATAGCCCTATCTAAAGTCAAGATCGCCTTTTCTATTTTGTTTTTATCTTCTGTAATTTCGTAATCCAATGGTTTTGATTTAGCAAATTTTACTAAATCGGCTTGTTTTAAAACGCGCTCTAAGTTCTCAATTGTTTCCTGAGAAACAGTCATTTTCTTTTTAACAGATGCGGCTCTAAGACCTTCAATAAGCTCAGAAGTAGTGCTCTCCATTGCTGGAATTTCAATGGCTTCTTCGATATAATTTCTAGCAATATCTGTTAATTCACTGTAATATGATTTTACTTCCCCTTTTTGCCACAGTTCCTTTTTTTCAAGGTTGTTCAATAAGCTAGTTGCTTTTTCTATAGGTGTTTTATAAACCTCTTCTTCAATTTTTTTCTTTTGTTGTTTTTTGATAAACCAGTAAACAGCTGCTGCAATTCCAAGGATTAATGCTAGAATTAAAAGGTATTTCCACCAATTCCCTAAGCTTGATTTGACAGGAATAACTTCTTTAATATCATACATTTTTTGTTTTAATGTATCTACCTGTACATTCGCTACTTCAACTGATACCGAATCAGTCATATACGGTTTATTATTAATCAGAATTTTAACACTCGGAAGAGTGTAGCGACCTGAGTCAAACTGAATAAGACCATAGCGTTTGATTAATTCATAACGATCGTTATTTTTAACGGTGTCTATAGGATAAGACTGAATCACTTCTAGAGCTCCTATGTTTTTTAACTTTGGAAAAACAACTTTGGACAGGGTATCCACATTAGTCTTAAAAGTTAATTTAAATTCTGCTCCTATTTTATTTTTAGTGGTATCAATACTTGTTTCTACTCGTTTTTGTTGCGCAAAAACAGCTGTAGAAAGAAGCATTAAAAGTAATAATAAATGTTTTTTCATTATATAAATTTTCTCTTGAAAATAGAATTTAGAAATTCAGATTAACGATTTTGATTGTAGCATTTCCTTTGCAAAATTAAATTCTAAAATCACTATCGCGATTTAAAATAACCCAGCAATTTAGTTACATAACTTTCATCTACTCGAGTATTTACAACGCCCGAACCTGATTTACTAAACGTTTCTTTAAAATAACTTAATCTTTCATTATAGTGTTTCTCGTAGTTGAACCGAACGGTCTTAGAACTGGTATCGATTAATTGGGTAATACCTGTTTCGGCATCTTGCATAGGAACCATTCCAATATTGGGCATTTTTTCTTCTCGAATATCATATACTCGAATACCCGTTATATCGTGCTTTTTAGCGGCTATTTTTAAAGTTTGCTCATAATCTTCAGACATGAAATCAGAAATAACAAATACAATTGCTTTCTTCTTTTGGGTACTCGATAAAAACTTTAATGCTTGGGCGATATTAGTTTTGTGACTTTGAGGTTCAAATTCAATTAACTCTCTGATAATACGCAGTACATGCGACCTTCCTTTTTTGGGCGGAATGTACAATTCAATCTGGTCTGAAAATAAAATTAGACCAATCTTATCATTGTTTTGTGTCGCCGAAAAAGCCATTGTGGCAGCAATTTCTGTAACAATATCTTTTTTAAACTGATTTTTAGACCCAAAGCTTTCAGAACCAGAAATATCTACCATTAACATCATGGTTAACTCTCTTTCTTCTTCAAAAACTTTTACATGTGCTTCATTGTATCGTGCGGTAACATTCCAGTCAATAGCTCTAATATCATCACCATACTGGTACTGACGCACTTCACTAAATGTCATTCCACGGCCTTTGAATGAGGTATGGTATTCACCCGAGAAGATGTGATCACTCAATCGTCGGGTTTTAATTTCAATCTTACGTACTTTTTTTAAAAGGTCTTTTGTATCCATTTATTTAATTTGTTTAAAGTTTAAAAAAGTTTAAGGTTTGAAATTACCTACAGTAACTTGAAACCTTAAACCTTAAACAAATTTTAAGGTACTTCTACTTCGTTTATAATTTTATTGATAATATCTACTGAGGTAATATTTTCGGCCTCAGCTTCATAGGTGATTCCTACTCTGTGACGAAGAACATCATGAACTACAGCACGCACATCTTCTGGAATTACATAACCACGTCTTTTGATAAAAGCATAACATTTAGCCGCATTAGCTAAGTTGATACTTCCACGAGGTGATGCCCCAAAACTGATTAATGGTTTTAGATCGGCTAATTTGTATTTCTCAGGGTAACGGGTAGCAAAAATAATATCAAGAATATATTTTTCAATTTTTTCATCCATATAGACTTCACGAACGGCTTCTTGCGCGCGTAAAATTTGCTCTACAGATACGACTTGGTTTACTTTCTCATAACTTCCTTTTAAGTTTTGACGAATTACCAAACGCTCTTCATCCATTTTAGGATAATCAATAACTGTTTTTAGCATGAAACGATCCACTTGTGCTTCTGGAAGTTGGTAGGTTCCTTCTTGTTCAATTGGGTTTTGAGTCGCCAATACTAAGAAAGGTCGTTCTAATTTAAAAGTGGTATCGCCTATCGTTACTTGTTTTTCTTGCATCGCCTCTAACAAAGCCGATTGCACTTTAGCAGGTGCACGGTTGATCTCATCGGCTAAAACGAAATTAGCAAAAATAGGTCCTTTTTTAATCGAAAATTCGTTTGCTTTAATATTGTAAATCATTGTCCCTACAACATCCGCAGGTAATAAATCTGGAGTAAACTGTATTCTACTAAAAGAACCATGAACAGCTTGAGAAAGCGTATTAATCGCTAAAGTTTTTGCTAATCCAGGAACTCCTTCTAGTAAAATATGTCCTTGACCTAAAAGTCCGATTAATAATCTTTCGACCATGTGTTTCTGACCCACAATCACTTTATTCATTTCCATAGTAAGGAGGTCAATAAAAGCACTCTCTCTTTCTATTTTTTCATTGATTGCTCTAATGTCTAAAGTCGATGTATTCTCTTCCATATTTTTATTTTTAAAACCTTGAATTTAATCTCTTGCTTTTGAGAGTGCAAATTGAATTTTTTTTTACAGGAAAGATGTTAAAAAATGGTTAAAACTTCTAGGAATGTCCTATTTTTAAGGTTGAATTATGATACTATTTTTATATTTTTAAGAACTTTGAAAAATATACTTTGGAAATGCATCATTTCTCATTTCAATTAAAAAAACAAACCATGAACAAAACGTCATTATCGCCTATAATTGCTGGAACTATGAATTGGGGAGTTTGGGATAAAAACCTCACTCAAAAGGAGATGGAAAGCATGATCCATATTTGTTTAGAAAACAAAATTACTACCTTTGATCATGCAGATATTTATGGTTCTTATACCACCGAATCTGATTTTGGAAAAGCGTTTGCTGCAAGCAAAATTGATAGGGAAAAACTGCAGTTGATTTCTAAATGCGGTATCCAAATGTTAGCCGAAAATCGCAATAACAAAATCAAACATTACGACTACTCTAAACAACACATAATCACCTCAGTTGAACAATCTTTACGTAATTTACATACTGATTATTTAGATGTTTTTTTATTACACAGACCCAGTCCGTTGATGCAAGCTGACGAGATTGCAGCCGCGGTCGAACAATTAAAAAAGGAAGGTAAAATTCTTGATTTTGGACTTTCTAATTTCACTACTTCACAAACAGAATTGATACGACAAAAAACGGCGGTTAGCTACAATCAAGTACAGTTCTCAGCAACTAACTTTGAACCGATGGTTGATGGTAGTTTTGATTACATGCAAATGAATGGCATTCAGCCCATGTCGTGGAATCCTCTAGGTTGCGTTTTTAGAGAAGACATTCCGCAAACCCACCGTTTAAAAAAATTATTAGCTAGGCTAGTTTCTAAATACCACTTGGGCTCAGACACGCTATTACTTTCATGGGTTTTAAAACATCCTGCTAAAGTTATTCCTATTGCAGGAACAGTAAATGTAGCCCGAATTCAATCTTTAATGAAAGCAGTCGAATTAGAACTGGAAAAAGAAGATTGGTTTGCCATATGGACAGAGAGTATGGGAGAGGATGTCGCTTAAATAAAAGAGTTATAATGCCATAACATTAATTATTGATAAAAAAACATGACTAAGACAGTATTGATAACGGGAGCTACTAGCGGAATAGGAAAAGCAACAGCTCAATTATTAGCCCGAAATAAGTATACTATTATTCTTTGCGGAAGACGTGAAGACCGCTTAATTGCACTCAAGAAAGAGCTATCTGAACTAACGGAGGTTCACACATTACAATTTGATGTACGTGATAAAAAAGCAGTTTTTGAAGCCATTAATTCGCTACCAGAAACTTTTTCTACAATAGATATATTAATTAATAATGCAGGAAACGCCCATGGGTTAGATCCTATTCAAACAGGTGATCTGGACGACTGGGATGCTATGATAGATATCAATGTAAAAGGTTTGTTATATGTATCGAAAGCTATTATTCCACAAATGATTGAAAGACGATCAGGGCATATCATTAATATTGGTTCTACAGCCGCTAAAGAAGTGTATCCAAACGGAAATGTATACTGCGCTTCTAAACACGCTGTCGATGCTTTAAATCAAGGGATGCGTATTGATTTGAATCCGTACGGAATCAGAGTAGGCGGAATTCATCCTGGAATGGTAGAAACTGAATTTAGCGAAGTTCGTTTTAAAGGGGACACCCAAAAAGCAGAAAATGTTTATAAAGGTTTTACACCTTTGCAAGCAGAGGACATTGCCGATATTATACATTTTGTAGTCTCAAGACCTTATCATGTAAACATTGCTGATTTAGTAGTAATGAGTACCGCACAGGCGTCATCGACTATTGTTAAAAGGGATTGATTTATTATTAATATTATTATTTATTCCTAAGACGGTTACAGTATGGCAAATTATAATTCATTTGAAGAAATGGCCATCTATCAATTGGCTAGAGAACAAAGTAACAGAGTTTGGCATTTAATTCAAACTACATCACTGGGACAAGATTATAAATTACGAGAGCAAATTAATGGCTCTTCTGGCTCAGTAATGGATAATATAGCTGAAGGATTTGGAAGAGGTGGAAATAAAGAATTTATCGTTTTCCTAAGTTATTCTAGAGGATCGTGTTGCGAAACAAAAGCTCAATTGCAACGTTCATTTGATAGAAAACATATTACTGAGGAGAATTATTTAGAATTGACCTTAAAGTCACAGATTATTATTGATCAGATTTCAAAATTCATAAATTTTTTAAAATCTTCGGATAGAAAAGGATCAAAATATGATTGATAGCACCAATATAAAATAGATTATTAAATAATAAATAATAGCAAATCTAAATGATCAACAAACGCCTTTTAATTAAAAACTTACTTGCTCATAATGACGAGAACAGTTTTTATGATAAAAAGCGCCAATTGAATTTACATACCCGTGAAGGTAAGGCGAAATTTTTAAAACACATTTGCGCTTTATCCAATTCTAACCCGGCTAATAATTCCTATATTGTAGTTGGTGTTGAAGATCAGGACAATGAAATTGTAGGGGATGATTTTTTTGATGATAGTCGCATTCAAAACTTAGTAAATGCCTATTTAGAAAACCCTCCTAAAATTCAATATGAAAATGTCCCTTTTCCGAATTTACCGAAAGATAAGGTGGTAGGATTAGTAACGATAAAACCAAAACATAAGACCTCTTATTTTAAAAAAGGAATTCATACCATTACAGCTAATACTGTTTTTATTCGTCGTGGGAGCAACACAACTCCTACGACAGATAAGATCGAAAAAAACCATCAAAATACAGAAACTGTTATAGGTATTGAAAACAACGCTCGCAACAATATTAAATATACGCTAGATGGGGTTTTTGATTTCATGAACTACCGCCACAAAGATATGGCCCCAAAATACAATGTATTTAAGGAGCTTTTTATCATTTGTTGGGCTGGAATTCCTAAAAGGGTCCGAGACAAGACTTATTTGTCTAGAGTAGATATTGAATTAATAAATGAGCAGGTAAAGCTATTTTATTCTGCTCAAGATGTAGTAACTATTAATTTTGACGAAGATTCATTTACAATTACAGAATATGTTCCTCTAGGCTTAAACGATAAAACAAGTTATTATCCTTTAGAGCAACAAACGATTTATTTTTATGAAAATGGCTATTATAAGATTGAAACTAAGATGTTGTTTCAACCGCCAGAATTCAATAGAAAGATGTTATTTCATATCTACAATACTAATCTTTCTTTATTACAGAAATTAAGTAAAGGATATAAACTATCCGAAAGGGAATATAAAGATTTAGAGAATTTACCGTCTACATTTATGATCTGTCACCTCAACGGATTTGAAGATGCCAAAGATAAGTTGATTGAAGCAAAAACGCTTATCAAGCCCTTCCCCTACATTTATCTCTCTTTTAAAGAAGCATTGCGAATACTAAGAAAGATGAAATACGATACTAAAAATGAAGATTAAAAAAGGATACAATATCATTTAAAAAACTACATATCGTTCTGATAATCAAAACAGATAAAGCGATTAATGTATTCATTGTTTTTTGGTTTTTTAAGGTTTATGTAAAAATACATAAAAAAAATGATACCAAACAATCACCTAAAGTAGTGATATTTTAAAACTTTATTAAAACTTCAATTAGACAGGCCATTTTAAAAAAAATAAATAAAATATCCGCTCGTCCCAACTCTTTTCGCTATTTTTATGGATTAGAAAAACGACACACTTGTCCTTTTTTATAATCCCGATTGACCACACACAAAATGAGAACATTAGTTATAGGTGATATACATGGAGGCTTGCGTGCACTTCACCAAATTATAGAACGAGCCAAAGTTACTGCAACCGATACTTTAATTTTTCTTGGGGATTACGTTGATGGCTGGAGTCAATCTCCTCAAGTCCTAGATTATCTGATTCAATTAAAAACTACTAATACTTGTATTTTTATTCGTGGAAATCATGATGAATTATTATTGCACTGGTTAAAAGACAACAAAGAAAACCTGATGTGGTATAAGCATGGTGGAGAAGCGACGGTAATGGGTTATGAAAAAGTAGATGACGTTACTAAACAATTACACATAGATTTTTTATTGTCATTAGATGATTATTATTTAGATGAAAAAAACCGCCTATTTGTTCATGCTGGTTTTACCAATATGAATGGTGTGAAATATGAATTTTACCCAAAATTGTTTTACTGGGACAGAACGCTTTGGGAAACCGCTTTAGCACTAGACCGAAGCATTAAACCTAATGATTTGTTATATCCCAAACGGTTAACATTGTATGATGAAGTTTATATAGGTCACACCCCTGTAAGCAGAATTGGCAAAACAGAACCAGTTCAAATGGCCTGTGTTTGGAATGTGGACACTGGAGCCGCTTTCAAAGGGCCACTT
Organism: Flavobacterium sp. W21_SRS_FM3; assembly: GCF_052113625.1. Lineage (NCBI taxonomy): Bacteria > Pseudomonadati > Bacteroidota > Flavobacteriia > Flavobacteriales > Flavobacteriaceae > Flavobacterium > Flavobacterium sp. W21_SRS_FM3. The sequence continues at coordinate 374,825 of NZ_JBGQOD010000001.1, read as the reverse complement.
ACCATTATGGATGTAGACACCAAAGAATTCTGGCAGAGCGAACCCTTAAACCACTTGTATTTTGATGAAAAAGGAAGAAATTAGATTTTAATACCCTAATTTTGCACTATTATTATTAAAATATATTAAGTATGAAAAAAGTAATTACGTTATTATTACTGTCATCAGTTTGGCTTACAAATGCTCAAGCATTTAAAGGAAATGGAGATGTGAAAGGGCAAGTTGGTTTTAATATCCAAGATGGCGGAACAGGTATTTTTTTATCATCTGATTTTGGAATTGGAGAGAATATGTCACTAGGACTTACCACAAATTATTTATTATCAGTTTCAACAGATGAATTTGGTGACAACCCTTCATTTGGTGATCGTGTTGATCTTAAAGCACGATTTAATGCTAATTTAGGGAATGTAATGCAATTAGATCCAAAAATGGATATCTATCCAGGTTTAGACTTAGGTTTGAAAAACTTTGGGGCTCATTTAGGCTTCCGTTACTTCTTTACAGAAGGTTTTGGTTTATTTGGAGAAGCAGGAGTACCTATCGCTAAATATGACACAAACAACAGTGATTTTGGACACAATTTAAACAATCAGTTTGTATTTAATATTGGTGCCTCTTTTAATTTATAAGAGAAAAATTATATATTAGAGCAAAACACGCTAGTTGATACGCATAAAAAAAGGCAGTTTGAAATTTCAAACTGCCTTTTTTTAGTATTTACAACGCGCTACAAATCAAATTTAATCCCTTGTGCTAATGGCAAGCTAGTGGTATAATTGATGGTATTAGTTTGACGTCTCATGTATACTTTCCAAGCATCAGAACCGGATTCTCTACCTCCACCAGTTTCTTTTTCTCCTCCAAAAGCACCACCAATCTCAGCACCTGAAGTTCCTATATTGACATTGGCTATACCACAGTCAGAACCTACAACAGATAAGAAAAGTTCTGCCTCTCTTAAGTTATTCGTCATAATTGCTGATGACAATCCTTGAGCAACACCATTTTGAATTGCGATGGCATCTTCAACATTTCCTGAATATTTCAATAGATACAATACCGGTGCAAATGTCTCGTGTTGCACAATTTCGAATGAATTATCCGCTTCGGCAATCGCAGGTTTCACATAACAGCCACTTTCATATCCTTCTCCAGAAAGCACACCACCCTCAACTAGTAACTTACCACCTTCGGCAACTACTTTTGTTAAAGCATTATTGTACATTTCTACAGCGTGTTTATCGATAATAGGTCCCACATGATTGTTTTCATCTAATGGATTCCCGATACGTAGTTGACCATAAGCCGATACTACAGCATCTTTTACCTTGTCATAAATGCTTTCATGAATAATTAGACGACGTGTAGAAGTACATCTTTGTCCAGCTGTTCCTACTGCCCCAAAGACCGCACCAATTACGGTCATTTTAATATCAGCATCTGGCGTTACAATAATGGCATTGTTTCCACCTAATTCTAATAATGATTTCCCTAAACGTCCTGCTACTGTTTGAGCAACAATTTTACCCATACGAGTAGAACCTGTTGCCGAAATTAAAGGCACACGTTTATCATTAGTCATCATTTCTCCAACTTTATAATCACCGTTTATTAAACAAGAAATTCCTTCAGGAAGGTTGTTTTCTTTAATTACTTCAGCAATAATGTTTTGACAAGCTACTCCACAAAGTGGTGTTTTCTCAGATGGTTTCCAAACGCAAACATCTCCACAAATCCATGCTAATGCGGTATTCCAAGCCCAAACGGCTACTGGAAAATTAAAGGCTGAAATAATTCCTACTACTCCCATTGGGTGGTATTGCTCATACATACGGTGTCCAGGACGCTCAGAATGCATCGTTAATCCATGCAGTTGACGAGAAAGACCTACTGCAAAATCACAGATATCAATCATTTCTTGCACTTCACCATATCCCTCTTGTAATGATTTTCCCATTTCATACGAAACCAATTTACCTAGAGCTTCTTTATTTTTACGTAATTTTTCTCCAAACTGACGAACAATTTCTCCACGTTGAGGTGCTGGCATGGTTCTAAATGTTTTGAACGCAGCCGTAGCTGATTCCATTACCTTCTCATAATCTGCAGCTGTTGAGGTTTTAACTTTCGCTATCAATTGCCCATCTACAGGAGAATAACTTTCTAGGATTTCTCCATTTGAAAAGTGATTTAGACCTGTTGAAGTTCCTTCATTAATGTCTTTGATACCTAATTGTGCCAAAGCTTCTTTCATTCCGAATTGATTTGCTATTGTTGTCATTGTAACTTTTTTAGTTAAAATTGTTATATTTTTTTGTAAAGATATCATTTCGAGTTGAATTTCTCTCGAAGAAAATTGTTAAAATCGAAGTAAAATTAGCTCATATTAGTAAGTTACTAACGATTAATATAGAAGAAACCCAATTTCCCCAAAAGAACAAACAGCTTTTATACTGTAAATTCTAAGTCCTAAATACGCATTTATAGACAGCTTAATTTTGTAAAAATACAATCACCATTAAAATGCAAAATATTTTAGGAGTTCATTTTATTTTTCCTGTACAAGGAAAGCGTTTTGAGCTGTAACTGTATCTATAAAACCGTCTTTGGGAAGCAACAATTATCAAAAGAATAGTACTTTCTATGCGGTTAACCATTTTTGAAAATCAGATATTCCTTTTTGATTCAAAAATGCTTACTACATTTCAATTTTTATAAATAATTTGATTTTATGCACAAACGCCTAGCCCCGGTAGTAGCGGCATCCTTTTATGGTTTTCTTTAAGCCATAAAAGATACAGCGGATAACGGGAAATAGCTCCTATAAATAATAAACTATTTATGGGCAACAAATCTGGGATCGGCTTCCATTACCGTTCCACATTGATCACAAGTTCTAAGTTCTATGGAATTGTAAAAATGTTCAAAGTGAGGCAAGAAATCTTTTTCTATATCTTTCAATTCAAATTTAACTTCATACAATTTATGATTGCAGTTGTCGCAATGCCACTGTAAACCATCAGTAAAGCCTTTTCCTACACGTTTGCGTTCAATAACTAATCCTATTGAACCTGCTGAACGAACGGGAGAGTGCGGCACATTAGCGGGATGCAAATACATGTCACCAGCATTTAAATCCATTTCTTTGCGTTCACCATCTTCTTGAATAATCACCTTTATTGAACCTTCTAATTGATAAAACAATTCTTCGGTTTCATTGTAATGGTAATCTTTACGCGCATTAGGTCCTGCTACAATCATGACAATATAATCCCCCGACTCTTGGTATAAATTTTTATTTCCCACAGGTGGTTTTAGTAAATCACGGTTTTCGTCAATCCATTTAGTTAGGTTGAAAGGTTTTGCTATTGCCATCTGTTAGGTCTATTAAGTTTATGAGAGGCTAAGTTACTAAAAACAGCCGTGTCCTGTCGTTAAGAAACTCTAAAATGTAAGCTGTTTAACTAAATCGAATATTCTTTGTGATTAGAACATCATTTATGTTCTTTAATCAAATAAATGTACACCGGAAAATGATCGCTAAAACCTATTTCAGTAGTCGAATGTCGCTTAGGATAACCCTTGTACTGACCTGATTCTTGAATTAAAAAGGCTTTATTATAAATACCCGCTTTCCAATATTGAAAACTACTAAAATCATTTTTGATTAAGGACTGTGACACCATGATTTGATCAAAGATATCCCAAGAATCGCGATAGGCTATTGTTCCTAAACCTTTTTTTGCCATTTCTTCGAATGGATTGTAAACTCCAAACTCAACCACCTCTTTTTTAGTAGCCTTAGCGCCAAGAGCTTTTTTAACGCTATTATTTAACGGTCCGTCATTTAAATCCCCCAGCGTAATCACTTTAGCATTTGGATTTATTGCTTGTAGCGAATCAATTATTTTTCGGTTTAACATGCCTGCTGCTTCCCGAAACGGACTTGTCTTTTTCTCGCCACCAGAACGGGAGGGCCAGTGATTTACAATAATATTAATTTCTTCACCCTCTAGAAATCCAGTGACTAAAAGTTGGTCACGTGTAAACACCCGATTGTTTTGTGCACTAATAGCCAGTTCGTCATCCGATTTATCATCGGGTTCAACTTTTGAGCTCAGTTCTTTTTTATATACTAATAGCGGAATGTTACTATAACTTGTGGGTCTGAAATATTTTTTTTGGTACAGTAAAGCCACGTCGATACCCCGCTTATCCGGGGAATCAAAATGAATAATTCCAAAATCTTTATCAATGATTTTAGGTTCTTTAATTAAGTCTTCCAGAACTCCTCTGTTCTCAATTTCTGAACAGCCTATAAACGTAGGCGCATTTGAATTCTCAGAAGAACCAATTTCGAGTAATACTCTAGATAAATTTTGTAGCTTTTGATGGTATTTCTTACTGGTCCAGTGTTGCGCTCCTTTTGGAGTCCACTCATCATCATTAGTACTTGGATCGTTAATAGTATCAAATAAGTTTTCGAAATTATAAAAAGCCACTGTATGAATGGTATAATTTTTCTGCTGAGCAACTCCTTTAGTGTGAGCTAACAGAAACAATAACAATGCGAGTAAACTAAAAATTCTCATACATCAGATTTAAAGATCAATCAACTAAAAGGCCTTCTAACACGAATTAGATTCATTAATAAAAATACTACAATTAAATTAAGAAAGTTTAATTTATTTTCAAATTCATTATATTTGTTTGAATCCTCTTGGAGACAAATCTAAATTTATTTACCCCAGACAAAAAAACACATGTACACAACACGATTTTGGTCATTAAACAGTAATTTTGGTTTGAATATGTTCCTACTATTATTTTTTGTTTTGCAATCTTTCAATATTCAAGCCCATACATTTATGACTACACCAGCTACTTTACAAAAAGGAGATACCATAGCAATTTTAGCAACAGCCCGAAAAAACTTAGACGACAACTTAAAACCTGCTATTGATTTATTACATAGTTGGGGACTCGAAGTAGTGATAGGAAGTACCATCGGATTAGATAACAATCAACTTGCGGGAACAGATGAGCAAAGAGCTGCTGATTTCCAAAAGCAGTTAGATAATCCAAACATCAAGGCCATCTGGTGTGTAAAGGGTGGTTATGGTACCGTACGAATGATTGATTTATTAGACTTTACAAAATTCAAACAAAACCCAAAGTGGATTGTTGGTTTTAGTGATATTACCGTTTTACATAACCACTTAAATACCATGGGATACAAATCGATTCATGGAATAATGCCAGTAACTGTAGCCAGAGCTACACCAGAGGCTGTGGAAAGTCTATACCTTTCTTTATTTGGAAAAAAATTAGACTACAGCATTCCTTCAGACGGAATGAATAGAACGGGTAAAGCTACTGGAGAAATTGTGGGAGGAAACTTGTCTATACTTTATAGCTTGCTGGGTTCTCCATCAGCGATTGATTGCAAGGATAAAATATTGTTTATTGAAGATTTAGACGAGTATCTGTATCACATTGACCGCATGATGATGAATTTGAAACGTAATGGTTGTCTGGAAAGCATTAAAGGAATTATTGTAGGTTCCATGACTAAAATGAAGGACAATGACATTCCTTGGGGGAAAAATGCGGTTGAAATAATTGAAGACGTGACTAAGAATTACAACATTCCTGTTATCTACAACTTCCCAGCGGGACACATTAGAGATAATCGTGCGCTAGTGTTGGGTGACATTGTTACAATGGAAGTAACTGAAAAAACAAGTACTGTAGAATTTAAGTAAATAGCCTAAATACGTTTCATGGCAGCACACAACGAATTAGGAAAACTTGGTGAAGAAATGGCTGTAGCCTTTTTACAAAAAGACGGTTATGATATTTTAGATACTAACTGGACTTTTCAAAAAGCGGAAATTGACATTATTGCCAAAAAAGGAGACATGCTTGCCATCGTAGAAGTCAAAACCCGTTCTTCATTAGATTTTGGACTGCCACAAGACTTTGTGAAACCTAAAAAAATTCAACTTTTAGTAAAAGCAGTTGACGCTTACGTAACCCAAAAAAATCTCGAGGTTGAAGTTCGCTTCGATATTATTGCTATAACAGCACCCGGAAAATCTACAGACGAAGGAGTTAACAAAGAGAAATCTTTTGTAATTGAGCACCTTATCGATGCATTTTATCATTTTTAATGGTTTTTCAGTGATGTTATATTTGTAACAAAATGTTTTTTATTTATATTTGCAGTAGATTTAAAGACAACTAAGATCCTAACCATTAGTGCAACCAACTAAAATACCACTTGAATTATTATGAAAACAGTTTCATCCATCGTAGAAAACTACATCAAGACTAAGCCTTTTTTACTAAATGCTTTATCACTTGGCATCATCAACTTGACCTCTTTGTCGAGAAATATTATGTCTGAATTAGAAAGTGAATTTGGAAAAGAAGTCAAACAAGGTGCTATCGTAATGTCGTTAAAAAGATTAACCGAAGAACTGGATTTTAGATTGAATCATAAGATCAGTAAGGTGATTAAGAACATCGGTGAAATAACGGTACGTTCTGCTTTAACAGACTATACTTTTGCCGTTTCAGAAACGGTATTAAATAAGCAAGCTGCTTTAATTTCGGATATTAATGCTTTAGCTGATGTTTTTTATACATCATCCAGAGGTGTAAATGAAATCAACATTGTCTTAAGTAACAGTGTGAGTCATTTAGTAGACAAACATTTCGTTAGCGAGAAGTTGATTCAAAAATTAGAAAACCTTGCCTCAATAACAGTAAAATTACCAAAAGAAAATATTGCTGTCCCTGGTATATATTATTTCATTTTTCAAAGATTGGCTTGGGAAGGAATCATTATTAACGAAGTCATTTCCACTTCAAATGAATTCACGATTCTTGTTAGTGAAGAGCAAGTAGACGTTGCTTTTAAAGTCATTAAAGATTTAAAGAATTAATTCTGGTAATAGATATCAAAAAAGCTTCCCATCAACTACGATTGGAAGCTTTTTTTTTATCATTTAGTGTCCTACAGATTCATTCCACCTGAAACTTCGATACGTTGCGCATTGACCCATTTAGCATCATCTGTGCATAAAAAAGCGACAACACCACCAATATCTTCTGGCAAACCAACACGTCCTAATGCTGTTAACGAGGAAATATGATGGTTTAACTGCTCGTTATCTCTTACCACACCTCCACCAAAATCAGTTTCTATAGCACCTGGCGCTACAATATTCACTCTTATTTTTCTTTCTCCTAATTCTTTGGCTTGGTATTTTGTTAGTATTTCCATTGCGCCTTTCATACTCGCATAAGCGGCGTAGCCTGGAAATGAAAAACGACTTAAACCGGTAGAAATATTCACAATTCCGCCACCATCATTCATATGAGACAATGCGTTCTGCGTAAGGAAAAAAGGTCCTTTGAATTGAATATTGTTTAATTCATCAAATTGTTGTTCTGTGGTTGTTAAGAAACTTTCGTGAATTCCAATACCTGCATTATTGACTAAAAAGTCGAATTTATCTGTATTGAAAGTTGTTTTCAAAGCCGCTGCTACATTTTGAAAAAATAAGTCAAAAGTACCTGACTCTGCAACATTCAATTGAATAGCTACCGCTTTTTGTCCTACTGCTTCGATTTCACTAACCACCGTTTCAGCTTCTTCTTTTTTACTATGGTATGTTAACACTACATCAAGTCCTTTATTAGCAAGACTCAATGCCATTTCTTTACCTAACCCTCGGCTTCCGCCTGTAACTAGCGCTATTTTATTTTTTTTACTTTCCATTTTTATTGATTTTTATTGATAGAGCAAAATTAGTTATGATATCAACTTCAGCAGTTGTAAATATCAATCCATAGTTTGCAAAATTCAAATTACACTATTTAAACTCTAAAGGACAATGGAGTTAATGCCGTTTGTTTTTTGAAAAAATTAGAAAAATGTGCCAATTCTTCAAAACCAAGTGAGTATGCAATTTCGGAAATATTCCAATCAGTTTCTTTTAATAAAATCTTAGCCTCATAAACCAGTCGTTCACTTATTAGCTCAGTAGTAGTTTTGCCAGTGTTTTCTTTTAACACTTTATTGAGATGATTGACATGAATAGACAATCGCGCCGCAAAATCTTTGGCTGATTTCAGCTCTAAGCGTTGGCGAGGCGATTCAATAGGAAATTGTCTTTCGAGTAATTCTGCAAAAAGCGAAGAAACTCTTGCTGCCGAATTGTGCTTAGAGTACAACGCAGTAACAGGTTGTAGCTTTTGTCCAATGTGAATCAACTCAGCCACATAATTCCGAATTAAGTCGTACTTATACGCATAATCTGAATTAATTTCCTGATGTATCTTTTTAAAAATCAAATCGATTGCAAGCACTTCTTCCTCCGTTAACTGAAAAACGGGATAGCCATCTGTTTGAAAAATAGGCAATGTTTCCAAGTCAATTCCGCTTTTATCTTTAGTCAAAAACTCACTTGTAAACACACAAAAATGACCTGACTGCAAAGAATCTTTCGGCACATAATGGTATGGAATTTTGGGTGTTGCAAACAAAAGTGCGTAGTTTTCAATATCAATCTCACGATCTGCGTACTCGACTTTGTTTTTCCCTCGAATCAAACTGATTTTATAATACGCTCTTCTATCATAAGTCATTACGGGTATTTTTTTCAAATCCCCCCATAGTTCTTTTATATCGAACACATTGAAATGTCCAATTTCTTTTTGGATTCCGCTTGGTAACAAAGCACTAGATTCTATTTTAGCTCCTTCGGAAATCTCTTTATAAAATTCATCTATTGATTTTGACTTCATGACTGTTGATTTGTAAAAATCAAATATACAAAAAGAAATAGCTCCCAATCTTTATAAGTTTGGGAGCTATTTTATTCTAGATATCTGAAATAATAATTAGTTGCTTATTCTTCAATTCCGCCTAACATTTTCATCAAATCTAAGGCTCTTCGAGTTGATTTAACATTGTCGAAAGTCAACAATAAACGCAAGCCATTCTTGGTTTCTTTTTCTTTTATTTTGCAAATAGAACTGTGTTTTTGAACAAAATGCATGACCGACATAAAACGATTCGATTGATAGTAATCTGACTGTTGATCAGATACAAAATAACCTATCATCTTGCCTTGTTTCATCACTAACTTTTCGATACCTATTCCGCTAGCAATCCATTTAATGCGAATGCTATTCATTAAGGCAATAGCTCGTGGTGGCATTGGTCCAAATCTATCAATCAGTTTTTTCTGGAAAAGTTGTAAATCTTCTTCATTTTTAATGGCGCCTAACTCGTTGTACAAACTCAAACGTTCACTGATGTTATTTATATATTCATCTGAAAACAACAATTCAAAATCAGTATCAATTTGAAGGTCTTTTACATATTCTTTCGTTTCGAGATTATTCTCTGTAGGATATAAATCTTTAAACTCATTTTCTTTCAATTCGTCAATAGCTTCGTTCATGATTTTTTGATACGTATCAAAACCTATTTCGTTGATAAAACCAGATTGTTCACCGCCTAGTAAATCTCCTGCACCACGAATCTCTAAATCCTTCATCGCTATATTAAATCCGCTCCCTAACTCATTAAATTGCTCTAAAGCCTGAATCCTCTTTCTAGCGTCGTCAGTCATTGCTGAATAAGGAGGACAGACGAAATAACAGAATGCTTTTTTATTGCTACGTCCTACTCGACCACGCATTTGGTGCAAATCAGACAATCCAAAATTATTCGCATTATTGATAAAAATGGTATTCGCATTAGGAACATCTAAACCACTTTCTATTATCGTGGTCGCCACCAATACATCAAATTCTCCGTTCATGAAAGCCAGCATTAGCTCTTCTAGTTTCTTTCCATCCATTTGGCCATGACCAATTCCAACTCTAGCATTAGGCACTAAACGCTGAATCATTCCTGCCACTTCCTTGATGTTTTCTATTCGATTATTAATGAAGAAAACCTGTCCGTTACGCTGAATTTCATACGAAATTGCATCTCGAATCATTTCTTCGCTAAAACCTACCACATTGGTTTCAATGGGATAGCGATTGGGCGGTGGTGTTGTAATAACAGATAAATCTCGGGCAGCCATCAATGAAAACTGTAATGTTCTCGGGATAGGCGTTGCCGTTAGAGTCAGTGTATCTACATTGGCCGCAATCGTTTTTAATTTGTCTTTGACGTTGACACCAAATTTTTGTTCCTCATCTACAATCAGTAAACCTAAATCTTTAAAAACAACATTTTTATTGACTAATTGATGAGTTCCAATGACAATATCGAGTTTGCCTTCGGCTAATAATTTAAGGGTTTCTGCTTTTTGCTTAGCGGTTCTAAAGCGATTCAAATAACCAATAGAAACAGGCATGTCTTTTAAACGTTCCGTAAATGTTCGGTAATGTTGGTAAGCCAAAATAGTTGTAGGCACTAAAACAGCCACTTGTTTGCTATTGTCTACCGCTTTAAAAGCAGCACGAATCGCTACCTCTGTTTTACCAAAACCTACATCACCACAAACCAAACGATCCATAGGTCTGTCACTTTCCATATCCGCTTTGACTTCGGCTGTTGATTTTATTTGATCAGGAGTGTCTTCATAAATAAACGAACTTTCTAACTCGTTTTGCAAGTAACTGTCTGGCGCAAATTGAAAGCCTTTATCCAGCCTTCTTTTGGCGTAAAGCTGAATTAAGTTAAATGCTATGTGCTTGACTCTGGCTTTTGTTTTTTGTTTTAAAACTTTCCAAGCATTAGAGCCTAATTTATAAATTTTGGGAGGTGTCCCGTCTTTACCGGTGTATTTTGATATTTTATGAAGCGAATGAATACTTACATAAACAATATCATTATCAGCATAGACTAATTTAATGGCTTCTTGGGTTTTCCCTTCTACCTGAATTTTCTGCAGTCCACCAAATTTTCCAATTCCGTGATCAATATGCGTTACATAATCCCCAACTGATAAAGTGGTCAGTTCTTTTAGTGTAATATTCTGTTTTTTAGAATAGCCGTTTTTGATGCTGAACTTATGATAACGCTCAAAAATTTGGTGATCCGTATAACAACTTATTTGATTCTCTTCGTCAACAAAACCTTGATACAATGGCATTACCACCGTATGATATTGTTTCCTGATATTCTCAGAATTAGCTTCGTCTAAGGTTTCAAAAATATCGTGAAAACGTTTGGCTTGATTATCATTCGAACAAAACAAATAATTTTTATAGCCATTGAAGTGATTCTCATTCAGATTGTTCAACAACAAATCAAACTGTTTATTGAACGAAGGTTGCGGCTGAATGTAAAATTCAAATTTCTTTGTTGTTTTAAAAATAGGTTTAGAGGATAGTTCTACTATTGAAAAATCAACCGCTTTTTTAATAAAAGCAGACTGATTTAAAAACAATTGCTCTGGTGTAGCGTGTTTGAGGTCCTTAGATAATTTTTCAAAAGCTTCTTCGGCTCTTGTAAATTGCTTGTCTAACTGAGAGAATAAATCTTCTGTATTCTGAATAAATAGAACCGTTTTCTCTGATATGTAATCTAAGAAACTTTCTCTGTTTTCCTGAAAAACCTTGTTCTCTACATTGGGAATTATGGTAATTTTCTTTTGTATCTCGATAGACAGTTGAGTGCCTACATCAAAACTACGAATGCTGTCCACTTCGTTACCAAAAAATTCTATTCGGTAAGGATTATCATTCGAAAAAGAAAACACATCGACGATTCCTCCACGAACTGAAAATTCTCCCGGCTCTGTTATGAAATCGACTCTTTTAAATTCATATTCAAATAAAACTTCATTGATGAAATCAATAGAAATTTTATCTCCCACGGAAACTTTCAGCGTGTTTTTCTCCAGATCTCTTCTAGTAACTACTTTTTCAAACAGCGCTTCTGGATAACTAACGATTACAGCCGGTTTCTTGCGAGAGTTAATGCGGTTAAGCACCTCAGCACGCAACAATACATTTGCATTATCAGTATCTTCAATTTGGTACGGACGACGATAGGATCCCGGATAAAATAAAACATCCTTTTCTCCAATCATTTGTTCTAAATCATTCAAGTAATAAGCGGCCTCTTCTTTATTGTTTAATACAATCAAAAAAGGACTCTCGGCTTTCTTAAAAAGCGAGCGTATGACAAATGAAACCGCAGAGCCTAACAGGCCATCAAGATGCATTTTTACGCCTTTACTCTCGTTTAAACGATCAGCAATTTGCTGGATTTTTGGCGAATTATCGTAGGTGTTATATAAGACTGTTTTACTCAACTCTAGGTAAATTTGGATCTAATGGTTCATTAGGAATGGCGCGAGACGCATCCATCATTTTCTTCAACTCTGATTCTCCCTCTTCAGTAGGGATTTTACTTTTTTCAACAATTTTATCCATTTGCCTTTGCAAAGAGGCTAATTCATTATTGATTTCTGAAATTACTTTGACTACTTTTTTATCTGGCACATCATCAAGGTGAATGAATAAATCCAGCAGTCGCACTTTAGTAATTAGTGTAGCAATTCTACTTTTTATTTGAGGTTGGTTATATTCACTAGGAATATTATCATTCAATGCCATTGCCTTTTTTGAAATAGCTGTTGATTTTTGTTGAAAAGCCCCAAGGGTGCGCTTTGGTTTTAAAGCTAATTCTGCTAAAAAGGTGCGAAATTCATTCCAGCTGGCTACGCTAGCTTCTGCCGTTTCATTAATAGGAGTGTCGTAAAACACCCATCCTTTATTAATATTTGTAAATACGAGTTCCTTTTTCTTAATTTCCTTCTCATTTTCAGCAGTCCTTTTTTGACTATCGTCTTTACAGGAAGCAAACAAAACAAGGAGAAAAAAAGTATATTTTATTTTGAATTTCATAGGTATTGCATTGAAGCACAAAGTTACAAAGTAATTTATAAATACAGATTTGAAAATGCGAATTACAATTCATTTCCAAACAATAGCTTTTTAGCATTAATAATGCCAAAACTACAATCGCAACTACAACATTTTAAGGCTTTGTTTTAACTATTGACAATCCTTAGCGGGCGACTCCAAAATATTTCCGAAAACGTTATCTTTGTTTTTTAAATTCTATACACAATGAGTACAAAAATATTGATTATAGGGGCTTGCGGACAAATAGGAACCGAACTAACCCATTCACTTAGAGAAATTTACGGAACCGACAATGTAATTGCATCTGACATTCGTAAACTGAATATCGACGTCGTAAATTCAGGACCCTTTGAGGTTATAAATGCGTTAGACTTTAATCAAATTGAGCATTTAGTAGAAGTTCATAAAATTACTGATGTGTATTTAATGGCTGCATTACTATCGGCTACAGCAGAGAAAAATCCTGCTTTTGCTTGGGATTTAAATATGAACTCGCTATTCCACGTTTTAAATTTGGCGAAAGCCGGAAAAATAAAGAAGGTATTTTGGCCTTCTAGCATTGCGGTTTTTGGGCCAACAACTCCTAAAGAGAACACGCAACAATATACTATCATGGAGCCATCCACCGTTTATGGTATTAGTAAACAAGCGGGAGAAAGATGGTGTGAATACTACCACAATATCTTTGGGGTAGATGTGAGAAGCATCCGCTATCCTGGTTTAATTAGCTGGTCATCGCCTCCTGGTGGGGGAACTACTGATTATGCAGTTGATATTTTTCACAAGGCATTGGCTGATAACAAATACGAATGTTTCTTATCTTCAGAGACTAAAATGCCAATGATGTATATGGACGATGCAATTGCTGCCACAATAAAAATCATGCAGGCTCCAAAAGAAGAGATTAAAATTCACTCGTCATATAACTTAGCCGCTATGAGTTTTACACCAACCGAAATCGCGGCTGAAATCAAGAAACACATTCCAGATTTCACTATTACTTACGAACCAGACTTCCGTCAAAAAATTGCCGATAGCTGGCCAGCAAGTATTGATGACAGCAACGCCAGAGCTGATTGGGGATGGAAGCATCAATATGATTTAGAGACGATGACGAAAGTTATGTTAGAGAATCTAAAGAAATTAGAAAATTAAAAATAATTGTAGTTTTTAGTAGCATAAACAGGGTGCATCTTTGGACGTTCCCTCCCGTTATGCGCTGTATCTTTGCTTATTTAAAGAATAAAAGCAAAGGATGCCGCTACTACCAGGGCTAACTAGTAGTATGATTACACATAAAAAAGAGTCGCAAAAAATATATTTTGCGACTCTTTTCTTTTTTAAACTAAAATGCCATTCTTTTGAAACATTGAAGTGACCTTTTTTGCTTCTTCCACTGATTTTACTTCAAGTAAATCTCGGGTTTTTCCGTTAGTTAAAGTTATGTAATACTTTTTGCGTCCGGATGAAACCCGCTCATTAAATCCCTGAATTTGATCTATTGGAATTTTTTCTAAGCTTGAAGTTTTAAATATAAAATGATAAAGAAAACCTATGGATGTTATTCCTAAAATAAGCCATATTACTGTTAGATATCCAAAGCCTTTAATAACATCTCCTGATAAATTTAGTACTGAGTTCGTTAAGGTTAAAATCATCACAAATTTCATTCCCATTAGATGGGTTTTCAAACCATCTTTAATCTCAATTATTCTATTGGCTTCGTTGTATCTTATATTCATTATTTACTACGACTCTTTATTGCTGAAAAACATTATTCCCTTGTTTCACATCGGCCATCAATCCACTAGAATCAATCGTGATTTTCTTGATATCACTTTTTGCTTTAGCAATGGTAAAATCATAATTAGATGCTGCCCAAGTCCAATCGTTTAAAACTGTTCTTTTTACAGACGGGTTTGGATTTTCTTTTTCAAAATTCATCATTCGTAAAGGAACATAAAAACTTTCGGAGGTTCCATCAGTATATTCAACCGTTAAATCGATAGGCATTGGCATTCTCCCTATTCTTTCTAAACTTACTATCGTTTCATTTCCATTATCTGTCACTGTTTTGATTCCGTAATCGATAGTATTGGTAGTTTCTGTCCAGTCAACTAAATACCAATCCAAATTTGCTCCCGAAACACGTTCAGCCGTTCTTTTGATATCATTAGGTGTAGGGTGTTTGAATTTAAAATCATGGAAATATCTTTTAACCGTTTCAGCTAATTTATCTTCTCCAATCACATAACGTAACTGAGATAAAAATAAACTTCCTTTAACGTAAGAAGAAATACTGTACGGTCTATTTTCATCATAACGATCTCCATGAGTTGTTTGTGGTTGCTCTTTACCAGAATTCACTAAACTATAATATGCTTTGTAATTTCCTTCAAAAGGGTTGACTACTTTTGTATCTGATAATTCGTTTATTGCTAGATCTTCAATATAAGTTGTAAAACCTTCATCCATCCACGGGTGCTTAGACTCATTTGAAGCTAAAATATGTTGGAACCAAGAGTGTCCTAACTCGTGAGTAGCCGTACCATAAATTCCTTCAAGGGTTCCATTTCCTAGCATTAATGTACACATCGCATACTCCATTCCGCCATCGCCTCCTTGTATGAAAGAATATTGCTTGTAAGGATAATTACCAATGTTTTTGTTGTAGAAATCCATTACTTTCACCATCATTGGTTCTAGTTTTTTCCAGTTTTCTACTGTTTTAGGATAGTTTTTGTATAAAAAGTGCAAAGCCACATCATTAGGTCCTTTTACCACATCATGTACATATTCTTTATCAGCAGCCCAAGTAAAATCATGTACCATAGGTGCTGTAAAATGCCAACTTAGTGTTTTAGTTTTCTTAGGGGTTTTAACGGTAACGCCTTCGTCTTGGTAACCATGTCCTATTTCATTTTGGTTTTGTAAATATCCTGAACCTCCTAATGTATACTCCTTGTCGATGTTAATAGTTACATCAAAATTTCCCCATACACCATGAAATTCTCTAGCGATATAAGGATCAGCATGCCAACCTTCAAAATCGAATTCGGCTAACTTTGGGTACCATTGAGACATAGACAATTCTACCCCTTCATTATTGTTTCTTCCAGAACGACGAATTTGAACAGGTACTTGTCCATCAAAGTCAAGTGTGAAAGTTGTTTTAGTATTAGGTAGTATCGGCTTAGCTAAGGTTACTTCTAAAATAGTTCCAGCCGTTTTAGTCACTGCAGCAATTCCGTCTTGTTTAAAATTAGTAACTTTTAAATACCCTATTTCATTTGGCTTTAGCCCTTCAATTCGGCTTACTTTTATTTCTTTATCATCAATTTTAACTTTGGTAACCATCCTTCCGTCAGGATCTTTAATACTGTGTAGTCTTGCATCCATCTCGCTTCCTGGTTGAAAAGCATTGTTGAATAAATGGTAATACACTTTTTTTAAAGTATCACTAGAATTGTTAGTGTATACTAATTCTTGTTTTCCTTTATACTGATAGTTTTTTACATCCATCGTCACATCCATTTTATAGTCAACATGCTGCTGCCAATATTTTGAACTTTGTGCTGATATGGATCCTATACTAAATGTAACGAATGAAATCAAAAGAAACTTTCTCATCTTTATTTAAAATAAAAAATGGAAGAACCGAAGTTCTTCCATTTGATTAATACTTTTTGGATTATTTTTTAGACATTTTATCTGCCATTAGTATAGCGTTATAAGCATTTACGATTTTACCAGATTTAGATAAAGTAGTAAAAGAACGGCTATCTTTAGGATTTCCACCAACAATAACATCGGTGCTAATTGCTACTCCTGAATCCATCAATATGTGCTTCACTTGTGATGCAGATAATTTAGGGTAATACGAACGAATTAGGGCAGCTACTCCAGCAACATTAGGAGAAGCCATTGATGTTCCTTGTAAGTATTTGTAAGTGTCTTTTGGAGTCGTCGCATAAATCTTGACACCAGGGCCAAATACATCTACATTTACTTTTCCGATGTTAGAAAAACGAGCTACTACTTTATCACCATACTCAAAGTTCAATGCTCCAATAGTAATCATGTTATCTGCAAATTCTGTTTTTTTGTCATCAGAATCATTTGGGAAATTATTATAGGTATCAATATCTTCAGCATCATTACCTGCTGCATGAACAATTAAGACATCTTTTTTCTCTGCATATTTAATAGCATCGTAAACCCATTGTTTGTGTGGAGAAAAGCTTTTTCCAAAACTTCCATTAATTACTTTAGCTCCATTGTCTACTGCATAACGTATTCCTAAGGCAATATCTTTATCATACTCATCACCATCTGGTACAGCACGAACAGTTAAAATTTGAACATTATTAGCAATTCCATCACCACCAATACCATTATTTCTTACTTGAGCTACAATTCCAGCTACGTGAGTACCGTGAAGAATTTTATCCTTGTCTGGTCCCATAACATTGTTATTACCATATTTCACATCTGTAAAATCATCTGGATTGTCTCCTACAACAGCTCTGTAATCTTGTTTTAAATTGTCACCGTTTAGAACAGTTGCCATTCCGTTGATATCGTTTTGGATCGCTGCTTTTAAGTCAACAACACTCAAACCGTAAGAAAGCATTCTTTGCATAGTTACTTTACTTTCCATTACTGCAGTATCCTTAGAATCAATAGCATTCAATTCTTCTACCGTATATACTGGCTTCGCTAATGTTTTAGCGATAGTTGCATCTGCCGCAGTAGTAGAAGCGATTAATTGCTCTAATCTAATTTTTCCAGCAGTTGCTTCTGCAATTTTCTCATCATTTAATTTCTTAGCTTCTAAATAAGTCGCTTCATCAACTAAACTTTTATTTTTAATGATTCTTTCGTATTCTAAATTTTCTTTAGTGATGTCCCCTAGGAAATTCCATCCATGAATATCATCTACATATCCATTTTTATCATCATCAATTCCGTTGCCAGGAATTTCTTTAGTGTTAGTCCACACTACTGATTTCAAATCTTCGTGCTCAATATCTACACCAGAATCTACAATTCCTACAATTACCGGAACTCCTTTTTTATCTTTCAACAATTCAGCATAAGCTCTATCAACACTCATTCCAGGAATGGTGTCCGTCACGATATCTAAATGACTCCAACGCTTCAATTCAGATTCTTTAATTGGAGCATTTTTTTTAACGTTTAATGGTGCCGTAATTACAGCAAAAGAGTTAAAATTTGAAACTTGTTTTTGTGCTCCACATCCTGCCAAAACCAATACGGCAAATGCAGAAATACAAATGGGTTTAATACTATTCATTATAATTTATTTTGTTGAGTTTAAAATATTGGTCTAAAATAATTCATTTTGTTACATAACCGAAACGATTAACACTATGTTAAGATATCTTCACAGCTGAACACTTCTTTCAATCGCACCCCTTTTTCAGTATGTTGCACAGTTATAATCTGGTTGTGTGCATCATGTTCTAAAAATAAATAGTGATTATTATCAGCAGCAGCATTTAAAAATTTTGTTTTCTCTGGCATGGTCAGCAACGGTCTTGTATCGTATCCCATTACATAAGGAACAGGAATATGTCCGGCTGTAGCCAATAAATCAGCACAAAAAACGATTGTTTTACCGTTGTACTGAATGTGTGGAATCATTTGCTTTTCGGTATGTCCATCAACAAAAAAGATGCCAAAATCCAGTTCTGATTGTTCAAGATAGTCATTTTCAGGCCTTTGAATAAAATGCAATTGTCCGCTTTCTTGCATGGGCAAAATATTTTCAGATAAGAAGGAGGCTTTCTCTCGAGGATTGGGTTTAGTCGCCCATTCCCAATGATTTTCATTAGTCCAGAACTTGGCATTTTTAAATGCAGGTTCATATCCCGTCTTATCCTTATTCCACTGAATGCAGCCACCACAATGATCAAAATGCAGGTGTGTCATAAAAACATCGGTAATGTCTGCTCTATTGAAACCATATTGAGCTAATGATTTATCCATAGAATGGGAGCCCCAAAGTGAATAGTAACCAAAAAATTTATCGGATTGTTTATCTCCCATACCGGTGTCAATTAAAATCAGTTTGTTGCCATCTTCAATAAGCAAACAACGCGCTGCAATATCAATTAAATTATTAGCATCAGCAGGATTAGTGCGATTCCAGATGGTCTTAGGAACAACCCCAAACATGGCACCACCATCTAATTTAAAGTTTCCAGTTTCTATAGGATATAATTTCATTTTTAAACGATTTTGTTCAATATCAAACAAAGTTAAAAATTTCAGCGTCTTAAATAGCTTTTTTCTATTTTATGATTAGTTATAAAAATGTTATCCATTATGGAAAAAGGTTTTTATATAGTATCTTTGCAGTTAATTTAGACAAAATCAATATAGCATGGCTGCTGTCTAGTTTAAATACCTGATAATAAAACAGCTGTATTGAAATTTGGATAGCAATACACTATTAATAAACAACATAAACATGATAAAAGTTTCTGACACTGCCAAAAAGAAAATTATCGACTTGATGAAAGACGATGGTTTTGATGCTGCAACAGACTATGTAAGAGTTGGTGTGAAAAGCGGAGGTTGCTCCGGCTTGTCTTATGATTTGAAATTCGACAATAAAAAAGGCGAAGACGATAAAATATTCATAGACAACGACATTACGATCGCAGTAGAGAAAAAATCTTTTTTATACCTAGCGGGAACCATTTTAGAATTCTCAGGAGGACTAAACGGAAAAGGTTTTGTTTTCAATAACCCTAACGCAACTAGAACTTGTGGATGTGGAGAGAGTTTCTCTTTATAAATTTTAGACACAAATAATAAAGTTTACTATTCAATTATTGAATTTTAAATCTTTAAATCTTTAAATAAGAATGAGCAAATACACAGAAGACGATTTAAAAATCGAACTCGAAAACAAAGAATACGAGTATGGCTTTTACACCGAATTAGAGTCGGATACATTCCCTATTGGGTTAAATGAAGACATAGTTCGTGCCATTTCACACAGAAAAGAAGAGCCACAATGGATGACCGATTGGCGTATTGAAGCCTTTCGTGCTTGGCAAGAAATGACAGAGCCAGAATGGGCTAACGTACATTATGCAAAACCAGATTTTCAAGCCATATCGTATTACTCAGCACCTAAAACTGTTGACCCAAATAAAACATTAGACGATGTAGATCCAGAACTTTTAGAAATGTACAAAAAGTTAGGTATCTCAGTTGATGAACAAAAAATGATGAATAATGTTGCCATGGATATCGTAGTTGACTCGGTTTCTGTAGCAACAACATTCAAGAAAACATTAGGAGAAAAAGGAATCATTTTTATGAGTATATCTGAGGCTATTAAAGAGCATCCAGAATTAGTTCGTAAATATTTAGGAACAGTAGTACCTCAAAAAGACAATTTTTATGCTGCATTAAACTCAGCTGTATTCTCTGATGGTTCTTTCTGCTATATTCCTAAAGGAGTACGTTGCCCAATGGAACTTTCGACTTATTTCCGTATCAATCAAGCAGGAACAGGACAGTTTGAAAGAACATTATTAGTTGCTGATGCAGGAAGCTATGTAAGTTACCTTGAAGGATGTACCGCACCAAGTCGTGATGAAAATCAATTGCACGCTGCAGTAGTGGAATTAATTGCTCTTGATGATGCTGAAATAAAATACTCAACCGTTCAAAACTGGTTCCCAGGAAACAAAGAAGGAAAAGGTGGGGTTTATAATTTTGTTACCAAAAGAGGAATCTGTGAAACCAATGCCAAAATCTCTTGGACACAAGTAGAAACAGGTTCAGCAGTAACTTGGAAATACCCTTCTTGTATCTTAAAAGGAGACAATTCAGTAGGAGAATTTTATTCGATTGCAGTAACCAATAATTACCAACAAGCAGACACAGGAACTAAAATGATTCATTTAGGTAAGAACACTAAATCAACCATTATTTCTAAAGGTATCTCAGCTGGTAAATCACAAAATAGCTATAGAGGTTTAGTACAAATTAGTGCTCGCGCTGATAATGCTCGTAACTTCTCACAATGTGATTCCTTATTGATGGGAAACAATTGTGGAGCGCATACTTTCCCTTATATCGAAAGTAAAAACCCATCTGCTAAAATCGAACACGAAGCAACCACTAGTAAAATTGGTGAAGACCAAGTTTTCTATTGCAATCAACGTGGAATTCCGACAGAAAAAGCTATCGCTTTAATCGTAAACGGTTTTAGTAAAGATGTTCTAAATAAACTACCAATGGAATTTGCTGTAGAAGCACAGAAGTTGTTAGAGATAAGTTTAGAAGGATCTGTAGGGTAAGAAATTTGAAAATGAGTTAATTTGAAAATTTGAAGATGGAGATTAAGGAAAATGTAATTGTTGCCCTGACATTTAAGTTCGCTTTAGAAATTATCAGCTATTGTGATACTTTACAGGAGAACAGAAAATTTGTAATAGCAAATCAATTACTAAAATCCGGAACTTCCATTGGTGCAAATATTCGAGAGGCTCAAAATGCAGAAAGTAAAGCTGATTTTATACATAAATTTAAAATTTCAGCTAAAGAAATAGAAGAGACAATCTACTGGTTAGAATTATGTAAATACTCAAAAGACTATCCAAATGTAGACCAATTACTAGATCAAGTGAATACAATTTCGCGAGTAGTAAATAAAATAATAATTACATCTAAACAAAAATAAACTTGGATTTTCCAAATTTCCAAATTATCTAATTTCCAAATTAATTATGTTATCAATAAAAAATTTACACGCTTCAATAGGCGACAAAGAAATATTAAAAGGAATTAATCTTGAAGTTAAAGCAGGAGAAATTCACGCGATAATGGGTCCAAACGGTGCTGGAAAAAGTACCCTTGCTTCTATTATTGCAGGAAATGAAAACTACGAGGTAACTGAAGGTGAAATCACATTAGAAGGAGAAGATCTTTCAGAATTAGCTCCAGAGGAAAGAGCACATAAAGGAGTTTTCCTTTCTTTCCAATATCCTGTAGAAATTCCTGGAGTATCAGTAACTAACTTTATGAGAACAGCTATCAATGAAACGCGCAAAGCTAATGGTCAAGACGAAATGCCGGCTAACGAAATGTTGAAAGTAATTCGTGAGAAATCAGAATTATTAGAAATTGACCGTAAGTTTTTATCTCGTTCTCTTAATGAAGGATTCTCAGGTGGAGAAAAGAAACGAAATGAGATTTTCCAAATGGCGATGTTAGAGCCAAAAATTGCTATTCTTGATGAAACAGATTCTGGATTAGACATCGATGCACTACGTATCGTTGCTAACGGAGTTAACAAATTAAAAAGCGACAAAAACGCAATTGTAGTAATCACACACTACCAACGTTTATTAGATTATATCGTTCCTGATTTCGTTCACGTATTATACAATGGGAAAATTGTAAAATCAGGCGGAAAAGAATTAGCTCACGAGTTAGAAGAAAAAGGATACGACTGGATTAAAGCAGAGAATTAAAAATAGTCAAAAGTCAAAAGTCATAAAGTCAAAAGCAATACAGTAATGGGGAAATTTAATTCTTTTGAAGAAATCAATTCTTGGCAAAAAGCAAGGATATTTAACAAACGAATTTATCTAATTACTGAAAATGCAAATTTTAAAAAAGACTTTGATTTCATTAGACAAATTAGACGAGCATCTATATCAATCTCCTCCAATATTGCAGAAGGGTTTGAAAGAAACACAGATAAAGAGTTTATTTACTTTTTGTATGTTGCAAAAGCATCAGCAGGAGAAGTTCGTTCTCAATTATATTTGGCATTTGATTTAGATTATATTACTAAAGAAGAATTTGAAAAACTTTTAGAATCAGTAACAGAAATATCAAAATTGTTAAGTGGTTTTATTAAATATTTATCAAAAGTCTAGAATTTGAAAATTTAAGGCCTGAAAGGTTTGCCACCTTTAGCTTTGAGACTTTTGAAATTAAGACTAAAATAACATTAAGTTGACAATCCTGAGTCTTTTGACTTTCGACTTTCGACTTTAAGACTAAAAATAAATGGATTTAAAAGAAAAATTAGTATCGTCTTTTATGGCTTTTGAAGAGCGTGTAGATGTTCACTCTGAACTTCACGATGTACGCACAGAAGCATTAAAGAATTTTGAAAACAAAGGTTTCCCTACTAAAAAGATGGAGGCTTGGAAATATACTTCGCTTAATGCCGTCTTGAAAAATGATTTTACTGTATTCCCTAAACAAGAGAATACGGTACAATACAGCGATGTAAAAAAATACTTTTTACATGAAATTGACAGTTATAAAGTTGTTTTCATTGACGGAGTTTTTAGCTCACACCTATCGGCAACTACGCACGAAGGAATTGATGTGTGCTTGATGTCATCGGTGTTAAACAAACCAAAATACAAAGAAGTAATTGACACTTATTTCAACAAAATTGCAAATAAGGAAGAAAGCTTAACGTCTCTAAATACGGCTTTTGCCAGTGAAGGAGCGTATATCAATATCCCTAAAAGTAAAGTTGCTGACAAACCTATCGAAATCATGTATTTCTCTACAGGATCAGAAGCGGCACTTTTAGTTCAACCTAGAAACTTAATCATTGTTGGTGAAAACGCGCATGTTCAAATCATCGAGCGTCATCAAAGTTTAAGCGAAAATGCGGTTTTGACAAATGCTGTAACAGAGATTTTTGCTGAAAAACGTGCTGTTGTTGACCACTATAAAATTCAAAATGACAACCTATCAGCAAATCTTATTGATAACACTTATGTGTCACAAAAAGAAGAAAGTAGTGTTGCCGTAAACACGTTCTGTTTCGGTGGAAACCTTACTCGTAACAATTTGAACTTTTACCATTTTGGAGAACGAATCGTAAGTTACCTAAACGGAGTAACGATTATTGGCGAGAAGCAACACGTAGACCACTATACATTAGTGCAACATGCAACACCAAACTGCGAAAGTCACCAAGATTACAAAGGGATTTTCTCTGACCGTTCTACAGGAGTTTTCAACGGAAAAATATTTGTGGAGAAAGAAGCACAAAAAACAAATGCCTTTCAAAAAAGCAACAACATCTTATTGAGTGACAAAGCAACTATCAATGCTAAGCCACAATTAGAAATCTTTGCTGACGATGTAAAATGTTCGCATGGATGTACCATTGGACAACTGGATGAAACGGCTATGTTCTACATGCAACAACGTGGTATTCCTAAAAAAGAAGCCAAAGCATTATTGATGTACGCGTTTACAAATAACGTAATTGAAAGCATTAAAATTCCCGAATTGAAACAACGCATCACTAAACTAATTGCAAGTAAATTGGGTGTGAAAATGGGATTTAATTTGTAATAAACTACAACAACAAACAAAAAGGGCGCAGAGTTTTTAATAAACTTTGCGCCCTTTGTAATTTTAAATCTATCCTAAACCTTGGTCGTTTTCAGGAGCTATTCCCGCTATCCGTTGCAATCTTTTATTGTTTAAAAGAAAAACAATAAAAGGATTTTCACTGCTATCGGGGCTATTATACTGTAGCATAAGAAACAGCTATCAATCCGATTGAAGCTTTTAAATATCTTGATCCTTCCCTCTATTTTAAACCTTGAAATCCGTTTTATTTATTTTATAATCTAATCTCTACTTTTTAAAACTACCAATTATCCCTTTCAACATTTCATTAAAATCAAATTTAGCATCCTCTGTCAATCCCATTCTTACAATGACTAAATCTAGCGACGGAATAATAAAGACTTTTTGTCCTTGAAAACCATTAGCTGAGTATAAATCCTTAGGAGCATCAGCATAACGACCTCCTGCATTGAGCCAAAAATGTGCTCCGTAATCTCCTTTGGAACCATTGGTTGGCGTCGCCACATATTTTGCCCAACTCTTATTGAAAAGCTGTTCTCCATTCCAGTTACCTTCATGTAAATACAGTAAACCAAATTTTGCCCAATCACGTGTAGTTGCCCAAGCATAGGATGAGCCTACATAATTCCCCGCCATATCCGTTTCTACGACCATAGAGTTCATGCCTATTTTGTCAATCAACGCAGCATACCAAAAATCAAGGTATTCTTGATGCGTTGCAAATTGATCTCGCAATATATAAGAGAGTAAATTACTAGTTCCAGAAGAATAATTCCAGTGCGTGTTGGGTTTATAAACCGCTTTCTTTTCTAATTGCACCCTACCCATATTTTCGGCTTGAAAAAGCATTTTAGTCGCATCGCAAATCGTACTGTAATTCTCCTCCCAAGCCAAGCCTGAATTCATATGCAGCAAATCATTAGTCGTGATTATTTTACGTTCATCATTTTTCCATTCGGGAATTGGAGCAGGTTTATGGATGTCGTATTTTCCCTCTTTAGCCAGTATTCCAAACAAAGTTGCGGTAATACTTTTGGTCATAGACCAACCAAGAATTTTACTGTCTTTATCAAAACCAGTATCGTATTTCTCGGCAATGATATTATCTTTATATATCACTAAAAGAGAGCGAGTTCTTTTCTCAGTTGTCCCTTTTACATCAAAGGCATTGGCTACAGCCGCATTCAGTTTACTGTAATCTACATTGCTAAAAATACTGTCTTTTGGATCGTTGTTTCCGTAAGGAAAAGGTAAATTGTTTTTTACAAAAGTCCTTTTAGGAACGTCATAGGGTTTAGTAATGTCAAAATTATCATCAATTAAGGTAGCCCCTAAACCAGGTCTGTAAATTGCTTTTCTTTCTTTGAGTCCGTAAACAGATGCGGTAGCAAATTTATCTTTCTGATAAATTGCATTACTAGCCAGATCAATCATGTCAATATCATTGTCTCCTTTTTCAATCATTTCCTGAGAACGTTGATCAATAAAATGCCCTGAAGCCATGCTTTTGGCTGAAAAGCCAGAAATCAAATCCAACTTGGGATAAGTGGTAAACCCAAGGTATAAAACACCTATAAATAGCGCAGAACCAATAACTTTAAATACTTTTTTCATAATATCTTGATCGTTTATACTGCAATTTAATTCTTTTTTAGACATACCAACACTAATTTACTTTTAAAAAACGGCATCAAAATACTCCCTATGAAATTCGCTAAAATCATCGCTAAAACAATTTAGATTTAGTACTTTTGTATTTAGAATTTTTCTAAATAATTATGCTAGACATTCAAAAAATAAGAGCCGATTTTCCTATACTTTCTGAGAAAGTAAATGGAAAACCATTAGTCTATTTCGACAACGGAGCTACCTCTCAAAAACCACAAGTGGTTATAGATGCTATCTCTAAATATTACCAAGAAATTAATGCAAATATCCATCGCGGTGTCCATACATTAAGCCAATTAGCAACGGATGCTTATGAGATTTCTCGTGGTAAAATTCAAAATCATATCAACGCCAAGTTTTCCCATGAAGTGCTTTTCACTTCAGGTACTACCTTTGGAATTAATTTAGTTGCTAATGGATTTGCTTCGCTATTAAAAGCGGGGGATGAAGTTGTTGTTTCGGCATTAGAGCACCACAGTAATATTGTACCTTGGCAAATGTTATGTGAGAAAACAGGCGCTACGCTGAAAGTGATTCCGATGAATGATCAGGGCGAATTAATCATGGCAGAATATGACAAATTACTGTCAGACAAAACTAAAATTGTTACGGTAAATCATATTTCGAATGCTTTAGGAACTGTGAATCCTATTAAATACATGATTGACAAAGCACATGAAGTAGGCGCTGCTGTATTGATTGATGGAGCGCAAGCAGTACCTCATGTACGACCAAATGTTCAAGAACTAGACTGCGATTTTTATGTGTTTTCAGGACATAAAATGTGTGGCCCTACTGGTGTAGGTATCCTTTATGGTAAGGAAGATTGGTTAAATAAATTGCCTCCTTACCAAGGCGGGGGAGAAATGATCAAGGAGGTGACATTTGAAAAAACAACCTATGCTGAACTACCTCATAAATTTGAAGCAGGAACGCCTAATATTGCTGGAGGTATTGTTTTAGGAACTGCTATTGATTATATGAACAGCGTTGGTTTTGATAACATTCAAGAACAAGAATTGGCTTTGCTGGAATACGGAACACAACGTTTGTTAGAAATTGAAGGATTACGAATTATAGGTACTGCCGCAACAAAAACATCCGTTATTTCGTTTAACATTGATGGCATTCATCCCTATGATATTGGTACGATAATTGACAAATTAGGAATAGCGGTAAGAACAGGCCACCACTGTGCACAGCCCATTATGAACTATTTTAATATTCCAGGAACAATACGAGCATCATTTTCTTTTTACAATACAAAAGAAGAGATTGACAGTTTAGTGGAAGCCTTGAAAAAAGCACAAATGATGTTATCCTAAAACGCAAATTATGAAAATATTTTCTTTATTATTTTTGACCATTTTTCTTGGTAGAGGTTGCGAAGGCGAAACGAAACAAGATATCAATACTGCTGTAATAGAGTATGTAGCAAACACGAGAGGCTTTTATCAAAAGATCACAATTGAAAAACAAATGCTTACTATTTCTCATGATCGAAGCGGAAATGAGAAAACCGAAGCAACCAAAATTAGTGATACCGACTGGAAATCACTAGTTGCACTTTTTGAAGATATTAATCTTGATGAAATCAAAGATTTGAAATCACCAACGGAAAAACGCTTCTATGATGGAGCAGCTATAGCCAATTTAAAAATTACCTATAAAGGAAACACCTACGAATCAACAAGTTTTGACCATGGTTTTCCTCCATATGAAATTAAAAAATTAGTTAATAAAATAAATTCATTTGCAAAACAAAATAATGAAAATTAAAGACATACAAGAAGAAATAGTAGACGAATTCTCCATGTTTGATGATTGGATGCAACGTTACGAATACATTATCGACCTAGGAAAAAACCTGCCGTTAATTAAAGAAGAGTTCAAAACCGAAGATAATTTAATTAAGGGTTGCCAATCTAAAGTATGGCTGCAAGGGGAGCAAAATAATGACACCATTATTTTCACTGCAGATAGTGATGCTATTCTAACCAAAGGAATAATAGCTATCTTAATCCGCGTTTTTTCTAATCAAAAAGCAGAAGACATCCTCGCTGCTGACATGGATTTTATAGATCAAATAGGGCTAAAGGAGCATTTATCAGCAACCAGAGCTAATGGATTGGTATCCATGATTAAAAATATAAAAATGTATGCCTTGGCCTTCAATGCAAAAAACGATTCCGACTCTAACTTATAAGCATACCTGATACAGAACTTATTTGTTATTAAAATTTAAACAAAAATAAAATGACACAAGAAATAGACACCAACGAATTAGGCGAAGCAATTGTAAAAAAATTAAAAACAATTTACGACCCTGAAATTCCAGTTGATATATATGAATTAGGATTAATTTATGATGTAATGGTAAACACCGATTATGAAGTAAAAATCTTAATGACTCTAACCTCTCCAAACTGTCCCGTAGCGGAGAGTTTACCTAAAGAAGTGGAAGACAAAGTAAAATCAATTGAGCACGTTAAAGATGCTGAAGTTGAAATCACTTTTGATCCACCATGGAGTAAAGACTTAATGAGTGAAGAAGCAAAACTGGAATTAGGAATGCTTTAAATTAGTCATAATGTCAAAAGTCATAAAGTCACAAAGTAGCTGCCTTTATGACTTTCGGCTTTAATACTTCAGAAATGGAAGAAATAATAAATAAAGTAGCTAGTAGCACGCTGGATGTTTTCGATCTTGAAGATTACTATCCAAAAGGCGTACGCAGACAAATCGACATTTCTCAATGGTTGTTGGAAGGCTTTTTATTAAAGGAAAAAGACTTTAGAGAGCACTTAAAAAATCATGATTGGACACAGTATCAAGATCAGTTAGTCGCTATTAATTGTAGTACAGATGCTATTGTACCGGCATGGGCTTCCATTTTAGTGACCATACAATTAGCGCCATTTGCAAAAAAAATCGTTGATGGAACGATTGAAGAATTAGATGCCGCATTATACGAAGAAATCTTGGCTAAGGTTGATTATTCTGTTTATTATAACAAAGCTGTTATCATCAAAGGTTGTTCTAAAAAGCCAGTTCCTATGCGTGCTTATGTTTTAGCAGCACAGCACTTGCAACAACAGGCGAGAAGTATTATGTATGGGGAGGCTTGCTCAGCAGTACCCTTGTACAAAGCGAAAAAATAATCCTTTAAAACTAGAAAGATGAAAAAAACATTACTTAGCGTCCTAATCCTATTAGGAACTGTATCGATTAGCGCCCAAGAGGTCGTAAAAGACACCACTAAATATTGGACTAAGAAAGGAAATATTTCTTTACTTTTCAATCAATCTTCTTACAATAAGCAATGGCTCGGTGGCGGAACATCAAACATAGCGGGAAATTTTGGACTTAATTATGATTTCAATTATAAAAAAGGCGACGTCGTTTGGGACAATAAATTTATTTTAGCTTATGGTTTAAGCAAAATTAAAGGAGATGAAAAAACAGCCAAAACTGATGATCGCTTAGAGCTAAATTCACTTTGGGGTAAAAAGGCTTCAGGGCAATGGTATTACTCTGTATATTTTAACTTTAAAAGTCAGTTAGATACAGGGCTGGATAAAAACGACGAACGTATTTCTCATTTCTTCTCTCCTGCTTATTTTCAGTTTGGACCTGGGATGTTGTGGAAAAAGAGTAATAACTTGAGCGTCAATTTTGCGCCGGCAGCAGCAAAAGCTATTTTTGTTCATCCTCATTTTACGGAATTCGGACCTTCATTTGGAGTTTTACAAGGTGACAGCTCTCGTTTTGAATTTGGAGCTAGTATCTCAGCTTATTACAAGTTCAATGTAATGACGAATGTTTCTATTGAAAATCGCCTGAACTTATATTCAAACTATTTAGACAATCCTCAAAATGTAGATATCGATTACCAAATGAATGTGGTGATGAAAATCAACAAATACCTTTCGGCAAATGTTGCTCTGCAAACAATTTATGATGACAACTCAGTACAAGCAGTACAGGTTAGAGAACTTTTTGGAATTGGAGTGAATTACGGTTTTTAAACCGTATCAACATACTTAAAAAATGCCCTTTTGAAACTTTTCGAAAGGGCATTTTTTATAGCTACATTTCAAAAACTTCTCATCATTACAAAAGTAACCTTATCTGTATTTTCAAAAATCAGCCCTCTGACTGAGTACACAGTATTGCATGAGGGATGGTCGTGAAAATCCTTTTATGGAGCATCGCGAAATAAAAGATTGTAACATACAGCCCGACCCTGCTGTAACGGAGTGAAAGCTGGGGCATGCCCCAAAAAAAATCCCTCTTGAAAACTCAAAAGGGATTTTTAGTATTATTATAACAACTGAAAAACTTATGCTTCGTCATTGCTCTCGTCTTCTTCTTTCTCAACGGCATCTTTATAATCAGGATACAAAAATTTATTATACGGAAAACGAGTGATGTGAATTTGCCTCACGGCTTCGTAGACGCGTTGTCTAAATTCTTCAAAATTCTCCTTATTAGTTGCTGAGATGAATAACGCATTATCTTCTCCTACACGACTCATCCAAGTGGATTTCCATTCTTCCAGGGTGTAGTGTCTTGGCGTTTTTTCAGTCATCAAATCATCTTCGTCAATAGTCAGATGTTTGTAAGCATCAATCTTATTGAAAACCATTATTACTGGCTTGTCATTAGCTTTAATATCTAACAAGGTCTGGTTTACTGATGCAATATGATCTTCAAAATCAGGGTGCGAAATATCCACAACATGTAATAACAAATCAGCCTCGCGAACCTCATCTAGTGTACTTTTAAAAGAATCTACTAACTGAGTAGGTAGTTTTCTAATAAATCCTACGGTATCAGAAAGTAAAAAAGGTAGGTTTTTGATAACTACTTTACGAACGGTTGTATCCAAGGTTGCAAAAAGCTTGTTCTCTACAAAAACATCACTTTTTCCCACGGCATTCATCAAAGTTGACTTTCCAACATTAGTATATCCAACTAAAGCTACACGCACCATAGCACCGCGATTACTACGCTGAGTACCCATTTGTTTGTCAATAGCTTTAATTTTATCCTTCAACAATGCAATTCTATCTCTTACAATACGTCTGTCTGTTTCAATCTCTGTTTCTCCAGGTCCACGCATTCCAATTCCCCCTTTTTGACGCTCAAGGTGTGTCCAAAGTCCGGATAATCTAGGCAACATATAAATACATTGCGCTAACTCAACTTGGGTTCTTGCATAAGAAGTTTCGGCACGTTGTGCAAAAATATCTAATATAAGGTGGGTTCTATCAAGGATTTTACAATCGATAATTTTAGAAATATTTTTTTGTTGCGAAGGTGTTAGTTCATCGTCAAAGATCAATGTTGAAATTCCATTTTCTTTTACAAAAAGGTGGATTTCATCAATTTTTCCAGTCCCTACAAAGGTTTTAGGATTAGGTCGCTCCATCTTTTGAGAAAAGCGCTTCACCACTTCACCACCAGCTGTATACGTTAGAAACTCTAATTCATCAAGGTATTCGTTAAGCTTTTCCTCGCTTTGATTCTGAGTTACGATACCAACTATGGCTGTTTTTTCGAAATTTATTACTTCTTTTTCTAGCATATTTTTAAATAAGTTACAAATTTAATCATTTGTAGGCTATATATAGAGTTAATGCCTTCATAAAAATAAAAACAAAAAATAGGATAGAAGATTTAGAAACTCCAAACCTACTATCCTATCATTCAAATTGCGATTATTACATTAAACTTAATCGCTATATTTTGTAATAACTAAATGTGAATTTTAGTTTACTGCTATTAGCTTCACCTCAAAAATAAGTACAGATCCACCTGGGATGGTGCTGTAATCATTGTTTCCATATCCTAAATGAGCCGGAACAAGTAGAATACCATTACCTCCTTCTTTAAAATAAGGAATTCCCTCTGTCCATCCTTTAATCACTTGTTGTAAGTTAAAAGTGATTCCTTTAGCCTCACTTTGATCAAAAACATTACCGTTGATAAAAGATCCTTTGTAAGCTACAGTAACATTAGCGCCACTATTAGGTTGCTTTCCTGTACCTGGCTCATTGATTACATAATACAAACCAGAGTCGGTTTTTTGAGCATTCAAGTTATTCTTAGCAATATA
Organism: Flavobacterium sp. W21_SRS_FM3; assembly: GCF_052113625.1. Classification (NCBI taxonomy): domain Bacteria; kingdom Pseudomonadati; phylum Bacteroidota; class Flavobacteriia; order Flavobacteriales; family Flavobacteriaceae; genus Flavobacterium; species Flavobacterium sp. W21_SRS_FM3. Next base: position 342,718 of record NZ_JBGQOD010000001.1, on the reverse strand, counting down.
ATCTGTGATTTCTTTGTCGTTTTTAGCAACATAATCCACTTCTTTGTCTTTAGAACAAGAAACTACAATTGTTAAAACTAAGGCAAATAATACTTTTTTCATGTTTACTTCATTTTTATAAAGTCGCAAATATATACAATTCCTCTGTCTCTTTTTTAAAATGAATGGAGCGTTATGTTAAAACTGTAACACTCATTAATTAAGTATAAAACTGCATTGCTATACTAACTTTTCAATAGAATTAAACTTCGGTAAAACTCAGAATAACTACCAAATTAGTCTCCAAAAATCTGTACATCATCTACTTGAAAACCGCCGTCTAATGTCAAATTCTTTCCTGATCCAGTATACCTAAAAGCAATATTTATTTTTCCTTTGTAAGAAGACAAATCAACAGCTCCCGATCCTATAAACTGATGCCAAGCCGTTGCTTGTTTAGGCAAAATAACGGTTAACGGAATCCAATTGGCTTTGGTTACGTTGAGCCCGTCAAAATTAACGGAGACAAATACATCCAAGGCGTTTAAAGAAGAATCCACATCGAGATGGTGTTGTGCTGCTCTAAAAGTTAGAATTTCATTAGTGTGTGTATCCATATCAATTTTAGGCGAGATCAACCAAGCAACATTGGAGTTTACTTTTGTTCCACTAATAGAGAACTCAGCATAGCCATTGCCAGAATATACGCCCCCTTTCCAAAACAAGCTACCACTTTGAACAATATTATACCAACCCGGCAGGCTCAAGTTATTCTTGTCAACAACGGTTTGAAAATCTTGTATGAAGAACGGTGTGGCTCGAGGGCCTGTCATAGTTATATCTTTTTCTGAACGGACTAAAAATTGATAATCTGTGCCATATTTGGTTAAAATCCCTCTTACTTTTCCATTACCTTTTGGTACTTCGTTTCGGGCAAAATCAGCATAACTACTTGTTCGCAAAATAACTTGATTGCCTTGTTTGTCTATTAAAGTCCAGTTTGTAGCTCCTCCTATATCATTAGCCGCTTCATAAAAATGCCTACCCAAAGCAGCTTCGCTAAACTGCACTCCTGAAATTTCAACTAAAGTATTCAAGTTAGCATCATTCAATAATTCGGGAATAGTTAATTTTCTTACCAATGTACCTTCTTCAACCGTGCTACAGGAAGCATTCAAAACTTTTTTATACTCATTTTGCGATAGTCTTCCTACCCCGCCTTCATTATAAGAATTTACATAAATTGCTCCTATACGCAAACCTCCATAAAAAATATCAGTGTGTTGGTCTTTGAGTTTTATGTAGACTTTGTTTCCCAATCGGTAATCAACATACATATTCGTAACATCCACAGGAACACTAAACCCAATAGGGGCTGTAGTTGAACTTCCTAATGTTTGCATCGAAATACTTTTAAAGAAGTTCCCATGCTCATCGCTAGAAACCACATATGCTTCAATGATATCATCATATTTATATTGCGAAACAATTGCAGCCGCACTAGCCCTCACTTCGCTAACACTGCGGTTGACTATAAAATCGGGTTGATTGCAACTAAGTTTGGGAACCGTTACCTCATCATTAACGCAAGAACTCAAGCACACCGTGATTAGAGCCAGTGCAAGAGCATTGTACAATATTGTTTTCATAATAGCTTATTTTGTAATTATAAATTGATATAAATATTGGCAAAATATGTCCTGCCGTAGCCATAAAAATATTTGTTGCCAAAAGACGGACTTCCACTGGAAACATCTTGATTGAGTTGTCTGAAATTTGCATTTCTTGCCTGCTCATATCCTCCCGTTTTGTATTTAGTATTTAAGGCATTATTGACGCTAACGAATGCTCCTAAATTCTTTCCATTGACTCGCCATGATTTTCCCGTGGTGAAATTGAGCAATAAGAAAGCGTCTAGTTTTTCTTGTTGTAATAATTCAGCTGCTCTTTCTTCTGACGCTTCTGGAAATGGAAAGCCACTTGCCGGATTAGTATAAAAGCGATTTGTTCTAGATAGAGGAGAAAAATCAACATAGCTATCTGCTAGATAATTTATGTTACTACCTACCCACCAATAACTTGGATCACGATATTCTAAACCTAAACTATAGGCTTGTTGTGGCATACCCGCTTGTTTGTAATTTTTCAAAAATGCAGTTCCAAAATCGAAGGAAGGTTTGCTATTGTTCACCGTTGCAAGTGCATCATTATTAATCGTTACATTAGGATTGCTATCGTATATAAACTGCCCATAAGCTGCAGAAAAACTACTTTTTAAAGTTGCGCTAAGTTGGTATTCTAAACTCAACTCCGTTCCTAAGTTCTTTTTATTTACATGCGTTAGCGTCTGACTAACAAAGGCATTAGTATTGGTATAACCCGCTCCGTTATCAAAGATGCCTTCGGCATAAAAGAATGAGGTTTGAGTAGCGTCTTTTATGGTTGAATAATAGGCCGTAAGTCTGGACTTGAATTTGGCTGAACGATAAATATAACTTGCATCCAGACTACTTATATTCTCACTTTGCAATCCGTCGACAATAGCATTGTTTAGCCTTGCATTAGGAAAAGTGTTTCTTAAATTAGGTGCTTTCGTTAAGTGTGCTCCGTTAAGAAGGACAAGTTGTTTTCCTGATATTTTGTAGGTTAGCCCTCCCTTAAATCCAAAATTTTCAAACTTTACGGGTTCGCTTTTGCCGAAAGATATTGTTTCGTAGATACCGTTTTTATACAAACCCTCTCGCTGATAGTTGGTACTCGAGAATGATTGTGCCACATAAAAATCTACTGTATGGTACGAAAATTTAAACTGACTAAAAAAGGTAAAAGTAGTCGCGGCGTACTTATAATTATATCCGTAGGCATCACCAACGCCAACCGTTCTATTTGGATTATTTAGATCAGACTGTGCTTGATTTCCACTGTAAAAGCCGTCAATATCCTCAAAATAAGCTCCACCCAATAAATCTATTAGCTTTTGATAATTATGAGATTTCAAGCTTTGGTAGGTTCCACCTGCATTTACAATTAGATTATCATTAAGTTGGGAATTGAAATTGGTATTGGCCACAATTGTTTGGTCACCCGTTCGATCTTCATATACCACATAATGACTCTTTGCTGGTGCATAGCCTGTGATGGCACCACCGGCGTCAACAATTGGAGTTTGATTAGCTTTGTAAAGTGCCTCCCAGTCAATTTGTTTATTGGCAAGAAAAGCCAACTTACTCTTTTCAGCATTGTCATAATCCGGACTGTACGCTCCTGAAAATTCTCCATCATCTTTGGCATAAAGTGACGTATAATAGCTAGGCATTTTTCTAAAATAAGTAGGATCAGGACTGTTGGCGTTTTGGTAATCTATTGTACTATTGGTTATTTTACCAAATTGATACATTAGACTTGAATTGAGATTTGTATGCTCATTTATTTTAAAATAGTGATTGAGCATGAGTAGCGGTTCTTCAATTGTTTTAATTCTCGAATTTCTCTTTTTCCCATCTTGAAAACCCCAGTAGGAATTGTACTTTTCGCCTGCTAGTTGGCTAACTTCAGTAGTGTTGGGAGAGTTTTTGCCACGACTATTTGGAGTGTAGAAACCACTCACATTAAGCGCATGCTGCTCATTAATTTTGTTTTCGATACTGAGAAAAAGAGAGTTCCCGTCGTAGTTTGTCCCTTCAAAATAACCTTCATTAGCCCATCGTTTTCCTGCAGAAACCACATAGGCCCATCCTTGCGAATTAAGTCCAGAAGCATAAGTCGCCATACTACGCCAACTGTAATTTGTATTGGTTCCTGAAAATGTGATTCGGCTTCCAGCTCTATATATAGACGCGCGTGTATTGATTTCTTGTGTTCCTAGAATGCCCCCAAAGCTATAGTCTGATGGGGCAGTTCCCATTGAAAATTCTTGATTCCTAGTGGCATCATTGAGTCCGCCCCAATTTCCCCACTGCGGTCTTCCGTCATATAATTTATTCATTGGCACACCATTAATCATTGTGGTTGCCTGTTCACTGTCTAATCCTCTAATTTTAAAACGAGCTTGGCCCCAATTAAAAGCCGCAGCTTGCTGAAAAGCATCTTTAGAAGATTGCAATAATCCGGAGGTACTTTCAGAACCACTATTGTCTTCGCTTAAATCATTTTCAAACAGCCGTACCATACCGGTTTGCATGTCCGCTAGTTGATCTTCATCAAGCATAATGATTCCCAGATCGAGATTTTGGTTATCCGTGATCGTAACAGGAACTAGTGCCTCTTTGAATCCTTGACTTTTAAAAAGGAGGTACTGGTCTCCAGTAGGTACCTCACTAAATTCAAACTTCCCTTCTATCGTAGAAAGTTGCATTAAGTTGGTGTTTTGTATTGTTATAACAACATTAGCTAGGGGGCGCTGTCCCTTGGAGTCCAATACAACTCCGGATATTCCTGTAAGTTTTTGTGCCCATACACTCCCTATTTGAAAAATAAAGCAAAGTGCCAAAAGGTTTAGTTTCATATAATTCTTTCCATATTAAATAGCGGTATTGATTCCTAATGATTAGGAATAGTGAGTGTACAAGAAATAAGGGATTAATTTATTTTTAGTCCAATGCTACAACTTTCAATTGTAAACTGAAAGCGGTAAAAAATAAAATGGTTTTTGGAAAATTGGAAAACGAGTCATGAACAGTTTGACAGCCTTTCTGATAATGTGGTATTTAGAAATCGCAAGTCGGAAATAGCAACTGATTTCAAAACATAAATATAATTAAATTTTGATACCAAAATTAAGTTGCCGAAAAAAATACAATAGCATGGTTTTTACATAATCAATACTGGATAAAACACCTATATAATTGCTGTTCATGTAACGAATTTAGGCTAATATGGACGTTGTTTTTCACATAAATTATAGAAATATATGACAACGTTGCGACTGTTATACATAAAAAAAGAGCTTGCAGTGCAAACTCTTTTTAATATTTATAATATAAAAATGATTTTAAACATCGTCAAAATCTACTCTTAAGTTTTCAGATGTGGGATGTGCTTGACAGGTTAAGATTAATCCGCTTGCAATTTCTTTATCAGTAAGTATCGCATTTTTCTTCATCTCAGCAGTTCCTTCGGTCACACGAGCAAGACAGCTACTGCATATTCCGCCTTGACAAGAATAAGGAGCATCAATACCTTGTTTTAATGCTGCATCCAGAATAGTTTGTTTTTGAGACATATCAAAAGTGGTCTCTTCATCATCTACCATAACTGTAATTTTTGAATGGCCTTCTAGCGATTCTGAAATTACATTCTCTTGAGTAGTGGTGGTGAAAAGCTCGAATTTAATTGCTGATTCTTTGATGTTTTTTTCTTTTAAAACGGTAGAAACAGTTTCAATCATGGCTTCAGGACCACATAAATAGAACTTATCAAAGTCTAAAGCAGCGTGTTTGTTGTTCAAAACAAAGTTAACTGTGGATTTCTCAATACGTCCAAATAAAGCCTCTTCCACTTTTGCTTGGCTATACACATAATGCACAAAAAAGCGGCTTACATATTTTAAATGCAAATCATGTAATTCTTGATGAAAGATGGTTTCTTCCGGAGTTTTGTTCCCATAAACTAAAACAAAAGAACTTTTGGGTTCATTTTTAAGCACGTCCTTTATAATTGAAAGTACTGGTGTAATTCCGCTTCCAGATACAAAAGCTGCGTAATTTTTTTGACGTTCTGCGTGAGGTTCAAAAGAGAATTTCCCTTCTGGAGTACCTACTTCTAGCACATCTCCTGCTTTAAGTTTCGTATTAGCAAATTGAGAAAAAGCACCATTTTTCACTGCTTTAACGGCAATACGCAATTCTCCGCTATCCGGTGCTGAACATATAGAGTAAGCGCGTCTAATTTCTTGACCGTCTAAAGTTAGTCGTATATTAAGGTATTGCCCTGCTATAAAATCATAGTTGGGTTTTAATTCTTCGGGAACATTAAAAAGTATGGAAACCGCATCTTTAGTTTCACGTCTTACTTCTTTTATGGTTAGTTTTAAAAATGAAGGCATGGATTAATTTTTTTACAAATATACTAAAGAGATTAGGTTTCTTTAAATCAAAATATTGAAATTTTATATACCTAGAAGTATTATGTATAAGAATCTTATGTATATTTGTGATTCAAAATTTGATCGAAATGAAAAATTCACAATTATATAAAGGAAGTTTGAACACCATTATCATGAAGCTGCTGGAGGAAAACGGCAAGATGTATGGTTATGAAATCACCCAAAAAGTAAAGGCCATTACAGCGGGTGAGCTCAATATTACCGAAGGTGCTTTGTATCCTGCATTGCATAAACTGGAGGCAGAAGGAATTCTGGATGTCGAAATTGCAAAGGTTGATAACCGCATGCGCAAGTATTACAAACTAACCGAAGCAGGAGAGAAGGAAACTGTTAATCGTTTATCAGAGTTAGAAGACTTTATTAGAAACATGCAAAATTTAGTGAACCCAAAACCTAATTTAGAATTTTAATTTTTAGATCATGCAATTAACAGCCGAACAAATAGAATGCATCAATCAAACTTTAATTGGAAAAGGGATAAAATTTGACGATATAAAACTCGAAGTTTTAGATCATATTGCTACTGAAATTGAAAATGAAATGGAATCCACAGCCAAGGATTTCGAAGTAGTTTACAATGAAGTTCTTAAAAACTGGAGTGAGGAATTTAAATTAACAAAAGACTTTTTCTCATTACAATCAACTTATCCTAAACTAGTTCATAGTAAATTGAAAACTCAGCTTAGAAGTGAAATAGTATTAGCATTAACATCATCACTACTATTAATTATTGGTTTACAATTTGTAGATGACACAGAAGGAAAATTACAATATTTGAAATTAGCAAACGATGTCTTGTTTTACACCTATTGTACAACTGCAGCTGTAGCTCTTTTAATCAAATTATGGAATTTAAAATCTAAAACCACTACTACCTATAAGCAATTGTTTGACAGCCGTTTTACTCTTCTTATTATTTTTTTATCAATCATTATCAATTCGAGCGTTCCTCAGGATCAAACGAATCAAAATTTATTTGTAGCAACAATAAGTTGTTTTTTTGTGTTTTTACTTTCGACCATTTATGTAGGAATGAAGCACATACAATTTCAAAGAAAATTTTCAATTCAATAGAACATGAAACTAACCAACCAACAAATCAATTACGTCGAAAATTACATCAATTCCAAAGACATTAAATGGTATGAACTGCAAGTAGAACTTACAGATCATATGATTAACAGTATGGAAGAATTTTGGAAGGCAGATCCTGAACTAACTTTTCATCAAGTAAAACACTATGCTGAAGAAAGATTTGGCAGGAACGGGTTTAAAGCGATTGAAGAAGAACGCACGCAAATATTGAAAAAAGAATCTAGAAGGATGCAGTGGAAGATGATTGCTGATTATTTAAAGTTTCCTAAAATATTTGCAAGTGCACTAACTCTTATTATTTTTTATAAATCTTCATTTTATTTTGACAAGCCGGTAAAATTTATTGCTCTGCTTTATGGTTTTTTCTTGGCTTTATATATTCCTGCTATTTACTCCTACTTTAAAAACAGGAAAATAAAAGGCAAACGCTTTCTACAAATTGAAATTAGCAGTCCCATAGCACTAGGATTAGGGTTTTTAAATTTTGGAATAAGCTTAACGAACTTATTCAAGGAATGGATTGAGCAATACGATGTATTAAGACTTGTTTTTTGCGCCGTTTTGGTTCTGGGAATATTGTTTTTAGTTACGGGTAAACAAATCTATGAAAGGTCCGTGTCCAATATCAAAAAACAATACCAACTCACTTAATTCTTCTCTAATGAAACTAACCAACCAACAAATCGCTACGATAGAACAAACCTTAGTTTTAAACGGTCTTGTGTACGATGATATCAAAATAGAACTATTAGATCATATAGCCTCAGAGATTGAATTTGCAATCGATGAAAAAGAGGAACTATTTGAAGATGCCCTAAAAACAGCGTTCTCAAATTGGGAGGGACAATTACATGCTAGTACATCTTTTTGGATTTGGTCAGAGTCTGTTCCAAAGATTATCATTCAAAAATCACTAAAAATGGTAAAACATATTTTTTTGATGTCTTTTGGCTTGGGAAGTACTACTGCTCTTGCTGTTACTTTTATATTCAAATTTAACCCACAACAAGGGGTTCTACTTATATTAAATAGCATACTTCAAGCGGCCAGCGGACTGGGGATTATATTACTTATTTACTTAAGATATAAATTATGGCAATCTAAATTTAAATCATTTTATAGCTTTTTATTCAATCGAAATGGTTTTATACAAGTGATCACTCTTGTTATGCTTGCAACAGGAATTTTTAATTTTAGAGGATATAGCAATTTTAGCGATTTTCATTTTATGAGCGCTTTGTTACCAACTACGTGGTTGTTTATCTCAGGATTTTATTTAAACGTGGGCTTCCAACATTTGAGATTCGAAAAAAAATTATCTAAAGTATAATTATGCAATTAACCCCAGCACAAATTGACCAACTATATCTGTTCACCCGCCAGCATTATGTGGAATGGTATGACCTGCAATCAGAATTGGTCGACCATCTGGCGAATGCGATAGAAGCACAGATGAAAGAGAATACAGCATTGACTTTTGACGAAGCCTTAAATGTTGAATTCCAGAAATTTGGTGTTTTTGGTTTTATGGATGTGGTAGAGAATAGGCAAGCCGTATTGAAAAAAAAATACAATAGTTTAGTTTGGACACATTTCAAAGGGTTTTTTAGTATTCCCAAAATTATCTTTACCATTGCGGTAACTGCAATTCTTTATAATCTTATAAAACTAGACTTCTATAGTAAATGGATTTTTTTGGGGATTTATGTGATTTTGATTGGAACTGCATTTTACTACATGATACAAAACCGTAAGAACCGCAAACAAAAGACAGTGCTAGGACAAAAGAGATGGTTGTTTGAAGAGATTATAAACAAATATGGCGATTTTTCGGCAGCTCTCATTGTGCCTTTAAATATTTTCATTCAATTACTAAATCATTCAAACGTAATTTTATCAAATAACTATTGGATACTGGGGCTCAGTTCCTTTTTAGTAGTAACCGCTATTTCCATTTTTATCATCTTTGTAATAATACCTTCTAAGGTAGATGAGTATTTACTAGCCACTTATCCCGAATATATATTAGAAAAACTGTAACATTTTCCAGTTTCTAATTACTTACTGTTAAACCAAAATACCTAACCAATGATTTACAAATTTATTTACCTCGAATGGAAAGCCTTCACTCGGTCTGCTTCATTTGCCACAAATTTAGGGTTAAAGATACTAATGGGCTTTTTAGCGCTCTACTTTACATTAGTTTTTTTAGCGCTGGGTTTTGGGGCCTTTTACATATTCAAAAAAATGAATATGGATCCGTTGCCTACTATTAATAAATTTTTGATTTATTATTTCTTAGTAGATTTAATCGTGCGCCTTTTATTGCAAAAAATTCCGGTGATGAACATTCGTCCGTTACTAATCTTAAAAATTAGCAAACCCACTATTGTTCACTTTTCATTAGGAAAAACGATACTCTCTTTCTTTAATATTGTTCATGCATTCTTATTTATCCCCTTTAGTATTATTTTACTAAAAGAAGGCTATGATGTGGTTTCGGTAATTTTCTGGTTTTTATCAGTAAGTTCATTAGTCTATATTAATAATTTTATCAATATTTTACTGAGTAATAAAGACAACTTACTAACTGTTTTTATCGCTATAGCTGCGTTGCTAGGCGGACTACACTATTATGGTTTTTTCAATATTACTGATTATTCGACACCTGTTTTTTCGGCATTTTTTGATACTAAATGGGCTTTTCTAATTCCGATATTGGTACTTATTAGCTTATACTATATTACGTTTTCCTATTTCAAATCGAATCTGTATCTAGATGCTGGATTGTCCTCAAAAACAGATATTGCTAAAACAGAACAGTTAACTTGGTTAAACCAATTTGGAACACTTGGAACCTTCCTTAAAAACGACATCAAATTAATCAAAAGAAACAAGCGCTCTAAAACTACCATTGGACTGAGTGTGATGTTTTTATTCTACGGACTATTATTCTTTACAGGAGCTATTAAAACGTATGATACTCCCGTGATGCATATTTTTGCAGGTATCTTTGTTTCTGGAGGTTTCTTAATCACCTTTGGGCAATTTGTACCCAGCTGGGACAGCTCCTATTATCAATTAATGATGACTCAAAACATCCCCTACAAAGGCTATTTGAATTCAAAATGGTGGTTGATGATTTTAGCAACAATTTTCACAACAATACTGGCCTCATTCTATTTGTATTTTGGATGGCAGGTTTACCTTACTGTCGTTGTAGGCGGAATTTATAACATTGGTGTCAATTCACAATTAGTATTATTAGGTGGTGCTTATACTAAAACACCTATTGATTTAAGTTCTGGCAAAGGAGCTTTTGGAGACAAGAAAGCATTCAATATTAAAACCATGCTAATATCCGTTCCGCAGTTGGGCTTACCTATTTTATTATATTGGCTTGGGATGCATTATGCTAGTGCTACTGTAGGTTTGTTATTAGTAGCGGGTTTTGGTTTACTGGGTTTATTATTAAAAAACAAAGTCTTTAACCTTATTGAAAAAATCTATAAAACGGAAAAATATGCCACTATAGCAGCCTACAAGCAAAATAGTTAAATTTTACAAAGCGTTTAAACTAATCCATAACCGATTAAACTTTTTACAATGATACAAGTAAATAATCTTTCAAAAATATACAATACTACCACTGTTCTTAAAATTGCTACCCTGGAAATCCCTAAAGGACAAAGCCTTGGCTTAGTAGGAAATAATGGAGCCGGAAAAACTACTTTTTTCAGCTTGTTATTGGACTTAATCCAACCTACAACAGGAAATATTATCAATAATGAAATAGAAGTCAACACCAGCGAGTCTTGGAAACCTTTCACCGCATCTTTTCTTGACGAAAGTTTCTTGATTGGGTATTTAACTCCCGAAGAATATTTTTATTTCATAGGCGATTTACGTGGTCAAAACAAAGCTGACATTGATGCCTTATTAGCAAAATACGAAGAGTTTTTTAACGGCGAAATCTTAAATAATAAGAAATACTTACGAGATCTATCTAAAGGAAACCAAAAGAAAGTGGGGATTATCGCCACCTTAATTGGTAACCCAGAAGTGGTTATCTTAGATGAGCCTTTTGCAAATCTAGACCCTACAACGGTAAGTAGATTAAAAAGAATCATAAAAGAATTAGCCCAAAACCCAGAGGTAACCATTTTAGTTTCCAGCCACGATTTGCAGCATACCGTTGAAGTTTGCGATCGAATTGTAGCACTGAACAAAGGAGAGGTTGTCAAAGACATTCAAACTTCGCACGAAACACTACAAGAATTAGAATTGTTTTTTGCCGTTTAGAATAAATAGTATTAGGGCATGACCACGCTAGAAAAAGCGTGGTCGGGCTTTCACTCTCAATCTTTTTTATTTTAAAAAAATAAAATAAAAAAGGATTTCCGCTACATCCCTCATGCAGGCAGAAACCAAATAAATAGAGATAATTTTCACTATCTCAAAAAGAAACGTATTTTTACCAGTCAGTATACTAAAAAGCTTTTTTAAAAGTTTAATGATAAAAACGTTTACCATTGAAAAACCCTAATTCTAGATTTTTAATTCCGTGTGGATTTTTATTTTTTTTGGTAGCCTGTTCTACTAAAAACAACACATTTTTGGCTAGAAATTCCCATGCTTTAAGTACTGAGTATAATATCTTATACAATGGTCAAATAGCATTAGACAAAGGTATAGAAGGAATTAAAGGCAATAGTACAGATGATTTCTGGAAGCGTTTACCCATTGAAAAAATGCAAATTAGTGACGAACTTTCTGAAGAGACGAAATCAAAAAATACCGACTTCGAACTAGCCGAAACCAAAGCGACAAAAGCGATCCAAAAGCATTCAATGAATATTGGGGGTAAAGAGAGAAACTCTCAAATAGATGAGGCCTATCTCCTACTAGGAAAAGCCAGGTATTACGACCAACGCTTCATACCTGCTTTAGATGCTTTTAATTTTATCTTATACAAATACCCGAGCAGCAGCAAAATTTATGAAGCCAAGATTTGGCGCGAAAAAACGAATATGCGCTTAGGAAATGATGCCTTGGTGGTCAACAACATTAGTCGTTTATTAAAAGACAAACAACTTAAAAAACAGGTTTTTTCTGATGCTAATGCCCTTTTATCAGAGGCTTTTATAAACTTAGAAGAAAAAGATAGCGCTATAAGCAAGCTGAAATTAGCAGAGCAATTTTCGACAAAAAACGAGCAAAAAGCGCGATACCGATTCATCCTAGGGCAACTGTACGAAGAACTAGGTCATAAAGACAGCGCACGTCAAAGCTACAATGCTGTAATCGCTATGAATAGAAAGTCAGAAAGGAAATATGTCATCCAATCTCAAGCACGCATAGCACAGCTGTTTGATTATCAAAAAGGAGACACCACAGCACTTATAAAAAACTACGCAAAACTATTAGAGGATCGTGAAAACCGACCTTTTCTAGATGTATTAAATTACCAGATGGGTGTTTTTTATGACAAACAAAACAACGAAGACCAAGCACTTAAATATTACAATGCTTCCTTAGACAAAGTAACCACAGATGATTATTTGATGGCTTCTAATTATAGAAACATGGGGAATATGTATTTTAAAAAGGCATCCTACCCTATAGCTGCAAAATACTATGACAGTACTTTAGTCAAATTAAATCCCAAAACCCGAGAGTACATTCATATTAACAAAGTACGCAAAGACTTGGATGAAGTGATTCTGTACGAAGATATTGCTACTCGAAATGATAGTATATTAACTCTCGTTGCACTTTCAGATGGGGAAAAACAGTTGTATTTTGAAAATTATATTTCGAAGTTAAAAGAGCTTGATGAGGCTAAAAGAATAGCATCCGAAAAACAGCAGGAAAAACAAGAAAACATTGATCGAAATAATAAAGTAACAACGGCAAATCCTATGACAGTTCCGCAGGATATGGGGAATACAATTCAAGGGCCGCCTGCTTTACCTCCTTCTATGAGCACTCCCAATCCTGCTGTGAGTACATTTTATTTTTACACACCTACAACTGTATCTTTTGGTAAAATAGCTTTTAAAAAGAATTGGGGTAATCGTTCTTCTGAAGGAAACTGGAGGTTATCAACTAATAAAAACAACAATTTTCCTACTGATAATGTAGCTTTAAATAACAATCAAGAATTAGACAGCATCGTTAGTGGAGATCAATTTAAAGAGGAATATACTACTGATTTTTACATCAAGCAATTGCCAACAAATCAATTCGAAATTGACAGTATCGCTAAAGAACGTAATGCTGCATACTACCAGTTAGGAGTGATTTATAAAGAAAAATTAAAAGAATATCAGTTGGCTACCACTAAATTAGAACAACTACTACAAAACAATCCTCAGGAAAAATTAGTGCTTCCTGCGCTATACAACTTATATAAAATTTACCAAATAACAGACAGTCAAAAGGCGGCCGAGATAAAAAATAAAATCGTGGCTACTTATCCTAATTCAAGATATGCCCAAATTATTTCTAACACAAATCAAGGGGACCCACTTTTAGCGGATACACCAGAAAATGCTTATGCTAAAATTTATAAGTCATTTGCCAACGAACAGTATAAAGCTGTTTTAGAGCAAATTGATCCGTTAATTATACAGTTCTCGGGAGAAGAAATCGTTTCAAAATTGGAGCTTTTAAAAGCCAATACACTGGGTAAATTAAACGGAGTTGCCGATTATAAAAAAGCACTGCAGTTTGTTGCAGATACTTATCCCAATACCGAAGAAGGTAAGAAAGCTAACGAAATAGTGGAAAGACAAATTCCGCTTCTCGAAAAAATGGATTTTACAACCAATGATAGTCACAATTGGAAAATCCTGTACAGAATGCCTTCATTAGACGATCAAAAAAGAAAAGAAATTGAAGAGAAAATTAAAAAATATCTTGCTACAGAATTTGCATCCTCTATAAGTTATTCTTTAGATCCTTATTCAGCTAATGAGCATTTCTTAACCATTAATGGCAGTACATCTGAACAACAGGCGTTACAGATAAGTAGTATATTGAAAGAAAATAAATCTTATAAAATAAATGAAACTGCAATCATTATCAGCAATGATAATTACAAAGTAGTGCAAATTAAAAAAAATCTTGACGCTTACTTAGCTTCAAAAAAATAATGAAACATGTTTAATAAAAAAACAAGTCCGTACACTGATCTTTTAGGAAAAACTAACAGGATTGTAGAAGGCACTAGTATTAAAGGCGATATCGATACTAAAGCTGATTTTAGATTAGATGGGGAGCTAATAGGTAATTTTACATCTACTGCTAAATTAGTGATTGGATCAACAGGCAGTGTAGTAGGAGACATCATCTGCAACAACGCTGATATTGAAGGTAGATTCAATGGCACGATTAAAGTTACTGAAGTACTCAATGTGAAGTCTAAGGCCAGTATTCATGGTGAAGTAACAGTAGGAAAACTATCTGTAGAACCAGGTGCTGATTTTAGTGCATCCTGCATTATGAAAGACAATTTAAAAAACCTTATGCTTACTGATGGAAAAGAAACCCAACAAAAAATCAACTAGTAAATGGCTGGCCATGATGAACATCCCTTTTCAAATGGGAATCATCATTTTTAGCTTTACTTATTTAGGTATGTGGCTCGATGAAAAATACACCAATTCCTCTGTCTTTACCATAATATTATCACTATTATCTGTCTTTATATCATTATACAACATTATAAGGCAGGTCAAAAATCTAAATAAAGAAGAATAATGCAACAGTTTTACCATTTTCTAAAATACCTCATACCATTTACAATTATCCTGTTTTTTACCCAAAACTTTATTGTAAATAGTTATTTTGAACCCGATTATTTTTTCTACTCCACCTGGAGTATTTATCTCTTTCATTTTATAATAACTATTTTATCGTTTTTATTTTTAGTTTTTGTAAATAAAACCTTTCCAGATAAAACTGGTTTTGCGTTTATGGGAATCAGTTTAATAAAAATGATGGCAGCAGTTGTTTTCCTAATTCCACTGTTACAATCTGACCTTCAGAACCAGATTCCAGATGTAGGAGCCTTTTTTATTCCGTATTTTTTATACTTGTTTTTTGAAACTTTTTTTGCGATTAAGCTAATAAACAAGCATTAAATTCTATATTTATCGCATTTAACGTTCATAAATTGAAATATAGCTTTTAAAAACTAAATGATATATTTTCAATTGTGAATAAATTATGTACCTTTGCAAAAAATTTTGAAACGTAAAATTAGACACACAATTTAATAATGGTATTTTCAAATAAACCTGTTCAGTTCTTATTAGTTGCTTTAGTAGCCAGTATCCCTTACTTTGGATTTGCAAATCCAGCGGTTGACAGTCTTTCTGTTGTTAATGAGTCTGTTGCAGAGCATGGAGCACATGCTGCACCCGAGAAAAAAGAGTTTAATGCTACAGAATTAATCAATGATCACATTGGTGATTCTCATGAATTTCACATTGCTGATTGGGATGGACACCCTATTTCTCTTTATTTGCCTATAATTTTATGGACAGATAATGGATTAGAAGTATTCTCATCAGAAGCATTTCACCATGATAACTCTGGAGAACACGTTATTGATGTAAACGGTCAAAAATTAGTTCGTTTCAATGAAGTAATTTTTTACGCTGATAAATATGAAACATTATCACAAGAAGATAGAGAAAACGGAGCTTTTGCTTTTGATGCAAGACCATTAGACTTTTCAATCACTAAGAACGTATTTTCTATGTTCATGTCGGCAATCGTTATGTTCTTATTGTTTTTTGCAGTAGCACGTTCTTACAAGAAAAACCAATTAGCGCCAAAAGGACTTGCTGGTTTCTTGGAGCCTTTAGTAACTTTCGTTAGAGACGAAATTGCTATTCCTAACATTGGTATCAAAAAGTACGCTAATTACATGCCGTATCTTTTAACTATATTTTTCTTTATTTGGATCAACAACCTTATTGGATTAATTCCTTTCTTTCCATTTAGTTCTAACTTAACAGGAAATATCTACTTTACTTTTGTATTGGCATTTATTACTTTCGTTGTAACTACTTTCAGTGGAAACAAAGATTACTGGAAACATATTTTAACTCCTCCAGTACCAAAGGCGTTATACCCAATTATGATTCCTGTTGAAATCATTGGGATGTTAACTAAACCTTTTGCATTGATGATTCGTTTATTTGCAAATATCACTGCAGGTCACATCATCATCTTGAGTTTAATTTCATTAATTTTTATATTCGATACAGTAGCGGTATCTCCTATATCAGGAGCATTCGTATTGTTCATGAGTGTATTAGAAATGTTAGTTGCTGCGTTGCAGGCTTATGTCTTCACGTTGTTAACAGCATTATTCATTGGTCAAGCTGTAGCAGAGCATGATCATCATTAAAATGTGTTTTAATAATTATTAACTATATAAATTTACTATTATGGTATTAGCTGGAATTGGAGCTGGATTAGCAGTAATCGGAGCAGGTCTTGGAATTGGAAAAATTGGTGGATCTGCAATGGATGCTATCGCTCGTCAGCCAGAAGCTGCTGGAAAAATCCAAACTGCTATGATTATCGCTGCTGCACTTATTGAAGGTGTTGCGCTTTTCGCAGTTGTAGTTGCTTTAATCGCGAAGTAATTAAAATTTAAAATTTCCTGTAGCGGTTGGCTACAGGAAATTTTTAAAAAAGAAAAACAATTTTTAAAAATATAAGTTTATGCAATTAACTTCACCGGAGAGTTTAATTTTTTGGACAACGATCATTTTCTTTGTTTTCTTTATTCTTTTAAGAAAATTTGCTTGGAAACCAATTTTGGGAGCAGTAAAAGGTCGTGAAGAATCGATAAATAATGCTTTGGCTTCAGCCGAATCAGCTCGTCAAGAAATGCAGAATTTAACTGCAGACAATGAACGCATCTTACAAGAAGCAAGAATGGAACGTGACGCTTTATTAAAAGAAGCTCGTGAAATGAGAGAAAAAATGATTGCTGATTCTAAAAATGAAGCACAAGCTCAAGGAGAAAGATTGATAGCGCAAGCAAAGGCTGCTATCGAAGCTGAGAAAAATGCAGCTATGGCTGAATTGAAAACTCAGGTTTCTACTTTGTCATTAAGTATCGCAGAGAAATTATTGAAAGACGAATTATCTAATAAAGAAGCTCAAACTAAATTAGTTGAGAAAATGTTAGGTGACGTAAAATTAAACTAAAATTATGTCAGGAACTAGAGCAGCAATTCGTTATGCAAAAGCATTCTTAGACTTAGCCATTTCTGCAGGAAATGAGCAAGAAGTTTATAAAGACATGTCTTTAATTTCTTCTACAATCAATGGAAATGAGGAATTGAGTAATTTTATTCAAAACCCAACGATTTCTGTAACTGTAAAAGAAAGTGCCTTGACAGAAGTTTTTGCAAATACAACAGGATTGACTAAAAGTCTTTTCCGTTTGTTATTAGAAAACAAGAGATTCGAAATTTTAGGAGGTATTGTTTCTCAATATATTCTTCTATCTGACGAAAATAATGGAATACAAGTAGTTAAAGTAACTACTGCTACTCCATTAGACTCCGTTTTAGAAGCAAAAGTTTCTGAAAAAATAAAAGAATTTTCTGATAAGAAAATTACAATAGTAAATACAGTAGACCCTTCTATTATTGGTGGGTTTATTTTAAGAATTGGTGATAAGGAGTACAATGCTTCTGTTGCTAATAGATTACAAGTTTTAAAAAGAGAATTAAGTAACTAGTTTTATTACACATTAAAGTGTCTAAATCATAAATTAAGATGGCGGAAATCAAACCTGCTGAAATTTCAGCAATATTAAGAAAGCAAGTAGAAGGTTTTGAATCTGGTGCTACACTAGAGGAAGTAGGAACGGTACTTCAAGTTGGAGATGGTATTGCTCGTATTTACGGGCTTTCAAATGTGCAATATGGCGAGTTAGTTGAATTTGATAACGGACTTGAAGCTATTGTATTGAATCTTGAAGAAGACAATGTTGGTGTGGTACTTTTAGGACCATCAACAGGAATCAAAGAAGGTTCTACAGCAAAAAGAACACAACGTATCGCTTCTCTTAAAGTGGGTGAGCAAATGGTAGGACGTGTAGTAAACACACTTGGTTTTCCAATTGATGGAAAAGGACCGATTGGTGGAGACTTATATGAAATGCCATTAGAAAGAAAAGCTCCTGGAGTTATCTTTCGTCAGCCAGTAACAGAGCCATTACAAACTGGAGTAAAAGCAGTAGATGCTATGATCCCAGTAGGTCGTGGACAACGTGAGCTAGTTATTGGTGACCGTCAAACAGGTAAATCAACTGTTTGTATCGATACTATCTTGAATCAAAAAGAATTTTACGATGCAGGAAAACCTGTATTTTGTATATATGTTGCTATCGGGCAAAAAGCTTCGACAGTAGCAGGAATCGCTAAAATGTTAGAAGAAAAAGGTGCAATGGCTTATACAGTTATTGTTGCTGCAAATGCTTCTGATCCTGCTCCAATGCAAGTGTATGCTCCTTTCGCAGGTGCTGCAATTGGAGAATACTTTAGAGATTCAGGTCGTCCAGCTTTAATTGTTTATGATGATTTATCTAAACAAGCAGTAGCTTACCGTGAGGTTTCTCTTTTATTAAGAAGACCACCGGGACGTGAAGCATATCCTGGAGACGTTTTCTACCTACACAGTAGATTATTAGAAAGAGCTTGTAAAGTGATCGCTGATGACGGAATTGCTAAAAACATGAATGATTTACCAGATTCTATCAAAGGAATTGTAAAAGGTGGTGGTTCATTAACAGCTTTACCAATTATTGAAACTCAAGCTGGTGACGTTTCTGCATACATCCCAACAAACGTAATTTCGATTACAGATGGTCAAATTTTCTTGGATGGAGATTTGTTTAACTCGGGGGTTCGTCCAGCAATTAACGTAGGTATCTCGGTATCTCGTGTTGGAGGAAATGCACAAATTAAATCAATGAAAAAAGTAGCTGGTACTTTAAAACTTGATCAAGCACAATTCCGTGAATTGGAAGCGTTTGCTAAATTTGGTTCAGACTTAGATGCTGTTACTTTAAATGTAATTGAAAAAGGTAGAAGAAACGTTGAAATCTTAAAACAAGGTTTAAACGATCCTTATACAGTTGAAGACCAAGTAGCAATTATCTACGCTGGTTCTAAAAACTTATTGAAAAATGTACCTGTTGAAAAAGTAAAAGAATTTGAAAAAGAATTTTTAGAATTTTTAAACAACAAACATAGAGCAACATTAGATGCTTTAAAAGCAGGTAAGTTAACAGATGAAATTACTGATGTAATTCAATCTGTAGCTAAAGAAGTTTCAGCAAAATATAACTAAAAATAGTCGAAAGTTGTAAAGTCCAAAGTCTTAAAGTCAGTTAACTGGCTTTTTACAGACTTTAGACTTTATAACTTTATGACATTAGACTAAAACAAAAATGGCAAATTTAAAGGAAATCCGTAATAGAATTACTTCCGTTTCATCTACGATGCAAATCACATCTGCGATGAAAATGGTTTCTGCAGCAAAGCTAAAAAAAGCACAAGATGCAATTACAGCAATGCGCCCTTATGCCGAAAAATTAACAGAATTATTACAAAATCTTTCTGCTACACTGGAAGGTGATGCTGGTGAAGAGTTTACGGCACAACGTGAAGTAAATAAAGTATTAATCGTTGTGGTAACTTCAAATAGAGGTTTGGCAGGTGCATTTAATACAAATGCAATTAAAGAAGCTAAAAACCGTGCAGCATTTTATGCAGGGAAGCAAGTGGATATTTTTGCTATCGGTAAAAAAGGAAACGATGTTTTAAGCAAAGTTTTGCCTGTAGTTGACAATCAAAGTGCGATTTATGATAATCTAACTTTTGATAATGTTGCTTTAATCGCTGATACGCTTACTCAAAAATTTGTTTCTGGTGAATATGACAAAATTGAATTGATTTACAATCAATTTAAAAATGCAGCAACTCAAATTGTGCAAATAGAACAGTTCTTACCTTTAGCTCCAATAAAATCAGATGTACCAGTATCAACTGGAGACTATCTTTTTGAACCATCTAAAGAAGAAATTGTTTTGACTTTGATTCCAAAATCATTAAAAATGCAATTGTATAAAGGAATTCGTGACTCGTTTGCTTCAGAGCACGGTGCCCGAATGACTGCAATGCATAAAGCAACTGATAATGCAACTGAATTAAGAAATCAATTGAAATTAACTTACAATAAAGCACGTCAAGCTGCTATTACTAACGAAATACTTGAGATCGTAGGTGGTGCAGAAGCTTTAAATGGTTAGTAGCAACTAATTCAACAATATATAAAACCTCGCTTTGCGGGGTTTTTTTATGCTTTATACTTAAAACCAACCGTCACTTTTTTAAGAATTATTTAACTACACTTTTACAAACCTTATTATAAATCAGGTAATTATACCTAATCCCGGCTGCCACTAAAATCTTACTTTTGAACTTATTAATCAATTGCGTGGGGCAACAATGGAAAATTATTTAATAGCACTATCGGAAAAAATATTAAAAGATGCACAAGACAACTTAGACACAGCACAGCTAAGAAGAGAATTGCATTACTTAAAATTAAACAAATTAGAAGGTTTTCTATCTTCAGATGATTTAAAAAAACATTTTTGGACGAACATCTACAATGCCTTTGCAATAATTATAGCCAAAGAAGCTTCTCAAACAGAAGCCGCATTCAAATACAAGCGAATCAAAATTGCGCGTAACATCCTTTCCTTAGATGATATTGAATACAAGATACTAAAATTGAACAAAAGCAATATTAGTCAAAAACTCATTAATGCCTTGTTTTCCTCTAATTTTATAAAAAGATTGGCCGTTGATGACGTGGATTATAATATCCAATTAAAATTAAATAGAGCTTCTTTATACAAATCAAATTATAATAGTACTCACTAATATCACAAAATAAAAGAATTAGCAAACAACTCCGTTTATAAAAAAGCAGCATTTGTGATAACTTTAATTGTGTCATTTATGCCTTGCTCTATTTTTTGATTAATTTTATGGTTTATAAAACGTACCATTGAAAATTAAAGAACTTACCACAATTGAAGAAATGCTTGCTCAAATTGGAGTGATGCAACAGCTATATCCAAAGCTATCGAAGGAAAAATATGCTAGTTATCTACAAGAAATGATTCCGCATAATTATACTCAAATTGCTGTATTTGATGAAAACGTTTGTGTGGGTATCACCGGCTGCTGGTTTTCGACAAAACTATGGAGTGGCAAATACCTTGAAATTGACAATTTTGTCGTCCATCCTGATCATCGCTCTAAAGGCATTGGTAAATTATTAACGGACTATGTGGAACAAAAAGCCATTGACTTAGCGTGTACTAATATCGTACTAGACGCGTTTACCACTAACTTTGCCGCACATCGCTTTTACTACAACCAAGGCTATGGTCCCAAAGGATTTCATTTCGTAAAAATTTTAAATGAAGAAGGTCTAACCTAAAATCAAAAAATGGAGTTATTTAAAAAATTACTTTTTACACTATGTATTGTATTAGGAATTTCGGGCTGCGCTATTAAAAGAGATGTACAAATGAATTTTCCACAAGAAATAGCTTCTGTTTACTTAAAAACACAAAAAGGAACCGATGGCAGTTCAGAAAGAATAATGCTCTACATCGCATTGCAGGAGGATTTGAAGGAAAATGTACAATTAGAAAAAATCTATTTTAGGACACAAGAAGCAACATTCGAAAAGGTAAATGCAAAACTATATAGGGCTACTATATCTCCCGTTCAAATTGATTCTAATCTTATCCTCTCTGGCGAGCATAAAAACGAATATGGCAATGTAGCTCCAGAAATTAGAAAATCAAAATTTGAATTATTGCCTAATGACGCAATGCTGCAATACAAATTAAGCAACAAAACCTTATACTATAAAATAACAAACATCAAGGAACAGTAATGAATAGCTAACTGCTGATGAATAAACAAAAGAAATAGTTATTTTTGTTTTTTAAATAAATTAAAGACCATTTTGGGATTATATAAAAACCTTTTTAAGCAAACTGCTATATATGGACTGGCCACTGTAATGCCAAGGATGTTTAGCTTTTTACTTGTACCACTTTACACTGATTTACTACCCAAGGCTGAATATGGAAAAGTATCCATCATCTTCGCCTACATGATATTCTTTAATGTCATTCTAGCCTACGGAATGGAGACGGCGTTTTTTAGATTCTATAGTAAAGAAACTAATAAAGATAGTGTGGTAGAAACTGCCACGGTTTCTGTTTTTTGGACCACCATCCTCTTTCTCTTTATTGCATTATTATTTCGCAGCAGTTTAGCTGACTGGTCTGGAATTGATCCGCAGTACATTGGGTATACCATATGGATTCTAGCTTTGGATGCCTTAGTTATTATTCCGTTTTCAAAACTGAGAGCGTTTCAAAAACCTATGGTTTATGCAGCTATCAAAATAGGAAACGTACTAGTCAACCTTATTTTGAGCGTACTTTTTTTACTGTATATCCCACAAATTATCAAAAGCAATCCAGATGGTTTCTTAAGTTCTGTATACGTTGATAACTTTCAAATAGGCTATATCTTTTTAGCGAATATCATTGCGAGTTTACTAACCTTTGTAGCGCTATCACCTAACTATGTGTTTCTGAAATGGAAATTTGATTTTAGTTTATGGAAAAAAATGATGCGCTACGGTATGCCCATCATGATTGCAGGAATCGCATTTGCCATCAATGAGCAATTTGACAAAATATTATTAGGTAAGTTACTGCCTGACAATATAGCTGAAGCTGAAGTAGGAGTCTATTCTGCCTGCTATAAATTAGGACTATTTATGGTTTTGTATAGAACTGCATACACCTTAGGTATTGAACCGTTCTTTTTTAGTCATGCTTCTAATAAGAATGCGCCGCAAACCTACGCTATGGTAACCAAATATTTTGTCATTTTTGGATCATTTATTCTGTTAACCGTAATCGTTTTTTCTGATTTGTTCAAACAACTAATGATACGTGACAGTTCGTACTGGGTGGCTATGAAAGTGGTGCCTTTGATTATTTTGGCCAACTTCTTTTTAGGAATTTACACGAACCTTTCCGTTTGGTATAAATTGATAGACAAAACGCACATTGGAGCTTATATTTCTATAGTTGGAGCCATAATCACATTAGTATTAAACTATTTGCTTATCCCCTCAATGAGCTACTATGGTTCAGCCATAGCTACCATAGCGGCTTATGGAAGTATGATGCTTATCTCCTACTACTTAGGGAACAGGTACTACCCTATTCCTTATGATATAAAAAAAATTGGAGGCTATCTCTCCTTATCCATATTGTTCTCGGCAATATCCTTTTATGGATTCAGAGAAAATTATTATGTGGGAATCACGTTATTACTATTATTCCTTTATTTTATTTATCACAACGAAAAAGAAACACTTTTAAAAATAGTGAAGCGTAATAATAGTTAGGAGCCATTTCCTGCTGTGCGCTATATCTTTTCTTTCCTTAAAAAAGTCAAGAAAAGGATGCCGCTTCCATCAGGGCTAGAAATCCTGCTAACAAATTCAAAAAGAGTAAAAATGAAAATACACATCATCAATAAATCACAACATGCCTTGCCTAACTATGAAACCATAGCATCCGCAGGAATGGATTTAAGAGCTAATTTAACAGAGTCTATAAGCCTACAACCATTAGAGCGAACTATTGTAAAAACAGGACTTTTTATTGAACTGCCTATAGGTTACGAAGCGCAAGTGCGACCACGAAGTGGACTGGCCTTTAAAAACGGAATCACAGTTCTTAATTCCCCAGGAACGATCGATGCTGATTATCGTGGCGAAATTGGTGTGATTTTAGTAAATTTATCCGCTGAAGTTTTTGAAATTAAAAATGGAGAGCGTGTAGCCCAACTGGTTATAGCTAAACACGAGCGTGCAGACTGGATTGAAGTCCAAGAATTATCTGAAACTTCTAGAGGTGCTGGCGGTTTTGGTAGTACTGGAGTAAAATAAATTCAATAATTTAAAGATTGAAACATTTAAAAATTCGAAGAGAATCATTTAATCTTTCAGTCATTTAATCTTTCAATAATAATAAAACATGAAAATAATTATCCCTATGGCAGGACGTGGTTCACGTCTTAGACCACATACATTAACCATTCCTAAACCATTAATTCCTATTGCTGGAAAACCTATTGTACATCGTTTAGTAGAAGATATTGCTGGCGTTATCAGTCAAAATATTGAAGAAATAGCGTTTATCATTCACAAAGATTTTGGTACAACAGTCGAGAATGATTTGATCGCCATTGCTGAGAAACTAGGCGCTAGAGGTACAATCTATTATCAAAATGAAGCTTTAGGAACGGGTCATGCGATTATGTGTGCCAAAGAAAGCATGGATGGACCTATTGTTGTGGCTTATGCTGACACTCTTTTTAGAGCTGATTTTAGCTTAGATACTACTGCTGATAGTGTAATTTGGGTGAAACAAGTAGAAGACCCAAGCGCTTTTGGTGTAGTCCAATTAAATGAAAAAAATGAAATTGTTGATTTTGTTGAAAAACCAGCAGAATTTGTTTCAGACTTAGCCATCATTGGAATCTATTATTTCAAAAAAGGAGAAGATTTACGCACTGAATTACAATACTTACTGGACAATAATGTTACTAAAGGTGGTGAATACCAATTAACAGACGGACTGGAAAATCTGAAACAAAAAGGAATGCGGTTTGTTCCTGGAAAAGTAGACGAATGGATGGACTGTGGTAATAAAAATGTCACTGTTGAAACCAACTCACGAATGCTGAACTTTTTACACAAAGATCAGGTAGATTTAGTCGCTTCAAATGTGAGATTAGATAATTCTACGATTATACCTCCATGTTATATTGGTGAAAATGTAGTGTTAATAAACAGTACTGTGGGTCCTAATGTTTCTTTAGGAAAAGGATGCCATGTGGTTAGTACGACAATCAAAAACAGTTTGGTGCAAACCCATGCGCATATCAGCAATGCAAATTTAGACAATGCAATGATAGGAAATCATGCTACTTTTAATGGTGATTTTACAGCAATTAGCATTGGTGATTATTCCGTTTTAGAGTAGCCAAATTAGCTAAAAATATAAGCCTGCAAACTTTTAAACGTTTGCAGGTATTTTATAAACTACAATGATAAAAAAATCCTTCTTATTATTTCTATTTGTTTTGCTAAGCAATTCCACTTTGCTCTTGGCTCAAACAGAACCGGAAGATGTTAAGCAGGATGTAAATAAATTTGAGGATTATTTTTATGAATCCTTAAAACAAAAAGGCATTGAAAATTATGATAAAGCGATTGTCGCTTTAGAAAAATGTCTAAAAATCGAACCTCAAAATGCGACGATACATTTTGAATTAGGAAAAAATTATTTGGCTTTAAAGCAATATAAAAACGCCTATACTTCCTTCGAAAAAGCGGCCAGTATCGATCCTACTAACAAATGGTTTTTTATAGGTATGTATGACGTCAATTATGAAACCAAAGATTATCAAGGTGCCATAAAAACAATACAGCAATTAATACCATTTGATCCCAAATTCAAAGAGGACTTGACTTCACTTTATATGAACACAGGGCAATTTGATGAGGCCTTAGCTTTAATAAATGAGCTAAACGAAACCTCTGGAAAATCGGATCGAAGAGAATCTTATAAAATCCAAATTTTATCACAAGGGAAATATCAGAATGCTGAAATAGCTCATTTGGTCGAACAAGTAAAGAAATACCCAAAGGAAGAAGCTAATTATCTTTCGCTTATTTATTTGTATTCAAAGAATAATGAAGAGACAAAAATGCTGGAAACAGCCAAAGAATTAGAAAAGCAAATCCCCACTTCAGAATGGGCACAAGTAAGTTTATTCAAAAATTATTTAGAAGTTAACGATGGTATAAAAGCGGTTAAAGCGATGAATATCGTTTTGGGAAGCACTAAAATTGATCCTAAAATTAAACATCGCATCCTTAATGAATTTTTATTATTTGTTACTAAAAACCCACAATACAGTGCTGATTTAGAAAAAGCGATTGGCTATTTTGACAACGATCCTGAAGTGAATGTGGCAAAAGAAATAGCGAAGTTCTATCAAATTAAAAAGCAATGGGACAAAGCCATTCCGTTGTATGAAAAAGCACTTAAAAAAGGGACCGAAGTAGATTTAGAAAGTAGTTTGCTTTTGCTTCAAGCGTACACAGAAACGAAAAATTTTGAATCTGTAGTCCGATTGGCGGTTGAAATGATCGACAGCTTCCCTACCCAACCCCAATTTTATTATTATGCAGGATTAGGCTATAACCAACTTTTGCAATATAAAAAAGCCAAAGACATTCTAGAAATGGGCATGGATTATGTAGTAGAAGATATTACTTTAGAAATAAATTTCAATATTCAACTGGGAGAAGCCTACAGTGGCTTGGGAGACCATAAGAAAAAAGAGTTTTATTTTTCTAAAGCCAATCAATTATTAAAAAAATAAAATATGAAAAAAATAGCCCTTTTATTAGCCATCGTACTGATGGTTTCTTGTAAATCAAAATCGATCGTGACTGAGGTTAGCGCGCCAGCAACCTATTTAAAGTCTAAAACAATAATTGAAAATCATTACAACAATAAAACTGACTTTTCTACATTATATATTAAGGCTAATGCCCGTTATGCAGATGACAAGCAAACACAAAATGTAACTGCGGAAATCAAAATAAAAAAGGATGAACAAATTCTAGTAAGCATTCGGTTTTTAGGTATCACAATGGCTAAAGCATCGATTACACCTACTACAGTGCGTTACTATGAAAAAATAAAAGGGACTTACTTTGAGGGAAATTTTAGTTCGCTAAGCCAGTGGTTAGGAACTGATTTAGATTATACTAAAATTCAAAATATGTTAGTAGGAGAAGCTTTAGATGATTTAAGCAAGGGAAAATATGCTGAATCTTTAGTAGAACAACTGTATCGACTGGATGATGTATCAAATTCAAAAACTAAAAAAACCTTTTATATCAATGCAGACGATTTTAGCGTTAATAAGCAAGAGATCAATCAAACTGCTGAAGGTAGAATGATTCAAGTAGCCTATTCAGATATTAAAAAATACAATGAAATCAGTATCCCTACGAAGGTCCTGATCAACACTTATCAGAAAAAAGGGAAAACCGAAATTAATTTAGATTACAATACCATTTCATTTAATGAAGAACTTTCTTTCCCATATAGTGTTCCTAATGGTTATAATAGAGTTATAATTAAGTAAATTTGCAAAAAATATTTTTTTAAGATGCCAAAAATTTTCCTAAGCCTATTATTTATTTGTCTGACTTCCACGATGTGGAGCCAGTCTTCTCAACAAGAAAAATTAGAACAGCGTAAAGCAGAGATTCAAAGAGAGATTAGAGAGAATGAAAAGATGTTGAAAAATGTGAAGTCGAAAGAAAAGTCGGCTATGAATGTGTACATGATTCAAAAAAATAAAATTCGCCTAAAAGAAACGTTAATTAATACTACGGAGAAGCAAACCAAGCTTTTGGCAAATGATATGTATATTAATCAAGTGAAGATTAACAAGCTTAATAAAGAACTGCTTATCCTTAAAGCCGATTATGCTAAGATGATTGTAAAGTCCTACAAAAGCAGATCTGAACAAAGTAGAGCGATGTTTATCCTATCTTCTGAAAGCTTTTTACAAGCCTATAAAAGGGCACAATACTTGAAACAGTATACTAATTTTAGAAAGTCTCAAGGAGAGGAAATAGAATCTAAATCGACGGAGTTAATTACCATCAATAAAAGATTAAACGGCCAAAAAATTGCTAAGCAAAAATTATTAGCAGAAAACGTTAAAGAGCGTGCTGTTTTAGAGAAGGAAAAGATAGAGCAAGAGAAATTAGTAAATGAAATTAAGAAAGATAAAAATAGAATAGTTTCAGACATCAGGAAAAAACAGAGAGAGTCAAAAACTATTGATAGACAAATTGACCGTTTGATCAGGGAAGCCATTGCTGAAGCCAATAGAAAAGCTGCTTTAGAAAAAGCGAAAGCAAAAGCCCTAGCTGAAAAATCAGGAGCCACTCCAAAAGAGGTCGCTGCTACGGCTTCAAAAGCACCAGTATCTTCGTCCAGAATTGAATTGACTCCAGAATCTAAACTTATTGCTGACAATTTTAGAGCCAATAGAGGAAATTTACCTTGGCCTGTTGAAAAAGGATTTATATCATTAGGTTATGGCGATCAGGCACACCCTATTTACAATACCTTAGTAATTCATAATAGTGGTGTAGAAATCACGACTAATGAAGGTGCTAATGCTAGAGCCGTATTTGGAGGAGAAGTGGCCAGTGTGATGGTATTATCACCTGTTAATAAGGCCGTAATGATACAGCATGGAGATTACTTCACTATATACCAAAATTTAAGCTCGGTATCCGTAAACAAAGGAGATAAAATTAGTATAAAACAAAACATAGGGCGTGTACGAACTAATGGGGATACAGGTAAAACTGTAATTAAGTTCTTGTTACTTCAAAACACTACATATACGGACCCTAAAGGATGGTTGTCTAATAAATAAGACATCTTACTACATAAAAAAAGCGCCTCGTTTTATTAGTTATAAAACGAGGCGCTTTTTTTATGAATCTGTCCTAATGACTACTATTTTACTTGTCTGTACTATTTGTAAAAGTAGCTTCGGTAGCCTTCATCATTTGTGCTGTAGTCCAAGTTCCTGAAACAATCATGCGTCGGATAGTGTACAAAGGGTCCACTGAATCTCTTTTGGTCGAAAGAATAAATGCCATCTGATAACCGCTTTCTTTTATTTTAGGAATGGCAGCTGTATTCCATAGTCCAAAAGGATAGGCGAAATAAGGAACGGGTTTAGCTATAATTTCTTGCAGTTTCTCCTTAGGTTTAACCAACTGCGTATTCCAGTCCTCTCCTGCGTATTTTGTCACCATATGATGATCCCAAGTATGAGCACCTATACTATGACCAGAATCAGACATAGACTTAATTTGCTCTTTGGTCAAATAATTAGGACGATTAATTGAAACGGTCATTACAAAAAACACTCCTTTAAAGCCGTATTTTTCCATTTCAGTTACTCCTAAACTATATTGTTCTCCCCGAGTATCATCAAACGTGATCATAATGGGTTTTGAAGGCAATGGCGCATTAAAAACCAAATAATTATATAGCTGTTCTGGCAAAATAGTATGATAACCGGCTTCTGAGAGTGCTTTCATTTGAGCTGCAAAATCAGCAGGTTTAACTGAGTAGACTTTTGTCATAGCACCTGAACTCGCGTTAAAATCTTTAATGTTGTGATAGCACAAGATAGGCACTTCCTTCTTGGCTAAAATAGCTGCAGCATCATTGGGTTTCTTTTGCGCTACTTTTTTTTCTTTCTGAGCAGCCGCAGGTGTAGCTTCTTGAGAGACTGTATCAGCTTGTTCCACTTTTGACTGGCATCCTATCACTAAAAAAAAAGCCACTAAAGGATATAATAAACTTTTCATCATCTGTTAGTTCTTAAAAAGCATTATTGGTATTGAATGTAAATCGGTTTTGGTGTGAACTTCAACAATTCTTCTGGCGTGTACATTTGCCAGTTGTTCCAGTTGTCATTTTTATAAAATAATTTGAAACCAGTAAATTGCACGGGTTCTCTATAAATATAGCTCAAGTAGGTAGAACGTTTTAAAACTTTACTTCCAAAGCCGTCCATATCCATCACTACTTGTACCTCTGGAACTGTTTTAATCTTTTTATAATTAGTCACCATACCTTGTGTAAAACGATGCACGATTAAAACTTTAGGAGTTAATTTGTTTTCTCTAACCACCTCAGCAAGAATATCAATGGCATCATTAATATCATCAGCGGTAAAAGAACCAATTTTTGAACCTGGGATTTCACCGTTTTTCAATGAAAATTCGGGATCAATACCTAAGTGAACATTGGGCATAGCTAAATATTCTTTTAATTCAGTCACTTCGTTTTTAACCGTGCTGTGCCCTACTTGAATATCTAAAAACACCAAAGCATTAATGGGTTTAGCCCAACTAATTACCGTATCGATTTGTTTGAACGGCATGCGCATGCGATGCATGTTGGCTTTTCCTGGCGCACCTTGAGCGGTTACTGCAATATAATGCAAAGCAGGTATGGTTTTCACTGTCGAATCTGCCGCGGCCCATTTGGCTACTTCAGATTGTAATTTGGCTAACATTTGCTCTTTGGGAATTTCACCTAAGATTCCCATTCTCTTTGAATACAAATTTCCGTAGAAAGCAATAATTCTATTGTATGGCAATAATGCGCCCGGTAAAGGATGTGGCGTTTTCACTGGCCATCTCCCTGTAGTGTCGTTGTTACTTAAGGCTAACATTCTCTTATTGTAATCTACGGTGTCAATGGTCGAAATTTGTTTTTTCTTCACCGTGTCAACAGTTGCTGAATCTAATTTTGAATCAATAGATTGATCGTCTGCTGCCTTACCTTGGTTGCAACTTGATGCGCCAATAAGTACAGAAAGAGAGAGAACTAATATCGTGAATTTTTTCATAAAAAAGTTTTGGTTTCATTACAAAGATAAACCTAGTTACCGACTATTTATTATGTTCTTACTAATTGATTTTATAAGATAAGCATATAAAAAATATAATCAAGCTATTTTTGATTCCAGAACAGAATACGCTAAATTTATAACTACTATTCTAAATTCTTACATTAGGTGTTAAAGACCCACTCTCGTTTTTTAATATTGATTATTTTACTGCTACATGTTGTAACAGCTAGCAGTCAAATAACAAAAGATACCACTTCCCTATCAGAAGTGCGCATTGTAGCGTCTCCAACAGCGGTGTCCTTACAAAAAATGGCGGCTGCTGTAGCCAGTATTCCAATAACGGAAGCAAATAGTGGTGATGGAATAATCCTGACTTCGGTACTTAATAAAATTCCGGGAATTAATATGCAGCAGGGCGCTTTGAATACCAATAGGATTTCCATTCGAGGGATGGGTGCCCGCTCCCAGTATGGTACAACTAAAATAAAAAGCTATTTTGAAAATATCCCGTTAACCACTGCAGAAGGCGAATCTACTATTGAAGATATCGATATGGAAAATATTGGTCGCATCGAAATTGTAAAAGGACCTAACAGCACAAGCTTTGGCTCCGGATTAGGTGGGGTCATTCATCTGTTTGCAAAAGACATTCCCGCTCAGACCTTCGCATTAAAATCAGCTACGACCTACGGAAGTTATGGCTTATTAAAACAAAGTTTCTCTGGAGTGTACAGCCAAAATGCGATAGCAAGCACGATAAATTACAATCATTTACAAAGTGATGGCTTTCGCCAAAATTCGGCTTACGATAGAAAATCTGTTTCGCTATTGAGCAAACAAAAAATTAACAACACAACTGCTTTGTCTCTTGTAGCTATTTACACAAGGCTAAAAGCCTATATTCCTAGCTCCATTAATGAGGACGACTTTAACAATCATCCTGAGAAAGCAGCTAACAAATGGTTGCAGGCACAAGGATATGAATCCTATGACAAACTACAGCTGGGTTTGGGCTATCAGCAACAATTTACTAATAAATGGTCTTTTAAGAGTAGTGTCTTTTCTACTTTTAAGGAGGCGTACGAACCGAGACCTTTTGATATTTTAGCAGATAAAATTAGCAATTTGGGTTTTCGAACCAGCCTCAATTACAACAGCAGTATTGGTTCATTACCGTTTGAATTGAGTTTGGGAACCGAAATACTTACCGAAAAGTATCAGTATTCCTTATTTGAGAACAACTTCCAATCCAATCAAAATCAAGGAAGTCTGGCTGGTGCCAAATTTACAGAGGCAGAACAAAACAGGAACTACAGCAATTATTTTTTACAATCCACTTGGTCTCTTTCGCGTGATTTGCAGCTGGAGGCAGGTTTGGCTTTGAACAGCACTAGCTATACTTTATTGAATATTTTAGAACCAAATAATAGTCCCAAAAAAATACATCGTTTTGCTGATGTAGTGTCTCCCCGAATGGGCCTTAGTTATCAAATAGCTTCCTTAAAAAACCTGTACGCCTCCGTTAGCAAAGGTTTTTCCCTGCCTTCTGTAACAGAGACATTGAATCCCAACGGGCAAATCAATACCAATCTGCAATCAGAAATAGGGTGGAATTATGAAATAGGTTTCAAAGGCAATTGGATGCAAAAAAGGCTGTACAGCGAACTGGCTTTTTTTAGTACACAAATTACAAATCTATTGGTTGCACGCCGTACCGCAGCAGATCAATACATTGGAATCAATGCTGGAGCAAGCAGTCATCAAGGCATGGAATTCACGTTAAATTACCAACTGCTACAAACAAGCAACTGGCAGTTGACTAGCTATCTGTCGGCAGCTTTGAACCATTTTAAATTCAAAGATTTTATTGATGGTACTAGCGATTATTCGGGGAATCAATTAACGGGAGTGCCTAATTCACAATATACATTAGGACTGGATTTCAATACAGCTAAAGGATTTAGTCTGAACAGCTCTTTTTTAAAAGTGGGCCCAATTCCTTTAAATGACGCTAATTCTAAATATGCTAAACGTTATGAATTAGTAAATATCAAAGCGAGTTACATGCTTACCCTGCTGCAACAGCTGAAAACTACCTTTAGTGCGGGCATCAACAATGCGACAAATACGCATTATGCTGCGAGTATTTTGCCTAATGCTGTTGGATTTGGTACTAGTAAACCACGGTATTATTATCCTGGAAATCCTAGAAATTATTATGCCGCTATTACTTTGAACTATTTATTTTAATTTCAAGCTACTTTTTAACTGCAGCCACTTCTTCCACAGTGACACTCTTTTTTTGTTTGTTGCCCCAGCTCGTCATAATATAGTTCATTACGTCTGCTACTTCTTGATTTCTCAGTCCCATCGCAGGCATCGCGCTATTGAATTTTTTAGCATTAACCACTATGGGGCCACTAAGGCCAAATTTCACCGCATGAATGCTTTGGGCTCTTTTTTCAGTTAACCAATTAGAACCGGCTAAATTTGGAAAATTTTTAGTGTCTCCTTTACCGTTAGCCATATGGCATTGCATACAGAAATCAGTGTAGACTTCTTTACCGTTTTCAACACTTTTTTGTAATGGCGTTTTATCTTGCTCATCTGCTGAGAAACTAACGTAATCAGTCTTCGAAAAATCGTTCAAAGGTATCACTACATCAGCATAATAAAACCCGCTACAAAGGGTCAATAGCAATCCGATAGGTAATTTAATAATCATCATTTTAATTGGGTATTATTTTAACAATGCCTTTCCCTTCTACTCCCAGATAAATAAATCCGTCTGGCCCTTGCGATACTGATCGTACTCTACCAATATCAGTAGCAATTTTTTGTCTGGCTGTAATGTTGTTTCCATTTACTTTCACCAATTCTAAATATTGAAATTTTAAAGAACCAATAAGCAAATTGCCTTTCCAGTCTGGGTACTTGTCACTGGTTACAAAAGTCATTCCGCTAGGGGCAATAGAAGGAATCCAATAGTAGATAGGATTTTCAATTCCCGGTTTTTCTTGTATTTTACTGATGGTGGTATCATCATAGTCGATACCATAAGTAACCACTGGCCAACCGTAGTTAGCTCCTTTTTTAATAATATTGATTTCGTCTCCCCCTTTAGGACCGTGCTCATGTTCCCAGATAGCGCCAGTAGTTGGGTTTTTAACTAATCCTTGAGGATTGCGATGTCCATAAGAGTAGATCGCCTCTTTAGCGCCATTTTTCCCTACAAAAGGATTGTCTTTAGGAATACTCCCATCATCATTCAAACGGTATATTTTTCCGTTGTCACGAGTAATGTCTTGTGGATTGACAAAATGAGCGCCGCGCTCCCCTGCCGAGAAATACAAGTAGCCCTCGTTGTCAAAAACAATTCGAGATCCAAAATGCTGTCCCTTTGTCGTATTGGGTCCACATTTATACAGCGACTCTATTTGCGTTAGGCTTTCGTTTTGCAATTTGGCTCGAATAAGTTTGGTGTTACCTCCTTCGCCCTCGCCCTCCGTGGAAGCATAGGTCATATAAATCCAACCGTTTTTCTCATAGTCGGGATGCAGTACAATATCTAGTAAACCTCCTTGACCGCGATTGTAAACTGCAGGAACGTTTTTAACTTCCATTTTTGTGCCATTTTTAAAATGGTATAAAATACCGCTTTTTTCAGTAATAAGCATGGAGCCATCGGGTAACCAAGCCATTCCCCAGGGTATGGCGATCCCGTCAACGACCGTTTCTAAACTATAGTTTTTTACCTCATCTTGAATGCGCACGTCTTTTTGATCAATTTGGGCATTGCAACTAAGAACAATGAAGGAAATAAATAATAAGCTGATTCTTTTCATAATGCTATGTTTAAGTCGTTAAAAAAACGATTGTTTAAAGATAATAAAAGAAGTTTAGTCGCTGGATGATAAATTTAGGTTTTTAACAAAGAAATATAATTACTAAGTGCTTTTGAAAATATAATTTGATTAAGTTTAAAAAGTTCAGCTTCAATATTCCAGTCTTTGATCATTTCTTCATCTTCGTCGCAAACTTGTTCTCCAGTCATTTTTCTAGTGAGTATATCACTCATTAAGATATCGCTACAGGAATAATATTTAGGATAGTATTTTTCTATAAATGTCCAGTTTATGTAGTTAATAAATTGTAATGATACCATAAGAAAATGTTTTTTTAATACCGAATAAATGTATAGTTAATATCTGGTAAGTAATTTAAGCTCTAATAACAACGATACGGCAAACTAAAGAAAGTTTATAGTTTATTAAAAATTGTGTCCATATGATATTCTAAAAATTCTAGTTTTGGTAAGTATTTAATTGGTGTTGTGATTTTATGATTTTCAATAGAGGCAAAGTGATTTTGATAAAAAGTGGTGCTTTTTTTCTTTTTTAAAGAGTCTGAAAGTACAATTTTAAAATTTTGATTTATTCCAATTATTCCTTTATCAAATGCTTTATCAAACAATGCTGAAAAGCAAATACCATTTTCAGGGTTTAAACGCTGTTTTTCGTTTTTTGACCACGGTATAATATGACTTGCCAATAAAAGCTCAGGGATATCAATACCAGTGATAGCACATTTGGTAGAATAATTCGCTAAAACCATTTGCCTAAATACTGATTGGTTTACTCTTGTTTTAACTTCTCTAATTAAATTTTCTCCTTTTAAATTCTTTAAATCAAAAAGTATATCTTGATATTTATTTTCAATACTTGATTTCTCTTTTTGAGCTAAAATATATTCACTTAAAAAAATCAATTCCTCTTGATTGTGGAAAAATTCATCCCAAATTGGTTGAACTTGATTTATCCCATTTTTAAGCCCTCCAATTCCTCTTTGCTGATGAAATGGATCAACACTAGCAAAATTTCCCAATCTCATTCCAATTGAACTAGGTGTTCGGTTTATTAATTCAGCTAATTCAATTACCTGTGGATTTCCCTTATGAGTTTTCCCGAATTCAATTTTCAAGTAGAGATTAAAAGCTAATATTAATTCTTCTCGCGTCCACAGTCTTACTTTCGACATTATTATTTATTGATTTAGTTAATTGGATACTACAAATTAATATATCCAATGTATCTAATGTAAAGATAATTTTTGAATTGAATTTAAGAAATTTATTAGATGGAAAGACTTGCCCTCCCTAGCCCTGACTGCAATGGAATTCCTTATGCAAGAGGCTGCTGTTTTTCTAGGTATAAAAGAGCGACTGTAAGAAGCTCCTTTTATGCCGTAGAAAAGCAAAGGCTATAAATAAGAATGCAATGAAAGGCAGGAGTAGCTCCTAAAACAAACTAGTGTTTTAAAGAAAGTAGTAATAAATAATGAAATGTCGTGAAGAGCTTTTTAAGCAGATTTAAGCTCCTTAAAATGCGACCTTGTGTTCTTGTGAGAAATGTAGCTTTTTAGCTCATGGAAGTGTGCCTACTGGCTTTGTTTAAAACGCAGGCGCTAAACAACGCGAGCTACGCAATAACTTCGTTGAATTTAGTGCAAAAAAAAAGCCCGACATTGCTGTCAGGCTTTTAAAAATCTTGTCCCGATAGCTATTGGGAGAACCAACCCCGAAAGCTTTCGGGGCTATGATTAACAGTCTTTATATTTTTCAAGTAATTTGATGGTGATTTCAGGATATCGTATAAGATTTTCAATATAAATTTTACTTTTCATTTCCTTGATATGCTTCTCGATTGCTAAAGCTTGTGTTTCGGTTTCACATTCAATTTTAAAATAGATTTCCCAATCTGTAGCTTTACTCGTAAATTTTCTAGTTTCGTTTGAATTTAAATGGAATTCCAATCGTACATCAAAATTAGATGTATAACCAATGTAAAATCGATTCAATGTAGCGGAGTGAAGAATGTATACTAAATTCATTTTTGTGGTTTTTATAAAATGAAAGGTTTTTCGAACGCGAGTTACGCAAAAACTTCGTTGAGTTTAGTGCAAAAAAAAAGCCCGACATTGCTGTCAGGCTTTTAAAAATCTTGTCCCGATAGCTGTGGGGAGAACCAACCCCGAAAGCTTTCGGGGCTATGATTAACAGTCTTTATATTTTTCAAGTAATTTGATGGTGATTTCAGGATATCGTATAAGATTTTCAATATAAATTTTACTTTTCATTTCCTTGATATGCTTCTCGATTGCTAAAGCTTGTGTTTTGGTTTCACATTCAATTTTAAAATAAATCTCCCAATCTGTAGCTTTACTCGTAAATTTTCTAGTTTCGTTTGAATTTAAATGGAATTCCAATCGTACATCGAAATTAGATGTATAACCAATGTAAAATCGATCCAATGTAGCGGAGTGAAGAATGTATGCTAAATTCATTTTTGCAGTTTTTATAAAATGAAAGGTTTTTCGAACGCGAGTTACGCAATAACTTCGTTGAGTTTATTGCAAAAAAAAAGCCCGACATTGCTGTCAGGCTTTTAAAAAGCTCCCTCTCTTGGGCTCGAACCAAGGACCCTCTGATTAACAGTCAGATGCTCTAACCAACTGAGCTAAGAAGGAAACTGTATATTTTTATATATAAGAACTTTTTAATCTTTTTTTGTTGCTTTATTGTGATGTGCGTTTCAGTGGTAAAGCGGTGCAAAGATAGGCCTAAATTTGATATCTGCAAGCAAAAATTAAAATTTTTTTTACTTTTTTTTACTTGCCTACAATTGCTTTATAAATGTCATTTCCGTTAGCAAATAGTAGTAGTGTGATAAGTAAAACAAAACCAACCATTTGTGCGTTCTCTAAGAATTTATCTGATGGTTTTTTACCTGAAATTATTTCGTATAATAAAAACATCACATGTCCACCATCAAGTGCCGGAATAGGCAATAAGTTCATTACTCCAAGCATAATTGACAATAAAGCTGTGATTCTCCAAAAGGTTTCCCAACTCCATGTATTTGGAAAAATATCAAATATGGCTTTAAAACCTCCTACTTGTTTGTAAGCACCGGTACTTGGACTAAAAATCATTTTTAATTGTTTTCCATATCCTACTAACTGGTCTTTACCTTTAGTGATTCCCACCGGAATAGATTCTGCAAAGCCGTATTCTTGCTTGCTTACTTTATAATACCCTAGTTTCTCTAAAGATTCTAAACTGATACCACCTGTATTCACTCCTAAGGAACCTTCTTTAGAAACTACCACCGTAATGTTTTGTTCTTTTTGATTGCGCAAAATTGTTGCTGGAATGGTTTTACCCTTGACATTCGCTAAAATTGGTTTTACCTGATCAAAATATTTTGTACGCTGCCCGTTTAACGAGATAACAATATCTTTAGGTTCTAAATTAGTATTTGGCGATTCTTCACTGACTGCGCCAATAGCAAATGGCATACGGATGTCAATTAAAGTCCCTTTTTCATGCTTAGATAACTGATCTACAAAATCAATAGGCATATTGATCTCTTGTTGCGTTCCATTTCTTTCGATCAATACCTTTTTGGCCATGATAATTTTCATGTTGATATCGTTGTCAAACTTAGCAATAGCCACACCATCTGTAGCTAAAATTTTATCACCCGTTTTAAAACCGGCATTGATCATGGCTGGATTTTCAATTAGCAAACCATCACTAAAGTCAGTCATTGCCACAAAGGTATCTCCGTAAGCAAAAGCCATTCCGATATATATAATGAAAGCCAAAATAAAGTTGACGGTCACACCACCAAGCATAATAATTAAACGTTGCCACGCTGGCTTAGAACGAAACTCCCAAGGTTGTGGAGGCAAAGCCATTTGCTCTTTGTCCATACTCTCATCAATCATTCCAGATATTTTCACATAACCACCTAGAGGCAACCAACCGATTCCGTATTCAGTCTCTCCAATTTTCTTTTTTAGAAGGGAATATTTAACATCAAAAAACAAATAAAATTTTTCGACTCTGGTTTTAAATAATTTAGCAGGAATAAAATGTCCTAATTCGTGAAGTATAATAAGTAATGATAAACTCAATAAAAATTGAGAAAGCTTGATAAATAGATCCATTTTTTAATTTTAATTCTTTTTATGACTCACAAAAGTAAGGTTTTCTATTTGTATAATTTGCAATAATTATTCCATACCTTTTTAAATGTTTGTTAATTAATGGAATTTGAATTTTTCGTTTGGCAGATGTCCCTTAACTTTACTTTTCTAAAATGGCTAACAATCTAGCCTCATTTATAACGATTTAAAATATACAGTATGTCTTCAAAATTATTTTCACCACTTCAAATAAAAGATATTAGCCTTAAAAACAGAATTGCAATCTCGCCTATGTGTCAATATTCGGCTACAAATGGATTTGCTACAGATTGGCATCTCGTACATCTGGGCAGTCGTGCTTTAGGTGGCGCTGCATTAATTATTCAGGAGGCCACAGCTGTTTCTCCCGAAGGCCGAATTTCTCCAGGCGATCTAGGAATCTGGAATGACAGTCATATTGAAAAGTACATCCAAATCAATGAATTTATCGAAAATCATAATGCCGTTCCTGGAATCCAGCTGGCTCATGCTGGTAGGAAAGCAAGTGTATCTGCTCCATGGGAAGGCAATAAAAAATTAGATCCTTCTAGTGAAGAAGGTTGGCAAACTGTCGCTCCAAGCGCTATAGGTTATCACGATAATGAAGCGACTCCTGAAGCATTAGACAAAAACGGAATGGAAAAAGTACTTTCTGATTTTAAAGCCGCAACTAAAAGATCCGTACAGGCAGGGTATAAAGTAATGGAAATCCATGCTGCTCATGGGTATTTGTTGCACCAATTTCTTTCTCCTTTATCGAATCTACGAACAGATGAGTATGGCGGAAGTTTTGAAAACCGCATCCGTTTTACACTAGAAGTGGTTGAAGCGGTCCAATCAGAATGGCCAAAAAACTTGCCACTGTTTGTAAGAATATCAGCGACTGACTGGGCAGAGGGCGGCTGGAATGGCGAAGAATCAGTTCAACTTTCTAAAATATTAAAAGAGAAAGGAGTGGATTTAATTGATGTTTCTTCGGGTGGGTTAGTTTCGCACCAACAAATTCCGCTAGGACCTAATTACCAAGTGCCTTTTGCCGAAAGCATTAAAAAAGAAACGGGAATTTTAACTGGAGCCGTGGGTTTAATTACCGAAGCGCATCAAGCAGAAGAAATTGTTGCTTCAGGAAAAGCGGATCTGGTATTGTTTGCCAGAGAATCTTTGAGAGATCCTAATTTAGGATTGACATTTGCACATGCTTTAGGCGCGGATATTGAATGGCCAAAACAATACGAAAGAGCTAAAAAATAAATTATTTTGAAAAACGTAAATTGGGCACTGCCTTTTTTACTGCAAAATAAAATTAAATAAACCCGCGATGATACCTAAAATCCGTATGATCTGCGTTCCATAAAACCAACTACCTATGCAAAAAATAAAAACCGCTTTACTTTCTTACGGAATGTCTGGTAAAGTATTCCATGCACCATTTCTGGCGTTCCATGAAGGATTTGAATTAATCGGTTCTTGGGAAAGAAGTAAAAAATTAATTCAGGAGGATTATCCTGAGGTAAAAAGTTATCCTACTCTGGAAGCTGTTCTAGAGGATGATGTTGATTTGATTGTTGTTAATACACCGGTAGGAACTCATTATGAGTATGCTAAAAAAGTTTTGCTAGCGGGCAAACATGCGATAGTCGAAAAAGCCTTTACTACAACTGTTGCCGAAGCACAGGAATTAGCCACATTAGCCAATGAAAAAGGAGTTAAACTAGCCGTTTTTCAAAACAGACGCTGGGACAGTGATTTAAAAACTGTACGACAAGTGTTACTCGATGGAAGCTTAGGCGAAATTGTGGAAGCCGAATTTCATTTTGATCGTTACAATCCTAATTTGAGTCCGAAGCAACACAAAGAAACAGCCAACTCTGGCGCCGGAATTCTAAAAGATTTAGGACCGCATCTAATTGACCAAGCGCTGTACTTATTTGGTGTGCCCACTGCAGTAAGCGCCACAATTAGAATCACAAGAGAAAATTCTCTAGTGGATGACTGGATTGATCTCCAATTAGTTTACCCAAAAATGAGCGTGCGATTAAAGGCCAGTTTTTTTATACGGGAAGCCATTCCTGCGTACCAGATTCATGGTAAAAAAGGTTCCTTTTTAAAAGCCCGTGGCGATGTTCAGGAAGATGATTTAAAACTTGGTAAAAAACCCAACTTAACTGATTGGGGAACAGAGGACATCGAGAAACAAGGCCTATTGCATACCGAAGTAAACGGCAAGATTGTTCATGGTAAAATCCCAACATTGCAGGGGAATTATTATAGTTTTTTTGATGGTGTTTATAATGCAATTGTTAATGATACTGTCGAACCTGTAACAGCCCAAGATGGTGTACATGTGATGCAAATAATTGAAGCTGCGATTCAAAGCAACGCTCAGAATAAAACAATCGATTTGTAATTTTTTCATCATAAATAGCAATTTTACCGCAGATGCGCAGATTTTATAAATTTATAGAATGAGTGAATCTGCGGTGTTTTTTT
This sequence comes from Flavobacterium sp. W21_SRS_FM3, assembly GCF_052113625.1. Classification (NCBI taxonomy): domain Bacteria; kingdom Pseudomonadati; phylum Bacteroidota; class Flavobacteriia; order Flavobacteriales; family Flavobacteriaceae; genus Flavobacterium; species Flavobacterium sp. W21_SRS_FM3. The sequence continues at coordinate 301,321 of NZ_JBGQOD010000001.1, read as the reverse complement.
TATAAATCTGATTACAAGAGACTCTATTTTATAAACAATAACGTTGTAATTCATACCACACATTTTATTTAATGACTACGGCAGATTGCTTTTTGTATTTTTGTAGCTTAAACATATAAAGACCATCATTTTGATTGATTTACGATTTATAACTAAGTTTAAAGCCAGAGGGAAATACAAAAAGACCTACCAGAACGCCAAGATCTCTTATCTTAATAGAATTCGTTGGGCAGTATCGTCCTTTTATTTTGGTATGGGATTGTGTTTTGCTACTTGGGCTAGTCGTATTCCTGATATTAAAACAGCTTTAGATCTAGGCTCAGCTGAGTTAGGAACTATTTTATTTGCAGTGCCTTTAGGTCAATTGTTGATTATGCCTTTTTCAGGAAAATTAGTAACCCGTTTTGGTAGTCATCGCATCTTAATTTTTTCTACCATATTATATGTACTAAGTTTGACTAATTTAGGTCTAGCTACTAATCCTTGGCAGTTGTCTCTGGGATTATTTGTTTTTGGATTATTCAGCAATTTAACCAATATAGCCGTAAACACCCAAGGTGTTTATACCGAAGAGCTTTTCAAGAAAACCATTATGTCTTCCTTTCACGGGATGTGGAGCTTTGCTGGATTTACCGGAGCCTTAGTTGGTTTAGGAATGCTGACCTTACAACTTACGCCCTATGTTCACTTTTGGATTGTGGGTGTAATCGTCTTATTGATGATGGCATTTAATTACCAATTTTTGATAAAGGCCAAGGAAATCCCTAAAAACGAAAAGAAAAAATTGTTCACAAAACCAGATAGCGCGCTTATTTGGTTAGGCGTTATTGGATTTTGTTGCATGGCCAGCGAAGGAGTAATGTTTGACTGGAGTGGTGTGTATTTTAAAGATGTAATTCATGCACCCGGCCCCTTAGTAATCGTAGGTTATACCTCATTTATGATTATGATGGCAGGCGGGCGCTTCTTTGGAGACGGATTGATTCATAAATTTGGAAGAAAACGAGTGATGCAAATCAGTGGGGTATTAATTTCAGCAGGGTTATTCACTGCGGTAATTTTTCCGTACATCATTCCAGCTACTATCGCATTTATGTTTGTAGGAGTTGGTGTCTCTACCATTGTACCCACTTTATATAGTATTGCAGGGAAAAATGCTACAGTGCCTCCAGGAGAAGCTTTAACCATAGTATCTAGTGTAAGTTTTCTTGGGTTTCTTATGGGACCACCCGTGATTGGTTACATCGCTGAGCTTTCTAGTTTGCGTTTTTCGTTTGCCTTTATTGGTGTATTTGGCGTGCTGATCGCATTTATGGTCTCTAGAATAAAGGCTGTCAATTAATTTTGGATTCGTACTATCATTAACCAAAACGATTGTACTCCTACTCTATTTTTGAGATAGTAAAGAAAATTAAAGGACAGCATGACTGCTAAACTGAAGCCGCAATTACTGACTCCATAACGTTTACTACTTTTTGTGGTGCTATAGTACGCATGGCGTCTTGATATCCTTCGACCATTTTATTTCCGTAAACAGAGGTAGGTAAAAGTGGGTATTGCTCCCTATCTGCAGTCAAGGAATTCGATAAGGGTTGATTAAAAGGAATAAAGCCTGCATAAGGGTGCGTTGCTCCCCACAACGAAATAACGGGTACGCCCTGCATTGCTGCGATATGGCCATTTCCAGAATCCATCGATAGCATAACAGCTACATTACTAATCACATCTAATTCTTGTTGTAACTTCATTTTACCCGCAATAGAAACAACATTATCATTTCCCTCAGCCAAGGAATTTAAAATTTCGATTTCTTTTTTACCACCACCAAATAATAGTATTTTATAATTGGAATTTTGTGCCAGAGAATGAATGACCTCTCGCATTAAATCCAGCGGATAAACCTTAGCATCATACTGTGCAAAGGGCGCAATCGCAATTAGTTTTTGTGCATTCCCTCCTATAATATCTAAAATTTCAGGACTGAGTTTCGCTTTTTCAGTAAAAGAAGGCCCGGATAAATCCAAAGGGAAACCAAGCGTTGCAAAAACAGCAGCATGCCTTTCAAACATGCTAGGCAACGGTTCAAAAATCTTGTTTTCAGGACGTGTGAGTGCTTTTTTGGCTGCTCTACCTTTATCTACTGCAGCTATTTTTTTTCCGCTTAAAGCAAAAAGTGTACGAACAACTTTAGAACGTAACACATTATGTAGATCGGCAAAAGCATCGACGCCAACTGCGTTTACCTCTTGAAACAATTTTAGTAATCCTAAAAAGCCTTTGTGACGTTCTTTTTCATCGAAAGCAAAAAAAGAAACATTCTTAATTCCGTCAAAAAAAGGTTTGAAGAAAGGACGGGATATAACCGTGATTTGCACCTCTGGATACTGTTGTACAAAGGCACGTAAAACAGGAACCGTCATGGCGACATCTCCCATTGCGGAAAGTCTCATGACGGCTATATGCTTAATTTTATTTGACAATGGTATTGCCAATTATTTTTTCCCTTGGTACAATACTGGATTCAATTCATCATCATTGTACATTTTCATTTGTTTGTACACTTTCATGAATTTATCACCATTCTCAATATCCGTTAACAAATCATCAATCGCTGTTGACAAGTCAGTTCTTTGTTCTAATAAAATGTTTAGCTTAGCTTGGCATTTGTCCCTGTGGTCTTGAGAAGCTTCTTCACGAGTTGCTTCTTCATTCATATGGTGAATCTTTAATGCTAAAATAGACAATCTGTCAAATGCCCATGCAGGACTTTCTGAGTTGATCTTAGCATTGTCCTTTACTTTAACATCGCTGTATTTTTGTAAAAAATAACTATCAATATATTCCACCATGTCTGTACGTTCTTGATTAGAAGCATCAATTCTTCTTTTCAAAGTTAGTGCAGCTACTGGATCAATATTCGGGTCACGAATAATGTCTTCAAAATGCCATTGTACTGTATCAATCCAATTTTTTAAGTACAATAAATGCTCAAATTTTTCTTTAGGAAAAGGGTTGTTTATCGGTTGGTCCACATTATCAAACTGGTGGTAATCTTTGATACTTTGTTCAAATACGGAATAAGCTAATTTTGAAAACATATTTTTATATTTTTATAGATACAAAGATACTTTTTATACTTTTATAAAAAAATTACATAACACAAATCTATATTTTGGTCACTAAAAATCACTTCCGGAACGGATTTTAAACCAAATTTGTTAATAAACTCATCATGAAAATTCATAATTTATCTAGTAACAACAGCGTACTCAACCACTTTTTAGGTCAAATAAGAAATGTCAATGTCCACAATGACAGTATGCGTTTTAGAAGAAATATTGAGCGTATTGGTGAAATTATGGCGTATGAATTAAGTAAGGAACTACATTATAAAGAAGTGGAAATCCAAACTCCACTGGGTATCAAACATACCACTGAAATAAAAGACCAACTGGTGCTGTGCTCCATTTTACGGGCAGGATTACAATTGCATTTAGGTTTTTTAAATTACTTTGACGGTGCTGAAAATGGCTTTGTATCAGCATACAGACACCACCCAAATAACGACGATTATTTTGATATTTTAGTAGAATACCAAGCCATAGCTGATATCAACGATAAATATTTACTACTGCTTGACCCTATGCTAGCTACAGGTCAATCTATTGTTGCTGTTTATAACAAATTAATGGAAAGGGGAACTCCTAAAGAAATCCACATTGCCGTAGTCATTGCTGCACCTGAAGGAATTGAACATCTAGAAAAAAACTTACCTGATAACTGCCATTTATGGATTGCCTCCTTAGACGACAACTTAAATGAACATAGTTATATTGTTCCTGGCCTTGGGGATGCCGGAGATTTAGCTTACGGTATTAAATTATAACTGCGAGAAAAAAGCAAATAAACTACAGGCTACAAGTACAAACAATACCATTTCCTGTTTCAATTTTGGTTGCGGAATTTCGATGTGGCTCGTAGCCATCATTGCCAATGGTGCTACAGTAAAAAGGAGTAAATCATTACTTTTATTAGACGAAATCACGTAAACTAATACCCCAATAAAAAAGCTGGCAATAATTTTCTTGTAAGAAGCATGTAAAACTAAAGGCCTGCTTGATAAGGTAGAAACCATAGACACTACAAAAAACAAGACTACAGTGGCGTAAATGGATAAGGCGGCATTTTGATAATTATTAGTGAAATAATTTATTTGAAAGTTCACTTGCACACTCCTATCGATATACGAAGACACATCTATATTAAACAGTATGGCCGCCAAGACAAACACAATAAACACTGCAAAAAAGGCAATTATAGGTAAGATCCAGTTTCTATAATCTCTTGCCACGTGAAATGTAATCGAGATAAATACTAACACAAGGTATAAAATGCTCCAGAAATGGAATAAAGCTGCTACAAATATCCAAAGTGAAGCATCAAATATCTTTTCCTTAGAAGCCTTTAGTGACTGCAGTGACAGCAGCCTTCTAAGGGCTAATAAAATGAAAAAATTAGATAAAACCAGGTTTCCATCATTAAAAACAGATGGAAAAAACAGCAATAACAAAAAGTAGAAAAAAACCGTGTAACCACTGTCTTTACTCAGGCCATTCTTATTAGAAATAAAATTAGTGATGAAAACTGAGGCTAATAAAACCAATAATATTCCGGTTTTTTCTAAAATATAAAGTGACGCAGTGGACCAAGATTCGTCTTGAATCTGATAGATAAAAAAGAAACTCAGTATTAAAAATACTACTAAAGAGAAATTTAATGGTGTAGATTTTTTAAAAACACTTGTAATCATAAGGATATTTTATACTTTTGTGACTGTAAATATAATACTTGTTTAAAAAGGAAACCCCTCAAGTTCTAAAAGATTCTCACAAAAGAATTTTTGATTTTGAGAAAAATATAAAAACAAAATAATTTTAACGATATGAAATCATTTTTTGAAGGAATACAAAACTTATTTGTAAACATCTTATTTGCTCCTCTTGACTTTTTACGTTCATTAGAGCTTTCTTCATGGTTTGCAGCTAATTTAATCAACTGGATTTTCATGATTATTTGTGCAGTTGCTATGGTATACTGGATCAAACAATTAAGAATTTTTGACGAAGCAGGAACAGAAAATCAAGATACTACGGCACATTCTTTCTTAAAATAAACTTCCCTAACCCTAATGGTTTAGGATTAAGGAAGATTTCTTTATTTATAAAAGATCGTTACCAATATCTTTTCTAAAATTCATCTTATCAAAGTGTAGCTTGTCTATATTTTGATAAGATTTTTTTATGGCTTCTTGGAAGCTATCGCCGTAGGAAGTAATGGCCATTACTCTTCCTCCATTACTAACCACTGTATCATTTTCTAGTTTTGTTCCTGCATGAAAAACAATAGAATCTGTGATATTCGCTAAACCACTGATTACTTTACCTTTTTCAAAGTTTTCTGGGTAACCACCAGAAACCAGCATTACAGTTGTAGCGCTTCTTTCATCGATTTCTAAAGTAACCTCATCTAGTTTTTCATTGGCCACAGCCAAAAACAATTCGACTAAATCTGTTTTTAATCTCGGAATCACCACTTCAGTCTCAGGGTCTCCCATTCGTACATTGTATTCAATCACGATAGGCTCGTTATTGACATTAATTAAACCTATAAAAACAAATCCTTTATATGGAATACCATCTTTTTGAAAACCATCAATGGTTGGTTTAACGATGCGGCTTTCTATTTTTTCCATTAAAACAGCATCAACATAGGGAACTGGAGAAACGGCTCCCATTCCGCCGGTATTTAAACCTGTGTCGCCTTCACCAATGCGTTTGTAATCTTTAGCAGTAGGTAAAATTTTATAGCTTTTTCCATCAGTAAGAACAAAACAGCTCAATTCAATTCCGTCAAGGAATTCTTCAATAACTACTTTTGAACTAGCTGCACCAAATTTTTGATTTACCAGCATGTTGCGCAATTCTTCTTTGGCTTCAGCCAAATCATGAATAATCAAAACGCCCTTTCCTGCTGCCAGTCCGTCTGCTTTTAATACGTATGGCGGATTTAATTTTTCTAAAAAATCACAGCCTTTTTCAACTGTTTCAGCTGTAAAACTATCGTATGCCGCTGTAGGAATATGGTGTCTTACTAAAAACTCTTTGGCAAATTCTTTACTTCCTTCTAATTGTGCCCCTATTTTTGATGGTCCTATAACTGGAATCGCGTTTAAGGCTGCATCATTTTTAAAAAAGTCAAAAATCCCTTTTACTAATGGATCTTCTGGTCCTACCACAACCATCTCAATTTTCTCCTGAAGAACTAATGTTTTAATGGCGTCAAAATCTGTAGGGCTAATGTCAACATTTGTTGCAATAGCTGCAGTACCAGCATTTCCTGGTGCTACAAATAGTTTATCACAAAGCGGACTTTGAATCATCTTCCATGCAAATGCATGTTCTCTCCCGCCTGAACCCAGTAGTAAAATTGTCATGTGTTGTGTTGTTTAGTTGTTCTGCAAAAATAATTGCTTTTGAACGTAAATAATAATTAATTTTTAAAAAGTTATGGGTTGTTCTGAATTAGTGGAGTATTAACATTATTTTTGAGGAAATATATCCGTAAAATGCTTTCTCTTTTTGATTTATCGCTTCAACTCAATGGCTTTCCTATAAAAAAAGCTAAAAAAGTGCTAGCCAAAATTATGGCTATGCCTCCAGAAGAAAAAGAGCTTTACATTGCACAAAAGAAAAATGAAATTGTCCAATTTCATTTAGAAAACAATCCTTTTTATCAAAAATTAGTTGGAGCTCCTGCGTTTAAAAATTGGGAGGAATTGCCCATTTTAAATAAGAGTCATTTACAAATTCCGTTATCAGAAAGACTTTCAAAAGGCTATACGCTTAAAAACGTTTATGTTAACAAAACCTCTGGTTCCAGCGGCCATCCCTTTACTTTTGCCAAAGACAACTATAGCCACGCCTTAACATGGGCTTCTAATTTCATGCGTTTTGGGTGGTTTGCAATTGATTTGAATCAATCGTATCAAGCGCGTTTTTATGGAATCCCCAAAGATTTTATGGGTCAAAAAAAAGAACGGCTCAAAGACTTGTTGAGCAAGCGTTTTCGCTTTCCTGTTTTTGATTTATCAGATGCTGCGTTAGAAGATGTACTCAAAAAGTTTCAACAGCATAAGTTTGATTACATCAATGGCTATACGAGTTCAATCGTACTCTTTGCTAAGTTTTTACAACATAAAAATATCATTTTAAAAGACTGCTGCCCAAGTTTAAAAGTCTGCATGGTTACCTCAGAAATGCTTTTTGAAAAGGATAAAATCCTTTTGGAACAGCAATTAGGTATTCCTATTATTAATGAATACGGAGCATCAGAACTGGATTTAATTGCTTTTCAAAATTCTGACGGAGAATGGCAAGTAAATGCAGAAACTTTATATGTTGAAATCGTAGACGAAAATGGTGTGCTGTTACCTCACGGCAAAGAAGGCCGCATTGTCATTACCTCGCTCTACAACAAAGCACATCCTTTTATTCGATATGAAATAGGAGATATAGGAATCCTAGATGAAAAAAGCACTGTACACAAACCTATTCTAAAAAAGTTAATTGGTAGAACTAACGATGTGGTGTTGCTTCCAAGCGGTAAAAAGTCAGCGGGTTTAAGCTTTTATTATGTAACTAAAAGCATTATGGAAGATGATGGGAACGTTAAAGAATTTGTTATTAAACAAACTAAAATAGACAGGTTTGAGGTGTTTTATGTTAGTACCGCACCATTACTTTCGGATCAAATTAAAAAAATAGAACAAGCCGTGGCGCTCTATCTTGAACCTAATTTAGTTTTTCATTTCTTTAGAAAGGATAGCTTAGAAAGGAGCAGTCGCGGGAAATTAAAGCAGTTTACAAGCTTGCTTTGATTCTTTTTACATACCAAGGTTTAATCAACAATTGCGTAAATAAAAACAGCTTCATACAAGCTACAGCGATAGGAAAACTATAACCATGAAATTTCCTGTAAACCGTGAAGTTGTATTTAATTAAATCCAGTTTAGAAGTAGATAAGGAATCTTTTCTAACCCTATAATATGCCAAACTCTCAGGGACAGGACGGGCTGTTTTTATTTTTTGAAGCACGGTTAACCAATGCATCCAATCTTGCCGTTTCCGAATGGGAGAAATGGCAATTTTTCCAAAAAAATTCACATTATAGATACCCGTTAAATTACCCACATAATTACAGAAAAACAGTTGCAAGTAACTTAAATTTCTGGGCGCTTCTACTCTTCGGTTTAATGAATTTCCTTCTTCATCAATGCATTCATAAAATGAAAAAGTAAAAGGGAGCTGGTGTGTATGCATAAAATCCAGTTGCACTTGTAGTTTATTCTTTTTCCACAGATCATCAGCATCAAGAAAAGCGATAAATGCTCCTGTAGCCATTGCCAAAGCGGCATTTCTGGCCTTTCCGGTTCCACAGTTTCTACTTAATTGTTGCCATTTAACGCGATGATCTTTAGCCGCAATAGAGGTTAGTATAGATAAAGTAGTATCACTGGATGCATCATCCACCACGAGAAGTTCCCAATTTTGATAGCTTTGATTTTGGACAGATTGAATCGCTTCCGAAAGAAATTTTTCAGAATTGAAAGTGGGCATTATGATTGATACTAAGGCTGTTGTCATAATTAATAGGCTTTGTCCTCCCCTTTCCAGATATTGACCACCGTTTGGTAGATGATTTTTAAATCTAAAATAAAAGACCAGTTTTCAATGTAAAAAACATCTAACTTAATTCTATTGATCATATCTCTTTCTTGTTCAATTTCGCCTCTAAAACCACTGACCTGAGCTAATCCCGTAATTCCTGGTTTTACATAGTGGCGTTTCATGTATTTCTTTATTTTATTGCTGTAAATCTTATTTTGTGCCCACAAATGCGGACGGGGTCCTACAACAGACATATCTCCTAGTAATACATTGATAAATTGAGGTGTTTCGTCTATACTGGTCTTGCGCATCAACTTTCCAATTTTAGTAACTCTAGGGTCGTTTTTAAATGTCTCTGTCTCTGAATCCCTGTTTATTTTCATGGAACGGAACTTATAACAATTAAATTCGTTTTCATTTATGCCTGGTCGCCCTTGTTTAAAGAAAATAGGCCCTTTTGACTCTAGTCTAATTAAAATAGCCAATAAGGGTGCTAACCAAGATAAAATACCAACAATAACAATCAAAGAAAATACAATGTCAAAAAGGCGTTTGAGCACTTTGATCGTGGGCTCATTCAGCATGGTATCTTTTAATGATAATACTGGAAAAAAATCATAATAATCGATTTTGAGATTTTTAGAAAAGATCTCCTTAGTGTCAGGAATGAATTTTAATATTTTGTTGTTTTCATCGGCAAATTCAATCAGGTTCTTCAGTTTTTCATTAGATACTTCCTGTAATGAACAATACATTTCGTCTACCTCATTTTGGATAACAAAATCTTTAACTGCATCAATCTTAGCTGTAATTGCTGGGTTTTCTTTCTTATCCGAAAAAAAGCCTAGAAAATGATATCCGTAATCAATTTTAGTCTCAAAAAGTTCTTTTAACTGTTGCGCTTCTAACGAATAACCAATAATTATTGCAGTACGATAATTATTGCCAGACTGAATCCTGTATTTAATTAGATAATAATACTGTCCCCATTTAAAAAGACTGATTAAAAGGATGCAACTAATAAAATACAAAATCATGTGATTAACAGGAAATAGTATCTCTTGTGAAAACGGAAAAAAAGCCACAACCACTAAGAAAAAAAGCAATGTTTGCTTAAGAATTTTAGAAATGATTTCGATAGGCTTGGTAAACCGGTAAACCTCGTAAAAACCCAATAAAAAAGCAATGACAAGCCAGGCTACAGTTTGATAAACTAAAAAAACCGCAACGTTGATATGGGTGTCTCCAACCAAAACAAATCCTAGCACAGCAATAATCATCAAATCCATTAAAATACTAATGGGTCTAATGTACTTAGAATACCTGCCTGTTTGCATCTTGGCCATTATTACCGAATCAAATTACTTTATATAATCTGTAAAGTCCTTGTGTTCTTCCTTCGAAAGTTCCTCTTGGGACAGTGACTTGAAATAATCATAGGTGATCTTCATTCCTTCGGCGCGATTCACTTTGGCCTCCCAGCCTAATAATTCTTTTGCTTTGGTTGTATCCGGTTGTCTTTGTAAAGGATCATTCTCAGGTAATGGATGATAAACAATTTTCTGGTCTGTTCCCGTTAATTTTATGATTTCCTCAGCAAAATCTTTGATCGTGATTTCATCTGGATTACCAATGTTTACTGGATACACATAATCAGAATGTAATAATCTAAAAATACCTTCAACTTGATCATCAACATAACAAAAAGAACGGGTTTGCATACCGTCTCCAAAAATAGTTAAGTCCTCACCACGCAATGCTTGTCCTATAAAGGCAGGAATTACACGTCCGTCATTAAGGCGCATTCTAGGTCCGTAAGTATTAAATATTCTAACGATTCTGGTTTCCACACCATGAAAAGTATGGTATGCCATAGTAATTGATTCTTGGAAACGTTTGGCCTCATCATAAACCCCTCTAGGGCCTATAGTATTGACATTTCCATAGTATTCCTCTGTTTGTGGATGAACTAATGGATCGCCATATACCTCTGAAGTTGAAGCTATCAAAATTCTAGATTTCTTAACTCTGGCTAAGCCCAAAAGGTTATGTGTTCCAAGAGATCCTACTTTTAAAGTTTGAATAGGAATTTTTAAATAATCAATAGGACTTGCCGGAGAGGCAAAATGTAAAATATAATCTAACTGTCCCGGTACATGAACAAACTTGGTTATATCGTGATGATAAAACTCAAAATTTTCTAATTTAAATAAATGTTCAATGTTTTTTAAATCTCCTGTAATGAGATTATCCATTCCAATAACAAAATAGCCTTCTTTAATAAAACGATCGCATAAATGCGAACCTAAAAAACCTGCAGCACCAGTGATAAGTATCCTTTTCATAAATAAATTTTACTCCTGCAAGGTATAAAAAAACATTTAACAATAGCTAAACAAACACAGGCTTTCCCTAACTCAAAATAGTACAAAAGCACGCATTCCATTGCTATTTTAGTTATGTTTGTCTTATAAAACCTATTTAATTTGAAAGTTGTTCATGTTGTAGAGGCGCTTGCCGGTGGAGTTCATACTTATTTCAAAGATCTGTCTGATTTTTTTGGAGATCCAGAAGTAAATAAGAACGTCCAAACAACAATTATATACAGTAGTAAGCGCGAACAAGTGGCTGCTGACAAAATAACAACTCAATTCTCTAAAGGAGTACAACTCATTGAGCTGAATATGGAAAGGGAATTGTCACCGCTTCAAGATTTGAAAACAATATATCAGTTAGCGAAGCTTATCCACAATTTAAAACCAGATGTACTTCATTTACATTCTTCAAAAGCAGGCGTAGTAGGAAGAGTGGCTAGTTTCCTATCCTTTAGAAAACTCAAACTGTTTTATTCGCCTCATGGCTATTCCTTTTTGAGAACTGATATTTCGAATTCGAAAAGAAAACTATTCAAAGCAATAGAAACTAATGCTCAAAGGATTTTTGGGGGACAAACAATTGCTTGTGGAGACACTGAATATACCATTGCTAAACAAATAGGACCATCACATTTAATACGCAACGGAATTAATGTCAATGCTATTGCAAGTATCGTTCAACCAGTTAGTAGCTTTCCCCTAACAATAGGTATTGTAGGCCGCATCACGCATGCCAGAAACCCACAATTATTTAATGACATTGCTTTACGATTCCCAGAGTACAACTTTCTCTGGATTGGTGGTGGGGAATTATCAATGCTATTAACAGCTCCTAATATAACCATTACAGGATGGCTGATCGATCGCGAGCTGGCTTTACAACAATTAAGTACTGTTGCTATTTATTTACAAACTTCTCTGTGGGAAGGCTTGCCTATTGCTGTTTTAGAAGCTATGGCTATGCAAAAACCCGTTATTGCTACTAATATTATAGGCAATAAAGATGTTGTTGTTCCTAATAAAACGGGGTTTTTATTTAATAGTATTGCCGAACTTGACGCTCATTTAAAATTGCTAAACGATGAAAAGAGGCGAGCTGAACTGGGAGCCAATGGTTTGCGAAGGGTACAGGAATTTTTTGATTCGAATGCTAATTTTAAAGCACTACTTGGACTTTATTACCGCTAATTTTTTTTGCTGTAACCAATAACTACCAAAAATTGAAAACCAAAATCCACTAAATGCAATTCCGTCAAAACGAAGTAGAAAATCATCCGTGAGGTTTGACATCAGGAAAATTAAAAAGAAAGAGAAAACAACTGCATTTTTTAAATCCATACCTAAAAAACCAATCCCGCCTATATAAAGAAGCACCACTACTGGTCCGAGAATTCCAAATTTCAATAGAAAGTCCAGAAACTGATTGTGAACAGGGAACTCATACTTGGATAAAAAATGCTGATTCGTCTGCTTGTAATACTTAAATAATTCAGGCTTTCCATCTGAAGCTCCCGTTCCAAAAGGCAGCTTTTTTACTGATAATTCCCAAGTAGATTTCCAAATAGACAATCGGGTTACCAAGGCGTTAAAAATTGTAGATTCAGGATTTTCAATTTCATCTAGTTTTCCTATTTTATCCATATAAGCAAAGGTAACTTTCGAATATTTTTCACTCATATACGGGTTGCTTTGAACGAATAAGAAGAAAATTCCACCCACTAATGCCGTAGTGGCAAGGAATATTTTGATGCTTTTTTTAAAACTGTATTTGTTAGCTATTTCGAAAAAGAAAACAACAGCTACACAAAGCAATACATTGATCAAGGCAACTCTAGTATTGACAAAAAGTACAAAGAAAAATGACAGCATAAAAAGAAATAGTCTTGATCCTTTATCCAATAGTGTTGCGTTTATTTTAAAAGCAGTTATCGTATAATAAAAGTGTATAATGACCACAAAGGCAAGGTGCATATTAAGCGCTGGAGCATGAATACCAATACTGTTAGCAAAAGAATACCCCATTTCCCAAAGGTCGGTTCCTTTTAAGTACTTATTCATCAGATCAGGATACAACACAATAAAACGGACAAAGAAAAATAATACAATGGCCGTAGTAGCAACACTGTAATACCGTAGCAGTTTATTAAAGGCTATCCGCTGAAAATGACCCAGAATAAATAAAGGAAAAACAACTAAAGAAATGCTTTTTTCGATCGATTTTAAACCCAAAGTAAGCGAATCATTATTCCAGAAAAAAAGCAGCTCTAATAAAAGTGGACTAGCAATAACTACTCCTAATATAATAGCTGAATTAGTCCGTTTTAATTTCTTGAAAAAAAGTAAATTGAAGACAGCAAAAACAATAATAATAATCGTACACACTTTCCTAAAAAGCATCGTTGTCGCGATTGCAAACAGCAAGAAGTTGTAGATTTTATTAAAGTTTTTTTCTGAAATATTCATAATACAGGGAATAATAAATGAGTGGGAAAACGCCTATTTTATGACGGATAGCAGTTCCTAAATCGGGTTCAAAAACGCCTTGAACGATAAAATAAGAAAATAAGATTAATAAAATCCATAACTCATACTGATCCCTTTTCCGGTCCTTTAGACATCTTGAAAATCGCACTAATAAAATATAAAACAACAACAACTGCCAGATGATGAAGGCAATAATTTGAGGGGAAAATAAGTGTTTCAGACCATTTAAAGGAATATTTACTGTAAAAAAACCGTAGATAATTCCAATGGTCTCACCATACCAGGTGTCGGGTTTTAAAGGGGAAACAATCATGGAGTTAGCATCTTGCGATACTAATCTAGAACTGTTCACAACTTCCCTACTGCTTTCTGAAAAATGCTTGCCTTTTAATACACCATAACTTAACGACATAAAGATAACAACCATTAATCCATAAAATATTGTAGTAAGGGTTTTGTTTTTAAAATTGACGAAACTGACGGCATACATTACTAAGGCAATAATAGGTATCAAAAGGTAATAAGGCCTATAAAAAATTCCAAAAATTGCTAGAAGCGCCATCGATGTTAGAATGGACTTCCAAAAAGAAATGCTTTCTTTTCTATAAATAAAAACAATTAATGCTACATAATTGAACGTAATAAACTCTTTTGAAGGCATTGACATAAAAATGGCTATCATGAAAAAGCCTAAATACACTAACAAGTTCTTGACGTTCAGTTTTTCAAACTGAGGAGCAATTCCTATTTTATAAAGTACATACATTAAAATTGGATACTGTATCAATGCAATAATTGGAAAATTGAGGTAGCGTAAACCGGTAACCTTATAAAACAATATAGTTAAAGGATAGCTTCCCCAGTAACCTATTTCGTGGCCTTTGTCGTAAGCTATAATGGCTGCATCATAAAAAAAACGAGCAGGTAGAATATAAAATGCCGTAACTGCTACCAATAAATTGATAACAAATAATAAAATAAAAGTGGCTTTATTTTTCCGGATATGCATTGTACTATTTATATAAATTTCCCTTCAATTAATTATATTCAACTCTATATCTTAATTCAGATACACTTTCACCTTATCTTTTTTATAGATAATTATCGTGGCACACAAATTCCAAAAAAAGGTACTACTTACAAAAGCAATTGCTGCTCCTATCATACCGTATTTAGGAATTAAAAATCTATTCAAAATAAAATTAATCAAAACAGCAACAAGCAAAGTTCTTTGAAAGGTAGCCTGTCTACCGGTCATGTTTAAATATACTGTAGCTGTTCCAAAGATGGAACAAATTCCTTGTCCTACAATTAAAATGAGTAAGGCAGTAGTAGCCACCTTATAATTTTCTCCAAAAAATCCTAATAATTGATTTGAAAGTAGACACATAATTAGAGTAACAGGTGCTGTGATCACTACAATTAAACGTACACTTTTTTTGATGATGCTATGCATTTCAATGTCGTTTTTAGTTGCAAAATACTCGGCTATTTTTGCAGAAACCGTGATATTTACAGTTAAACTAATCATTGTTAACAACGTCATGATTTTAACCGCAATAGAGTAAAAGGCAACTGTAGCATCATCATGGTATATTTTTAAAAAAAGGATGTCAAAACTCATTAATAAAAACAGCGCCATGCCGCTAACAGCAATGGGATAGGATTTTAAAGTTATTTCTTTATAAGAAAAAGATGTACTGTTAGCAGTTCCTTCCATTTTATGGAAGAAGTACATAATAAAAAGGGTGGTTATGATGGCCAATAAAATAAAACCATACAGAAATATTTCGGCTAGATACGTTTCTTTGCCATACTTTAATAAGAATATGGATCCCAATATGACAGGCAGGTATTTTATGGTATTTCTAAATAATTCTGCTAAATAAAGATGATCAAGTGCTCTAAAAACCTCTGTATTAAGAACTGTTACTGCGTATAAAAAGAGTATTGCTGTTGATTTTAATAGAATAGGATAAACTCCCGTATCGTCAAAAAAAGTTGTAATCCATGCCTTATCTATGATCTTGAATAATAAAAACAATAGTAAGGAGCTTAATAATACTAACACCATCATTTTAAAATAGGTGTTTTTAAACCCATCTAATGAGTTAGTACCACTTAATCTTCCTTTAAAATAAAGTATGGATTGATCACAGCCAAGCAAACAAATACTCCCTATTACAAATAAATAAGAACGTACAAAGTCGTACTGTCCAATGACATGAGGACTGAAGTTATGGGTTAAAAAAAAAGTAAAACCAAATAAGACAATTACCCCAAAAATACGCAGTAGTAACGTAAATAGGCTTTGCGTCACAAGACTGTCCATGTTCTTTTTTTGAAGATAATATCGTATTGTTTCTAACATATGGTGTATTATCATTCTTAAATCAAAATGAGTTGCAGGGAGCGTAAATCAAAATTATTTTTGATTTACTTTTAGCGCTTCTTTTCGATAAAAAGAAATAAATAAACGGATAAATAAAAATAAAGAAAGTAATACTAGCGGTAAGACTAATTTTAATTTCCCCTGCAGGGCTTTATTGTTTATACGGTTTAAAATAATCGCCTTGTCATTGATTATTTTAGAAGAATTGTACAAATCGATTTTTAAAAAACCCATTATATTCGTTAACGAGTCTTTTGTTCTAAGGATATCATTCAGCTGCGAGTTTTCATTGTAATAAACTAATTTATCACTCTTTCGGTCAGTTGTATTAGCTGTGAAATTGCTAATAATGGCATCAATTTGTGAAATAATTTCTTCCTTGATTTTGATTTTTTGTTGAATAGAGTTAGTGTTTATTTTTTGAAATTCACTAAAATAATTGCTACTGTTTAGATACGCTAATATGGGTTTTATTGTAGCTGTTTGATCTACCTTACCTTTTGTCGAAATATGGATGCTGTGAAATGCATAATTTTTGCTCGTTGCTGTCTCTTCAATGGCTGATTTTAAATCGCCGTTTTGAGCCATTAATTGTAACAACTCAATGTTTTGACCATTAGTGTTGATAAACTTATAAACATCCACAATAGGCTCTATTGTAATTTTACTAATATTTGATGGGTCCTGAATTCCAATTGATTTTAAAAACGGCATATCGTTCTGTTCAATTTTAGATTCGATAACATCAATTTTAGAATACAAATAATCAGTACTCTCAAAATTAGGTTCTACAATAATTTGATGATTATAATTATTAATATGTGTATCAAAATACAAGCCTACACCAAAACCAAGAAGTAGTAAAAAAACAATAATAAGACTGTTTTTAACAACAAACTGAATACTTTTAAAAAGCATTGCACTGATCCATTGGAAAAAACTGCCCACTTTATTAAAAAGCATAAATAAATCGATCTCTTGATTATCTTGATTTTGGGGTACGTTTGTACTCATCTATTCTTTATTTTGTGTTGAAAATTTGTTCCAAAATCTTTATGGTAATCAAATAAGTTGGTTTAACTCCTGTTGTACCCAGTCCTCCTGAAGCAAGTGTACTTCCTGTTTCTAGTGGGTTATCTGATGCGTAATACGCATACCTCACTTTAATGTCGTGTGGCACACTTTTTCTAATTTTTGATGCTGATTGAATTGCTTTTTGGTAATAAGAACCTTCCATTTCTAATCCAATAACTCCCCATGTTGATTGATGGAAGAATTTCAATAAGTCTCTATTTTGTAACGAAGTTCCTAAAACAGTCACCATGGCGCCTGCAAAAACAGCAATATCGTTGCCCTCAAACATTTCAGCTGTTAGTTCGTTTTCAAAAAAGTAATTATCAGCAGTACCTTCATTGATGTGTGCATTAGGAATCATAATATCTCCTTTTCCACCTTCTAGAATTCCTGCTTTACCCATGATTGAAACCGACTCCACATTTAATAAAATATCTTTCTTAAATGGTTTTAATAACTCGTCAATAGTTTCATATGCTTGTTCTCCAAAAGCATAATCCATTACGATAAGAACGGGTTCTTTGTCGCCAAGCTTTGCATTAGGGAATGATGATTTAGCCCAATTGATTTTGGCTGTATCAAAAATTTGAACGTCAATATTTGTTCCTGAAGTATCTGGTAACGAAATCATCCCGTGCTTCAACGCTACTTCTTCAACTTTATTTCGTACTTCGTGTGCACCTGATTTGCTTAACTCTTCATAAATAAAGAAATCAGATTTGTCTTTGAATTGCGTTTTTAAGACCGTAGTGGCAAAAATAGAGTTCATAACTGAGTGCATATTCGCACTAATAACATGAATAGGGCGATCTAATAAGCCATTTTCTTTTAAAACTTCCTTGATATTAGTCGCCCAGATTTCTCCATGAATATGGTGTCCTAAACGTTCTCTTAAAATCGGGCTAAATGTAATAGTACGCTTATTATTGCCTACAATCTCATCGATAGCTAATTTACCCAACCAGAAAATCACATGTAAAAAACGGTCTGGCGCAGCCTCTGAACCAAAAGAGTCGTAGATATTTAATACTTCCTCAAAAGTTCTTCCCAGAATATTTGCGGCATGCGAAATCGCTTTTTCTTTCTCTATTAGCGATAACTTTTTAGTTTGAGAAACGGCTTGTTCTAGCTTCATCCAATCACGAGAAACTTCTCCAGCTTCATCTAGTAAAACCCTATTTCTAATTTTGTGTGATTCGATAAAAATAAATGTCAAGTGCGTCAAAATATCATAGATATCTGATCGTCCACGTGTAATTTCAACATTCATTTGCTCTTCGTCAATTCTATAACAATTGCGTCTTCTCTTTGGAGGAACAATTGCTTTGAAGTGTGATCTAGAATAGCCTTCATCCGAGGTTAGATTAATAAAACGACACTCCTCAATTCCTACAGGAAGGCGTTCTATCACATATAAAAGCCCGTTAAGTTCTACTTTTTCTTCAGCAATATTTCCATAAATTTCAGGTCGTAATGCTAACAATGCTTCTCTCAAAGTATCTCCTGAAATACCCATCGGTTTGTAAAAACCTCTATTGAATAAATGACGCATTGTAATGTACATTTTTTCAATCGCTGCTGATGATTCCTGTGCTCTAGATCTTGATATATTTTTAGTCTCTTTCATTTCTTATAATTTTCTAACCTACAAAGGTAATTCTTTTATTTTGTGTTTAATAAATCAACAATTTTTCTGTCATTAGACAACCTTGGTATTTTATTTTGTCCACCCAGTTTTCCTATTGATTTCATGTATCCTTGAAAACCATTTTTGGCTACTTTAGTAAGCACTACTTTTTGCAAAATATTACCTACTATTAAGTCGTCATAATACATGTTTTGTTTTCTCATGGCATGGTCTATCGCTTCCGCAAAAGCAACTACGTCCTGGGGTTCCTGTTCAAATTCTACAAACCATTCGTGATACGGTAAGCCGCTTTTAGGATTGATTTGCGGTGCTACTGTAAACTCGTTTACTCTAACATTTGTATCTTGCATGGCTTCTTGCAAAGCGCTCTCTACTTCTTTACCAATGACATGTTCTCCAAAAGCTGAAATATAATGCTTGATCCTGCCCGAAACAATCACGCGATACGGTTTTAAAGAGGTAAACTGCACTGTGTCACCTATATTATATCCCCATAGACCTGCATTGGTAGAAATAATTAAAACATAGTTAACACCAAGCTCTACTTCTCCAATAGTGTAACGTCTGGGCTGGTCATTGTAAAACTCGTCACTTTTTACAAATTCATAGAAAATACCCGCTTTTAAAAGCAGTAGCATTCCTTTTTCTTTTTGTGAATCTTGGTAAGCAAAAAATCCTTCTGATGCAGGGAAGAGTTCAATACTATCTACCTTTCGACCTATAAGATTTTCAAATTTAGCTCTGTAAGGTTCATAATTCACTCCCCCGTAAATAAACAAATTGAAATTCTTAAAGATATCTCCTACGGCCTTCCCTCCTTTTTGCTGTAAGCGTTCAAAATACATTTGAACCCAAGAAGGAATTCCTGAAATTACTGTCATATTTTCGTGGAAAGTCTCTGCAACAATGGCATCAATTTTAGTTTCCCAGTCGTCAATACAATTCGTTTCAAATGAAGGCATGCGGTTTTTTTGCAAATATTTAGGAACAAAATGCGCTACAATTCCAGATAGTCGGCCAAATTGTATGCCGTGCTTTTCTTCTAAAATAGGACTGCCTTGTAAGAAAATCATTTTTCCATCTACAAATTCGGCCTTGCCAGTTTCATGAATGTAATGTAAAATAGCATTACGGGCCGCTGTGATATGAAAAGGCATTGATTCCTTAGTTAGCGGAATATATTTTGCTCCTGAAGTTGTTCCTGATGTTTTTGCAAAATAAAGAGGCTTCCCTTTCCAGAGTATGTTTTCTTCTCCTTTAACTACTTTATCAACATACGGTTTTAAGTCCTCATAATCTCTAATAGGCACTTGTTTAGCAAAATCCTGTACTGATTTTATTTGGTCAAAATGATGGTCTACGCCAAATTGGGTATTTTTTGCCTCTTTAATTAATGCTTTAAAAACAGCCTCTTGACTAGCCACTGGATTCATTGCCCAAGCCTGAGTTTCTTTAAATATTTTTTTAGCAAACACCTTTGCTGCAACAGATTTTATTGACATTATGGTTGGGGTTCTTTTAAAATAAGAGATTCTACTCCTATTTAGATTTTTTTGAAGTAGCTTTTTTTTCTTCTTTATTTACTTGATTTCGCAATTCTATTTCTGACTCTGAAGCCGTAAGTTTTACTTGTGGAGCAGGTTCATCATTAGTAGCTAATATAGAGTCTTTATTAAATTTTGCATATTCTAATTCACCATTAAGCACTTTTTGGATGGACTTGATATAGGCTTCATTTTTCTTCAATGCTATAGTCAATGAATCAGATTTTAAGGCCAGTTCAGTAGCATCTTTTTTTAATTTAGAAGAAGAATAGCCTGGTATAAATTCTCGTAGTGGCGTAAAGGCAATAATTACAGTCGTAATTGAAATTAACAATATAGCACCAATAGAAGCCACAACAAATACGTTCATCAGATTTAATTTAAAAGAAAATATTTCTTCAAAAGTATCCTCGTTCAAAATAACCAAGCGGTTTTTAATGAATAATTTATTGTGAAGTTTCTTTCTTTTTAATCTTTTTCCTGCCATATTTTTTCTTTATGTTACAAATATAATAATTAAAGTCAATGATAGGACTTCATGCGCTTACTTCACTAATAAAGCACCTTTATATTTATTTTTAATATATCTTTAACTTAAGAGGAAATAAATAAATGTCTTAAAATGAGCGCACATAAACTTATTCTATTTACCTTTGTCGCTACATTTATTAAAAATTTGCTTAGGCAATAAATTATTCAATCATGGGAAGATTTGGTGTTACAGAAATCCTAGTTATTTTAGCAGTTGTTTTATTACTTTTTGGAGGTAAGAAAATTCCAGAATTAATGAAAGGATTAGGAAGCGGAATTAAAGAATTTAAAAATGCCGCTAAAGACGATCAGTCAGCTGATAAAAAAGAAGATACTAAAGAGTAATTCTTTATACTACAAAACATGAAAGCACTGCCCAATAGTGCCTCATAAGGTAATCCCAAATCCCAATTAGTGGTATTTGGGATTTTTTTTGTTGTTGCTTTTTGAAACATAAGTTAAATTAAGTTTAACTTTATTAAAAATTAAACGCTATTACTGATGAAAAATTTTAAGCTTTTGTTTGCCTTTTTGATATGTGTTCAAAGTAGTTACTGTCAAGATATCACTGGTTCTTGGTCAGGGGAAATTAAGGTACAAGGTACTATCTTACCTTTAATTTTTAATATTGTAAATAACAATACTGGCTTAACTTCAACCTTAGACAGTCCGGCGCAAGGTGCCAAAGGCATTGCAGTTACTTCGACTATTTTCAAAGATAATGAACTGCTTATCCAAGCTGCTAATTTGAATTTAGAATTTAAAGGGATCTATAAAAACAACCAAATTGATGGTGTTTTTTCACAAGGAGGCCTTCAGTTACCAATGGTTTTAACTAAAAAGGCTACTCCCTCCGTTGTGATAAATCGTCCACAAGAGCCTAAACCCCCATTTACTTATACAGTAGAAGAAGTGTCATTTGTAAACCCAAAGGATAAAAACACCTTAGCAGCTACATTAACGACACCTAAAAATAAGGCTACTTTTCCCATTGCTATAATGATTACAGGTTCTGGTTCTCAAAACCGTGATGAAGAAGTTTTTGGGCACAAACCATTTTGGGTAATTGCGGATGATTTTGCTAACAAAGGAATCGGGGTATTGCGTATTGATGATCGTGGCGTTGGGCAATCTTCAAAAGGATCGCATGAAGACACTACTGAAAATTTTGCTTCAGATATTAATACCGCGGTAACTTTTTTGAATAACAAAGGATTTGATAATGTAGGACTTATAGGCCATAGTGAAGGCGGTTTAATTGCTCCTATGGTTGCGGCAAAAAATAAAAATGTTAAATTTATTATTGCTATGGCAGCACCAGGGATTCCGGTAGACCAATTATTATTATTACAAACAGCCGCTGTTTCAAAATCGCAAGGAGCAAAAAATGAAGAAATTACATCTAGTACGATGTTTAACCAAAAAGTATACGCTTTCATTAAAAATTATTCTGCCTCAAATCTAAAAATGGATTTGAAGACCGTTCTTATCGCCGAATTAAAAAAATTACCCAAAGAACAAGCAGTGCCACAAGATAAGCTAGACGATTTTGTTGAAAGTCAGTTGCAACAACTTAGCAGTCCTTGGTTTGTTTATTTTTTAAAATGCAATCCAGGTGCTTATTGGTCTAAAATAACTATTCCAGTATTAGCTATTAATGGTACAAATGATGTCCAAGTCACCGCTACTGAAAACTTAAAAGGAATCGAAAACTCCCTAAAGAAAGCCAATAATAAAAATTTTGAAATCCAACAATTTGACGGTTTGAATCATCTTTTTCAAGACGCAAAAACTGGTGCAGTTTCCGAATATGCAACCATAGAACAAACCATTTCGCCAAAAGTTCTTGACAAAATGAGTACCTGGATTTTAAATAAATAATAATAGATAGTCTCTATTAAATTTGAACTAGTCTAACCTATACATTGACTTCATCAGTTCTATAGGATCACTAACTATTATTTTTTTACTAATGATATAAAAGTAAAAATAAATTAATTTCCGAAAGATATTACTTGTTATATTTACCTTCTAAACATAAAAGTAATTTATATGAAAAAAGGGTTTTTGTCATTAGTAGCTTTGGCTACTTTTGGATTAAGTAATGCTCAGATGAAAGAAAAGGGGACTTTAGAAATAACTCCCAAAATTGGTATTTCTTCATACGCTGAATATGATAATAACAATCATACTGATAGCAATTCGGGTGTTGCATTTGGTGTCACAACTGACTATTATTTTAACAATCGCTGGAGTTTACGTTCAGGAGTGAGTTTTGATAAAATGGGCGGTGAATACCAGTTCAATGGTACTATAGAAGATAAAATAAATTATATAAGTATTCCTGTGAATGCCAATTGGCACTTTGGAAGTACCCGTAAGTGGAATTTAAACTTTGGACTTAGTCCTTCATTCTTAACAAGTGCAACTACGGAGGGAGTAGATATTAAAGATGGTTTAGAATCTTTTCAATTAGGTTTATCCTATGGTATTGGTTATAAAATAGAAGTTACTCCAAAATTTGGTGTTTTAATCGATATGCAATTATTTAGTGGTTTAACCAATATTTCTGCAGATAGAAACTTTGATTATAGAAATTCAGGGGGTGGATTCAATGTGGGCGCTGTTTTAGAATTATAAAAAGCAAAATCAAAAAAAAAGTCCTGATTAAATCAGGACTTTTTTATGTTATTAAATCACCATCGTCAATTGAATGCGCTTTCTATCCTCATCGACCTCTGTTACTTTTACCTGAACATGTTGGTGTAGCTTCACCACTTCATTAACGTCGCTTACAAAGCCTGCTTTAAGCTGAGAGATATGAACTAAACCACTTTCTTTCACTCCTATATCTACAAAACAGCCAAAATTAGTTATGTTGTTCACAATTCCAGGCAGTATCATACCTGATTTTACGTCTTTTATCGTTTTTACATTGGGGTCAAATTCAAAAACTTTAGCTGATTTTCTTGGGTCCAGTCCCGGTTTTTCTAATTCTTTGATAATATCTTTCAGTCCTAATAACCCTATTTCGGGAGTGATATAGTTCTCTGGCTTGATTAAGGCTGTTTTCTCTTTATTGGCAATTAAATCATTGACCGTCAATTTTAAATCCTTGGCCATTTTCTCAACAATTCCGTAAGCTTCTGGATGTACGGCCGAGTTATCTAATGGATTTTTAGCGTTCGAAATTCTAATAAAAGCTACTCCTTGTTGGTAGGCTTTTTCACCTAAGCGCGGCACTTTTTTTAATTGTTTTCTATTATCAAAAGGACCGTTTTCCGTGCGGTAAGTCACAATATTTTCGGCTAGCTTCTCTCCTATTCCACTCACATAACTTAGTAAGTGTTTACTAGCGGTGTTGATATTTATCCCAACCGAATTCAAGCAACGTATTACTGTATTGTCTAGTTCTTCTTTTAATTTACTTTGATCTACATCATGCTGATATTGGCCTACACCAATGGCTTTTGGATCAATTTTTACTAATTCGGCCAAAGGATCAGAAAGTCTTCTTCCAATAGAAACTGCTCCACGAACCGTTACATCATAATTAGGAAATTCTTCCCGAGCAATTTTTGAAGCTGAATATACTGATGCTCCTGCCTCAGAAACGATGAAAACGTGTACCGTTTTATCAAAAGCAATTTTCTTTATAAAGAATTCGGTTTCGCGAGAAGCGGTTCCATTTCCTATAGAAATTGCATCAATGTTGTATGCGTTCACCATTGATTTTATTTTTTTCATCGCCATCGCCGTTTCATTTTGTGGCGCATGTGGATAAATGGTTTCGTTGTACAACAAATCTCCTTTTTCATCCAAACATACTATTTTACAACCACTTCTAAAACCCGGATCAATAGCTAAAATTCGCTTTTCTCCTAATGGAGGCGCTAGCAATAGTTGTCCTAGATTATTAGCAAAAACTTGAATCGAATTAGCATCGGCTTTAGCTTTAGCTTCCTGCAAAGCTTCATTAGCAATCGCTGGATTTAGTAATCTTTTATACGAATCTTCAATAGCTAATTGTACCTGCGGTGTGCTTTTACTTTGTCCTTTTAAAACCAGTGCATCAATAATATCATAGGCTTCATCAAGATCTACTTCGACTTTAAACTTAATAAAACCTTCTTTTTCAGCACGCAGCATAGCCATCAGTCGGTGGGATGGTGCTTTGGTTAATGACTCTGACCAATCAAAATATTGATTGAATTTTTGGGCTGCTTCGTCGTCTTTTTTGGTTTTGACTACCTTAGTGGTAATCGTAGCTTTGCGTTCATACAAGCGACGCAATTGTTTACGGACATAGATGTTTTCATTTATCCATTCGGCAACAATATCCCGAGCACCTTGCAGAGCGGCCTCTTCATTGATTACATTATCATTTAAGTATTTTGTTGCAATAAAATCGACATCATCATTATTCTGAGCCATGATGATTTTAGCCAAAGGTTCTAAGCCATTTTCACGAGCTACATCTGCCTTCGTTTTTTTCTTCTTTTTAAAAGGCAAATAAAAATCTTCTAGTTCTTGCAAATCAAAGCTTTTATCAATTTTAGCAAATAAGGTTTCATTCATAGCGCCTTGCTCCATGATTGATTTTAAAATAACTTCCTTACGTTTCACAATTACTTCATACTCTTTTTGAAGTTTTGCTATATTTTCTATCTGAACCTCATCTAAATTTCCTGTGGTATCTTTTCGATATCTGGAAATAAAAGGTATAGTACAATCTTCTTGTAATAGTTGAACCGTTTTTTGAATATTTACCACTGCCGTTGAAACAGTTTTGGCTATAAATTGTATATTAGTCATTATTATGTTGGAATAATTTTTAAAATCTGTTTATTAAAAATAAAGTTGTGTCCTTATTTTTTAGCTAAAATAATAGCTTTAAAATTAAATCAAATAGCAATTATGTCTTTATTATATGTTTTTATCATACTAAATGTTTTTGCGTTTTTAATTACTGCTTATGACAAAATATTAGCTGTAAAACGTAAAAAAAGAATTTCTGAAGATACGCTGCTGACCTATGCCGCTATTGGTGGCAGTATTGGTTCTGGTATTGCCATGTATCTGTTTAGACATAAAATTACTAAAAGATATTACCTCTTTAAATTTTATCGAATTGTAGTTGTCCAAATAGTGGTGCTTGCTATCCTTCAGTATTTTGGAATAATTGAAGAATACTACACTATAAACTTCAAGTAATCGAAGTAGTTAATCATTTATAAATCATCAATTTAAGTGTATTTTAATATTGCATTTTTTTTACTATCTGTTATTTATAAAAGCAACAATGCCTTCCCTAAAAAACAAAAAAACCGCAACACGCACTGTAATAAAAAGTGGTACTGCGGTTTTTATATAGCAAGCAATGCTTAACTACAAGCAATTTTATTTACTCTATTTTGGTGTCTTCCTCCTTCAAAATCAGTTGTTAAAAATGTTTCAACCATTTCTACCGCTTGAGGAATAGAAGTATAACGTGCGGGAATACTAATCACATTAGCATCATTATGTTGACGTGCTAACGCTGCTATTTCTTTAATCCAACATAAAGCGGCACGAACTTTAGAATGTTTATTAACAGTCATTGCAATTCCGTTTCCACTTCCGCAGATAACAATTCCAAAATCTGCCTTGCCTTCTGAAACGTCTGTAGCTACAGGATGCGCAAAATCTGGATAATCCACACTTGCCGTTGAGTCAGTACCATAATTTGTAACTTCGTAGCCTTTTGCTATTAACATTTCAACAATTGCTTTTTTATAATCTGGACCAGCATGATCGTTTCCTATTGAGATTCTCATTATATATGTATTAAGTTGTGTGAGGCAAATTTACCAAAAACAATTTTGGATTTATAAAGCATGGATTTTTTTATTTGTTAAAAATACTCAGTTAGTACCAGCATACCATTACAGCACCTTATAACTAACAGATTACTATGTATTTATGACTTATCAACAATTTGAAATAATGCATAAAATATTGATTATCAGTAAATAATTAGAAATTTAATTGTTAAAAATATACGTTGTTAATAGCTAAATCTAAACACTTGATATTCAGTTAACTTTAAGTTAACATAAAATGTTGATAAGTTGAGATAGAAAATAAGAACTATTTTTTGGTAATTTCTAAAAAAAATGTAATCCAAAACCGACTTTTAAAATCCTAATAAAGTTTGCTGAATTTTTAGAAAAGTTATTAATACTCAAAATATGTTTATCAACATAAATTTTAAAAATACTTATTTACAATTTCAAACTATTTTAGTTTATCAACCGTTGTTAATTAAATTAGGATAACGCTTAAAAATAAGTACTTTAAATCCATTTAACATTGTTAATAACTCCCGATAAAAGGATAAAACTTCATTTCAAACCTTTTTATCAAAAATTTATAGTCACTATTAACAAGCTATAATACCCATTAATAAATAATTTAAATTTAATTTTTCTTTTTGTTGTATTATATATGTGTTGACAACTTTCAAAAAAATTAAACGATTTTTAAATTGTTATCGTATTTCATTTCTTGAAGAATTGCTTTAACGGTTGCAAAATCGTTTGGATGAATTTTAAGTTTGATTCCGCCAAGTGCAGTTGAATACATTGGAGCAAATGAAGACATGATTTCATTCTCAAAAAAGTATTGCAATCCCTCTTGATCTAATCGATGTTTTAGGATTTCAATTTCATGGATGTAGTCAAAGACTGCGATAGTTATAAATGTTTCCATATTTTTCATCTTTTCATAAAGATACAACTATCTCTCTAAAGTTATATTTTCTTTAAAACTCCGTGCTATTTTCTTATAACTGTTAACTATTTTGTAATTTTCAACTTTTAAGAAAAGATTTATGAGTAAAAGATTAAGAAAGCCGGT
This sequence comes from Flavobacterium sp. W21_SRS_FM3, assembly GCF_052113625.1. Taxonomy (NCBI): domain Bacteria; kingdom Pseudomonadati; phylum Bacteroidota; class Flavobacteriia; order Flavobacteriales; family Flavobacteriaceae; genus Flavobacterium; species Flavobacterium sp. W21_SRS_FM3. Next base: position 273,650 of record NZ_JBGQOD010000001.1, on the reverse strand, counting down.
AAAAAAAGAGAAAGATTTCTCAGATAAAATTATAAAAATACTATCGCAAAGTGCTAATAAAGCATTCAATTATAAACAAATAGGAGCTAAGTTAGAGCTTGATGATACCCAGAGTAGAAATCAAATTATAAAAGATTTGAAGATTTTAGCTTCACAAAATAAGATTATTGAGTCTGAACCTGGAAAGTATTTGATAAAAGCAGCGAGTCAAGATTATTACGAAGGTAAAATTGATATGACAGGCCGTAAAACAGCTTACTTTGTATGTGCTGATTTAGAAGAAGATGTTTTTATTCCAACCAATAATTTAAATCATGCTTTAGACAAAGACATTGTCAAAGTATATGTGTATAACCGCAGAAAAGGGAAACGTCCTGAAGGTGAGGTTATTGAAGTAATAGAACGAAATAAAACGGATTTTGTGGGAGTTATTGATATTCAAAAGAATTTCTCTTTTGTATCAACAGCCAACCCTAAAATGTACACTGATATTTTTATACCAAAAGATAAAATAGGTGAGGCAGAGCAAGGAGATGTAGTATTGGTGCATATCGAAGATTGGCCTTCAAGAGCCGATTCTCCTTTTGGTGCTGTGATAAAAGTGTTAGGAAAACCAGGAGAACACGATACAGAGATTCATGCTATTTTAGCCGAATATGGTTTACCATCTGAATTCCCAATTGAGGTTGAGACTTATGCGCAAAAAATTGATACTTCGATTACTGAAGCTGAAATTGCTAATCGTAGAGACATGCGTGATACGCTAACTTTTACCATTGATCCAAAAGATGCTAAAGATTTTGATGATGCGTTGTCGTTTAAAAAATTAGAAAACGGAAACTACGAAATTGGTATTCACATTGCCGATGTTTCCTATTATTTAGAAGAAGGAACAATCTTAGATGATGAGGCCTATCAGCGTGCAACATCGGTGTATTTAGTAGATAGGGTAGTGCCTATGTTACCAGAGGTGTTGTCTAATTTTGCTTGTTCACTGCGTCCACAAGAAGAAAAATATACGTTCTCAGCTGTATTTGAAATCTCTGAAAAAAGTGAAGTTATTAACCAATGGTTTGGTCGAACAGTAATTTATTCAGATCAACGTTTTGCTTACGAAGAGGCGCAATACATCATAGAGACAAAAGACGATACCATTCCGGAAGAAATTTCGATTACGGGTAGTTCCTATCAAGTTTCTCCAGAAATTGTCGCAGCAACGCTTAAATTAGATGAATTAGCAAAGATTTTTAGAAGAAAAAGAATGAATGATGGTGCTATTTCATTTGATAAAGTTGAAGTGAAATTCAATTTATCCGAAGAGGGTGAACCAGAAGGCGTTTATTTTAAAGTGTCTAAAGATGCCAATCATTTGATTGAAGAATTTATGCTTTTAGCCAATAAGAAAGTGGCAGAATACATTGGAAAACAAAAGAAAACTTTTATTTATAGAATTCACGACGAACCTAATGAAGACAAATTGTTTGCTATGCAAGCACTGATAGGAAAATTTGGTTATAAAATTGATTTCAAGCAAGGGGATGTTTCTAAAGCCTTAAACCAGTTAATGGCGGATGTTAATGGAAAAAAAGAACAAAATTTAATCGATACTTTGGCTATTCGCTCGATGAGTAAAGCCAAATACTCTACTGATAATATTGGTCATTACGGACTAGCATTTGATTATTATTCTCACTTTACTTCGCCTATTCGTCGTTATCCTGATGTTATGGTACACCGTTTGCTACAGTTTTATTTAGATGGAGCTAAGTCAGCTGATGAAGAATTGTATGAAACCAAATGTTTGCATTGCTCTACGATGGAAGGATTGGCCACAAATGCCGAAAGAGATTCGATTAAATACATGCAGGTAAAATACATGCAAGATCATCAGGATCAAGAGTTTTTGGGTGTAATTTCAGGTGTTACTGAGTGGGGAATTTATGTCGAAATTATTGAAAATAAATGTGAAGGTATGGTACGTATTCGTGATATAAAAGACGATTATTACACCTTTGATGAAAAACAATATGCATTAGTTGGAGCTACTTCAGATCAATTATTACAATTAGGTGACGAAATCTTCGTTAAAGTTAAAAATGCCGATTTAGTTAAAAAACAATTGGACTTTAATTTTTTAAGAAGAATAGGTGAAACCGAAAAATAAATAAAAGACTAATTATGAAAAAATTATTGATAGCAGCCATTGTGTTGTTAACGCAAACAACATTTGCTCAAGTAACTAAAAATTTAGGAGACTTCAATACAGTTAAAGTATTTGATAAATTAAATGTAAAATTAATTGAATCTTCTGAGAACAAGGTTGTTATTTCTGGAAACAGACAAGATGAAGTAGAGGCAGTCAATAACAATGGCGAACTGAAATTAAGAATGCCGTTCCCCAAACTTTTGTCTGGGAATGATATTTCCATAAAGTTGTATTACAAAAGTATAGATGGTGTAGCAGCCAGTGAAGGGGCTTATGTTTCTAGTGATGAAACTTTTGAATCTACAATCATGGATTTGAATGCAAGAGAAGGAGCAGAGATTCATTTAAATTTAGATGTTGATAAGGTCAATATTAAAGCCGTTACTGGTGGAATTATTGCAGTTTCAGGTAAAGCAATTAATCAAGATGTCGTGCTAATGACAGGTGGAATTTTAGAATCAAAAGACTTAGTTACTTCACAAACCTCAATAAGCGTTTCTGCGGGAGGAAATGCTGAGATCTATGCTACGACTTTAGTGGATGCCAAAATCAAAGCAGGAGGGACTATTTTTATCTATGGTAAGCCTAAACAAATAAATAAAGAAACATTACTGGGCGGGAAAATTGAAGAAAAAAATTAAATTGCAATCTTTTTAGTCTAAATAAATTTCAATTTGTAATGATTAACGATATTTTATCAGGTATTCCGTGGGGAATTTTCTTAAGCTTCATGGTGGGCCCTGTCTTTTTTATTTTACTGGAAACAAGTATTATAAAAGGATTTAGAGCAGCTTTAGTTTTTGATTTAGGTGTTGTTTTAGGGGATATTTTCTTTATTGCAATTGCTTATTTAGGGAGTTACCGATTGATCCAAAGTTTACAAGACAAACCCGCTTTATTCATTTTTGGTGGTATTATCATGTTTGCGTATGGCGTAATTTCTTTTTTAAGTTTACGCAAAGAAAAGAAGATAAATACAAAAGATATCGATAAAGAAATCATCAAGAAAAATTACATTAGTCTTTTTGTCAAAGGTTTTTTATTGAATGTTATTAATATAGGGGTTTTAGGTTTTTGGATGGCTGTAATTATCTCAGTAGGGCCTAAATTAGAAATGGAAAACTCTAGAATGATGACCTTTTTTAGTACTGTAATCATTACGTATTTACTAATTGATTGCATTAAAATACTTTTAGCAAAACAATTAAAATCCAAGATGACACCTTCAAACATTCTTAAAATTAAGAGAGGAATAAGTATCGTACTGATGATTTTTGGTTTAGTTTTAATAACACAAGGTTGGTTTCCACAAGAGAAAGAAATGGTTAAAAATGCTTTTCAGAAAATAGAAAAGCAACATTAAATTTTTATAAAATTGATTTAAACCGCTCTAATTGAGCGGTTTTTTTATGCTTAAAATTGGACAGATTTTAGATTTTACTGTAAAGAAATTTAGAAATGTTAGGTTTATTAAAGTATACCAACTAGATATATTTAACTACCTATTGTATTTTTCAGTATAATTTTATCTAACATTTATTTTGATTTCTGACTGAATATTAATTAGATAATGGTTAGATATTTTCACAAATCTCCGTGGCTTTTTTGTGAAGTTCTGCGAAGCAATTCTCTAAAATTCAATTATAAAAAAAACCTCCAATTTTCCTTGAAGGTTTTAGAGGTATCGTGCGGATTCGAACCTAATATTTATATAATTTTTCTAAAAAATTCAACCATAAAAAAAACCTTCAAGTTTCCTTGACTGTGTAGATAAATCGGTCGAATTCGAACCTAAACTTTATATAATTTTTCTAAAAAAATAACCATAAAAAAACCTCCAAGTTTCCTTGACTGTGTAGATAAATCGGTCGAATTCGAACCTAATCTTTATTTAATTTTTCTAAAAAATTTAACCATAAAAAAAACCTCCAATTTTCTTGAAGGTTTTAGAGGCATCGTGCGGATTCAAACCTAATATTTATATAATTTTTCTAAAAAATCCAACCATAAAAAAACCTCCAAGTTTCCTTGAAGGTTTTAGAGGCATCGTGCGGATTCGAACCGCAGTAGGAGCTTTTGCAGAGCCCAGCCTAGCCACTCGGCCACGACGCCATTATTGAATGGATGGCAAAAGTACTTAAAATCTTTATTGTTTAAAAGGCTAAAGCGCTATTTTTTTAAAAAAATATAGTATCTTACACAGTATGAATACTTTATTTTTAATTTTCTAACTGCTTTTTAACTTCTGTATTCTTCTAATTCAATAGTTACCGCTTCTACATCACCACCAATAGGAGGGTTGATTTTTGAAACCGCTAATAATATTCTAGATACTTCTGGGATATCATTAAATACTCTGGTAATAATTCTATGCGCCACATGTTCTAGTAAGTGGGAGCGAATAGCCATTTCTTCTTCAACTATTCTGTTCAACAGTACATAATCAACGGTGTCATTTAAGTCGTCTGAAATGCATGATTTTCTCAAATCAGTTTTAATTTCTAAATCTACTGAGTAATCTGATCCTATTTTACCTTCTTCAATTAAACATCCGTGGTAGGAATACGTACGGATGTTCTTTAGTTTTATTGTTCCCATTTTTTTATTTCTTTTGAAGTAAAAGTTTCCACTTTGTGTATTAACTTTAAACGTTAAAGCTTAAACTTTTTTTTACCTTTGCTAAAATAAAACAAAATAATGTCAACTGAAGAAAAATCACTCCATTTTATAGAACAAATCATAGAAGAGAACTTAACTAACGGTTTTCCTCAGGATGATTTACGTTTTCGTTTTCCACCTGAACCTAATGGTTATTTGCACATTGGTCATGCTAAATCTATATGTTTACAATTCGGTTTAGGATTGCGTTACAATGCACCTGTTAATCTTCGTTTTGATGATACGAATCCTGCTAAAGAAGAACAAGAATATGTAGATGCTATTAAGGAAGATTTGCAATGGTTGGGTTTCCAATGGGCCGAAGAACGATATGCGTCTGACTATTTTCAACAGTTGTATGACTGGGCGGTTCTAATGATACAAAATGGTAAGGCTTATGTGGATAGTCAATCTTCTGAAGATATGGCTGCCCAAAAAGGAACACCTACTCAACCTGGAGTGGATGGTCCCTATAGAAACCGTTCAGTTGCAGAGAATTTAGCCTTGTTTGAAGGTATGAAAAACGGTGATTTTCCGGAAGGAAGTCATGTTTTACGTGCTAAAATTGATATGAAATCTACTAATATGTTAATGCGTGATCCTTTGATGTATCGCATTTTACACCGTCATCATCACCGTACAGGAACTGTTTGGAAAATTTATCCAATGTATGATTTTGCTCATGGAGAAAGTGACTATATAGAACAAATTTCGCATTCCATTTGTACCTTAGAATTTGTAATGCACAGGGAGTTATATAACTGGTTTTTAGATCAGATATATGATGAAAATAAAGTAAGGCCGCATCAATATGAATTTGCTCGTTTGAACCTTAATTATACGGTTATGAGCAAACGTAAGTTGTTGCAATTAGTTCAAGAGAATATTGTTAATGGTTGGGATGATCCTAGAATGCCTACTATTTCAGGTTTAAGAAGACGAGGATATACCGCAAACTCTATTCGCAAATTTTGTGATATTATAGGTGTTGCTAAACGTGAGAATGTAATTGATTATTCTCTATTAGAATTTTGTTTACGCGAAGATTTGAATAAAACAGCTCCTAGAGTAATGGCGGTTTTAGATCCAGTTAAGGTGGTAATTACTAATTATCCTGAAGGTAAAGAAGAATCATTGGAAGCAGAAAATAATCAAGAAGATGAAGCAGCAGGTTATAGACAGCTTCCATTTTCTAGAGAATTGTACATAGAAAGAGAAGATTTTCTTGAAGTGGCTCCAGCCAAATTTTTCCGTTTGAGTATAGGTAATGAAGTACGTCTTAAAAACGCCTATATTATTAAAGGAGAATCTGTTGTTAAGGACGCTGAAGGGAACATTACAGAAATTCATGTAAGTTACGATGAGGACAGCCGAAGTGGAAGTGGGAGTGAAGCTTCACAACGTAAAGTAGCAGGTACTTTGCACTGGGTTTCTATAAAACACGCTATTCCAGCAGAAGTTCGTTTGTATGATCGTTTATTCATAGATGAAGCACCTGACAGTCATAAAGAGAAAAATTTCTTAGATTTTATGAACAAGCATTCTTTAGAAACCGTAACTGGTTTTATGGAACCAAGTTTAGCTACAGCTACAGTAGGTGATAAGTTTCAGTTTCAACGTTTGGGTTACTTCAATGTTGATAAAGACTCCACATCTGACAAGATTATCTTTAATAAAACTGTAGGATTGAAAGATGCTTGGGAAGAAAAAGGGAAGAAAGAAGCTAATGTATTGATGGCAACTCAAAAAGAAATCAATAAATACGTTAAGGAAAAAGATGCAGTTGCATCACAAAACATATTAGAAAGTATCATAAGCAATATTAAAAGTATTGACAATTATAGCTTGATCAATCAAACGATTGTAAAGAATATTAAGAATGATAATAACGCCTTACTTTTTGCTAATCTAATTTTGCTTAATTCAGATAAAATTAGTTCAAAAGATATCGATGCTGAATCTTTACAAAAATTATATGGTATGTCTTTGAAAAGTCAATTAGCTGGTGTTCGAATAGTAGCTCTTGAAAATTTAATAAATGATGTTGATAATAGTACCGATTTCAAAAGTCAGATTTTAGAAATGAAGGAAAAAGAGAAAAACGAAAATGTTTTAGCACTTATTAATAGTTTTGAAGTATAATTTATAATTATAGATTTTATCAATTAAAAGCATCCCATCAGGGGTGCTTTTCTTATTATTGATTAATTTGATGTTCTTTAAATTTTACATAGATTTTAATGATTAAAAACTAAGCCCATAAATCGTTTTTAAAACCATTTTTTACTTTTTACATCAATTAATATCTCTTAGTTAGAAATCGTTTAAAAAAAGTCTTTATTTGGATTTTAATGCTACTATAAATGACTTTTACTGCTTATTAACTGTAAAATGTTAATAAAATTTGTATCTTTATAATAATACTAATCTAAATTGAAAAATCATGTCAAATCATAATGGAAATACTTTACTTGCACTTGTAACTGGAGTAGCAATCGGTGCTGGAGTTGGAATTTTGTTTGCACCGGAAAAAGGAACTAAAACGAGATCAAAAATTAAAGATGGTTATAAAGGGGCAAAAAAAGATTTTAAGCATAAGTATGAAAACTTGTCTGAAGAGATGAAACAAAAGTTAACAACTGCAAAAATAGATCTTGAAGAAACTTATGAAGATTTAGTTTCTAATATGAGTCATAAGACAGAAGATGTTATTTCATTTCTAGAAATTAAATTAGCTGAGCTAAAAGAACAAAATGCTAAACTTCAAAAGAAATAAATCATCACTGAATTAAAAATTAAAATATGGCTTTTGAAGAATTAAAAGAAAACACTGAAAATATTCAAGACCAAGTAAAGTCATACATTGATAGCAATATAGCTTATTATAAACTCAGGAGTTTTAAAGTGGCAATGAAATCCACTACTGCAATTCTTAAATTTATGCTTATTGTTTTGTGTTTAACAATGGTTTTAATATTTTTTTCAATTGCACTGGCTTTTGGTCTAAGTGCAGTTTTTAATAGTTATGCTTATGGTTTTCTTTCGGTAGGAGGGCTGTATCTGATACTTACTTTACTTTTATTTTTAATTAAGGATAAAATTGTAGAGGGTCCTATTTTAGAAAAATTTTCAGAAATATTTTTTAACGATTAAATCATGCAAACTAAAAAGTATTCATCGTACGCTCAAATAGACAGTGAGCTAGAAATTCTTAAATTAGAAAAGGAAATAAGTCATCAAAAGGTGATTTTAAGTATTAAACAAACAAAAAAGAGCTTAAGTCCTCATCATATTATAAACAACTTTGTAGGCTCGTTTAAAGAGGGATTTAAAGGCTCTTATGCGAGTATATTAAACTTACTTATCCCCATAGCAATTAAATGGATTATAAATAAAAAAAGAGGCCGTTAAGCCTCTTTTTTTTATTTTATTATGATTCATCATCTTCATCTTCATTCTCATCAGCATCATTCATCTCTATAACAGGAGTGGTATCTTTGTAATCAGGTCTCGTTTTCTCTTTCTTTCTATTTCCTTTTTTCATCATTTCTCCCACCTGGTTAGATGCACTAAAAGAGGCTACCATGTTATTAAGCATTTCACTTCCCGCTTGTGGAGAATTAGGTAATAAGATTAAGTTAGAGTTTGTATCTGCACCAATAGCTTGCAATGTGTCATAATGCTGTGTCACTACGATAAGGGCAGAGGCTTCTTGAGAATTAATGCCCACTCTGTTTAAGACATCTACACTTTCTACTAAACCTCTGGCAATCTCTCTTCTTTGATCAGCAATACCTTGACCTTGTAAACGTTTGCTTTCAGCTTCTGCTTTGGCCTTAGCTACAATTCTAATTCTAGATGCTTCTGCTTCAAATTCTGCTACAGTTTTTTCTCTATCTGCAGCATTAATTCTGTTCATTGCATTTTTTACTTGAATATCTGGATCTATATCAGTTACTAGCGTATTGATAATGGTATATCCATATGTTGTCATAGCTTCATTTAATTCTCTTTTTACAGCAATGGCAATGTCATCTTTTCTTTCAAATACATCATCAAGCTTTAACTTAGGAACTTCGGCACGTACTACATCAAATACATAAGATGTAATTTGATCGTGTGGGTATTCTAATTTGTAAAAAGCGTCATACACTGTTTCTTTAACTACCATAAATTGAACTGACACTTTCAATTTGACAAAAACGTTATCTTTTGTTTTAGTTTCGATGATAACATCAAGTTGTTGGATTTTCAAATTGACACGTCCAGCAATGCGATCAATCAATGGAATTTTAAGATGTAAACCCGACTGTCTAATACTTAGATACCTACCAAAACGCTCTACAATAACTGCAGTTTGCTGTTTAACAGTAAAAAAGGAGGAGAGTAAAATAAAGAACCCCAAGACAAGAATAATAAGTAAAGCAATGTTCATAGTTTTTATAATTTAGTTTAAAAATTACTGTTAAATTACGAAATTTCTTTAGGTTTGTCTTACTTATTTGATTTATATGCAAAAGATAACATTTAGTTTACTAGTTCTTTTTATTTCCTTGTCTCTTTCTGCTCAGTATAATTATAGAGATGCTAACCGAATTGGTATTACCATTGGTGCAAATCAATTTGATTTAAACACTGATAACTTTCCAACAAATCCTGAAATGGGGTGGAATGCAGGACTATCTATAAGAGGAAATTTTTATAATAATTGGGATATGGTTTATGCTTTACAGTTCAGTGAAACTAATTTTACTATTCCTACTACGAAAGCTGGTGTAGTGAGTGAAAATGTTAACTATAAATTAGCTGCGGCTCAAATAGCTCTTCAATTAAGTTATGTAATTATAGAAAACCATTTAACAGTTGAATTAGGTCCATTAGTTCAAGTAAATGGTAAATTTAAAATTGATACTGATCAGCAGAATAATGCTATTAACGGTACGACTTTACTAGCCAAAGATATTGTTGATATTTCTAAATTTAATTTTTATCCAACTATAGGAGTAACAGCAGGGGTGAAGCACTTTAGGGTAAACCTCTCGTATCAATATGGAATTAATAACATGCTCGATAACTTGAACAAGGATAATGCAACTTACAATTTCAAGGGTAATGCAAGCATAGTAAATGCAAATGTTATCTTTTATTTATAAAAAAAGCTTCCGTTATAACGGAAGCTTTTTTGTAATTATATAGTTGCAATTGCTTTCTGAAGTCGGCTAATTGTTTCTTGTTTTCCTATAACTTCAACGATGTCAAAAAGGTGAGGTCCTTTAAGTGCTCCCACTAAACTCAAACGGAAAGGTTGCATTACTTTACCCATTCCAATTTCATTTTTGGTCATCCAGTCTTTTATTATTGTTTCAATATTCACAGAGGTAAAATCACTAATTTTTTCCAAAACACTAATTAGTTCTTGCATTAAAGCAGGAGTTTCTTCTTTCCAGTTTTTCTTGGCTTTTGCATCATACTCAGTAGGCGCTACAAAAAAGAAATCACTCATTTCCCAGAATTCTGATACAAAATGGGCACGTTCTTTTATTAATGAAACTATTTTGACTAAATCATATTTAGTGACATCTATATTTTTATCAATAAGAATAGGGGAGAAGGCTTTGGCTAAATCTTCCTCTTTTTGTATCATTAAATACTGGTGATTGAACCATTTGTTTTTCTCAGGATCAAATTTAGCACCCGCTTTGTGTACTCTATTCAAGTCAAATTTTTCAACGAGTTCTGCTAAGGTAAATATTTCTTGCTCTGTACCATCATTCCAACCAAGTAGCGCTAGGAAATTAACTACAGCTTCAGGGAAGAATCCGTTTTCTCTGTAACCCATCGATTTTGTCCCGTTAGAAGCATCTTCCCATTCTAGAGGAAACACAGGAAATCCTAACTTATCTCCATCACGTTTTGATAATTTCCCATTCCCAACTGGTTTTAATATTAAAGGCAGGTGAGCAAATTCTGGTGCATCCCAACCAAAGGCTCTATAAAGTAAAACGTGCAAAGGCATTGATGGCAACCATTCTTCACCACGGATAACATGTGAAGTTTCCATTAAGTGATCATCTACAATATTGGCTAAATGATAGGTAGGCATTCCATCACTTTTAAACAATACTTTGTCATCAAGTAAGCTAGTTTCAAATTTCACATCACCACGAATGATATCTTTTAAATGTAAAGTTTCAGCAACAGGAGTTTTAAAACGGATAACATAATGTTCTCCATCAGCAATACGTTTTTCAGTTTCTTCTTTTGAAAGTACTAATGAAGTATCTAATTTTTCTCTTATTGTATGGTTGTAGATAAATGTTTTTCCTTGTTCTTCATCCGCTTTTCTTTGTGCGTCTAAAGCTTCTGCTGTATCAAACGTATAATATGCCCAGCCAGAATGAATTAGTTGATCAGCATATTCTTTATACAAATGTTTTCTTTCGCTTTGACGGTAAGGACCAAATTTTTCATTTTTGCCAATAGTTTCATCTGGAGCAATTCCTAACCATTCTAATGCTTCCATAATATATGCTTCGGCACCTGGAACAAAGCGATTTTGATCAGTATCTTCGATTCTAAGATAAAAGGTACCGCCATTTTTTTTGGCAAATAAATAATTAAATAATGCGGTACGAACTCCGCCAATATGTAATGGCCCTGTAGGACTAGGTGCAAAACGCACACGAACTTGCTTTGACATTTTTGTAAATTTTGATGCAAAGATACAATTTCAATTACTCAATTTATTAATTTGAAAAAGGGATAATGCCATGATTTTCAAGATAGCTTTGTTTTAGTATTTTATTGTTGGTATAAATTGTTACTTTTATTGGTTATATAAATCAATTGTTAATTGTGGAAAGTTCAAATTTAATTTATCAAAAGCTAGAGGGCTTTATTAAGAAGTATTACCTAAATGAATTGATAAGAGGAACGGTACTCTTTATTGGTTTTGGTTTACTGTATTTTCTGCTGATACTTTTTATTGAATATTTTCTCTGGCTTAAGCCAATAGGGAGAACGTTTTTATTTTGGATTTTTATACTTTTTGAAGTTTTTCTACTTGTTCGTTTTATAGTTTTTCCCATCTTTAAATTGTTCAAATTACAAAAGGGACTTGGACACAGTGAAGCATCTATTATTATTGGTAACCATTTTGCTGACGTTAAGGATACTTTGACTAATTTTCTACAACTTTCTAATACCAATCCAGATGTAGAACATTCTGAATTATTACTAGCTTCGATTGCACAAAAGGCAAATGCTTTGCAACCCATCCCTTTTACAAATGCAGTTAATTTTAATTCGAACAAGAAATACCTTCCATTAGCTGTAGTTCCTGTTCTTCTTTTCTTGCTTTTTTATGTATCTGGTAATACTAATATTATTTCTCAAAGTTTTAATAGGGTAGTGCATTATGATGCTGCTTTTTTACCTCCAGCTCCTTTTCAATTTGTTGTTTTAAATAAAAGTTTGCTAACAGAACAGCATAAAGATTTTACAGTAAGGGTTAAAACTTTAGGGAATGTTGTTCCTGAAAACGTAATGATTTTTATAAACAATGAAAGTTATTTTTTAGAAAGTACTAAGGCGGGTGAATTTCAATATACTATTTCTAATCCAACGGCTAATATGCTGTTTCATCTTGAGGCTAATAAAGTTTCCTCCTCTGATTATGAATTGCAAGTTGTTCAAGTTCCCACTATTTCTAACTTCGAAATGCTATTAAAATTTCCAGCTTATTTACATAGGAAGTCTGAAATTAGTCAAGGCTCTGGTAATGCTGTGGTGCCTGAAGGCACAACTGTCACATGGAAAATTATAACAGAGGCAACTCAAAATGTGGTTTGGTCTCATCAAAATACGAGTTCGTCGTTTACAAAACAAGATAAAAGCTTTATTTTATCAAAAAATATTTTTCAAAACACAGATTATCAAATAATTACTTCAAATGCCAGTGTAAAAAATCACGAAAAACTAGATTATCAGCTCAATGTCATTAAAGATCAATATCCAAGTATAGAAGTAGGTACAGTTCCTGATAGTTTGCATGTAGATAAGAACTTTGTTTTAGGTAAAATAGCTGATGACTATGGCATCTCAAAATTAAACATTGTTTATTATCCAAATGGTAAAATAGCAAATGCTAAACGTGGAACAATTGCTGTCAAAGGTGGTAGCTATGATCAATTTGTTTTTTCTTTTCCAAGTAATTTAACCATTGAGAAGGGTGTAGATTATGAGTACTATTTTGAAGTCTATGATAATGATGCACTGCATAATTTTAAAAGTACTAAATCTTCAGTTTTCTCTAGTCGTATTGCTACCGACTCAGAAAAACAGCAGCAAATTCTTAATGAACAAAACAACAATATTAAAGGTTTAGAAAATTCATTAAATAAGCAAACCAAACAATTGTCTGAATTAGAAAAATTGCAAAAATCAGGTAAGGAAAAAGATAAATTTGAATTTAAAGATCAGCAAGAAGTAAAAGATTTTATTAAAAGGCAAAAGCAACAGGATGATTTAATGAAGCAGTTTACTGATAAAATGAAAGATAATTTAGATCAGTTTAAAGAGAATAAAAAAGACGATTTCAAAGAAGCTTTACAAAAACGTTTAGATAAAACCAATAAGGATCTTGAAGAAAATAATAAACTATTAGACGAGTTAAAAGATCTTAATGATAAAATAAAGAATGAAGAGTTGCTTTCTAAATTAGATATATTCAAGCAAAATAGTAAAAATCAAGTCAAAAATTTAAAACAATTAGTAGAGCTTACGAAGAAATATTATGTTGAAAAGAAAGCTGAGCAAATTGCAGATAAGCTATCTAAGTTGGCAGACAAGCAAAATAAACTTGCTGAAGATTCTGATAAAAACAATTTAGAAAAACAAGGCCAGGTGAACAAGGATTTTGATGCTATTCAACAAGAATTGAAGGATCTTAAAAAAGAAAACCAGAATTTACAATCTCCTATTTCTATTCCTAACGATGCTGATAAGGAGAAAAGTATAGATGAGGATTTGAATAAAGCGATGGAACAGCTACAAAAATCAAACAAAGAAAAAGCTGCTCCTAAGCAAAAAAGTGCTGCTAAGACGATGAAGTCTATGGCTAACAAAATGTCTGAAAGTTTGGAATCAGGTTCAAAAGAACAATTAGAAGCAGATGTGAAAACTTTACGACAAATATTAGATAATTTATTAGCATTTTCACTTTCCCAAGAAGAGCTAATGAAGCAGGTAAAAAGCTTAAAAGTTTCTTCTCCTGCGGTGAGTAAAAAAATAAAATGGCAACAAGATTTAAAAGAACAATTCAAACATATTGATGATAGTTTATTTGCCATGTCGCTACGTAATCCTAAAATTGCTGAAGAGGTTACTGTAGAAGTTGGGAATATGCAATATAATATAGACAAGTCATTAGATAGTTTTACTGATACTCAATTTGGGAAAGGAGTTTCTCACCAGCAGTATACCATTTCTGCTGCTAATAAATTGGGCGATTTTTTAAGTAATATATTAAATAGCATGCAGATGAGTTTGTCTAATCCGGGTTCTGGTAATCCTAAACCTGGTCAAGGGGCAGGAATGCAATTGCCTGATATTATACAAAAGCAGGATGGTCTTACTGATAAAATAAAAAAGGGTATTGAATCTGGAAAAGATCCTGGAGATAAAAAAGGTGAAATGCCAGCTAATGGTGCTGAGTCTGGAAAAGATGGTGAAGGTGATGCAAAAGCTATTTTAGAGATTTATAAAGAGCAACAATTATTAAGGGAATCTCTTGAAAACGAATTAAAAAAACAAGGATTATCGAGAGATGGAATGAATGCTATGGAACTTATGAAGCAATTGGAAAAGCAATTACTGTCTAAAGGTTTCAATAATGAGACGATTCAAAAAGCTGTAAATATTAATCGTGAATTATTGAAATTAGATTCCGCGATTAAGGAGCAAGGAGAAGATAACAAGCGCCAGTCTGAAAGTAATAAAAAAGAGTTTTCTAATAATTCTAAACCACTGCCAAACGCCTTGTTAGATTATTTAAATAGCATAGAGATTTTAAATAGACAATCATTACCTTTGCGCTCCAATTTTAACCAGAAGGTTCAAGAATATTTTAATAAAAAATGATCAATTTTAATTACGAGAATGAGTTTACTCTAGACAATGAAGCCGCTATCACTAATTGGCTTTCTCAAGTTATTGTCTCAGAAAACAAGAAAGAAGGTGAGATTAATTACATATTTTGTGATGACGAATATTTGCATAAAATCAATGTCGAGTATTTAGATCATGATACCTTGACTGATGTGATTAGTTTTGATTACACGATGGGAAATGAAATTAGCGGTGATTGTTTTATATCCGTGGAGCGTGTTAAGGATAATGCGACAGACTTTAAGGTATCATTTGACGAAGAATTAAGACGTGTTATTGTTCATGGTTTATTACACTATTGTGGTTATAAAGACAAAACCGTAGCAGATGAAGTTACAATGAGAAGCAAGGAAGATGAAAAGTTACTGTTGTTCCACGTGAAACAATAATTTATTCTGTCCTAAAATATACTTAATGTTTCACGTGGAACATTAGATATTTTTAATTTTGCAATTTACAAAGTTCCACGTGGAACAATTGGCAGTGCTATTATTTTGATTAAGAATTTAGTTGCTGTGTTTTAATACCACTCCCAATAAAACTGGGTTAATTTATAAGAATATGTTTCAAGAAGAATACGATGTTATTGTTGTAGGTGCGGGTCACGCTGGTTCAGAAGCTGCTGCCGCTGCTGCCAACTTAGGTTCAAAAACCTTATTGGTTACGATGAGTTTGCAAAATATAGCGCAAATGTCATGTAATCCTGCGATGGGTGGAATAGCTAAAGGGCAAATTGTACGGGAGATTGATGCGCTTGGTGGATACTCGGGAATAGTTTCGGATCGAACAGCAATTCAATTTAAAATGTTGAATAAGTCCAAAGGTCCTGCTATGTGGTCACCACGAGTTCAAAGTGATCGTATGCGTTTTGCCGAAGAGTGGAGAATGATGTTAGAGGGAACTCCTAATTTAGATTTTTATCAAGAAATGGTACAGGGGTTGATCATTGAAGATGGAAAGATAAAAGGAGTGCGAACTTCACTCGGAATTGAAATAAAAGGAAAGTCGGTTGTTTTGACTAATGGTACTTTTTTGAACGGTCTAATTCATGTAGGTGACAAACAATTTGGAGGAGGTAGGGCAGGAGAAGGAGCTGCTTATGGAATTACCGAAGATTTAATTAAAGCAGGTTTTGAATCGGGTAGAATGAAAACAGGGACACCTCCTCGTGTGGATGGTCGTTCTCTTGATTTTAGTAAAATGAATGAAGAGAAAGGGGATGCTAAACCAGATAAGTTTTCATACTCAGATATTACATCTCCATTGGTTCATCAAAGATCTTGTCATATGACGTATACTTCTCTTGATGTGCATGATATTTTAAGAGAAGGTTTTGATCGTTCCCCTATGTTTAATGGAAGAATTAAAAGTCTTGGCCCAAGATATTGTCCTTCTATCGAAGATAAAATAAATCGTTTTGCTGATAAAGAAAGACATCAATTATTTATTGAACCTGAAGGATGGAAGACTTGTGAAGTTTATGTAAATGGTTTTTCAACATCCCTTCCTGCTGACATCCAATTTAAAGCAATGCGTTCAGTAGCGGGTTTTGAAAAAGTACAGTTTTTGCGTCCCGGTTATGCCATCGAATACGATTATTTTCCACCAACGCAGTTAAAGCATACTTTAGAAACTAAGTTAGTTGAAGGTTTGTATTTTGCTGGACAGATTAATGGAACTACCGGTTATGAAGAAGCAGCCTCTCAGGGATTAATGGCGGGTATCAATGCGCATTTGAAAGTGAATGAAAAAGCACCATTAATTCTAAAAAGAGACGAAGCTTATATGGGTGTTTTAATTGATGATTTGATCACTAAAGGAACCGAAGAGCCTTATAGAATGTTTACTTCACGTGCTGAATATAGAACTTTATTAAGACAAGATAATGCCGATTTCAGATTAACACCAATGTCATATGAAATAGGTTTGGCTTCGGAAGCGCGTTTGCGTAGAATGGAGCACAAATTAAAAGAATCTGAAAAATTGGTTGCCTTTTTTAGAGAGTCTAGTATTTCTATGGCTGAAGCAAATCCTATTTTAGAATCCAAAGGAACCGCTTTGATTTCGCAAGGAGATAAAATGTTCAAGGTCTTTTCTCGTCCACAAATTGACTTAACGGATATGATGAAGTTTGATAAAGTGAAAACATACGTTGAAGAAAATGATGTGGATCAGGAAATTTTGGAACAAGCAGAAATTCAAGTTAAGTATTCAGGTTATATAGAAAAGGAACGTAACAATGCTGATAAATTGACACGACTTGAAGATGTGAAGATACCAGAAGATTTTGATTATCATAAAATTAAATCTATGTCAATTGAAGCTAAGCAAAAGTTGACTAAGATTAGACCCATAACGATATCACAAGCATCAAGAATAAGTGGAGTTTCGCCAAGTGATATTTCTGTATTATTGATTTACATGGGAAGGTAGAGAAGGATTCAATTTTAAATTTTGAGATAGAAGTAGAATGACTCATAATATCTCTATTTAAATTTTGTTCCACGTGAAACTACGCTCAAAACCCTTGTAGTACTTGAATAGTTTTAAAAATAAATACATTAAATCCCTGAAAGCACTTTAAATGTTTTTAGGGTTTGGTTTGAAAAATATAAATAGTATATAATTTAATAAATGGACATTTCTAATAAAAAGCATTTTCTAACTGTAAAAGATCATTCCGTTTCAAAAGAAATTTTTGAACTATATCACGATGAAAATCTAGATATGTTAATTACACATCCGCAACCCAGTATTGCAACTCTTGGAAAATATTACGAAAGCGAGGATTACATTTCACATACGGATAGTAAAAGATCCTTGTTTGAAAAAGCGTATCATTTTGTAAAAAATATTGCTTTAAAAAACAAACTGGATCTTATAAATTCACTGCAACCAGCAAAAGGGCGTATTTTAGATATTGGTGCTGGAACAGGAGAATTTTTGTCGGTCGCTAAAAATAATGGCTGGCAAACTATAGGAGTGGAGCCAAATGAAAAAGCGAAAGCAATAGGCAGTAGTAAAGGTGTTGATTTTGTAAATGAAACACTAGAATTACAAAATCACTCTTTTGACGTAATTACGATGTGGCATGTGTTAGAACATGTACCAAACTTAGAACAACAAATTACAGAATTGAAAAGATTGTTAAAACCAAATGGTTCGTTAATAATTGCTGTACCCAATTTTAAATCGTACGATGCTATACATTATCAATCTTATTGGGCAGCCTACGATGTGCCAATTCACTTTTGGCACTTTTCTAAAAAATCTATAAAACTGCTTTTTGCAAAAGAAAAAATGAAACTCGAAAAAATTCTTCCTATGAAGTTTGACTCATTTTATGTGAGTTTACTATCTGAGAAATACAAATCAGGAAATATGAATTATGTTAAAGCAATATATGTAGGTTTGAAATCAAATCTATTAGCTATCACTAGTAAAGAGTATTCCTCTCATATTTACGTACTCAAAAACAGTTAAAAATCAATTTAAGGCTTATTTAAAGGCTGAATTGCTATCAAAAAGTATATTATGTGTGCTTTTTATAAATTTTAGCTTAAAAAAGCGCTATTAAAGTCAATTTTAATAAGAATAAATTATTGAAAGTAAAATAGTAATAGTAAAACCTAATGATCTAAATAATTTCTAATTTTTAAAGTTTTTTAGGTTACTATCTATTTTTTTATATTTTTGTCGTACACACATTAAATTACAAAATAAACCAAAATGAAAAAAGTATTATTAATTATCGCAATGTCTATTTCAGTTGTTGCTTGTAACAAGACTGCAGAAGTTAAAGAAGTAAAAACAGCTTACGTGGATACGTCGGTATTAATGAAAGAATATACAGAGGCTAAAGATCTTGAAGCAAAATATAAAGCACAGTCTGAAGAAAAAGGAAGACAGCTAGAGGCAGAAATTAACCGTTTTAAACAAGACGCTGCTAATTTTCAAAAGCAAGCTCAAGCTAATGGTCAAGAATGGGCTCAAAAAAGAGGAGCTGAATTGCAAAAAAGAGAACAACAACTAAGCTACGCACAACAAGCATTGTCTCAACAATTACAACAAGAAAGTGGTGCAGAAATGGATACTTTAGTTACAGGAGTTAAAAAATTCATCAAAGCTTACGGTAAAGAAAAAGGTTATGCTTATATCTATGGTACAGGTGATGCGGCTTCAGTATTATACGCTGAGGAAAAATACGACATCACAAAAGATATTGTAAAAGCATTAAATGACAAATATAAGTCTACTGCTAAAGCAGCTGATAAAGAAGAAGAAAAAGAAGAGGCTAAAAAATAGTTCTTTTTTTTAGTTTAATTAAAAGCCTTCATTCTATGATAAGAATGAAGGCTTTTTTAATTGGTTATTTTCTAAGTTTGATCAATTTAATTCCTTTAAAAAATTCTTACTTTTACTTGATTTTAAAAACATTGCAGTAGTCACTTACATGCCATCTTATTACTATTAAATTTAATCGCCTAATGCAAACCATTTCTGAAGCTGCTGCTTATACTTTACAATTTATCAATCAAACGCAGCGTTCTGTTTTTTTAACAGGGAAAGCGGGTACTGGAAAAACAACGCTTTTACGGGAAATTATAGAAACAACCCATAAGAATACTGTGGTTGTAGCACCTACAGGAATCGCCGCTTTAAATGCTGGTGGAGTGACCATTCATTCGATGTTCCAATTGCCTTTTGGAGGATTTATTCCCGCATTTAATGTCGACTCTCAATTTACAGATACCGTGAAGTTTGAATCTAAGGATACTTTGCGCAGGCATTTTAAAATGAGTGGTTTAAAGAAATCGGTGATTCGAAATATGGAACTGCTGGTAATTGATGAAGTAAGTATGCTCCGTGCTGATTTACTGGATGCTATGGATTATATGATGCAAACCGTTCGTAAAAAAGCTAGCCCTTTTGGTGGTGTACAAGTGTTATATATAGGAGATTTACTACAGTTGCCACCGGTTATTCGTGATGAAGAGTGGCGTATTTTGCGTAATTACTACAAAGGAAAATTCTTTTTCCACTCACACGCTGTACAAATAAGTCCGCCTTTATATATAGAATTATCTAAAATTTACCGTCAAACGGATACCGACTTTATTTCGGTATTGAACAATTTACGCAACAATCAGATTTCGCAGCAAGATGTTGCTGTGCTGAATCAGTACGTTAAACCTGATTTTGACCTGAAAGAAAATAAAGGTTACATCACATTGACCACTCATAATGCAAAAGCCGATGCAATGAATGCACAGGCACTTGAAGATTTGAAAGGAGAGTTGATCACTTACAAACCAGAAATTGTTGGTGATTTTCCAGAGAAGATTTATCCAATTGAATCACAGTTACAATTAAAAATTGGTGCACAAGTGATGTTTGTAAAAAACGATTTATCTTTTGAAAAAAATTATTTCAACGGTAAAATGGGTATAATCAAATATCTGGGTATGCAAGAAATCACTGTGTATTTTCCAGATGAAGATAAAACAATAGAAGTAGATAAGTACGAGTGGCAAAATATTCGTTATAAAGTAGATCCCACCACAAAGGAAATAGAGGAGGAAGTATTAGGCACTTTTGTACATTATCCTATAAAGCTGGCTTGGGCAATAACGGTACATAAAAGTCAAGGTTTGACTTTTGACAAAGCTGCGATTGATGTTTCGCAAGTTTTTATGCCTGGACAAGCATATGTTGCTTTGTCACGTTTACGTTCACTAGAGGGGCTAATTTTACTCTCTCCGCTACGAATGAACGGAATTTCTAATGACCAAGATGTGATGGATTATGCCCAGAATAAGGCTACTGAGGAGCTCTTGAAAAACTCATTGCATTTTGAAACTAAAAATTTTATTCATAACTATTTGATAAACAGTTTTGATTGGGCTGATTTGGCTCAAGAATGGCGCAATCATAAATACAGTTATTCGGAGAAATCTGAAAGTTCAGAGAAATCTAAGCATGCCTTGTGGGCTACAAAACAATTAGATGCTATGGATGGGCTTTTGGATCCATCCAAAAAATTTATTCATCAGCTCAATAAAATTTTTAATACAGAAACTGTCGACTTAATACATGTGTCAGAAAGAATCCAGGCTGCCTTTGATTATTTCTTACAACCTATGGATGATTTAGTTTTTGAAATTTTATGGAAACTTGAGGAAGTCAAGCGCGTCAAGAAAGTCAAAGCTTTCTATGAGGAATTGAGCGTTCTGGAAGAGTTGCAAACCAAAGCTGTATTGCGATTAATGAAAGCTAAATTACTGATTGAAACCGTAGTTGCTGGCGAAACCATTTCGAAAGAAAAACTAACTTCTGATGAAATCAAGAAATACATTCCTAGGAAAAAAGAAGCCATAGAAAAGCAATTCAAGAAAGTACATGTGACGCTGATTGAAGATGATAAAGACTTGGAACGCTATACATCAAAGAAAAAGACGGATAAAAAAGCACCCAAAAAATCAACTGTAGAAGAAACATACGACTTGTGGATAGCTAAAAATTCTATTCAAGATATAGCGACCATTCGTAAATTAACACCACAAACCATAGAAAGCCATTTGGTTAAACTTATTCAGTCCAAGAAAATCAATGTTCAAGACATCTTAGCTGAGGATAAGATAATTGAGTTGACTGGAGCTTTTAAACATTATAAGGAAGAATCGCTTAGCCCTATGAAGGAACAATTTGGTGAGAAATACAGTTGGGATGAACTTAGAATGTTCAAGGCAAGTTTGAATTAGTTTTATAATTAGGAGCAAAACATACCAAGTTTTAAGAATGATTGCTCCCGCTATACGTTGCAATCTTTTCTTTTTTTAAGAACAAAAGTAAAGGATTTTCACTGCTATCGGGGCTATAGATTTTATATATTTATTTCATTCTTGAATTTAGAAATATAGCACATAGCTTCAATGAATCAACTAGATGTCTTTAGATTAAAAATCTTGTAAAAATCCCATTTTCTACGGTATTATTACTACGATTATTTTTAAAGAAATCATTTTCAAATTAAATGAAAACTAGATGGAACAGCGGCACTAGCATAATAAAGTAGGCTTAAATGCTATGTGCTTTTTTAAAGTTTAAATACACTAATCAGCCGAAAGCTTCCAAATTCTATAACATTAGAATTCAGTAAAACAAGCAAGAAACCAATTCAATACTGTATTTTTGCGGAATGCAAAAAAACAGTAAGACTTCTCAATTTGAATTCGTAGCATTAATGGCTTCATTAATGTCAGTGGTGGCATTAGCCATTGATGCACTCTTACCCGCGCTAGAGATTATTGGAATAACCATTGGTACAACTAACGTAGTTGACAATCAATTACTCATCACCATGATCTTTCTTGGTCTGGGATTTGGACCGCTAGTTTTTGGACCGCTTTCAGATAGCTTAGGGAGAAAACCAGTAGTATATATGGGTTTTGGCTTGTTTATTATCGCCAGCTTTATTTGTGTCAATGCCCAAAGTTTAGAAATGATGGTCATAGGGAGGATTTTGCAAGGAATAGGTCTTTCGGCTCCTAGAACGATCAGCATTGCTATAATTCGTGACATGTACAGTGGTGATTATATGGCGCGTATAATGTCATTTGTGACCGTGGTATTTATACTCGTTCCCGTGGTTGCTCCTGCAATGGGCAAATTCGTTCTCGATTATTATAACTGGCATGGCATTTTTTACATTCAAGTCATTATCAGTCTTCTGGTTTCTTTATGGTTTTTTAAACGCCAGCCTGAAACGCTGTCTATTGAAAACAAGAAAGTTTTTTCGAGTAAAGGATTTATAGGAGAATTTAAAGAATTGCTAAAATTTAAAAAGACTATAGGTTTCACAATAATCTCTGGATTTATTACAGGATCATTTATGGTTTACCTAAGTAGTTCCCAACAGATTTTTCAGAACCAATACAACCTTCAGGAAGAATTTCCATACATTTTTGCTGGACTAGCTATTGCAATTGGTGCAGCAGTTTTTTTAAATGGAGTCCTAGTTTTAAAATACGGAATGGAGAAATTGATTACCGTTGCTCTTATCTCTTTCTTTGTGGTTTCAGCGGTATATGTTGGCCTGTTTTATAATAGCCCTAATCCTGATGTGCGCATCTTGCTGCTGTTTTTTGCTTTGCAATTTTTTAGTATTGGTTTCCTCTTTGGGAATGTACGTGCTATGGCGATGGAGCCTGTGGGTCACATTGCAGGGATCGCAGCAGCAGTAACGGGCTTTATTTCAACTATCATGGCAGTACCCATCAGTATCTATATTGGTCGCTTTATTGCTGATACGGCCTTGCCGTTGTTTATAGGTTTTTCTGTCTGTGCAGCGTTAGCTATTTCTTTATTAATGTATTTAAAAATAGACGAGAAAAGAAGATTTACACAACTCTAACGTTCCAGATATTTAAAACGGAATGTTAAAAATCGTTAATAATTTTTATATAACAAAGCAGTTGCTTAGTTTTGCATCAGAATTAAAATAGTCATGGCTAGAAGTAAACAATATAACGAACAAGAAGTAATAGAAAAAGCAATGTCTTTATTCTGGCGCAATGGGTATGAGAATACCTCCGTACGTATGTTGGAAAAGGAAATGGGTATCAATCAATTTTCTATTTACGCCAGTTTTGGTAGTAAACACGGGGTTTTTTTAGAAAGTTTAAAATGTTATAAGAGCAAAGTCTTTGCTATTTTCGAAAAATTACAAAACGGAACAGACGGGGTTAATGACATAAAAACTTTTTTTTATGATTCAGTTGCTTTTCCAGCTACCGTTGGGGAACAAAAAGGTTGTTTATTAACCAATACTTACAATGAGTTTGCTGATACTGAAGACCAAATCATTCAGGATCAAATGACCGAATTTATGAATAACCTTAAAACAATTTTCATAAAAAAATTAAAAACAAATACTTCTAAGGATGATGCTACCATAGAAAAACAAGCGAACTATCTACTATTAGCAAAACATGGTTTAGCAGCAGCGACTAGGGTAAACAGTTCTAAAGAAATTGAGGATTATATTGAATTAACTTTCAGTAACATCTAGGCTTTTTTTTTGACTATAAACTAAGCAATTGCTTAGAAATAACGTAACAGTAATAATAATATTTAAAATTAAAACGTATGACCACTTTAAAAGTTCACAACATCGAGTCAGCACCAGAAGGTAGCAAAGCATTATTAGAGAATTCTCAAAAAGCATATGGAATGATTCCTGGGCTTCACGGCGTTTTAGCGGGGGCTCCAGGAATACTTCAAGCCTACCAGACTTTACATGAATTATTTGTGAATAGCTCCTTCAATGAAGAAGAGTTGACAGTAGTATGGCAAACAATTAACGTTGAGCACGCCTGTCATTATTGCGTACCCGCGCATACGGGAATAGCGGCGATGATGAAAGTAGACAATGATATCACCGAATCTTTGCGTAATGAAACTGCTTTGGCCAACACCAAATTAGAAGCCTTACGCACTATGACCTTATCAATTGTCCGCAATCGTGGACAAGTTGCTCAAGCAGAACTTGATGCATTTTACACAGCAGGTTACGGAGAACAACAACTATTAGAAATCATTCTTGGATTGTCTCAAAAAATAATTAGTAATTACACTAACCACATTGCAAATACGCCAGTTGACGCGGCATTTAAGAAATTTGCTTGGTCAAAATAAACAGTCAATACACCTAATTTTAAACCTTATTTTATTTGGGCAGCTATTCCGCGCTCCGTTCCCGCTTTTATTGTTGCGCTCCGCTGCACAATAAAGAGCTCCACTCAGCTCAGGCTGTGGGATCGTGATTGAATACTGTTCCTTATTTTAGATAAGAGATGTGATTGTAATACAATGATAAAATAGACAGTATGATAAAAGTAAGTGTAATGTATCCTAACAGTAGCGATACAAAATTTGATACCCATTATTATAAAAACTCACATCTCCCTATGGTGGCTGAGTCTCTGGGCAGTGCTTTAAAAGGTATGGAATTTTCAGTGGGAATTGCAGGCAGAGTTCCAGGCGAAAAAGCGCCTTATGTAGCTGTTGTCGATTTAAAATTTGACTCGGTTGCCTCGTTTCAAGCGGCTTTTGCTCCTCATGCGGCAAAATTTGCTGCAGATGTCCCTAACTACACAAATGTTGAAGGGGAAATTCAAATTAGTGAAATTCTTTAATATTTTAGTACAGATCAACTAACAGCTAAAAGCGATTTAGGATTCTTTCGTTAGCCGCTACCGTTATTTGGACAAAACAAGCTGTATAAGCACGAATTCTGGATTAAACAATATTTATTAGCTAAATGAGGTAATTAATGCGTTAAAACGTATAAAAAAGAGGATTGGGTGTGCTTTTAGATCCATCTGATCTAGTTTTTTTCTTTACGCGTTACTATTAAGAAATTTGAGTGCTGTATTTTGAAAAGCTGTGGTTTCTTGTGATATTGCTTTAGCTAATGGCTATAGAATAATTCTTTTTGAAAAGGAGTCCCGGTAGCCCAGATCGAAGCGACATCCTCTTATGGCATCCCGATACTTATCGGGAGCCATAAGAGATACAGTGTAGAGCTGGAAAAAGCTTCAAAAAAAAATACCCCCAAGTAGCATAACGCTTTTTGGGGGTATTTTAAATTGTAAATGAAATTCGTTTTACAAAGACTCAATCAAAAGCCACGCTTCTGGATTATCCTTTTTTTGAATTTCTCTTTTTGCTTGTTCTGCTTCAGCAAATGTTGCATAACTTCCGTACAATACGGGATACAAACCATGTTTATTAGGAGCTATTTTGCGCGCTTTGTATCCTAATTCAGACAAACGTTTATAAATTTTTTCAGCATTTTTTTCTTCTCTAAAAGCACCTGCTACTACATGGTAAGGCATTTTTCCTTCTTTGATAGAAAGTGTCACTGCCGGCATAGGGTTTTTGATAAAAAAGGTAGCTTCTTGAATTTTATTTTCAACTTGTTTTTGAACAGCTGATTCTACTAGAATAGTTTCTGTGGCAATTTGGTTCTGGTAAATTGGATAGCCAACACTTCCAATTAAACCTAAGCCCAAAACAAAAATAGCAGCATATTTTAAATAAGATGGTGTACTTCTTTCTTCTGGTTCAAAAGCAATTACTTCTTTTTCCTCAAGAGAATCAATTTTTTGTTCAAAGATTTCTCTTTTCACTACGGGAGAAACAAACGAACTCAAACCAAACGAACTGGATAAATAATTCATTTGATCAGATGGTTTGAAAACCAAATTATTATCTTGGTTAAGCGTGATCTCACCAATGTTTTTAATAGACAAAGTTCCATTTTCCTCTAAGGCCTTTTTCCAGCTCACTACTTCATATTGAATAGCGCTTACGGCATAGTCGTAAGAAGTCTTTTCTGATTGAGCTATGTGATTGGCTAATAGACCATCATTGTTTTTCAAATTTGCATTGAAAGAAATCATTTTTTTTGGTGGAAAAAATGAATTTGCGCTTTCAACCCACTGTGCCGACTGAATTTCGGTCAAAAAAGCACCGAAACCGGGAACGGTAACACACTGGTAACGATATAAAAGCTGGGCGATGTAAGGTTGGATATTCATACTTACAAAGTTATACAATGAAAATAGTTATCAAAATTTTATTCACAATTTTTATTAACAATTGAACTAAAATTTTTATACTTTTCAGCTACAAATATTTAGCATGACAGAACAGGATTTATTTTACTTATTAGCCCTGCAAAGGGTAGAAGGAGTTGGCGACATCATGGCCAAGAAGTTATTGACACATTGTGGTAGCGCAGCAGCTGTTTTTAGTGCTTCATCAAAGCAGTTGACTGCTATAGATGGCGTAGGTTCCTTATTACTAAAAAATCTAAAAGACCAAACGGTTTTTGATAAAGCAAATAAAGAACTGGATTTTATTAAAAGTAATAACATCAATGTTGCCTATTTTCAAGATGATCAGTATCCAGAGCGTTTAAAACATTGTTTTGATGGTCCGTTGTTGTTATTTAGTTCAGGTACTATCAACTTACAAAATCGTAAAGTGATTAGTATTGTGGGAACGCGACAAATTACTTCTTACGGAACAGAATTTTGCCGAAAATTAATTGAAGATTTGGCTCCGCTGGATCCCATCATTGTCAGCGGATTCGCTTATGGTGTGGATATCGTGGCACATCAGCTGGCTATGGAATATAATTTACAAACTATTGGAGTAGTGGCGCATGGTTTGAACCAAATCTACCCCAAAACCCATAAAAAATATGTTGCAAAAGTAGAAGAAAATGGCGGTTTCATGACCGAGTTTTGGAGTTCCTCGAATCCCGACAAGGAAAATTTTGTTCGTCGAAACCGAATCGTAGCGGGAATGTCTGAAGCAACAATTGTGATTGAATCAGCTGATAGAGGTGGTTCCCTAATTACGGCAAATATGGCCAATGATTACAATCGCGATGTTTTTGCAGTTCCGGGACGCGTAACCGACAAATATAGTCAGGGCTGTAACAACCTAATAAAAACCCAAAAAGCAAATGTGCTTACTAGCGCCGCTGATTTGGTTTACATACTGAATTGGGATATTCAAAAAGAAACTAAACCTGTACAGAAACAACTGTTTGTCACACTCGATGATGATGAACAAAAAGTATATGATTATTTACTAAAAACCGGAAAAGAATTAATGGATATTATCGCCTTGCGTTGTGATTTTCCTATCTACAGAATTTCAGGATTATTGTTGAATATGGAATTGAAAGGCGTGGTCAGGCCTTTGCCAGGGAAATTGTTTGAGGCGATATAAACTGAAGTAAATAAACCGCAGATTCGCAGATTTTTAATTTTTTTAATTTTGCGAATCTGTGGTTTAATTTTTTTTACTTAGATAACTCTATAGAATCTCAGTATTGTTGTTGAATATGGAGTTGAAAGGCATAGTACGGCCTTTGCTAAGGAAATTGTTGAAGCGATATAAACTGAAGTCAGTAAACTGCAGATTCACAGATTTTTAATTTTTTTGATTTAGTGAATCTATGGTTTAATTTTTTTACTTAGATAACTCTACAGAATCTCATGAATGTTGTTGAATATGGAATTGAAAGGCGAAGTACGGTCTTTGCCAGGGAAATTGTTTGAGGCGATATAAACTGAAGTAAATAAACCGCAGATTCGCAGATTTTTAATTTTTTTTAAATCTGCGAATCTGTGGTTAATTTTTTTAACTAGATAACTTAACTTCACATCCTAATTCGTCCCTCTATTGCTGGTTTGCAACTAGTACCGACTTACTTTTTAGCACTAAATATAGCGTTTAAAACAAAACCCCTTTCTATTCGAAAATAAAAAGGGGTTTGTTTAATTGTTTCTTAATGGATTTAAAGCACTTCAAAACCTAGTTTTTCTCTCACTCTTGACAACACGCCATTGGCAACTGTCGAAGCTTTGTTAGCGCCTATATTAAGTAAAGCATCTACTTCGGGAAGGTTGTTCATATAGTAGTTGTATTTTTCTCTTTCAGTTTTGAAGGTTTCGCATATCAGTTCAAATAAAGCTTGTTTGGCGTGACCATAACCATAGTTTCCACCTTCATAATTAGCGCGCATTGCCGCAAGTTGTTCGGCATTGGCTAACAAAGAATAAATAGCAAAAGCATTACAAGTATCTGGGTTTTTCGGGTCTTCCAGTGGGGTGCTGTCAGTTTCAATACTCATCACTTGCTTGCGCAATGCTTTGTCATCAAGGAAAATATTGATAATATTATTCGCAGATTTACTCATTTTACCACCATTTGTTCCAGGAATCAACATGCTGTCTTCTTGAATTTTGGCCTCGGGTAAAACAAATGTTTCTCCCATTTGATGGTTGAAACGAGAAGCCACATCACGAGTGATTTCAAGATGTTGTAGCTGGTCTTTCCCTACAGGTACAAATTCTGCATCATACAATAAAATATCAGCAGCCATTAACATAGGGTAGGAGAATAATCCTGCGTTTACATCATCTAGTCTGTCTGATTTGTCCTTAAAAGAATGCGCTAAAGTCAAACGCTGGAACGGAAAAAAACAACTCAAGTACCATGATAATTCTGCTGTTTGTGGCACGTCAGATTGTCTATAAAAAACTACTTTGTTAACATCCAGCCCACAAGCTAACCATGCTGCAGCAGTACTGTAAGTATTGGCTCTTAATGTTTCTCCATTTTTTATTTGGGTAATCGAATGCAAGTCGGCTATAAATAAAAATGATTCGTTTTTAGGATCATTCGATAATTCAATTGCTGGAATAATTGCTCCCAGTAAGTTTCCTAGATGTGGTGTTCCTGTGCTTTGAACGCCAGTAAGTATTTTTGCCATTATATTTTTTTTCTGATTCGCAAAGTTCGCATAGTTTATTTATCTACCACAAAGTTCGCCCCGTTTTTTTTCAAAGTTTTTAAAGATAATTGTTTTAGGTGATATGCTGTTTAAAAATTGAGCAGCAGATATCGTTATTTTAAAATTATTCGTTGTATACTCACTTTTACAATTGCCTAAATTTGATTGTTTTTAACAATTGTATCGTAGGAATTCCTATTTTTGAACTCATGAAAGGAATTAAAATAATATTTTGGACATTATGGCGCATTTGGTTTTATGTATTAATGGCTATCCCCATTTTAATTATGTTTCCCTTTTTGCTAATTTCTATTAGTACTGATAAAGGCTATCCTTATTTCTTCAAAATGGCTCGTATCTGGGCTAAGTTTATTCTGTTTGGAATGGGCTTTTATTACAAGGTTGATAAAGAGCAACATGTAGTTTCAAATAAGAGTTATATGATTGTGGCTAATCATACTTCTATGGCTGATATCATGTTAATGCTGGCAGTTATAAAAAATCCGTTTGTATTTGTGGGCAAGCAAGAATTAGCTAAGATTCCCTTATTTGGATTTTTCTATAAGCGTACTTGTATTTTAGTTGATAGAGGCTGTTCCAAAAGTAGAAGGGATGTTTTCATACAGGCTCAAAATAGGTTAAATCGTGGGTTTAGTGTTTGCATCTTTCCAGAAGGCGGAGTTCCAGATGATGAGTCTATTGTATTGGATACTTTTAAAGACGGAGCATTTCGATTAGCAATTGAGCACCAAATCCCTATTGTTCCTATCACTTTTGCAGATAATAAAAAGCGACTTTCTTACACCTTTTTTAGTGGAAGTCCAGGAGTAATGCGTGTAAATATTGGTCGTGAAATCCCCACCTTAGGCAAAACTCCGATGGATAGAAAAAACATAAGAGAAGAGGTGCGAACAGTTATATTGAGTCGGTTAAATCAATATAATTCGTGCATTAATTTAGAACTGGAAACTAACTCCCGAATAGAGTCCGATAAATAACGGCTGAAAATTATTATCCTCCTTAGAAAAGGTGTCGAACTGGTATTTCAACATCGGTTCAAAATTGAATTGAAAGGATTTCATAAACTGGTACTTAAAACCCACTCCAAAATTAGAACTTATATGTACTTTGTTCAAATTGCTCGCCTCACCTAAGGCTATATTCGATTGTGAAGAAACTACTGAAATTTTGTTTTCATCAAGCAATAAAGTACTAAAACCACCAATTAGACTAATCCCCACTTTTTTATCTAAAAGTGCGTACGAAATCTCTAAAGGCAATTCATAATACCCCATTTTTTGATTGATATTTCCTAATTCATTAAGCTGGATGTCTTTTTCTGAACTGGTTAAGGAGTTGTATACAGATGAGGTTCTAACTTCTATCGCACTAGCAGAGTGGTATTCAATATTAGCTAAGCTATTAGAAGCAAATCCAGGGGAATAATAGACGTCATTAGTGTTATAACCCATTTCTAGTTTATTAATCCCTGTACGAAGCGTAATTTTATTATTGATAGCATAATGCACACCTATGCCCAAACTAATATTCTTATCTGCCGTTTTATCATTATCAGATAATTTACTGTCTATAGGTGAGCCGCCTGAATTAGGATTCAGGTAAATAGGCGCAATACTAGTGGTTATTTGCCATTTTTTTGCAGAAACCGCTGCAACAGTAGGCTCGTCTTTATTTTTGTTTTTTAAAATTTCTTCTAGTTCATTACTATTCTTCAATGTTTTTTCAGCATTAACTTTAGAATCATTAGCAGCAATTTCTTCTACTTGCTTAGTAGTATATTCATAGTTTTTAGTAACGGTTGTGGCACTATTACTAGCGGCAACACTATTGGTGGAGTGTGAGCCATCCTCTTTTTTAATAATTGTATCTGGATTTAGACTGCTAAGCTGACCGGCCGTTGCTGGGTTTAACGGTGAATTATTTTTTGCGATATAAATTGTAGAATTAGTTTGATTCTTCGTCTGTTGACTTTGCTTTTTGGCAGCAACAATTGTTGTATTTTCTTTTTCATTTTGTGTACTGTTTATGGGATTTGTAGTTCCAGTTTGTATCTTTTGTTTAAAGATTAACTGGTCTTCTTGTAGTTTCTTTTTTGAGGAAGGAGCATCAGGATTTTTCGAATCAAAAACAATGATTTCTTTATTTCCTGCAGGATTGCTGTCAATATTGTTAAGCATTAATATACCTACAACTAAAGCTGCAGCAATCCCTGAATAGCGAAACCATAACGGGACAATCCTTCTTTTTTTCTTATCCTTTTTTAATTCGGCTGCGATGTTAAGCCAAACCTTTTCATTTGGAAGTGTTTCAAAATCCTTTAATTGCTCTTGAAACAAACGGTCTATATTTTTTTTCTCTTTCATTTTGCCGATGATTCTAGCTTTATTTCTATTCGGTTTTCAATTTTTTCTTTTAATATAAGGCGCGCTCTATGTAGATTAGATTTTGTCGTTCCTGTTGATATTGAAAGCATTTCACTGATATCTTTATGGGAGTAGCCGTCTAATACATACAGGTTAAATACAATGCGGTATTGATCAGGGAGTTCTTGAATGATGTGCAACAAATAATCTAATGATACCTCCTCCTCATCAATTTCAACTTCAACCTCCGGTATGGTGTCGTTTAGAACCTCCATGAACCGTACTCCTTTAAATTTTTGAAGGGCGTTGTTGATCATAATTCTTTTGGCCCAACCTTCAAAAGAACCTTTGCCACTGTATTGTTCTATTTTTCGAAAAATAATCAGAAATCCATCTTGCAAATTGTCTTGTGCATCAGCATAATTGCTAGAATATTGTAAACAAACACCAAAGAACTTTTTAGAGAACAAATGGTACAATTGTTCCTGAGCTTTGGGCTTATTTTTTTTACATTCATTAATTAGCTGATCTAATACCACAGAATTTATTTTTTAGTCAACAACTGGAATTTCAACATCTTCAAATATATCTTTACCATCAGTGTCTGTTCCTTTATAAAATTTAAAAATATAGGAACCCGTACTGGTAACATTAAAATTAAATTTAGTTTCTGACAAGGCAGGAACTTCTTGTGTACAGATTTGATCATCATTAACAGATGCCTGAACAGCTATGGTTCTTGTATTTAAATTTTTACTAAAATAAATTCCTTCGAAAACATAACAGGCAGTAGGTTTCTGATATTTTAAAGTAATTTCATAGGTCTGACCTAATTTAAAATTTGCGGGAACAACATAGCTTTCCACAGGAAGAACATGATAACTATAGGAGTCAGAGTTTTTATCATCTAAACTGCAAGACGTTAGTAAGCCGAGCATGGCAAAAAGTACTATAAATTTTTTCATTGTTTTAGAATGTTTAGGTTACTAATTTATTTTTTGAATTCTTTAATAAAGAGTATCCTAACTGAAAAAGGTTGCGTATAAAATTAACTTTTTTATCGTTTCTGTCTGATGATTATAGATTTTCATTTAAATAGTGAATTGTGAAAAGATTGATTCCAAAAAAAAAGTGCCCAAATACTGGATTTGGACACTAATAATATAGAGTTTTAAACTACTAGCTATCTGCTAATTCTTTAATTCTTTCTTTGATTTTAACTTCAAGTTCGTCAGCTAATTCTGGATTGTCTTTGATTAACGATTTTACCGCATCACGACCTTGACCTAATTTGGTCTCACCATAACTAAACCATGATCCTGCTTTTTTGATAATTTCAAATTCAACAGCCAAGTCTAAAATTTCTCCCGTTTTAGAAACACCTTCACCGTACATGATATCAAATTCAGCTACTTTAAATGGTGGAGCTACTTTGTTTTTTACGATTTTAACCTTAGTTCTGTTACCAATAACATTATCTCCGTCTTTAATTTGTGTAGAACGACGAATGTCTAAACGTACAGAAGCATAAAATTTAAGGGCATTACCTCCAGTTGTTGTTTCTGGATTCCCAAACATAACACCAATTTTCTCTCTCAACTGGTTAATAAAGAAAACAGTACAATTAGTTTTACTAATCGTTCCGGTTAATTTTCTCAATGCTTGTGACATTAAACGTGCATGAAGTCCCATTTTAGAATCTCCCATTTCACCTTCAATTTCACTCTTTGGAGTTAAAGCTGCTACCGAGTCAATTACTACAATGTCTATTGCTCCTGAACGAATCAAGTTTTCAGCGATTTCTAAAGCTTGTTCCCCGTTGTCAGGTTGAGAAATGATTAGGTTTTCAATATCTACTCCTAATTTTTCAGCGTAGTTTCTATCAAAAGCGTGTTCAGCATCAATAAAAGCAGCAATTCCACCTGCTTTTTGCGCTTCGGCAATTGCATGTAATGTCAACGTAGTCTTTCCAGATGATTCTGGACCATAAATTTCGATAATTCTTCCTTTTGGGTATCCATTCACACCTAATGCTAAATCGATTCCTAAAGACCCCGAAGAAATACTTTCTACTTCAACGATGGCTTTATCGCCCATTTTCATTACTGTTCCTTTACCGTATGTTTTGTCTAATTTATCTAGCGTAAGTTGTAACGCTTTTAATTTGGCTTCTTTTTCTGTACTCATCTTCTCTTTTACCTTTTCTTTCATTTGTATTGTTTATCTCTGTATGAAATTAGCAGTGGATTTTTCCTGAAATTTCAGTTATTCAAATTCATATTCGCGTAAAAATACTTCTTTTTTTGATTTAAATTTTTTGTTTAAAAAATATTTAACTTCTAAAAAACAAGATCATTACATGAACAATGCTTTTAGCTCAGTAGCATCTTCTGGTTTTATTTTTCCTGCCAATAGTAAACTCAATTGTTTGCGTCGTAATGCAGCGTCAAAACGTTGTTTTTCAAGTTCAGTTTCAGGAACAATTTGGGGTACTTCAACAGGTCTTCCAGTATCATCTACAGCTACAAAAGTGTAAATAGCCTCGTTAGCCTTGGTTTTATTACCGGATTCTCTATCTTCTACCCAAATATCAATGTAAATTTCCATAGAACTTTTAAAAGAACGGGAAACCTTGGCTTCAACCGTAACTACACTTCCTAATGGAATGGCTCTATTGAAAGCCACATGATTTACTGAGGCAGTTACTACAATTCTTCTCGAATGTCTTCTTGCTGCAATACTTGCTGCACGATCCATACGAGCTAATAACTCCCCACCAAAAAGATTATTCAGAGGGTTTGTTTCGCTTGGTAAAACCAAATCGGTTAGGGTAGTTAAAGATTCTGAAGGATTTTTTGGTGTCATGTTTTTATATAAATGTAAATATTATTTTTTATTGCTCTAATTTAACCAATACACTGCCATAACAGCGGGAATAAAATAGATAACAATGGTTCTGGCTCCGTCATAGTCTTTGGCTAGACGTTGACCAAATAGCAGCATTATTAAAGTGATACACGAAAAAACAGCTCCGTAAAAACCAAATAATCGGCCATTATTAATTAACAATTCAATGCAACCAACAACGCATAAAATACCTGAGATTAATTCTAAAATCAAGATGTTTAGTAAGGCTAATGGAACATGATTTTTTAATTGTGTTTTTGCAAAATGTCCTTTTAACCAGTCCACATTATCTTTCCAGTAGAAAAGTTTATCGTAACCAGACTGAATGAAGGAAACGGCCAAAAAAGCCAAAATTAAAATAGAGGCAACGTTGTTCATAATTATTATTTTTTATGGATTAGACGGGTGAGTTTAATAGATAAATCTGTCAAAATAATCTTTGCATTACCATTGCGTTCTACATGATACATGGCATCAGATAGTTCGTTGAATATATCGTGAATATTGTTTCCATTAACAAAGGGAGCAAAATTCTCTAATTTGAATTTCTCTACTTTGGGTTCAAAATAGACTAAATTCTTCGTTTCATAATTTATCAATAAAGCTTGTCGGAACATTTCTATACAAAATTGAAGAAACTTCTTTTGAGTCTCTCTTCCCAAGCCAGCTATTTTTTCACTCCAAACTATCAAGTCTTGAATAGCTGCGGCATTTCCTTTTGCTTTAAAAGCAGCTCTAACCCAAGTCACAAACCATTGTTCAAAGGGGTGTTCCTCATCATCAGCATGCAATAAATGCAAGGCAATATTAAAATTTCCCTGAGCTTGATGTGCAATTTTTGCAGCAATCTTTGGATCGGCATTTTCACGCTCCACTAAGGCTTCTGCAATTATAGGTTCGCTTAGTCCATTAAAATGTAAAATTTGACAACGTGATCTTATAGTTTGAATGATGTCTTCTTCATTTTCTGAAATTAAAATAAAAACCGTTTTCTCTGGTGGCTCTTCTAGTAATTTCAATAGTTTATTAGAAGCAGCGATATTTAATTTATCAGCCATCCACACGATCATAAACTTGTATCCTCCTTCGTAGGCTTTTAAAGATAATGATTTTAAAATTTCTTGTGCATCATCAACTCTTATTTCCCCTTGCTTGTTTTGAACTCCTAATATTGCGTACCAGTCAAACAAGCCACCATAGGGATTTTGAGTTATAAATTGTCTCCAATCTGTAATGAAATCAATGCTTTTTGGACTTTTCTTTACTGCATCTGTGGTCACCGTAGGGTAAGCAAAATGCAAATCAGGGTGGGATATTTTTTGAAATTTTAGATTACAAGATTCGTTTGCACCATTGTTTTCTCCATTTTGATTGCTACATAAAATGTATTGAGCATACGCAATGGCCATAGCCAAAGTACCACTTCCTTCGGGACCAACAAACAACTGTGCATGCGGAATTCGACCAGAATCAGCACTTTTTGTCAGATGATTTTTAATATGTTCTTGCCCTAAAATTTCAGAAAATTGCATAAAGCAAAGATAGTAGAAAATGGGTTAGTCAAAAATTTTAAGGAGCAAAGTTTCTTAAAATCCGGAAGTAAAAAACAGTTACCAAACACAAGGTTTTATATATTGGAGTTTGATGTGGGTTTGCTATTGAAATTGGATTGCTACACACAATTTATTTTTATTATTAATTTACAACGATTTCGTTATCTAAAAGCAATTTTTTTTGATTTTTTCAGATTTATTACTGATTTAAAACCACTATATTTGTTACTCTTTCAATAAAAAATAAACTAAAAATAGACCTAATGAAGACTTTAAGCAACTTTGATTTTAAAAATAAAAAAGCAATTATACGTGTTGATTTTAATGTCCCTTTGGATGAAAATTTTAACGTAACCGACGCTACGCGTATTGAAGCAGCAAAACCAACTATTGATGCAATTTTAGCACAAGGAGGAAGTGTAATTTTAATGTCACATTTAGGACGTCCTAAAGGAGTTGAAGAAAAATATTCATTAAAACATATTTTAAAAACAGCATCTGACATTCTTGGAGTTCCTGTTCAATTCGCTTCTGATTGTATTGGTGACGAAGCTAAGAATGCTGCGGCTAATTTAAAACCAGGAGCAGTCTTATTATTAGAAAACTTACGTTTCCATGCAGAAGAGGAATCAGGAGATGTTGCTTTTGCAAAAGAATTAGCTTCACTAGGAGATATTTTTGTAAACGATGCTTTTGGTACTGCACATAGAGCGCATGCTTCAACAACAATTATTGCCCAGTTTTTTCCAACTGAAAAATGTTTTGGATTGCTATTGGCTAAAGAAATAGAAAGTTTAAATAAAGTTTTAAAAAACAGTGAGAAACCTGTTACAGCTGTTCTTGGTGGATCTAAAGTTTCTTCTAAAATCACCGTTATTGAGAACATTCTTGATAAAGTGGATCACATGATTATCGGTGGAGGTATGACATTTACATTTGTTAAAGCCTTAGGAGGAAAAATTGGAGATTCTATTTGTGAAGATGACAAGCAAGAACTGGCTTTGGAAATTTTGAGATTGGCCAAAGAAAAAGGAGTTCAAATTCATATTCCAGTTGACGTTATAGCTGCTGATGATTTTTCGAACACAGCCAATACCCAAGTTGTTGATGTGAAAGAAATCCCTGATGGATGGCAAGGTCTTGATGCAGGTCCAAAATCATTAGAGAATTTCAAAAAAGTAATTATGGACTCTAAAACCATTCTTTGGAACGGTCCACTAGGTGTATTTGAAATGGAAAGTTTTGCTAAAGGAACGATTGCTTTAGGGAATTTTATTGCCGAATCAACTGCAAATGGAGCTTTTTCTCTTGTAGGTGGGGGTGATTCAGTTGCTGCAGTGAAACAATTTGGTCTAGAAGATAAAATGAGTTATGTATCTACCGGAGGTGGTGCTATGCTTGAAATGTTAGAAGGAAAAGTGCTTCCTGGTATCGCTGCGATACTAGATTAAAGGTCGTATTTTAACAGTATTTATTTAATTTTTTAGTTTTAACATATTATGTTTGCAAAAGAATGATTTTGTAATCATTTAGAATTAAGTATGTTGACAAAAAAATTGCATGAATTTAAAAAACGCCACCTTATCATTTTTATTATTAGTTTCGATTCCTTTGTTTTCACAAGAAATTGTAGAAAACAAAGGAATTGTTAATTTAGAAACAAACCTTTCTTACCTGGATTCCATAAAACAAACCTTTGTTAAGGACAAAATGGCACTTTGTATTGATAGTTTGTGGATGAAAGAACTTACCAATCTTGACTTGTACCACGATATGGCTAGTGATGTGGAGAATATCAATATGGATGAACAAGTTGATTACGACTTGTCTACACCCTTGTTGAAATCCAGATTAGCCGCCATGAATGCTAAATCGCCTTTTAGAATAGAGTACAATCAAAGTTTAGAAAATGTCATTAAATCGTATCTGAAATACCGAAAAAATTCTTTTGGTAAATTGATGGCCCTATCTGAATACTATTTTCCTATTTTCGAAGAAGCCTTCGCTAAGAAAAATGTACCATTAGAAATCAAATACCTCGCTATTGTTGAGTCGGCATTGAATCCTAAAGCAGTCTCAAGGATGGGCGCTACTGGACTTTGGCAATTTATGTATCGCACCGGGAAACAGTACAATCTAAAAATTGATTCCTTTATTGATGAACGTAGCGACCCTTTAAAAGCCACAGAAGCGGCAGCCCAATACATGGCAAACATGTATAAAATCTTTGGAGATTGGGAACTTGTTTTGGCGTCATACAATTCCGGTCCCGGGAATGTTTCTAAAGCAATCCGTAGATCAGGAGGTCAGCAAAATTATTGGAATATTAGAAAAAAGTTACCCAAAGAAACACAAGGTTATGTCCCGGCTTTTTTAGCGACTATGTATTTGTATGAATACCATAATGAGCATGGTATCAAACCTGATCGTGCTATCATGCAGCAATTTGCCACTGATACTGTTATGGTGAAAAAACAAATGTCTTTTAAACAAATTGCTGATTTGCTCGATATGCCTGTGGCACAATTGCAAGCCTTGAATCCGTCCTATAAATTAAATGTGATTCCATATTATGATGATGAAAATCATTACTTGAGATTGCCAAAGGCAAAAACTGCAGTTTTTGTTTCTAATGAAAATAAAATTTATGCTTATTTGCAACATGAGATAGACATAAAAGAACATCCCTACGGCAGCAGATCTGCTATAGCGTCAAATGCAGCTTCTACTAAAAATACTACTAGAACCGTACGCACCCGAACTAAATATTATAAAATTAGACGAGGGGATAATTTAGGCGCCATTGCTAATAAATACAAAGTATCTGTAGCAAACTTAAAACGATGGAATAGACTAAGAAGCAACAACATTGCTTATGGAAAAAGTCTAAAAATTATCTCCACCGAAGTGATAATTAAAACAGTTCCCAAAAAGAAACCAGCAGCATTTGCAGTGCTAAAAAAGTCTACCAAAGAAGCTATAAAAGGCATCAAAATTAAAGATGAGGTGGTGCTTATCGCAAAGGATACTTTAAAATCTTCGAACAATAAATCAGCTTTTTATGTGGTACAAAAAGGAGATAATCTAATTGCTATTGCCAAAGCAAATCAAATTACGGTAGCGCAATTAAAATCTTGGAATAATTTAAAACGCAATACAATTCAGCTTGGAGAAACCTTGCAAATTGCAGCAAATAGTGAAAAACCCTTGGCGGATGTTGCTGTGGTATCTGAATTGGTGAATATCAAATATGTTGTTCAAAAAGGCGATAATTTAGGAAGCATTGCTAAGAAATTTGGAAGCTCAATTGCTGAATTGAAAAAGTGGAATAACTTAGATCAATCTACAATTACTGCTGGAAAAAATCTAATAGTAGCCAAAAATGAAGTGGCTATAAGCACTAATAAGGCTTCCGCTAGTACCTTTAAAAAGAATGACGATACAACAAGCTTGTCTCAACAAGACGCACATGATTATTATGTAAAAAAAGGAGACTCGTTATATAGTATCGCTAAAAAATATCCTGGAGTTTCTATTTCGGATATTAAAAAATGGAATGATATTAGCGGTGAAGATATTAAACCTGGAATGAAACTGAAAATTAACGGATAATACCATAATCTTCTATACATTTGGGTTATCATTACCATTTAAATTATAATGAATAAAATTCCTTTTTTAGCGCTTCTTATTTCGATCCTTTTATTTTCCTGTAAAAAAGAGGAAACCGCTGTGCTTAAAAAAACATCAGGAAAAATCAATAATATCTCTGTAATTATAGACGACCAGTTATGGAATGGCGAAGTCGGGGATAGTATTAGAAATAAATTTGCTTCGGCTGTTATAGGGTTACCTCAAGAAGAACCTTTATTTACCATCAATCAGTATCCAGTAAAATTAATGGAAGGTTTTATGATGGATAGCCGTGCTATTATTTTAATTAAAAAAGATACCAAAGACCATTTCGAAATAAAGAAAAATAGTTACGCGACACCTCAAAATGTGTTTTGCATCTCTGGAAAAACGGTGGCATCAATATTAAATAGTATTGAGAAGCATGCACCAAGAATGATTCAAATAATACGTCAGGCCGAAATTAACGAAAGTCAAAGTATTAATGAGAAGTCTTTGTTGAACCCTAAAATTCTGGCTAAAAAATTTCAAATATCTATCAAGGTACCTTTTAGCTACCAGTTCATGGTACAAGACACTACTTTTGTTTGGCTGAAAAAGGAAATTGTTAGTGGGAATACAAGTTTATTAATTTATCAAGTTCCATTAAACACTGTAAAAAGAGATAAGAATTTAGTTTCGAATATTATCAAACTGCGTGATTCGATAGGAACTTTGTATGTTCATGGAAAAGAGGCAAACACCGATATGATTACAGAAGAGGCTTACGCCCCTTATTTTTTCAAAATAAAATTAGACGGTAAAGAAGCTTATGAAATGAAAGGAACCTGGGAACTGAAAAATGATTTTATGTCGGGGCCTTTTATTAATTATGCTATAGTCGATAAAAAGAACAATAGGTTGTTGATTTTAGAAGGTTTCTGTTATTCTCCATCAAAAGAAAAAAGAGATTTAATGCTAGAATTAGAAGCTATAATTAAATCGGTTGCTATTCTTGAAAATTAATTTATCCAAATTCAATATTCCATTTTAAAATAATATTACTTCTATGACAATACAATGGCAAATAAAGCCTTTTGAGGCACTTTCAGTACACGAGTTATACGATTTACTCAAACTTAGAAGTGAGATCTTTGTAGTGGAGCAAAACTGCGTTTATTTAGATCTAGATGGTAAGGATAAAATAGCACTACATCTCTTTGGAACATTTGAAGGTAAGGTTGTGGCGCACGCCAGACTTTTTAAACCCGGAATTAGTTTTGATAATG
This sequence comes from Flavobacterium sp. W21_SRS_FM3, assembly GCF_052113625.1. Taxonomy (NCBI): domain Bacteria; kingdom Pseudomonadati; phylum Bacteroidota; class Flavobacteriia; order Flavobacteriales; family Flavobacteriaceae; genus Flavobacterium; species Flavobacterium sp. W21_SRS_FM3. Next base: position 232,497 of record NZ_JBGQOD010000001.1, on the reverse strand, counting down.
CCTCAATAGGTAGGGTAGTAGTAGATGCTAATTATCGTGATAGAAAGTGGGGTCATGATTTAATGCGTGAAGCGATTGCAGGAATTGCATATCATTACAACGTCAAGGAGATAACTATTGGAGCTCAATTGTATTTGAAAAAATTCTATGAAAGCCACGGCTTTGTGCAAAGTAGCGAGATGTATTTAGAAGATGATATTCCGCATATTGATATGATAAAAGAATAATTACAGTTTAGTAATTAAGAACTCCACTCTACGATCAAATTTATCCCCTTTATTCAAGGGGAATTTGTTTCCACAGCCTTTATAGGACATTCTAAGACTGTTAATGTTTTTTGACATTAAATACATGAAAACGGTCTTCGCTCTATTGACGGATAGTTTTCGTTCATTGGTACCTCTATCGATAGCGTCATTAAATTGTGTGGGAGTGCAACAAACATGACCTCTAATTTCAAATTCGATATTTCTTCTTTTGTCTAATAAATCAGCGATTTTATCAAGTTCATTTTTAGATTCATAAGTGAGTTTACTACTTCCAAGGTCAAATAATACGTTTTCAAAATAAATACGATCTCCTACTTCATGATGATCTTGGAAAGAATTATAAATTCCTTTACCAAAACTATTCTTCCTAACAATAAGTAAATCCACTCTGCGGTTTTTAGAGCGTATTTCGGCTAAATTTGCTAATAAATCATCGGTAAGGAGAACCCGTCCTTTGCCTTCTATGATGACTATTTTATTTTTATTGAATCCATTTGAAGTGAGTACTTTTTGGACTGTATGTACTCTGTCTTCAGATAGTTTATAATTGTAATCATTATTCCCTCTATCATCACAATAGCCGTAAATTTGAATCGATTCTATTAAAGTGGTGTCGGCTTGAATGATGAAATCTACTATTGTTTGTTCCTGATCAGGATAAAGGTTGTATTTGTCAAATTCAAAATACACGGTTTCTACTTTTTGTTCCTGAGCGCTAAGGATACAAAAACAGACACTGAACAGTATTGTTAAATAGTTCCTCATTAATTTTTTAGAATCGTATTGTATTCATTAACATTATTTAAAAGGCTAACCGACTTAGTGATTGCAGAATTGTTTTTTAGATAATACTGATACAAACCTTCTTGGTACTGGTAGCGTTTAATAATTTCGTCGACCATAAGGTTCTTAACTTCGGCCTGATTTTTATCTAATAAAGTTTCTTCGCTTTTTTGCAATGCATTCAATAACTGCTGGTATTCATTACTGATTGTTTCGTCTATTTTTTCTTTTTTGGCTACAGCCAAAGTATTTTTAAGCGCCAGTTCTGTTTCTGTATCAAAAGAGTACTTTTCGGCTTTTAAAAATTGTTTGAAATCAGCGTAATCAGCTTGGGTAATTGTTGGTATTTTATCACCTAAACCTGGATTTTTATAATAGTAGCGGGTCACATAGTTAAAAATGCCATCATTTCGTAGTAAGGCGTTAGTAATGGGACTGGTATTCGTTTCTGGAAGTTGAATGTCTGGTAAGATACCGCCGCCGTCATACACGGTTCTACCTTTACGAGTTTTAAACGCATTGTAGTTTTTCTCTTGTGTTCTTATGGCAAGTCCGTTTTTATCTTTATGGGCATAATCTAGCGCTTGAATGCAACGACCTGATGGGGTGTAATAACGCGAAATAGTGACTTTTAATTGGGTACTGTACGTTAGATCTATCGGTTTTTGAACAAGTCCTTTACCGTAACTTCGACTTCCTACTACAACGGCGCGATCTAAGTCTTGTAATGCTCCAGACACAATTTCTGATGCTGAGGCGCTTCTTCCATTTACTATAATCACTAATGGAATCTGAGTGTCTACGGCCTCGTATATAGTTTTGTAGGTGTTGTTGTGTTTATCAATTTTAGATTTGGTCGTAACGATCACTTCATTCTTTGGTACAAATAAATTGCAAATATTAACTGCTTCATTAAGTAAACCCCCAGGATTGTCTCTTAAATCAAGTACAATGCGTTCAGCTCCCTGTCTCTTTAATTCTTCTAAAGCCTCTTTGGTTTCGTTAGCCGCTTTTTTATTAAAGTGAGTTAAAGCGATATATCCTGTCTTTTCATCAATTTTTGCAAAGAAAGGAACGGATTTGATTTCGACTTCATCCAAAACAATTTGTGTTATACTGCTTTTGTTCTGACGAATGAATTTAATGTCAATTTTAGTGTTTTTTGCCCCTTTTAATAGTTGTGACGCATCTTCTTTAAAATCCGCTAGCGGAACATCGCCTATTTGAATTATTTCATCGCCGGGTTTAAGACCTGCCTTATCTGCCGGAAAATTTTTATAAACCTCTCTAATGATTAATTTCTCTTCCTTTCGAGTAATTACAGCACCAATTCCGGTGTATTCACCTGTGTTATTTATTTTGAATTTAAGAACATCCTGTTCATTAAAATAAACAGTATAAGGATCTAAACTAGCCAGCATACCCTTGATGGCTTTGTCCATAAGTTCGCCAGGATTCGTCTCGTCTACATAATTAGTGTTCAGTTCCTTGAATAAGGTGGTGAAGATCTCAATCTGTTTTGCTATTTCAAAAAAGTCATTTTTGAAGCTAACACCAACAAATAAGAATGCTGAAGCAACAATAGGGATGATAATTTTCTTTTTAAAAATAGTGTTCATGTTTATTTTTTTCTAAAATATTAATGGCCACCAAAATAAGAATAATTAGCTTATAATAAAAACCTGCCTTTGTACCGAAAATCGTTGATCAGATGAGGAGACAATTTACTCTTTTTCTAATAGAGGATTTACTGAAACAGTGGGTTCAGGTTTAATCTGATTGATAAACTTCTCAAACAATTGAATGGTTTTAGTATTGATTTCTTCATAGCTTAAACGTTCCTTAGTCTGATAAAAAAACATAAAAGCGTAAGGTTTGTCTAAATGATCAACAAGTAGGTGTTTGTTGAGGCGGTAGGTTTCTCTTAATATTCTCTTGAAACGGTTTCTGTCCACCGCCTTTTTAAAATGTTTCTTAGAAACAGAGACCCCCATTTTTATTTTTTCATCCGAATCTAAAGCTGTGGGGCAGTAAACTAATCGCAATGGGTATTTTGACACTGATTTCCCTTCTGAAAACAGCAAACCTATAGTGATTTTACTTTTTAGCTTTTCGTTTTTTGGATAAGTTAAATTCATTTTGTATTTTAAAGGAGCAGATTTTTAATAGCAACAAAGGTACAATTAAACCCCAAACCTATTATTGTTTAGGAATTAAATAGCGCTAAAAATATATTTATTACTTTTACGGCTAATTTTTTAAGCATGCAAAAACTGATTTCGTATCCAATATCTGTAGTTTATTACCTTCTTTTTGGACTTACATTAATACTATTTCACCCCATTCAATGGGTTTGTTTTAATGTATTTGGTTATCAAGCTCATAAAAAAAGCGTTGATTATTTAAACTTCTTTTTGTTAAAATGTACGAACCTTGTGGGTACAACCTATAAATTTGATGGAATTGATCGGATTCCAAAAGGGGTACCAATAATTTTTGTGTGCAACCATCAAAGCATGTACGACATCATTGCTATGATTTGGTTTTTGAGACGCTTTCATTGTAAATTTGTTAGTAAGAAAGAGTTGGGTTCTGGAATTCCCAGTGTTTCTTACAATTTGACTCATGGAGGATCTGTTTTAATTGACCGTAAAGACCCTAAACAAGCCATTCCTGCGATTAAAGGATTGTCTGAATACATTCAAAAATTCAATAGGGCTGCAGTAATTTTTCCAGAAGGTACCCGAAGCAAAACGGGACATCCAAAACCATTTGCTCAAAGTGGTTTGAAGATTTTATGTAAGTATGCACCATCGGCCTATGTGGTTCCAGTGAGCATTAACAACTCTTGGAAAATGGTTAAATTTGGTTTTTTCCCTGTAGGTTTAGGAAATCGTCTTACCTTTGCAATACATAACCCTTTAAAAGTAAGCGAATTTAATTTTGAAGAGATAATAGAAAAGGCTGAAACTGCCGTAGTAAAAGGAATAAAAATTTAAAATATATACAATGTCTATAAAAAACATTCGATTAGAAGTAATGCAGTTTTTGGAAAAAAACGTGGACAGCTTCGTTGATCAATACCTTATACCTGTTGAGAAAATTTGGCAGCCATCCGATTTTTTACCTAATTCTGAAGGAGATAATTTCTTTGAAGAAGTAAAAGAATTACGTGAAATCGCTAAAGATTTACCATACGATTTTTGGGTTACCCTTGTAGGAGATACAATTACTGAGGAGGCTTTGCCTACTTATGAATCATGGTTGATGGATGTAGAAGGAATTGATAACGTAGAGAGAAATGGTTGGTCTAAATGGATCAGACAGTGGACTGGAGAAGAAAATCGTCACGGTGACATGCTAAATAAATACTTGTATTTGTCTGGGCGTGTAAACATGCGTGAAATCGAAATTACAACCCAACATTTAATTAATGACGGTTTTGATATTGGTACTGGAACTGATCCTTATAAAAACTTTGTTTACACTAGTTTTCAAGAGTTAGCGACTTATGTTTCTCACAACAGAGTAGCACAAATGGCTAAGAAATATGGTGATAACAAATTATCAAAAATGTGTAAAATGATTGCTGGTGATGAAATGCGCCACCACCATGCGTACAGCGAATTTGTGAACCGTATCTTCCAAGTAGATCCAAGCGAAATGATGCTTGCTTTTCAATACATGATGAAGCAAAAAATTGTAATGCCTGCACATTTCTTGAGAGAATCTGGACAAAAAATAAGTTCTGCTTTTGAACAATTTTCTGATTCAGCACAACGTATAGGTGTTTATACAGCTAACGATTATGTTGATATTATGCAAAAATTGATTGACAAATGGGAAATTGATAAAATTGTAGGTTTGACAGATGAGGCTGAAAAAGCACGTGACTATCTGATGAAATTACCAGGAAGAATGGCGAGAATCTCTGAGAGAATTGTAATCCCTCAAGAATCTCATATCTTTAAATGGGTGGAACCAGCAAGACTATAACAGTACAATGTGATTTAATAAAGCGTTTGAAATAAATGCTAATTATAAATAAATAAATGTTGATTTTTGAGTTGAAAAGCTTTGAAAATCAACATTTTTTTTAATACTCATAAACAATGCATACTACAGATATCATAAGTAAAACCATTGCCTTTGTAAAGGAAAAACTTCAAAATGCCGAAGGTGGCCATGACTGGTTTCACATAGAGAGAGTTTATAAAAATAGTGTTTTAATAGCTCGTGATGAGCAATGTGATTTAACGGTTGTTAAACTGGGTGCATTATTGCATGATATTGCGGATAGTAAATTTCATGAAGGTGACGAAACTGTAGGGCCTAGAACTGCAAGAGCATTTTTAGAAAAAGAAGCTGTAGCTGCAGAGACAATCGACCAAGTGATTAAAATTATTGAAAACATCTCTTTTAAAGGGGGGAATTTTGAAAAGAACTTCTCGTCTATAGAATTAGATATTGTTCAAGATGCAGACCGTTTAGACGCTATAGGAGCGATTGGAATTGCGCGAACGTTCAATTATGGCGGATTTAAAAATAGAGCGCTATACGACCCTAATATTGCACCTAACACCAAGATGTCTAAAGAAGAATATAAAAACAATGATGCTCCTACACTCAATCATTTTTATGAAAAGCTTTTACTCTTAAAAGATAAAATGAATACCGCTTCTGGTAAAGCAATCGCTGCCGAAAGACATCGTTACATGGAAGGATTTCTGGCTCAGTTTTACGCCGAATGGGATGGGGAGAAGTAAGCTATGGGGTTCAGGTTTTAAGTCTTTACAATTGCAGTATACTTAAAGCCTGAATATTAGTACTATCTAAATAATACCTTTCTCTTTCATTTCGATTATCACATCAGAGGCACTCTTAAAAGTAGGTGCTTGCTCGATAATGGTTCCCACTCTTTTTTTATTCAGTTTGAAAGTGAGGTCGTTTTCTGTGGTGAACAATAATGCCGTTAAAAATGGATTGTTCATATAAGGCAATAGTATTGCGTATGCCTCTTCTAGAGTATGAAAACTTTCTATTTCTTCTGTTTTATAACGTGCTATAATGGATAAAGTATATCCACCTTCTTCTAGTAGGACAGGTCTGATATACATGTTTTTCAGTTCAGTGTCACCTATGGTCTTCGCCAATGTTAATTTGGCATAAGTACCGTTTTGGATACTTTGTTTTACACTTTCCCAAAAAAGGGCAAATACTGGCTCGTATGACATTTTTATATTTTTTATTATGTTATTTCGCAAATAAGAGGTAGATGATCACTTAGTTTCAACCATTTATTTTTATTTCCTATTTCTATTGATTTAACGTTAGATGAAAATTCATTACTTCCAAAAATATAATCAATATGGTAAGGTTTTTCAATTTTTCTATTAAGAAAAAAAGTAGGTTGGCTTTCTTTTCCTTGTTCTTCATCCCAGTATTTATGATAAAAACTTTCAATGCCAATGCCATTCAATTCTTTTAAAACATCAGAATGATTCCACCACCTATCCCAGTTATCCCAAATTTTATTACTATTTAAATCACCTAAAATTATGCATTTATTTAACTTGTTCTTGTTCAATTGTAGGTATTTCCATAACTGACCAATATAGCCAAAAGTTGGAGAGTTATTGCTGTGAGTCCATACAGCTAATAAATTAAATTCTCTATTTATTAAACATGGCAGGAAGTGTTTTACTGTATGGTCTTTATAATAATTGGTCCAGTCCAATTTTATTATTTCAACTTCAACTTTTGCAAAAACGCCAATTCCTTTATTTTTGTTATCTCCAATCCACAGATGATTTTTTGCCCATGCGATATAACCTTTATGATTTGACTTTGCAGGATCTTCGCATTCTTGAATCACGTAAATATCCGCCTGAAAGTTGATGAGCTCTTCAAATTTATTTCTTAATGCGCCACTGCAGTTCCAAGTTATAACTTTCAAATGATTATTTTATAAATTATTCTCCTGGGAAAACGGCTTTTCTTTTTTCTAAAAAAGCAGTAGTTCCTTCTTTAAAATCTTCGGTACCAAAACATTTTCCGAACGATTTTATTTCAGTATCAAAACCATTTTCTCCTTCTTTAAAATTAGCATTGACTGCATTAATAGCCATACTGATCGCTACAGGCGAGTTTTTCATGATTTTTTGAGCAATTCCATTACAAAACTCGATTAGTTCCGCTTGGGGAACAACGTGGTTTACTAAGCCTGTTCTATAAGCCTCTTCAGCAGTGACCATTCCGGCTGTCATAATCATTTCCATAGCACGACCTTTACCTATCAACTGTGGCAAACGTTGTGTTCCTCCATAACCTGGAATAACTCCAAGAGAAACTTCGGGTAAGCCCATTTTTGCATTATCTGAAGCTACTCTAATATGACAAGCCATCGCCAACTCTAAACCTCCACCTAATGCAAAACCGTTAACGGCTGCAATAACAGGAGTTTTTAAATTTTCGACAAAATTAAATAAGGAATCTTGTCCATGAGCTGCTAGTTGCACACCTTCTTCTACTGAGAAATTCGAGAACTCAGCGATATCCGCACCTGCAACAAATGCTTTTTCGCCACTTCCTGTTAATAGTACAACTCGGGTATGTTTGTCTTTTGCTACAGCTTCAAAGGCTGAATGCAATTCTTCAATTGTCGCTTTGTTCAAAGCATTTAACTTTGTTGGGCGATTGATAGTAATTGTAGTCACACTATTTTCAGCAGTAATTAGGATATTTTCGTAATTCATCATCTTAATTTAGGAGTTAATTATAGGAAGCGAAACAGTAAATTTTGTCCCTTTTCCAAATTCAGTTTCAAAGGTAATTGTTCCTTTATAATTTTCAATAATATTTTTAATGATCCCTAATCCCAGTCCCATTCCACTATTTTTTGTGGTAAACTTAGGTTCAAAGATACGGTTTATGTCTTCAGGTCTAATCCCTACACCATTATCTTCTACAGAAATAAGGACATTGTTCTCCTGTTTTTTAACGGTAACAGCCACTCTTTTATTTTCTTGCTCTGGTATCGACTGAATCGCATTTTTAACCAAGTTAGTAATAATTCGGATTAGTTGTGTTCGGTCAATTTTTGAAATTATTTCGGGTGATTCACTTTCAAAAACAATGTGTTCTTCATTAAAAATATCTAAGGTTAATTCCACCACTTCAACCACATTCAAGGTCTCGTTTTGCTGTGCTGGCATCGAAGCAAAATTAGAAAACGCAGAGGCCACCGCATTCATCGTATCAATTTGCTGAATCAATGTTTCTGAGTAATCATTCATCTTTTGCTTGATGTCTTCATCATTGGGATTGAATTTTCGTTGAAAACTTTGCACGGTCAAACGCATAGGTGTCAAGGGATTTTTAATCTCATGTGCAACTTGTTTTGCCATTTCGCGCCAAGCTTCTTCTCGTTCACTCTGGGCTAATTTTACAGCACTAATCTCGAGTTCGTCCACCATTCTGTTATAAGCAGCTATCAACAAATTAATTTCTTTGCTACTGGCTTCTAATACGATTTTCTTGTTTTTCTGATTAAAACTTGTTTCGTTGATTCTATCAGAAATCGTTTTTAAAGACTTGGTAATATAGGAAGATAAAAAGTAGGCTATTGCAAAAGCAACAATTAACATGAACGAATAAACCTGACCTAAACGAATCAAGAAATTATTTAATTCCTTATCATAAAACCCATCATCTTCAAGATAGGGAAGGTTTAATACGCCCAGCGGTTTGAATTTATCATCTTTAATCTGGGTGAAAGAAGACCGGTTTTTTACCCCATTAATGGTTTTAATATCTACGTAGCGTTTCTCAATAGAAGAGCGCACTAGTTTTAAAATGTACTTTGGGATCGGGGGAGATACCTTATCAACCGAAAAGGATTCTTTGGACGATTTTAAAAGTTTACCCTCTAAGCTATATATATTAATTTCAATGTTGTGAATGTGGGCTAACTCGTGAATCTTATCTTTAAAAATTAAATCTAAATTCTCAGTCGTTAAAGGATAAGTAGTAGTAGAAAGCACATAGTTGATGTGCTCTTTTACCGCATTTTCCTTGCGTTCTAAGCGTTCTTGATGGTATTCTTTTGCTTCAGTTTTGAACTGAATAATAGAAATAGAGGCAAGTAAAACTGAGGCTAGAATTATCAGCACGATCATCGATAGGAAAATTCGAATTCGCAGTGATAGCATTGATAATTTAAAACCTTTTAGCATAGTTTAGGATTGATTTCTTTCTCTAATTCTTTTATAAAATTTAAAGCCTAACATAATTAACACCGAAAATAAAATAATCCCAATGACACCATAAATCCAGTTAAAAGCATTCTTTAAAACCACTAAAAAAACCACTGAAAATAAAATTATAGTAGCACCTTCGTTCCACAGTCGCATAAAGTTGGTACTGTATTTTACTTCATTGTTTTGCAACTGCTTAAATATTTGGTGGCATTTAGCATGGTATATGTACAGCACAAATACGAAGCCAAGTTTCACATGCATCCAAGGCATTTTTAACCAAGCGTTTCCTAAGTCAGTAAAAAACAGCATCCAAAAAGCAAAAATACTCGCTAATACTGCCGATGGCCAAGTAATAATGTACCATAATCGATAGGTCATTATTTTGTATTGTTTTTGCAAAATTTCTTTCTCTGGCGAAGGTTTAGCCGCCGCTTCAATTTGATATACAAACAAACGAACAATGTAAAATAAACCTGCAAACCATGTAATTACAAAGATGAGGTGCAATGATTTGAGGTAATTATAGTATTCCATCTGTATTTTTTGTCAATTTAGTGTTCATTTCTTTTTTTAAAAAATATCCCGTTATTAAAGTGGATAAAACATCCGCTATGGGAAACGATACCCAAACTCCAAAAATACCGAAAAAATTTGGGAGAATCAGTACTAGTGGAATTAAGAAGAATCCTTGTTTACTTAAGGTTAAAAACAAAGCTTTCTTGGCTTTACCAGCTGCCTGGAAATAAGCAGCTCCTATTAATTGTATGGCAATAATAGGAGAAGCTGCAAAAACCCATCTCAGTGCATTTGGTGTTTCTGCAATTACTTTAGCATCAGTGGTAAAAACAGCAACAATGGGCTGTGCAAAAAGGAGTATGAACACAAATATAATTGCGGCTAAAAGTGCTGCGTACTTAATAGATATTTGTATGGTTTCTTTTACTCTTGCATAATTGTTGGCGCCATAATTATAACCCGCTATAGGAATGAAACCTTGAGTAATTCCCAATACTGGGAATAAAGCAAACATCAACATTCGACTGATGATTCCATAAACGGCGATGGAATGTTCTCCACCATATGTATATAAAGTATGATTCAAAATAATAGCCAGAATACTCACAACACCTTGTCTTGAAAAGGTAACAAAACTGAGTTCTGTTATTTCTTTTACAATGGGAAAGTTAAATTTAAAATGCTTTGATTGTAATTTCAGTTCGCTTTTATACCTAAAAAACCACAATACAAAAACAAAGCACATAAAATAGGAAATAGAGGTAGCCAAAGCAGCGCCTAACATTCCAAGATTCATCATTTTGATAAAAACAATATCCAAAATGATGTTCACAAAGGCAGGGATAATCATCGCATACATGGCAAATTTCGCTTTTCCTTCGGCACGTATTATATTGTTTCCCATCATGCACAGTGCTAAGAAAGGAACCGATAAAATAATGGGAAAAAAGAATTCTGTCGCGGGTTGTACTATCGCGCCTTTGGCTCCAAAGAGTGCGAGCATCTGATCGCTAAAAAACATTCCGAGTAAAACAAATACTGATGCCATAAAGAAGGTCATCATTATTTGATTAGCAAAAGTTAACAAAGCTTTTTCTTTGTTGTTAGCACCTAATGCTCTGGAAAGTACAGAACCACCACCCACACCTATAGCCATTCCTAATGAAGAAATGAAAAAAGTGATAGGAAGTACAACAGTTACTGCAGCTATTGCTAAAGACCCAATCCATTGTCCAACAAATATGGTGTCAATTAAAATATTAACGGACATGAATAAAATTCCCACCGATGCTGGAACTGCTTGTTTAATCAAGAGTTTCTTAATGTCTTGAGTCCCTAACTCTTCTGCACTAACTGCCATTTAATATGCTAACTTAGGAGAAATTGCCCAATTGTTAATCCAGTTACTCACTGTTCCACACCATCCATCACTGTCATTTAAACATGGAATAGCTAAGAATTCTTCACCACCGTGCGCTTTGAACTCGTGATTTGCTTCCATCGCTATTTCTTCTAATGTTTCAAGACAGTCAGATACAAATGCTGGAGTTACTACGGCTAGTTTTTTGATCCCTTTTTCAGGCATTTTATTTATTTCAACATCCGTGTAAGGCGTTAACCATTTGTCACCTGCTAAACGAGATTGGAATGTTTGACTGTATTTTCCTTCTGGAATGCCTAGTAACTTTACCACTTGCTTTGTTGTTTCGTAGCATTGGTGACGGTAACAAAATTCATGTGCCGGAGAAGGCGTATTACAGCATGAACCATCAATTTTACAATGTGATTTAGTTACATCTGTTTTACGAATGTGACGTTCTGGAATCCCGTGGTAAGAAAATAATAAATGATCATAATCAAATCCTTCTAAATGTCCTTTGATAGAATCGGCAAGATTTTTTAAATAATCGGGTTTGTTATAAAATGCAGGAACCGAGGCAAATTTCATTTCTGGGAAATGTTTTTTGCGCAATTCTTCAGCTAGAACTAGGATAGTTGTAGTAGAAGCCATGGCATGCTGCGGATATAATGGAAAAAGCAACACCTCAGTAACGCCTTTGTCTCTCAATTCTTGTAAACCTGCAAGAATCGAAGGATTCCCATAACGCATTGCTAGAGCTACTGGTACTTCTACCTGTTGTTTTACTTTTTGATGCATTCTTTTAGATATTACAACTAATGGAGAACCTTCGTCCCACCAAATTTTTGCGTAAGCAGCAGCTGATTTTTTAGGTCTAGTTTGTAAAATGATACCACGCACGAGTAATGCTCTCAATAAAAACGGGACATCTATCACGTATTTATCCATTAAAAATTCGTCTAAATACGGTTTAACATCTTTGGGAGTAGGGCTCTCAGGAGATCCAAGGTTTACTAATAATACGCCTTTCATTGTGTGATTTTTTGTTTGTAAAAGTACTTAATCATACTTTTTTATGAATTGAGATTAACTATTTTTTATTTATTGTTGAATATATAAAATCAATCTGAACTATGTGTTTGGATTAATTGACATCAAGTATTTTTTGGGTGTAGTGGCAAACTTCTTTTTGAAAGCGGCTATAAAATGACTTCCAGTACTGTACCCTATTTTTAAACCTACTTCGTTTACGTTATATGAACCGCTATCTAAAAGTTTTCGAGCAAAATCCATTTTGTAGTCAAAAAGAAATCCATAAACAGTATCCCCATAAATTTGTTTGAAACCCATTTTAAGTTTCTTTAAATTCAAACCCACCTGATCTGCGAGTTCTTGCAATCCAGGCGGCTCGGCCATATTAGCCAGGATAATCTCTTTGGCTTTTCTAATTTTAATAACGTTGTCCTCATCGGTTAAAAACGGACATTGTTCAGCATTTGGATCTTCGGTACGATTAAAATACAAACTCAATAGTTCATATCCTTTTCCTCTATAATACAGGTTTTTTATCGAAGGATGTAAGTTGTAATGGAACAACTGGCTTAAAACAATTGCCATTGACGGGCTGATATTCCCTTCATTATAATATTTCTTGTCTTTATTTTCTCCGCTCAAGAAAGTGATATAATCTGCTTCTGCAGAAAACAGTGCGTGAAACTTTTTGATGGATATAATTACTGAAATAACCCAGGAATTAGGAGCCAACTCCAAGTTTAAAGGCAATTCTTTTTGGGGATTGTACAGCAGTAATGATTTTTCTTCCTTTAATTCTAAGGCATAATTGCCTTGATTGAAGATGAATTTTGCACTTCCTTTCAATCCAAAATGGAACTGAATTAGTCCGCTGCTGACTTCGCGCTGTGCAGTGAAAATTTCGGAGCTATCATTTTGAAACCGAATTAACGTAAAGTCGTCTTCGATTTTTATAATTTCTTGTGAACTCATAGCGATATTTTTTTTCGAACAATAAGGCAGTTATTATTCTGTTTTATTTAGAACCACTCTAAATAAAAAGAATGGTATAACTTGATTTCAGTACAAAAATAGCGTTTTTTAGCAATTATGAGGACTTTAGAAATAAAAAAACATACAGCGTTATAAAAAGAACTTACAGCGTTACTTTTATAAATACTATAGTGATAATTTTGTTGCACTTTCTTGAAAAGTATTTATATGGAAAATAACAACCAATCAAAGCATCACTATTTTTATTCTGTTGGACTAAGCTATAAAAAAGCGGATGCCGAGATGAGAGGTAAATTCAGCCTAGATACTTTAGCAAAAACCCGTTTGCTAGAACAAGCAAAAACCGAAGGAATTGAGAGTTTAATTGTTACCTCTACCTGTAACCGAACAGAGATTTATGGTTTTGCAGAACACCCTTTTCAACTAATAAAACTGATCTGTGAAAACAGTAACGGTAGTGTTGAAGAATTTCAAAAAGTAGGTTTTGTTTATAAAAATCAAGAAGCGATTAGCCATATCTTTCGTGTAGGAACTGGATTAGACAGTCAGATTCTAGGAGATTTTGAAATTATCTCTCAAATACGATCTAGTTTCACGCAGTCAAAATCTATGGGATTAGCTAATAATTTTGTAGAAAGATTAGTGAATGCCGTAATCCAAGCGAGCAAAAAAATAAAAAATGATACCGAGATCAGTTCAGGAGCGACTTCGGTTTCTTTTGCAGCAGTTCAATATATTATCAAGAATGTTGAAGATATTGGTAACAAAAATATTTTGTTATTTGGTACAGGAAAAATTGGTAGAAACACCTGTGAAAACTTGGTGAAACACACCAAAAATGAACACATCACTTTAATAAACAGAACAAAAGACAAGGCAGAACGATTAGCCGGAAAGCTTAATTTGATTGTTAAAGATTACTCAGAACTGCACTTAGAATTACAAAAAGCAGATGTTGTAGTTGTCGCTACGGGTGCTCAAAACCCTACTGTGGATAAGGCGATTTTAAACTTAAAAAAGCCCTTATTGATATTAGATTTATCAATTCCTAAAAATGTAAATGCTGATGTAGAGGAGTTAGAAGGGGTTACACTAATTCACATGGATTATTTGTCTCAACTGACAGATGAAACTTTAGAAAATAGAAAAAATCATATCCCAGCAGCCGAAGCAATCATTGAGGAAATTAAAGAAGAATTTAATGTTTGGACAAAGGGACGCAAATTTGCTCCAACGATTCACGCTTTAAAGGAAAAATTAAATGCAATCAAGAAGTCAGAACTGAATTTTCAAAGTAAAAAAATAGCCGATTTCAACGAGGAACAGGCCGAAATTATAAGCGCCAGAATCATTCAAAAAATCACAACACAATTTGCTAATCATTTAAAAGATGATGACACAATGGTGGATGAGAGTATTGAATGGATTGAGAAAGTTTTCAAAATTGGTGCGACAGTAAAATAATGGCAGAAAAGATAATAAGAATAGGAACTCGCGATAGCGAACTAGCCCTTTGGCAAGCACATACCGTAGAAAAAAAGTTAAACGATTTAGGCTTTAAAACGGAGATTGTAGCCGTAAAATCTACGGGAGATGTAATTCTTGACAAACCACTATACGAATTAGGAATTACAGGAATATTTACTAAAACTCTTGATGTTGCCATGATAAATGGCACGGTAGATATTGCAGTACATTCTATGAAAGATGTTCCTACAGCATTACCAAAAGGAATTGTGCAAGCGGCAGTTCTTGAAAGAGCCAGTACACTTGATATTTTAGTTCATAAAGGCAACCTTGATTTTCTAAATGAATCTGGTACCATTGCTACAGGAAGTTTACGTCGTCAAGCGCAATGGCTTAATAAATACCCAACACATAAAGTAGTTGATTTACGTGGAAATGTAAATCTGCGTATGAAGAAACTCAATGAAGGCGACTGGAACGGAGCTGTATTTGCAGCTGCAGGACTAGAACGCATCAATTTGAAGCCAGAAAATTTTATCAATTTAGATTGGATGATTCCTGCACCGGCACAAGGAGCTATGCTAGTAGTTGCCATGCAAGAGGATGCCTATACGCTGGATGCTTTATCACATTTAAATGATATCGAGACAGAAATCGTTACTTATATTGAACGCCAATTTCTTAAAACACTTGAAGGAGGTTGTACAGCGCCTATTGGAGCTTTAGCAAAATATAATGAAGCAGAAGATACCATTCATTTTCAAGGAGTTTTATTCTCGCTTGACGGAAAAGAAAAAATAGAAGTCGACAAAATTGTTCCTATTGAAGAATGGAAAAAACTAGGATTTTATTCGGCTCAAGAAATCTTGAATAATGGAGGAACAAAATTGATGGCAGAAATCAAAACTAATTTGAAGAAATAATGAGTCAAATAAGCATATTATCCACCAAAACATTATCGGTAGAACAAAGGCAAGTATTCATTGATGCTGATTTTGATCTTTTAGAACAAGACTTTATTGAAATTAAGAACAATATTTTTGAACTAAATACCATCAACAACAACTTGATTTTTAGTAGTCAAAATGCGGTTTTAAGTTTGATGGAACAAAACGGTTGGGAAGTACTTAAGTCAAAACCTGTTTTTTGTGTTGGTATAAAAACCAAAGAATTATTAGAAGCAAATGGTTTTACTGTAGATGTTTACTTAGACTACGCATCAGAATTAGCTGAAATTATCACGTTAATTTACAACCAAGAATGCTATACTTTTCTAAGCGGAAACTTGCGCAAAGAAACTTTACCAGAAGCGTTAAAAAATGCTGGAATCACTTTTAATGAAATTGAAGTGTACCAAACTACATTGGCACCTTTCAAAATATCAGATCAAGAAAATTTTGACGGAATCATGTTCTTCAGTCCATCTGCTGTTGAAAGTTACTTGTCTAATAACAAAATTAAGAAAGAAGTTTGTTTTTGTGTAGGCAGTACTACGGCTGCAGCATTAGAAGCAAAGAAAATTAAAAACATTATAATTCCTGAAACACCCACAATCGAAGACGTGATTTTTGAAGTGATACAGCATTATAAAGCCCCCGCAACTGAAGAGGGAAATTAGAGTAAAAAAATAAAAATATACCATCAGCTAAAAGCCAAAAGCCGCTAGCCAATAGCAAGAAAATGATAAAAAACGACTTATTTTTAAGAGCATTAAAAGGAGAAACAGTGCAACGTCCGCCAGTATGGATGATGCGTCAAGCGGGTAGGTATTTACCTGAATTTATCGCTTTACGTGATAAGTATGATTTCTTTACCCGTTGTCAAACTCCAGAATTGGCTGCCGAAATTACGGTACAACCTATTCGAAGAATTGCACCAGATGCTGCGATTTTGTTCTCAGATATCTTAGTGATTCCACAAGCTATGGGAATTGATGTAGAAATGAAACCAAATTTTGGTCCGTATTTACCACATCCTATTCGTACGATTCAAGATGTTGAGAACGTAATTGTTCCTGATGTTCACGAAACTTTAGGATACGTTTTTGACGCTATAAAATTGACTAAGGAAATGTTGAACGATGAGGTACCATTAATTGGTTTCGCAGGTTCACCGTGGACAATTATGTGTTATGCTGTAGAAGGACAAGGATCTAAAAGCTTTGATAAAGCTAAAGGGTTTTGCTTTCAACATCCAGAAGCAGCACATGTTTTACTACAAAAAATTACAGACACCACTATTTTGTACCTAAAAGAAAAAGTAAAAGCGGGCGTAAATGCCGTTCAAATTTTTGACTCATGGGGCGGAATGTTATCACCAGTTGACTATCAAGAATTCTCTTGGAAATACATCAACCAAATCGTGGAAGCATTGGCTGATGACGCTCCGGTAATTGTTTTTGGTAAAGGATGTTGGTTTGCCTTAAACGAAATGGGGAAAAGTAGAGCTTCTGCTTTAGGAGTAGACTGGACTTGTTCTCCAAGAAATGCAAGATACCTTTCTGGTGGAAACATCACTTTGCAAGGAAATTTTGATCCGTCAAGATTGTTATCGCCAATTCCAGTGATCAAGAAAATGGTTCATGAAATGATTGACGAATTTGGAAAAGACAAATACATCGTGAATTTAGGTCACGGTATTTTACCAAATATCCCTGTAGATCACGCAAAAGCATTTATTGATGCAGTGAAGGAATACAATCAATAAGAGCAAATGCTAAATAAAGGACTAAGAGAAAAGAAGAAAGTAAAGAGCGACACTATGTTGACCACTTTACTTTCTTTGGTGTTTGTACCCAAATTTTGGAATATTGAAGACACGAGTTTAATCGATGATCAGTTGACTGAGATACAATTAAGTTCTGCTATTCTACAAGAAATCTCAGAAAAAGATGTAATCACACTACTTAGTGGATATGGTTTTGATTGGGAGGATAAAGAACGCTTTGCTGATTTTTTGGTAGGATATTCTGTTAATAATCAATTTAATTTTGGGGCGAAAGCATTGGCTATTTATGAGCATATTCAATTAGAGAGCAAGACGTTTTAGTTCGAAATAATAAATAAGTTAGCTGCTGTAAAAAAAATGTGAAGAACATTGATTGTCAAAATATTAAGTAACATTAGGCACTAAAAATACTTTTCTATATTTGTAATTGATAATTACCGTAAACATGACTGAAAAAGAACTACAAGACTATTTAAAGACTAACTACCCGCTTGAAAGCGAAAAGTGTGAGTGGAAGGAATTTAAGTCGTTAAAAAGTGCTGTTTCAGGAAGAGCAGGTGACGATGTTATTTCTTATGTTTCTGCAATTGCAAACATGCAAGGCGGACATTTAATTATTGGCATTCAAGATCAAACGCATGAAATTGTAGGTATTCAGGATTTTGGAGGTTATACAATTGAGGATATTAGGTTTAGAATTAATGGAAATATAACCAATCTAAATATTGAAGGATTTAGTATTCAGGAATTCACTACTTCAGACACTAAAAAGGTTGTTTGGATTTTCCATATTCCAAAACATCAATTTAGATTACCTGTTTATGCACATAAAAAAACGTGGCAGCGAATAGATGATAATTTGGTTGAAATGACAAAAGCTCGTTTAGATGCTATATTGACTCAAGTTCAAGCTAATGAAGATTGGTCTAAAGTAATTATTCAAGACGCTACTATTGAAGATTTGGATCAAGAGGCAATACAAAAAGCACGTATTGAATTTAAAAAAAGGAATCCTAAATACTCCAACGATCTTGATCATTGGAATGATGTTGATTTTCTAAATAAATCAAAACTTACAATTAAAGGAAAGATAACTAGGACGACTTTAATTCTATTAGGAAAAGAGGAATCGGAACACTATTTAGACTCTTCTGTTAAGATTAGATGGAATCTAAAAACTCTGGATAATCAAGATAAAGATTTTGAGATATTTTCAATTCCATTATTGTTATCAATAGATGAAGTTTTTAAGAAAATACGAAATTTAAAATACCGTTATCTACGTGATGGTACATTATTTCCTGACGAGGTATTGCGATATGAACCATATACTATCCGAGAGTCTTTAAACAATGCTATCGCACATCAAGATTATTCTAAAGGAGCAAGAATTAACGTAGTCGAGTTTGAAGATGATCATTTGGTGTTTTCTAATTATGGATCTTTTTTGCCAAAATCTGTAGAAGATGTTGTTTTAAATGACACTCCCGAAGAAGTGTATCGCAACCCTTTTTTGGTTGAAGCAATGAAAAATTTAGATATGATTGAAACTCAAGGTGGAGGTATTCGAAAAATATTTAACTTTCAAAAACAACGATTTTTTCCACTTCCAGATTATAATTTTGATGATAATAAGGTAAAAGTGACCATCACGGGTAAAGTTTTAGATGAAAATTTTGCTAGAATTCTCATCAAAAACTCAAATTTAGGTTTAGATGAAATCATTTTGTTAGACAAAGTTCAAAAACATAAAGAAATAACAGAAACTGAATTTAAGCATCTAAAAAAAGCGAAGTATATTGAAGGAAGAAGACCCAATATTTACTTATCCTATGATATTATTGAGTCAACAAATGATGAAAATTTACAAGCCGAATATTTAGCTAACCGTAGTTTTGACGATTCTCATTTTAAAGAGATGATACTTGAATGCCTTAAAAAATGGGGAAAAACGAAACGAGATAAAATTGATAACTTAATTATTCCTAAATTATCGACTGCTCTTTCAGAAGAAAAGAAAAAAAATAAGGTTACGAATTATCTTTCTGCATTAAGGATGGAAGGTAAGATTGTTAACACACCAGGATATTTCTGGGAAATCGTTTAAACACTTTTAAACGCTTTTTAAACACTTTTAAACACTTTTAAACACTTTTGCATTTCAATAAAAATGAAAGAACAATTTTTTACCTACATACAAAACCTTCAAGATCAAATTGTCGCAGGGCTAGAAGCTGTTGATGGTCAAGCCAAATTTAAAGAAGACTTATGGGATCGCCCAGAAGGCGGAGGAGGAAGGACACGTGTAATCGAGAATGGAAGAGTTTTTGAAAAAGGCGGTGTTAATATCTCAGCTGTTCACGGAAAGTTGCCAGAAGCCATGCAAAAGATGTTTGGCGTAGGCGAAGCAGATTTTTTTGCTTGCGGACTAAGTTTGGTTTTGCATCCAAAGAATCCTATGGTGCCTACAGTTCATGCCAATTGGCGTTATTTCGAAATGTATGATGAAAGCGGAAATGTAATACAACAATGGTTTGGTGGTGGTCAAGATTTAACCCCTTATTATTTGTTTGAAGAAGATGCAATTCATTTTCATCAAACTTGTAAAACCGCCTGTGACAACCACAATCCAGAGTTTTATCCTAAATATAAAAAACAATGCGATGGTTATTTCTGGAATGCACATCGTAATGAAGCGCGCGGAATAGGAGGTTTGTTCTTTGATTATTGCAAAGCGACAGACGAAATGGCAATGGAAAGCTGGTTCGATTTTGTTAGCGAAGTAGGGAATTCATTTTTGCAAGCGTATGTTCCAATTGTAAAAAAAAGAAAAGATTTACAATATACTCCAGAGCAAAAGACATGGCAAGAAATTCGTCGTGGGCGCTATGTAGAATTCAATTTAGTTCATGATAAAGGGACTTTGTTTGGCTTAAAAACCAATGGGAGAATTGAAAGTATCCTGATGTCTTTGCCACCGCATGTACAATGGGTATACGATCATCATCCAGAAGTAGGAAGCGAAGAAGAGAAATTAATACAAGTATTAGAAAATCCAAAAAATTGGGTCTAATTTATTCTGAATTTTAATTTTTAAACGGGTTTAACTTTAAACTTTTAAACCTGAAACTTTAAACTAAAAATATATGTTCCCATTACAAAGAGGTAGAAGATTAAGAACGAATGAATCAATTAGAAGTCTAGTTCGCGAGACGACTTTAAGTCCTTCTGATTTTATGTTTCCTATGTTTATCGCAGAGGGAGAAAATGTGCAAGTTGAAATTGCTTCTATGCCAGGAATCTTTCGTCGTTCGATTGATTTAACTGTAAAAGAAGTCCAAGAAATATATGCCTTAGGTATTCGTGCGGTTAACATTTACGTTAAAGTAAGTGAAAATTTAAAAGACAATACAGGCAAAGAAGCTTGGAACCCTAATGGGTTGATGCAAGAGGCTATCCGTGCCATTAAAATCGCTTGCCCAGAGATGATTGTGATGCCTGATGTGGCTTTAGATCCCTACTCTATTTATGGTCACGACGGAATCATTGCAAATGGAGATGTAGAAAATGATGCTACTAATGACGCCTTGGTTAAAATGGCCGTTTCTCATGCACAAGCTGGAGCCGATTTTGTTGCGCCATCAGACATGATGGACGGACGCGTTTTGCGTTTGCGACAAGGTCTTGATGCTGCTGGTTTTCATAATGTGGGAATCATGAGCTATTCGGCTAAATATGCTTCAGCGTTTTACGGGCCATTTCGTGATGCTTTAGACAGCGCACCGAGAGAGTCAGATGTAGTAGTACCAAAAGATAAAAAAACCTATCAAATGGACTATGCTAATCGTATTGAAGCCATCAAAGAAGCATTGTGGGATGTAGAGGAAGGCGCTGATATGGTAATGGTAAAACCCGGAATTGCTTATTTAGATATTGTTAGAGAAGTAAAAAATGCAGTAAATGTTCCTGTAACAGTTTACCATGTTTCTGGGGAATATGCAATGATCAAAGCCGCTGCCGAAAAAGGTTGGTTGGATCACGATCAAATCATGATGGAACAATTAATGTGTATCAAACGTGCTGGAGCCAGTTTGATTTCGACGTATTTTGCCAAAGAAGCAGCTATACTTTTAAATAAATAAATCATGAAAAAAACCACTATTTTAAATGCCATTATTGTAATGATTTGCTCACTAAGCTTAATCACAATGGTTTCTTGCAAAAAAGAAGAGACAAAAAAAGAACCTTTGTATCCTGCGTCGGTTACAGAGACTACTCAAACACCAGAAGAGTTAGGTGCAAGCCTTTTTAGCGGTAAGGGCAATTGTGTTGCTTGTCACCAAGTGGATCAAAAAGTGATTGGACCCAGTTTACAGGAAATTGCCAAGGTCTACAAAGAGAAAAACGGTAATATTATAGCCTTCTTAAAGGAGGATGCAGCCCCATTAGTTGACCCAAGTCAATATGAAGTTATGAAAACCAACTTTGCTATTACTAAAGCCATGTCTGATGAAGAGCTCAAAGGAATTGAAGCCTACATTTATAGTAATTTAAAATAAAACACTCTAGATGATGTGGTATAGAAGGAGCTAATCCTGCTGTTCGTTATATCTTTCCTTGCTTAAAGAAAGCAAGTAAAGGATGCCACTACCATCAGGGCTAAAAATAAAAAACCATTCGTAATCGCGAATGGTTTTTTATTTCTAAAAATCTCCATCAAATCATTAAAATATATATCTTTAATTTATGGAAACAGTTTGCATTAAAACCCCTTTAGGATTTGCCACCATTATTGGAGACCATAATGGAGTTTCGGTTATTACTATTGACGATGAAGGCACTATTTCTCCTGTAATTCCTGAAGTACTAACAGCAGCAGTTTCACAACTAAATGATTATTTTGAAGGGAAACGAACGGACTTTAATTTCAAACTAAATCCTAAAGGAACCGAATTTCAACAAAAAGTATGGCAATCCTTACTCGAAATTCCTTTTGGAAAGACAAGCAGCTATCTGGAACAATCGAAGAAACTGGGTGATGTCAAAGCCATTCGTGCTGTAGCTTCCGCTAATGGAAAGAACCCGCTTTGGATCGTGCTTCCTTGTCACCGTGTTATTGGATCGGATGGTTCGCTTACAGGGTATGCTGGAGGGATTTGGTGCAAAAAATGGTTGTTAGAGCATGAAAATCCTTCTGCACAACAAAGCTTATTCTAATCAAAAATATAATTATATTTATTCGTACGGTTAAATTGTCAAAATAATAACTAATGATTGAAAAATTAAAACTTGATAATATATTATTCTTAGATATAGAAACCGTTCCTGAAACGGCTGATTATAATGACTTAGATTCTGAATTAAAAGAACTTTGGGAGCACAAAACCCAGTACCAACGCAAGGATGAGTTCACTCCAGAAGATTTTTATGAACGAGCAGGGATTTGGGCTGAGTTTGGTAAAATTATATGCATATCTGTGGGTTTTTTTGTAACCAAAGGTGATATCAGGAATTTTAGGGTCACTTCCTTTTTTGGCGATGAGCCAAAAATCTTAAAAGACTTCAATAATTTGTTGAATAATCATTTTAGCCAGCCACAGCATATTTTATGTGGTCATAATGCTAAAGAGTTTGACTTTCCATTTATTGCCAGGCGGATGATTATTAACCAAATTCCTATTCCCATCAAACTCAATTTATTTGGAAAAAAACCATGGGAAATACCTCACTTAGATACTTTGGAGTTATGGAAATTTGGTGATTATAAACATTTCACTTCTCTAAAATTATTGTGCAAAGTTCTTGGAATCCCCTCACCAAAGGGCGATATAGATGGCAGTCAAGTAGGCCATGTGTTTTATGTAGATAAAGACATTGACAGGATAGTGACCTATTGTGAAAAAGACACGATCGCTGTGGCCCAGATATTCCTTAGATTAAGAAGAGAAGATTTGTTAATAGAAGACGAAATAATTCATGTTTAATAAATATGATATTCCAGTTTAAAGTCTGTCTAACTTTATTCTTAAATAGTTACTTTTACCAATATGAATCAGCCTTTACTATCCATACGCAATCTCGAAATCTCTTTTAAGAAAGAAGGAGCATATAGTGCCGTGATTAAAAACATTAGTTATGAATTACTGGAGAATGAAATCTTAGGTATTGTGGGTGAATCAGGTTCTGGAAAATCAGTTTCTTCCTTAGCTATAATGGGGTTGTTACCTACACACATCTCTAAAATTACGCAAGGCGAAATTGTTTTTGACGGAAAAAATGTAGCACAATTGTCAGAGAAAGAAATGCAGCATCTAAGAGGTAATGCTATCGCGATGATTTTTCAAGAACCGATGAGCTCGTTAAACCCCTCGTTAAAATGCGGTTTTCAAGTTCAGGAAATTTTGCTGCAACACACGGCATTATCAAAATCAGCTTCAAAAGCGGAAACGCTTTCTCTTTTTGATAAAGTTAAATTACCTGATCCCGAACTCATTTTTGATAAATATCCTCATGAAATATCGGGTGGACAAAAGCAAAGAGTAATGATTGCCATGGCAATTGCTTGCAAACCCAAGTTACTAATAGCGGACGAACCTACTACTGCGCTAGATGTAACTGTTCAAAAGGAAATTATCCAATTGCTTAAAGATATTCAGCAAGAAACGGGCATGAGTATCATTTTTATTTCTCATGATTTATCTCTGGTTTCTGAAATTGCGCACCGCGTTTTAGTAATGTACAAAGGACAAATTGTAGAACAAGGTGAAGTACAGCAAATATTCAAAAACCCTCAGCACAATTACACCAAGGCATTGATTGCGTCAAGACCCTCACTAGAAGTGAGATTAAAGCGCTTACCTACAATACAGGACTTCTTAAAGAATGAAATTAATACTGAGGTAGTTACCGCTGAAAACAGATTGGATTTTCATCATGAATTGTATAGTAAAAAACCGATATTAGAAGTTACCAATGTTGAAAAGGAGTACTTTTCTACAGCAGGATTTTTCGGAAAAAAATCTGGATTCAAGGCGGTAAATAATGTTAGTTTTAAATTGTATGAAGGGGAGACTCTAGGTTTAGTGGGAGAAAGTGGTTGCGGTAAATCCACTTTAGGTAATGCCATTTTACAATTAGATAAAGCCACTGCTGGTCAGATTCTGTATCGTGGACAAGATATTACTAAGTTAGGGAGTGCTGCTATTAAAACATTGAGAAAGGAAATCCAAATCATTTTTCAAGATCCTTATTCATCCTTAAATCCTCGAATTCCTGTAGGTAAGGCAATCATGGAACCTATGAAGGTACATGGATTACATGGAAATGATAAAGAGCGAAAAGCAAAAACTATTGAAATTTTAGAGCGAGTGGGTTTAGGAGCAGAGTACTTTAACCGATATCCACATGAATTCTCTGGAGGACAAAGACAGCGTATAGGAATAGCACGTACCATTGCCTTACAGCCTAAATTAATCGTTTGTGATGAATCTGTTTCAGCATTAGATATTTCGGTTCAGGCTCAAGTTTTAAACCTTTTAAACGAGCTAAAAGAGAATTTCGGTTTCACTTATATTTTCATTTCGCATGATTTAGCAGTTGTTAAATATATGAGTGACCAAGTATTAGTCATGAATAAAGGTAAAATAGAAGAAATTGCAGATGCTGATGAGTTGTATGCACATCCTAAAAAAGAGTATACTAAAAAACTTATTGATGCCATCCCTAAAGGATAGCTTTCATTAGGGTTTATAGAGAGTATGGATTAAGACAAGAATTAGAACAAGTTCATAGTTCTGTTTTTTTAAAAAAGTTAAAAAATTAAGGAATAAAAAATTGTAAAGAATGAAATAAATGAGTTGTTGTTAAAAATACCAAAGTAAATTTTCAAATAAAATAAAATGAATGAAGCCCCAAAAACATATTCTATTTTAGTTGTTGAAGATAATTTTAGTGATTATGAAAAGATTACAAGTACCATTGCTGACCTTGAATTTAAGTCAGAAATAAAACATGCAAAAAATTTTAAAGAAGCAACTTCGATTTTGTCTTCTGAAGATAAATTTTTTGATGCTGTATTATTAGATCTTACACTGCCTGATATTAGTAAGTATGATGTGATATCACAAATAATGGATTTAGTCTTTTTCTGCCCTATAATTGTTTTAACAAATAATCATGATATAAAATTTGCACTCAAATCTATTTCGCGAGGCATATCCGATTATTTGGTTAAAGATGAAATAACAGCAGCAAGCTTATATAAAAGTATTACTTGTGCTACTGAAAGGAAAAAGATTTTCTTTTCCTATGAACTTGCTAAAACACGTTACAGTGACCTATTCCATTTGAGTCCATTGCCTATGTGGGTTTACGATTTGGGAACTTTTAGTTTTTTAGACGTAAACGATGCAGCAATAAAAAAATACGGTTTTAGTAAAGAGGAATTTCTTGCTATGACAATCAAAGAAATTAGACCTGTTGAGGATTATCCGCTATTTGATGAAGGAGTCCATTCTTTTAGTCAGTATAGAGATAATTTTAAGAAGCGGTATGTAAGGCATCAGAAAAAAAATGGTGCCATCGTTGATGTAGAAATTCAAAGCAATATTATTTACTACAACAGCCAGAAAGCTAAGCTGGTTATGGCAAATGATATAACCAAACAGATGCAGCATATTAAAACTATTGAGGATCAAAATAAAAGTTTGAAGGAAATTGCCTGGACACATTCTCATGTGGTTAGAGCTCCTTTAGCAAAAATGATGTCCATTATAGATTTCATGAAAGAATCCAATAAAATACCTACTGAATATGAAGAGCTGTTGGATCACTTTTTTAAATCAGGTACTGAATTAGATACTATTATTAGAGATATTGTAAAGAAAACAGAAACAATGAATAAAATTAATAAGAATGAATTATAAGGTAGTAGTGGTAGATGATGACGAATTAATCCTTTTTTTACACAGCAGAATAATTCAAGTTTCCGGATTTCACACAACACCCAAAACATTTAATTCAGCGCAGAAGGCTCTAGATTATTTTGTTGAAATTGGAGATGATGAAGAACCAATTTTATTGTTTTTAGATATTAATATGCCTATAATGGATGGATGGGGCTTGCTGGATATCATACATCAGGATGATTTTAAAAAGCAAATTAAGGTAGTCATGGTCACTTCTTCTGTGGATCAGGAGGACAAAGATAAAGCAGCAACCTATTCTAAAATAATTGATTTTATCGAAAAACCATTTAACAAAGCAAATCTAAAAGATATCAAAATCGATTATTGTAGTTGATAAGTGAGTCAAATAAAAGTATAAAGAGAGGCTGTGATTTAAAACAGCCTCACTTTTTTTCTCAATTACTACTATTATCGTAATTACTCTATCACCATTTCAGGAATATCTCCGTCAATAATTAAATTGGCTTCTGTTGAAGCGATTATATGTTCTACAGTTACACCGGGTGCGCGTTCTAGTAATTTGAAACCTTTTGGGGTTACTTCTAAAACAGCTAATTCTGTGACTACTTTTTTCACACAGCCTACACCAGTTAAGGGTAAGCTACATTTCTTTAGTATTTTAGATTCCCCTTTTTTATTGACATGCATCATGGCAACAATAATATTCTCAGCAGAGGCTACAAGATCCATTGCTCCGCCCATTCCTTTAACCATTTTACCTGGTATTTTCCAATTGGCTATGTCGCCATTTTCTGCAACTTCCATTGCGCCAAGAATAGTTAAGTCTACATGTTGCCCACGGATCATTCCAAAACTCAATGCAGAATCAAAGAAAGAAGCTCCAGGTAGTGTCGTTATTGTTTGTTTTCCAGCGTTAATAATGTCAGCATCTTCTTCTCCTTCAAATGGGAAAGGACCCATGCCTAGAACACCATTTTCACTTTGAAATTCGACATCAATTCCTTGCGGGATATAATTAGCTACAAGTGTTGGGATACCGATACCTAAATTAACAAAATAACGGTCTTTTAATTCTTGAGCAATACGTTTTGCAATTCCTATTTTATCTAACGCCATGATTAGTCTTTTTTTCTAGTTGTACGTTGTTCGATTCTTTTCTCATAGTGTTCTCCTTGAAAAATTCTTTGTACAAATATTCCAGGGATATGAATCTGGTTCGGGTCTAATGATCCTGTTTCCACTAGTTCTTCCACTTCGGCAACTGTTACTGTTGCGGCACCCGCCATAGAGGGATTAAAGTTCCTAGCAGTACCTTTAAAGATTAAGTTTCCTGCAGTATCTCCTTTCCACGCTTTTACAATGGCAAAATCAGCATTGAAAGCATGTTCCATGATGTGCATCTTTCCATTAAATTCTCTCACTTCCTTTCCTTCGGCTACTTCAGTTCCAAATCCTGCAGGTGTAAAGAATGCAGGGATTCCTGCCTGAGCGGCACGACAGCGTTCTGCTAGAGTACCTTGTGGTATCAAATCGACTTCTAATTCTCCAGAGAGCATTTGACGTTCAAATTCGGCATTTTCACCTACATAAGAAGAAATCATTTTCTTAATTTGTCTTTTTTGCAATAAAAGTCCTAGTCCAAAATCATCTACTCCCGCATTGTTAGATATGCAGGTTAACTCTTTTGTTTCTTTAATGACTAGTTCAGCAATAGCATTTTCTGGAATTCCGCACAGTCCAAATCCTCCTAACATGATGGTCATGCCATCTTGAATTCCTTGTAGTGCTTCTTGTACCGTATTTACTTTTTTATTAATCATAATGTTGGTTCTAATAATGCAATTAATAGTATGATTTCTAAGCCAGATTAGTTTACTGGTTCTCTTTTATTTGAAATTGGTGAATATCGAATGAAATTGTATCCGCTATTGCTGAAGTTAATCACGACAGCTGTAACCTAATTTAGGTGATAGCCCCTGAGTCTTTCTAAAATTCAAATTCTTCTGTATCTTGAATAAGTCCAGTGGTATCTTTAACCGCTTTTGCTTGATAGCAATCCACTTTTATAGAGAGATTAGCTGGTCTTTCAAATTCTGCTTTTGAAACTTTTAATTCTGTATCAGCATAACATAATTTCATAAAATAAGCCCAAACAGGTAAGGCAGCTGTTGCTCCTTGACCATACGTAATGCTCTTAAAACGTGCTGAACGGTCTTCACAACCTACCCAAACTCCCGTTACTAAATTAGGCACCATTCCCATGAACCAACCATCAGATTGGTTTTGAGTTGTTCCTGTTTTACCTGCGATAGGATTAGTGAATTTGTATGGATATCCAGTTATTCTGTTGTATCCGTAACCACCACCTTCGGTTCTTAATCTGTTTCCTGATCCACCTTCTGTAACTCCTTCTAATAGCTTTATAATAGCAAAGGCGATATCCTTATTTAAAACATCATGTGATTCCGGAATCGGCTCGTAGATTACCACACCGCTTTTGTCTTCGATACGATTTAAAAATTGTGGTTTGGTATACACCCCTTGATTGGCAAACGTACTGTAAGCCGCTACCATATCTTCTACGGTAATATCTACAGCTCCCAAAGCAATAGAAGGCTGTACTGGGATTTCAGATTTGATTCCTAATTTATGTGTCAATTTTACAACGGCCTCAGGCCCCACCTTATCCATTAATTTTGCCGAAACAGTATTAATCGAATTGGCCAATGCCCTTTTCAAAGTAACCATTCCTCTGTATTTGTTGTCCGAGTTTCTAGGTGTCCAAGCTGCAGTAACATGGTGACGACCTACTGGCATGGTAAATGGTGCATCTATAATTGAATCACAAGGAGACATGTTTAGCTGCTCAATTGCAGTTGCATATACAAATGGTTTGAAGGTAGAACCAACTTGTCTTGCACCTTGTCCTACGTGATCGTACTGAAAATACTTGTAATTAATTCCGCCAACCCATGCTTTAATACTACCTGTTTGAGGCTCCATAGCCATTAAACCGGATTGTAAAAAGTGTTTGTAATAGCGAATAGAATCTATAGGAGTCATGATAGTATCTTTTTCTCCTTTCCAAGTAAACACAGTCATCTTAGTTTTTACGCTAAACGATTTGATAATTTCGTCTTCACTTTTATCCAATGATTTCAAAACAGCCCATCTGTTAGACGACTTCATTGCTTGCGTCAAAATACGTTGCGTTTCAGCACTAGATATATTAACAAAAGGCGCGTTTTTATTTGTTTTGGCTTGGATGAAAAATTCTTGTTGCAAATTAGCCATGTGAGCAGCTACAGCCTCTTCAGCATGCAATTGCATTCTAGAATCAATTGTCGTATATATTTTTAAACCATCTTTATAAATATCATAATCAGATCCATCTGGTTTTTTATTTTCTTCGACCCATTTTTTCATGTAATCACGCAAATACTCTCTAAAGTAAGTTGCTGTTCCTTCTCTATGACTCTCTAGTTTAAAGTTTAACTTAATTGGAAGGTTTTGTAATCTTTCTTTTTCTTGTTCAGAAATCATTTTACTTTTTTCCATCTGTGCCAAGACAACATTTCGTCTGTTTTTAACTCCCTGAGGGTTTCTAACAGGATTGTATAGTCCAGAATTTTTGAACATTCCTACTAATATAGCCGACTCGTCTACAGTAAGATCTTTAGGTTCTTTAGAAAAATAAGTCTGTGCAGCTGAACTTACTCCAACAGAGTAGTTACCAAAGTCATAGACATTACAGTACATCGCTAAAATCTCATTTTTAGTATACTGTCTTTCTAATCGAATGGCGATAATCCATTCTTTTGCTTTTTGTACAATTCTAAAAGGTAAGAATTTAGATCCCTCACCGTGGAATAATTGTTTCGCTAACTGTTGGGTTAATGTACTGGCTCCACCACTGCTTCCTAAACTGGCAATGGCTCTCAAAGTTCCTCTACCGTCAATTCCTGAGTGCTCGTAAAAACGTTCGTCTTCTGTTGCAATTAAAGCATCTACGAAATTTTTAGGAAGATCAGAATATTTTAACTGCGAACGGTTTTTTTGAAAATATTTACCAATAACCACCCCATCAGAAGAGATGATTTCTGTAGCTAGGTTAGAGTCTGGATTTTCTAAATCTTCAAAGGAAGGCATCGAGCCGAAAATTCCCCATGAAGCAAAAAGGAAAAATAAAACGATAGCACTAAGTCCATAAAGGAAAAACTTCCAAAATGTTTTAGTATAATATTTAAAATCGCCAGTATTATTTTTACCCGGATTGTTATTGTTTTTAGTAGCCATATACTATTTAGTCTTTGTTTTCTATTCTTAAACCCACTTCTGTAATTCCTTCTAACTGTGTCACACCGGGCACTTTTCCAGTTTCCCTAACAGCCTGTTTTATATTGACTTTATACTTGCCTCTAAATTTGACATTCTCTTTATAGAAAAGTTTACTTTCTTTAATATCAGTAAAACCATTTCCTAATAAAGTCCCGTCAGCATCAGCCATTTGGTATTCTAATGTGTCGACTTTAGTATAACCATTTGGTTTTTCTAGAGTTACAATTAAAAAGAGATTGTTAAATTGATAGTTGTTATTATCCCTAATGTTGATAAACAAATTGAATCTTTTTGTCGAATCTAATACAGGTAAGTTGAATGATACTACGCTGTCTTTATGCCATGCACTCCCTACAGATTTGTATTCATCAAAGACCCTTTTTTTATCACACGAAAAAAGAAGTACTGCTATCAAAAGAACTAAAATGCTATTTTTTAGCCTCATTTTTTTTAATAATTATAGGTTTTCTTGCTGCTGCTGGTCCTGGTCCAGCTGGTTTTTTCTCGTTAGGATTTCCTTGTTTTTTGTGAACTGGTTTTTTATTGTTAGGAACAATTTTATTGTCAGCTGCTTTTTTAGGGTTGGCCGTAATTACATTTTCACCTGCCTTTTTTGGCTTTTTATTCGGCCTTTTACTTTTCTTAGGCTGGTCAAAACGAGTTAAACTCTCTTGTCCCATTGCATTATTAAAGTCTTTTTCTGTTTCTTGAATGATTTCAATAGCGTAGTCCTCTAAGGCTGAAACTTTATTTTTCAATTTATTTTCAGCGATGATTTCTTTGACTTTATCAATTTTTAGTACATGCCAGTTAGCAAAATTATTAGTGTAAGCAAACCACATTAAGCCTTTAAAAATATCTTGCTTTTGGCAAATAGCATCCCCTTTTTCAGTAACTAATTTAGTCTCAAAATCAGGAAAACCTTTTAAGGCATCCATGTAAGTGTCTAATTCATAGTTCAAACAGCATTTTAACTTTCCACATTGTCCTGCTAGTTTTTGAGGATTTAAAGACAATTGCTGGTAACGTGCTGCAGATGTATTTACACTTCTAAAATCAGTTAACCATGTAGAACAACAAAGCTCTCTACCACAAGATCCAATTCCACCTAAACGAGCAGCTTCCTGACGGAAACCTACTTGCTTCATCTCTACTCTTGTGCTGAATTCTTTAGCAAAATCTTTGATTAACATTCTAAAATCCACACGATCATTTGCCGTATAGTAAAAAGTGGCTTTTGATCCATCTCCTTGAAATTCAATATCAGATATTTTCATTTCAAGTTTGTGCTGAATCGCTAATTCACGGGCACGAACCTTCATAGGCTCTTCACGTTCACGTGCTGCTGACCAAATATCAATATCTTTTTGTGATGCTTTTCTATATATTTTAGGAATTTCATTACCATTGTAATTCGCTCCTTTTTTCTTCATTTGAATCTTTACTAACTCACCTGTTAGTGTTACAATTCCTATATCATGTCCTGGAGAGGCTACAGTAGCCACAATATCTCCCATGGATAATGTTAATTTTTCTGTATTGCGATAAAATTCTTTACGACCATTTTTAAAACGAACTTCAACACAGTCAAAAGGAGCTTCTCCATTAGGTAAACTCATATTAGAAAGCCAATCGAAAACAGTTAATTTATTGCAGCTATCGGTGCCGCAAGTCCCATTATTTTTACAACCCTTAGGTGCGCCACCATCAGAAGTTGAACAACTTGTACATGCCATAATTTTATATATAGTGTTGTGATAAACACAACTTATGTTCTTAAAACGATTAATGTGTAAAGATAGTATTTTTTAAGCGTAAGAAGCAAAAGTTAAAATGGACAAAGAATTTAAGTTGTATAAAAATAAAATCCCTTTTTCAATTGTTTGAAAAAGGGATTTAGAAGTATTTTATTATATAAAGTTTAGTCTAAAACTTTATATAATTTATCTGATAAACGAATTCTAAAAGGCAATTTAAACGTACAAATATCTCCCACAACTGCTTTCTCAGCAACCGCGTCGTTTACTAACATTTCAGTAAGCGTTAATTTTTGTTCTCCTGTTGTCATTCCTTTAATCAAAATGGTATCCCCAATTTTAATTTCGTTTTCCTCAATTGTAAATTGACCAATGCTTGGTTTTGGATAAAAATGAGTTCCGCTACCTATGTATTGTTTTTTGATCTTTGGCGTTTTTTTAGCCAATGCTTTCGATTTTGTCAAATCGGCAAGATTAGGAACTGCTGCCAAAGGATCTTGATTGGCTTCTCTGTTTTTAAAAGTCAACACATCCGATTTTCCTTTTTTGAAAATCTTATTTCCATTTTTGATACCACGGCGAATTGCTTTTTGCTCTTCCTCTGGTAAATGAATTATATCTACACATTCGGCTGAACAACAACCTTGCATCGCTTGTGCACATTCCTCACATTGAATAAACAACAAATGGCAACCTTCATTAATACAATTCGTATGTACATCACAAGGTTTCCCACATTGGTGGCATTGCGATACAATATCGTCAGTGATTCTTTCGCCTAAGCGGTGATCAAATACAAAGTTTTTACCAATGAATTTACTCTCTAGATTCTCTTCCTTAATTTGCTTTGCATAATTAATGATACCACCTTCTAACTGGTACACATTTTTAAACCCTTGATGCTTAAAGTAAGCCGAAGCTTTCTCACAACGGATTCCTCCAGTGCAATACATTACCAAGTTTTTATCTTCCTTAAAATCTTGTAATTGTTCATTGATAATTGGTAATGATTCTCTAAAAGTATCCACATCAGGCGTGATGGCACCTTTAAAGTATCCAATCTCACTTTCGTAATGATTTCTAAAATCAACTACAATCGTATTGGGATCGTCCAAAATAGTATTGAATTCCTTCGCTTTTAAGTGAACACCAATGTTGGTTACATCAAATGTTTCATCATTCAAACCATCAGCAACAATCTTGTCACGCACTTTAATGGTGAGTTTTAAGAACGAGTGATCGTCATGCTCTACGGCAATATTCAAGCGCATTCCTTTCATAAAATCGTATGCTTCAATGGTGTCTTTGAAAGCATAGAAATTATCGGCCGGAAGAGATAACTGAGCGTTAATACCTTCGGTGGCGACATAGATTCTACCAAGGACTTCCAGAGAGTTCCATGCTAGGAATAAATCGTTACGAAATTGTGTGGGATCTTGAATACGCGCATAAGCATAGAAAGACAAAGTAAGTCTTTGTTTTCCGGCATCATCAATCATGATGGCTCTTTCTTCTGCGCTTAAAGTGTTATACAGTTGCATGCTATAAACGGTTTAAGTGTGAAAAATTATTTTTGCAAAAGTACGGAAAAGTTGTAGAGTTTCAAAACTGCAGAGTTACAGAGTTTCAAAGCAACAGAGTTTCAGAGTTTCAAAGCTGTAGAGTTTTAAAAAAAACGTAACTGATCTTAATTTATGAATAGTTTTGCTTTAAAAGTTTAGGAGCCATTTCCAGCTTTCCGCTTTATCTCTTGTTTCTGCTATCGCTACAACAAGAGGATATCGCTGCAATCTGGGCTAGGCTATTTTTGGCAATAGAATTTTTAGATTTTTAATTAGGAGCCACACGAAAGGATTCGTGCGGGAGCGGTGTATCTGCACAAATGAGTCATTACTAATCCCAGTAATCTAGGCTATACAGTTTTTGACCATATTTATCAGAAATTCGAGCCATATCCTCTTTAATTTCCGAAACAAGATTGTCTTTCTTTGCGTCCATATAATCAGCAACTTCATTAAAAAATGCTTCTAAACCAGCAGGAATTACGGTGCATAACAATTTTGCAGGTTTATCAGAAAGATTTTTGAAGTTATGAACAATTCCTCCTTTTGGGATAGCAACAAAAGAGTCTTTTTTAGCAGTGAACTCTCCTGTTTCTGATTTAAAAAGAACTTCACCTTCAAGCACATAAAATGTTTCTTCAAAATCGGGATGAGAATGAGGAACGGGTCCTGCTCCTGGTGGGACAGTCATCTCAATAACCGCAAATGAACCATTGTTTTGTTCCCCCGAAATGATAATTCGGTATTCGCCTCCTGCAATATTCAGTTTTTGTCCTTGATTATAACTGGTTGTTATTATATTAGTTTCTTTATTTGTCATTTTTATTCAAACCCAATTTACTTTCTTAAAATTTTTTCCATTGCCTTTCCTTTGGCCAATTCATCAATTAACTTATCCAAATAACGAATTTTTTGCATGAGTTCATCTTCAATATCTTCTACGCGATACCCACAGATTACTCCTGTGATTTTGGAAACATTGGGATTCAATTGTGGTGCTTGAGCAAAAAAAGTTTCGAAGTCTGTTTTATTATTAAGTAGTAATTGCAGAGCTTCTTGGTCATAACCAGTAAGCCAAAAAATAATGGCATCTACATTTTCTTTTGTTTGTCCTTTTTTCTCTGCTTTATTCACATAATGAGGATATACACTAGCAAAAGCCATTTTAAATATTTTTGTGTTTTGCATGAACAACTTTTTTAATGTTTACTTTTTTACAAACTTTTTGGCCACCGATCGTAAAATCGTGATAATTGTCTCCTTGTAGCTGTGTAATTGATTTTTTTTAGCTCTTTTTTAGGCCAATTTTAATAAAGCCAGTTTCCATTTTCATTTCAATAAAGAGGATGTAATCTCTATACACGAATGGTATTTCATATTTTTTATCTTCATCATCAATAAAAATGATTTTTTTATTGACTTGATCTATTTTGAATTGGCCATAAATTTTACCGATCATAGGGCTAGTCATAGTGTAACTTCCATTACTCTCAAAATCATAGGTTATTGGAAAAATTAGTATTTCTGACATTTCACGGAAATTTTCAGCTTCATTTTTTCGGGTTGTATCCTTATAATAAATTGAATCATTTATTTTATTATAATAACAAATTTCATCTTCATAGGATATAACGTTCCATTGGCCAACTAATTCTTGAGAGTTGACTTTTATAGTCAACAATAATATGATGATTATAATTTTTTTCATATTTTCTTTAACTGTCTTTTTATTCTCAAATATAAACAACTTTATCTTTATTGCACCACAGATCTTCTAGCCCAGATGGGAACGGCATCCTTTTACTGGCTTCTTTAGCCAGGAAAAGATATAGTGTACAGCTGGAAGAAGCTCCAAACAAAAAACCGCAGATTCACAAATTTTTAAATCTGCGAATCTGCGGTTAAAATCTTGCGAAACTATCGCAATTCTTTGTGCTACTTGCTATTAAATACTAACAGTATTCGTTAAATGCATCTTGTAAGTTCTCAGCGATCATTTCAGCTGGGCGACCTTCAATGTGGTGACGCTCTAACATGTGAACCAATTCTCCGTTTTTGAACAACGCCATACATGGTGATGATGGAGGAAAAGGGAACATGTGTTGTCTTGCTGCATCAACTGCTTCTTTGTCAACTCCTGCAAAAACCGTGATTAAATGATCTGGTTTTTTTGCTCCGTCTAAACTCATTTTTGCTCCTGGACGTGCGTTTCTTGCTGCACAACCACAAACTGAATTCACCACTACTAGTGTAGTTCCTTCGGCTTTGATAGCATTGTCTACCGCATCAGCGCTATGTAAATCTTGAAAACCTGCTACTGTCAATTCAGCTTGCATTGGTTTTACCATTTCTTCTGGATACATATCTTTGTATTTTAAATATTAATGTTTGAAAGTGCAAAGTTACGAAGTTTAAAAAGAACTCCATTATTTGCATTATAAAGTTTTGTTATTGTTTTATAGACGACTTAATTTACTTAAATAAATACTTGGTTGACCGCAGTAAAGCCATGATAAAAGGCGTTTTAGGACATGTTAAAATTACTTTTATATCCTCGTAAAGCGAGGTTTCTTCGTCTAAGAATTTAAAAATCAAAGCAGGACTTCCTTTTTTAAACATTGACGAGAATATTGTGGCTCCCAAATCATTTTTACGATCTAGAATATCCAATAAAAGCAAGTCGTAAAACCAGAATTTAGTTCGTTTATGGAATTTCCTGAAGTCCGTTTTCTTTTCTAAAAACGCAATTAAAGCTGTTGATTTTTTATCCGAATTTTTAAACGTATAGCCTGTACTGGCTTTGGTCCATCCGCCAGCAGTTCCTATATTGAGAACGCGTTGGGTATTTTTTTTCCAGAAAGGATAGCAAGTCATTGGGATGCTGCCTTGTTCTTTTTCGGTTATTTCGTAATCAGTGATTCCGAGTTTTGCAATGTAATTTTGAATTTCGGTTTCGTACTCGCTTTTGGCTAATAATTGATGTGAAAACAAAGTGTACTCTAGCAAGGCTTCGGTGGTTGAGGTAGGTAAAACATACATGAATCGCGTGTTCCCTTTTTGTTCCACCGAAAAATCCATGAAAGTCGCTTGGTCTGGATTGAAAACGGCTTCCTTACTTTTTATAAACCAACCAATAAAATGCTGTTGTAAAACCGGATATTTGGTTTGGCTTTCGACTTCAAACTTTCTATAAATGCTGTTAAAGAGTTTATCGCCTGTGAAACTTTGGGTTTCGGTAGCGACGTAAACATGCGTTTGGAGTTCGTTGATGTCGGTTACTTTCTCATTGAGGAAGTGGATGTTTTTTTGTTTCGAAATCAACTCAAACACCTGATTGTAAAAATCCAATCCATTTATTCTATTGTACTGATAGGGTTTTAAATCTAAATCCCGACTAAATCCTTCACTAGCAAATAAAGCCAAATCCCATTTTTTTGTAATAGATTTTTCCCAAACGGATTGTCCCTCTTGCCAGAAACACCAAGTTCTGTCATTGGTTTTCTTTGCGTCATCATCAATTAGCAAAATGGATTTATCTGTAAAAGCGCCCGATTGAATCATTTTATAAACAGTCATCAATGCTGCTAAACCCGAGCCTGTAAAAATGTAATCATAGTGTTTCATAAACGGTACTAGAAATTTATTCCAAAAATAGGGATATTATTTTTTAGGCTGTAGCCAAATATCTTTTTTTACCACAGTTTAAAGGATTTATAAAGGATTTTCTTTATCAGTTTTGGACTGTAAAATAATCTGTGCTAATCTTTTAAATCGGTAGCAAAAAATCAGACCTGGTAATTATTTGTAATCCATTTTTTCAAGAATTTTAAGGAAAGTCTTAGCTGAAATATAGGAATGTTGTTGAAAAATAATTGACGCATCTGTTGCTAGAACTGTTAGCGTTGGATACATCACCTGACCATTAATAGTAGCCAAAGCTGTTGCCAATTCATGAATGCCTGTATTCGTTCCAGTAGGTTGAAACTGAAAAGTATTTTGATTGAAAGCAATCGGTTCCTTAGTTTCTGCATCAAATGAAATGAAATAAAAATTAGTGTTTAATTCCGCAATAACCTCTTTATTTTTAAAAGTATTGTTTTCCATCATTTTGCAGTAGTTACACCAATAAGTATGGATAAACACCACAATGGGTTTTGGATTTTCTTTTGATAATAATTCTGCTTCCTGAAAAGTGTAGGTTTTCAGTTGAGCAAAACTAGATTGCATTACTATTACGATAAGGATTATAAAGGCTGCTTTTTTTCTAAACATATAAGTCATGTATGTTGTATTGCGTTTATAATATTTCAAAAAAGATTACTTCAACGAGTATCTTAAACCAAAGAAACTGCGAATTCCTTGATTAGGTCCATACACATAACCAGGGTCAAAAGTCAGCGCATACGGATTATCTGGAGTGGCTTGCACGTTACCATTTGTGTCGTATTGTATATTTTTATCGAATGGATCATTGGCTCTAGCGATAATAAATGGATTTCCTTTGTTGGGCGTCCAGTTCAGTATGTTTTTTACTCCGCCGTAAATTTCGATATTCTTGAATTTATTAAAGGTAAATTGGATGTTTTGAATGCTCCAAGTTGGCGAGTACTCACTTCGTGGATCTAAATCTCCCAACAATGGCAAACGCATTGGGCCATACACATTTCCGGTGTAATCAATGTCTAAAGACAATTTGTTGATTCGGTACGAAATCGCCCAAGTAGCCGAGAATTTTTCGGTTAGAATTTGCTGGGTCGTAACATTGTTTTCAGTTTTGGAAACATTCATATAAGTCGCACCAAGGATCATTTTCAAACCATTATTGAACACAAAATCGAGGTTAGTACTAATTCCCTTTGTCACCGCATGACCTTCTAGATTTTTATAAATAATCTGGTTGGGATTGGTATCATAATCTGGAATAATCGAATTGCTGAAACGCGTGTACCAAGCTGTTGTTTCAAAGCCTATGAAATTCCCGTTGTTGGTATAGATTTTTTTCAAATAATTGATGTTCGCATTAATAGAGCGTTCTGGTTTTAGTGTTTCTAGAACAATTACCTCTCTGGATCCGGTTAAAGCGGCATGTTCTTCGGTAAAAAGATTCACAATTCTAAAACCTGTCCCTGTATTGAAACGCAGAATATTATTGTCGTTGATTTTCCATTTATAAGCAAATCGTGGCGTAAAAATGTTTCCGTGGTTGTTGTTGTAGTCATAACGTGCTCCCAATAATATTTTGTGATTGTCATTGAAGGCTATTTCGTCTTGAAGAAATAGACTCGGAATCCAATTGACATCTTCAGTAACCGTTGCAGTAGTGTTGTCATCATAATATTGATAAC
Organism: Flavobacterium sp. W21_SRS_FM3; assembly: GCF_052113625.1. NCBI lineage: Bacteria > Pseudomonadati > Bacteroidota > Flavobacteriia > Flavobacteriales > Flavobacteriaceae > Flavobacterium > Flavobacterium sp. W21_SRS_FM3. The sequence continues at coordinate 193,163 of NZ_JBGQOD010000001.1, read as the reverse complement.
GCAATGCAGTTCCAAAAAGTAAATCGTGTTTGCGCAGTTTTTTGTCCCATGTCAGTTGCCCAAAACCAATGCGCTGTTTCGCTAAATAAGGAATATTTCCATAAACCGAGTTTTGATCATGGTCTGTGTAGGAGAACGAAAACAACATTTTCTCTACTGTAGGTAATTCATAAGCACCTAGTAATTCCCAACGTTTCGTATAAATGCTCTCACCATAGACTTCGTCACCTCCGCGGTATTTCTTTTCCCATTGCAATTCGCCTCCCCAGCGGTCTTCATAGAAAAAACGTCCCGCTAGTGAAAGTTGCTTTTTGCTTTTTCGATTAAAATTCCATTTTTGAAAAACCGAGATACGATCTTGCAAAGTGACATCAGTAAAATTATCGTTGTTGTTGTCAATAGGATTGCTGTAATTAAAATAATTCACTCCCGTTAAAACCGAAGCCGTTTTGCCTAGATTCCCTTTGAAACCTAAATCTACATTGAGTTCGTCCCAATCAGTTACAAAAGAGTCTGCTGAAAATAGGGGAGCGTTGCTTGGATTCTTCGTTATAATATTAATCAATCCGCCCACAGCTTCGCTTCCGTATAGGGAAGATGCTGGTCCTTTTACAATCTCGATACGTTCTAATAGAGAATTCGGAATTCCAGATAATCCATAAACGGTAGACAATCCGCTCACAATAGGCATACCATCAATTAATACTAAAGTGTATGGCCCTTCGAGTCCGTTGATGTGAATGTCTCCCGTATTACAAACATTACAATTTAGTTGTGGACGGACACCATTTACATTTTGCAAGGCTTCAAAAATATTTGCTGTTGGATTTTTCTTAAAAAAAGTGGGTTTGTAAACTTCTACAGGAACAGCGCTTTCTAAACGACTAACTGGTTTTAACGTTCCTGTTATCACCACCTCGTCTAGGGTATTGTTTTCTCTTAGTCTAAAATCAAGAACCGTTTCGGTGCTGTCAATAAGGGTGATCGTTCTTTTTTCAGCCCTGAATCCAGTGTAGGAAACAGCGATTTCATACTCCCCTGCAACCAAATTATTTATAAAATAATTTCCGTTGCTATCTGTAACGATGGATTTTGTTGCTTTTTTGATCAAAATATTAGCCTGCGGCAAAGGTATTCCATCTGCGGAGACGTTTCCTTTTATAGTCGCTTGCGCAAAGGAAAGGCTTGTAATTAGTAGGAAATATAGAAAAATTATGTTTCTCAAAGTATTATTTTTTTGTTGTGTTTAAATATAAATTTAGGCAAATCTAAAAATTATATTTGATATAACAAAAAAACATAATTATATTTGCCTCAAATAGTTATCAAATGGGTAAGTCGTTAGAAGAAGTAAACCAGTCGGTTTCCACTCAAAATAAGAAATCAGTCTTTCGCAAAATATTAGCGTTCTTTGGTCCTGCATACTTGATAAGTGTAGGATATATGGACCCAGGAAACTGGGCTACTGACCTTGCTGGAGGAAGTCAGTTTGGGTATTCTTTACTCTGGGTTTTATTGATGAGTAATATCATGGCGTTGCTTTTGCAAAGCTTGAGTGCTCGATTAGGAATTGTAACCCAACGCGATTTAGCACAAGCTTCTCGCGAAACCTATTCGCCTTTTATCAACTACATTTTGTACTTCTTGGCCGAAGTTGCCATTGCAGCCTGTGATCTCGCTGAGGTATTGGGAATGGCCATTGGTATTAACTTGTTGTTTGATATTCCGTTGATTCAAGGGGTAATGATTACGGTTTTAGATACGTTTTTGTTATTGTTCTTAATCAATAAAGGGATTCGTAAAATGGAAGCGTTTATCATTGCCTTAGTACTGGTTATTGGAGTTTCATTTGTTTTCGAAATGTTCTTTGCACAACCAGAATTAGACAAAGTGATGTTAGGATTAATACCTTCGATGCCTAATGAAACAGCCTTGTACATCGCAATCGGGATCATTGGAGCCACGGTGATGCCGCACAATTTATATCTGCACTCTTCTTTAGTGCAAACCCGTAAATTTGATAGAACGACTGCCGGTATCAAACAAGCTTTAAAATACAATTTCATCGATTCGACCATTGCATTGAACTTAGCGTTCTTTGTCAACGCCGCCATCTTAATTTTGGCAGCAGCCACATTTTATAAAGTTGGCATGCATGAAGTTGCCGAAATTCAAGATGCCCATAAATTTTTACAACCCTTATTAGGAACCAAGTGGGCCCCTATATTATTTGCCGTAGCCTTAATTGCAGCGGGACAAAGTTCGACAGTAACAGGAACTTTAGCCGGACAAATCATCATGGAAGGGTATTTGAATTTACGAATTCAGCCTTGGGTACGCAGAATCATTACGAGATTAATTGCCATCGTACCAGCAGTCATTGTGATTACTATTTTTGGCGAAGGAGTAACAGGAAAGTTACTGATTTTCAGTCAGGTGATTTTGAGTTTACAATTGGGATTTGCCATTATTCCGCTGATACATTTTGTGAGTGATAAATCAAAAATGAAAGGTTTTCACATTGGTAAATGGACACAAATCGCTTCATGGATTGTCGCTTCAATCATTGTAGTTTTAAATGGGAAATTAGTTTTGGACGAAATTAACGGTTGGCTAGAAACCTCTGACAACCCAATAGTGCTTTGGCTTACTGTAGTTCCGTTGGCGTTAAGCTTTTTGGTTTTATTGTTATACATCGTAATTAAACCTTTTATTTCTAAGTCTAAAACAGCTTTTCAAAATCATTCGCCACACAATTTAAAACTTCGCTTTTCTAAATCAGAAGTGTATACTAAAAAGAATATTGCCGTTTCTGTAGATTTTTCAGCTGCTGATGAAGTAGCTTTGAACAGTGCATTTGAACTAGGTGGAGCAGAGGCTAATTATACATTGATTCATATTGTTGAAACTGTGGGTGCCCTTATGTATGGAGAAAACATTGATGATCATGAAACCTTAGTAGATGAGAAGTTACTGGAAGAATACAAAGAAATGTTGTTTGAAAAAGGATTTAAAGTCAGTACCCAACTAGGCTTTGGAAAACCAAATAAAATAATTCCCGAAATTGTGAACCAAGGTAACTTTGATATTTTAGTAATGGGAACGCACGGTCATACCGGTTTCAAAGATTTGATTTTTGGAACTACGGTGGATAAGTTGAGACACAAAATCTCTATTCCGTTATTGATTGTTAGAGATTAAAAAAAATGAGAAGCTATTTCCCGCTATCCGCTATATTTTTATCTTTTTAAGAACCTGGATTAAATTCAGTTTACAATAAGATAAAGGATGTCGCTGCTATCGGGGCTAAAAAAAAGAACATGACACTTTCAGAAGAAAATTATCTTAAAGCCATATACCATCTTACCGTTATTTCAAATGCTGATGTAAGTACAAATGCCATTGCCGAAATGATGGAAACCAAAGCTTCGTCAGTTACTGATATGCTTAAAAAACTGTCCGAAAAGGATCTGGTTAATTATAAAAAATACCAAGGTGTTTCACTAACCGATGCTGGAAAGTTAGCGGCTAAAATGATTGTAAGGAAACACCGCCTGTGGGAAGTGTTTTTAGTAGAAAAATTAGATTTTTCTTGGGATGAGGTACATGATATTGCAGAACAATTAGAACACATTAAATCCGAAAAACTTATCAATAAATTAGATGACTTTTTGGGGAATCCCACAGAAGATCCACATGGAGATCCCATTCCCAATGCTAAAGGAGAGATCTTTAAAATAGACAAACAATTGCTTTCAGAGCTCATTGAAAAGCAACAAGGCATTTGTGTAGGAGTGAAAGACACTTCTTCAGAATTTCTTAAATACTTAGACAAACAAGAGATTGCTTTGGGTTCTAAAATCGAAATATTAGCAAAAGAATCCTTTGACCTGTCGTTAAGAATAAAAGTAGATGGCAAGAACTTGACAATTTCAAATAAGATAGCCAGCAACCTATTTGTGAAAACGAATTAAGGTTTTCTTACTACCTTTACTACAACGCTTTAAAATGCAGCAATGAAAAAAAATATCTTGTTAATAGTATTGTCTTTTAGTTTAGGCTCTTTTGCACAAAATAAAGAGAATAGTTCTTTCAAGATTACTCAAAAAGAGTGTTTGAAAAAGTCGGGTTTTACGCTGGTTCTTAAAAGTGTAATTACTGACTCTAGATGTCCAGAAGGCGTTACTTGTATCTGGATGGGAGAAGCGCAAATCGTGGTATCTGTTTACAAAGACAAAAAATTAATGGAAGATAAAACACTAGTACTTTCTGCTAAAAAAGAGCAAGAGAATCAGCAATGGTTTGCAACGTACCTTCCTGTAAAATATAAGAAAGTGCAAACAATTGATCTGGAACCTTATCCAAAAAAAGACAAGCCAATTGTGCCTAAAGATTATTTTTTAAAAATAGGATATCTCAAATAATTTTAGTGGCAACCACAATCATCGCTTCCACAGTTTTTAGCTGATTTTTTCTTTTTAAAAAAATACTTTTTAATTAGAAAACCAACCGCAACTGCTAGGGTTATAAAAGCTATTATTTCTTGTAACATCATTTATTTATTTTAATATTTGGTACGCTAATAGTGCTAAGATATAAGCAAAACCACTCATAAAAATTAACTGTCCCACAGGCCATTTCCAAGAATTAGTTTCCTTCTTAGTTATAGCTAGCGTACTCGCGCACTGTAACGCAAATGCATAAAACAATAATAACGAAATACCAGAGGCAAAATTGAATATTTTGTCACCGGTTGCTGGATTGATTTCAGCAGCCATTTTGTTTTTAATTGTATCTTCATTGTCAGTACCACCGACACTATAAATCGTTGCTAAAGTCCCTACAAAAACCTCTCTAGCGGCAAATGAACTAATAATGGCTATTCCTATTTTCCAATCGTAACCCAAAGGAGAGATTGCAGGCTCGATGGTTTTACCCATGATTCCTATATACGAATTCTCCAGTTTGTAAGAGGCTATCTTATTGTCTAACTCTTGTTGTGGTAAAGAAGTATTCTCAATTTTAGATTGTACAATTTGTTCAGCGTTCTTGAATTTTTTCCCAGGGCCATAAGAAGCTAAAAACCATAAAATAATAGAGATCGCTAAGATTATTTTTCCAGCACCATAAACAAAGGCTTTGGTTTTTTCCACTACATTAATCGCGACGTTCTTAAACATGGGCAATTTATAATTAGGCATTTCTACCACAAAGAAAGTTTTGCCTTTTATTTTCATTACTTTGTTTAAAACATAAGCTGATAAAATAGCCATTCCAAAACCTAATAGGTACAATAACATTAATGTTAATCCTTGTAGGTTAAAGATACCGAGAACATGGGTGTCTGGAATAACCAGTCCAATGATAATAGCATACACAGGCAGTCTTGCTGAACATGTTGTAAACGGAGTGACTAATATGGTAATTAAGCGCTCTTTCCAGTTTTCAATGTTCCTAGTTGCCATAATAGCAGGAATCGCACAAGCAGTTCCAGAAATTAATGGCACTACACTTTTACCAGATAAACCAAATTTACGCATGATCTTGTCCATTAAGAAAACCACCCGACTCATATAACCGCTTTCTTCTAGTATCGAAATAAACAAAAATAAGAACGCAATTTGAGGAATGAAAATTAAGATTCCGCCTATTCCAGGAATAATTCCTTGCGAAATTAAATTAGTCAATACTCCTGCTGGTAAGGATTCGCTAGCCCAAGTACTTAAAGAGGCAAAACTACTGTCAATAAAATCCATAGGAATGGTTGACCACTCAAAGATCGACTGAAAAATGATAAACAAAATAGCAAAGAAGATCGCGTAACCCCACACTTTATGCGTTAACACGCGGTCTAGCTTAGATCGGAAATCCTTAGCAATTGATGAGTCTACTTTTAAACCTTCTTTTAAAACATCATTTATAAATTGATAGCGTTTTATTGTTTCTTTTTGTTGCAAACGTTTTAAATCAGAATGTGATTTAGTAAACGAACTGTGAATTTCTTTACGTTCTAAGTTCAAGAAGTTCACATCTTGGGTAATCACTAACCACAGTTTGTATAATAGTTGGTTAGGAAAGGCTTTGCGTAAGCTATCAAAATATTCAGGATCTATGCTTGATGCATTCAAACAAGGTTCACTTGAAATAGTTTTGTAAGTGATGATCATTTTTTTCAATTCATCTATCCCGAAACCTTTTCTTGAACTGATTAATGCGATTTTTGTTTTTAAGTGCTCTTCTAAATACGGAATATCGAGTGTAATCCCTTTGTGTTCCATTCTATCCGCCATATTAATCACTAATATCGTCGGAATTTCAAGGTCTTTTATTTGGGTAAAAAGTAGTAAATTACGCTTCAGGTTTTCAACGTCAGTTACTACGAGAGCAACATCAGGATATAGTTTGTCATTTTTGTTCAACAGTAACTCAATAACAACATTTTCATCAATCGAGCTTGCGTTTAAGCTATAAGTTCCTGGTAAATCTAAAATGTTAGCTTTTATATTATTTGGCAGCTTACAAAACCCAATTTTTTTTTCAACAGTAATACCAGGATAGTTTCCTACCTGTTGGTTTAAGCCAGTTAATTGATTAAAAACGGATGTTTTACCTGTATTTGGGTTGCCTATTAAAGCGACGTTGATATTTTGGTTAATCATTTTAAAGCTTAATTTTGATTACTTCAACTTCAATCTCTGTAGCGGTTTCTACCCTAATGGCAAGGTGTGAACCATTTATATTTAAATATAAAGGATCGCCAAATGGGGCTATTTGTAATAACTCAACAGTATTTCCAGGCAAACAGCCCATTTCGAGCAGTTTCAACGGAATAACATCAATATCAAAGTCTTTGATAATGGCTTTTTCGCCTTTTTTTAGTGAATTTATCGTAGTACGCAAGTCTTATTTAGATTGAATTAAGATTGCAAAAATACATATTATAATACAAAAACGACGTATAATTATCATTTTTGTACTTTATTTGAATCAATTTAACGACCTAAAAAATAGCTCTAATCTGATTAGTTTTTGGGTTAAATTAAATGGAGCAAATTAAATTTAGAATTATTCTTGACTTAAAAAATTAATGTCCTCTATTAATTTCTGGATATCTTCTTTTTTAGTGCCGTCATAAAATCCTCTAACTCTTCTTTTGGCATCTACTAAAACAAAGTTTTCAGTATGCACCATATCATATAATTCTTCGGGTTTTCCTAGTTTAACTGCTAGATAAGATTTTCTGGCCATCGTATAAATTTCTTTCTTATCGCCGGTAACTAGATTCCATTTTTTATCATCTACACCGTACTTTTTGGCGTAAGCCTTCAAAACAGGAACGCTATCCGTTTCAGGAAAAACGGTATGAGAAAGCAGCATCACTTTTGGATTATTGCTAATGGCTTTTTGAACATCAAATAAATTAGCAGTCATTTTAGGACAAATAGAACCACAAGTGGTGAAGAAAAAATCGGCCACATATATTTTACCCTCATAATCTTTTTGAGTAATGGTTTTGCCATTTTGATTGGTAAAAGAGAAATCAGCTATGGTATGGTATTTACTAATGTATTGTACTGTACTGTCAACCAATTCAGGGTTCACATCTGATGGATTGTATATGGGTAAAGTTTTGCTGGGTTTAAGAGCAACATAGAATAGGTATAATGTGATAATAGAGAATACTAGGAAAATACCAATGAATATTCGGTATTTCATAAATATAGATTTCATATTCAATTAATTTATTTTTTAAAGACCAAAATATGTTTGACTTAAAGTTAATAGCTGTTCACTATTATAATTTTAGCGATTTGGTCTTCTTTTATTTTTTTACAAAAATACAAAAATATAAAAAAACAACGCTCTTTTGTGCTGATAATCAAAACTGTAATTTCGATAAAATTTTAACAGTTATTAAAACTTTTATCAATAGCTTTGTGATAATAACTAAACCTTAGAAAAAAATGAAAATAAAGTTGAATAAACAACTGCTTTTTGTGATTCCTGCAATTATAGGATTTACAGAAGCGCAAGCTCAAAAAAAACCTACTGTTAAAGAACCTGGAATCAACATTTCTTACTTTGATAATAAAGTAAAACCTGCTGATGACTTTTTTAGATTTGTCAATGGTACTTGGTTAGACAAAACGGAAATTCCGAATGACAGAACCTCATGGGGAAGTTTTAATGAACTGCTTAAAAAAACAGATAAGGATGCACTAACGATTTTAAAAGAGGCATCTAAGAATCCAAAATACAAATCGAATACTGATCAAGGTAAAGCCATAAATCTTTACAACAGTATTTTAGATACAGTTACCAGAGACAAACAAGATATTATTCCGTTGTTGCCGTATTTAGCTAAAATTGATAAGGTTAGAAATACTACTGACTTACAACAACTTTTAGTAGAAATGGAGCCTATTGGTGGGATTGGTTTTTTTGGTGTTGGTGTTGGAGCCGATGATAAAAACAGTGCTAAAAACTCATTAAGTGTTGGTGTCGGTAGATTAGGTTTACCAGACAAAGATTATTATTCTTCTGAAGAAAAAGATACTAAAGAAAAGCGTCAAAAATACGAGCAGCATATTGCGAGAATGCTTCAATTTATTGGAGAATCTCCAGAGCAATCTAAAGAAAGTGCCAGTAAAATCTTAGCGTTAGAAATTGAAATGTCTCAACCTCGTTTGGATAGAGTAGAGCGCAGAGATGGAAGATTACAGTACAACCCGATGACTGTTGCTGAGTTACAAAAAATGACTCCTGCTATTAATTGGAATAACTATTTTAATGCGCTTGGATTTACAAAATTAGATACTGTTATTGTTTCGCAACCAAAATACATGAAGGCATTGCAAAACATTCTTGCTGAGAACAATGTGTCTGCTTGGAAAGAATACATGAAATGGAACTTAATTAACGGTTCTACTTCGTTATTGTCAACCAAAATTGAGGATGCTAATTTTGATTTCTACGGAAAAACAATGACTGGTGCGATTAAACAAAGACCACGCGAAGAGAGAGCATTACAAACAGTCAATGGAACTATTGGGGAAGCTTTAGGGAAATTATATGTCGAAAAGATGTTTCCTGCTGAAGCAAAAGCCAAAGCAGAGAAAATGATTCAGAATATTATTAGTGCGTACCAAAGTAGAATTTCAAATTTAACTTGGATGTCTGCAGAAACAAAGACTAAAGCAATTGAAAAACTGAATAAGATTACTATCAAGATTGGTTATCCTGATCAATGGAAAGACTATTCTAAATTAGAAATTAAAAGTATAGCTGACGGCGGAAGTTATTTTGAAAATATTAAAAACCTGTCTAAATGGGGTTTCCAGAAGGATATTGATAAATTAAACAAACCAGTAGATAAGACAGAATGGTATATGTCGCCACAAACCGTTAATGCGTACTACAATCCTTCATACAATGAAATTGTATTCCCTGCAGCAATCTTACAACCACCTTTTTATAATTACCAAGCTGATGAAGCAGTAAATTATGGTGGAATAGGAGCAGTTATCGGTCATGAAATCTCTCATGGTTTTGATGATTCAGGTGCACGTTATAATGCAGATGGAAATTTAGTAGACTGGTGGACTGCCGAAGATTTGAAACAATTTACTACTCTAGGAACTGCTCTAGCAGATCAATACAGTGCATTAGAACCTTTGCCAGGAGTACATGTTGATGGTAAATTTACGTTAGGCGAAAATATTGGAGATTTAGGTGGTGTAAACGCCGCTTACGATGGTTTACAATTGTATTTAAAAGAAAATAAAAATCCAGGACTTATTGATGGATTTACTCCTGAACAACGTTTTTTCATAGCTTGGACTACGGTTTGGAGAACAAAATCTCGTGACGAAGCAATTAAAAGTCAAGTAAAAACTGACCCTCATTCTCCAGGTATGTATAGAGCCTATGTTCCAGTACAAAATGTAGACGCCTTTTACAAAGCATTTGATATTAAAAAAGGAGACGGTATGTATATCAAACCTGAAAAAAGAGTTAAGATTTGGTAATAATCAAAACCATAACCTTCAAAAATCCCAAGTGAAAGCTTGGGATTTTTTCATTTGTAAAAAATCTATCGGCTACAATTGTTAAAATTGTATACATTGGAATTTACTTTTATATATTTATAAATTATTTTGTTGCTACAAAGATTTGTATTTGTGCACTAAGAACTAACTAATCCACTTTAAAAATGAAAAAGAACAGCAATAGACAGCTCCTTTTTGCAATTCCTGCACTACTAGGACTATCCGTTATGCAAGCACAGACTGAGCAGGCAGTAAAAGAACCTGGCATCAATGTCAATTATATGGACAAGTCAGTGAAGCCAAGTAATAATTTCTTCCAGTATGTAAATGGAACTTGGCTTGATAATACTGAAATCCCATCAGATAGAACGCGTTGGGGAAGTTTTGACGAATTAAGACAGCGCACCGATGCAGATGCATTAGCGATCTTAAAAGATGCGGTAAACAACCCAAAGTATAAATCGGATACAGATCAAGGGAAAGCGATCAACTTGTACAAATCAATTTTGGATACAGTAGGTAGAAACAAATTGGGAATCGCACCACTAAAACCGTATTTGAAAAAGATTGATGCTATTAAAAATAGCAAAGATTTAGAAGCGCTTTTAATCGAAATGGAACCTCTTGGGGGAATTGGATTCTTTGGTGCTAATGTTGGTGCTGATGCTAAGAACAGTAATCGAAATGTTGTTAGTGTAGGTCCTGGAGGTGTGGGATTACCTGATAGAGATTATTACGTATCTGATGATGCTGATTCCAAAGAAAAGCGAGAGAAATATGTACTTCATGTTGCAAAAATGTTAGGTTTTTTAGGTGAAAAACCAGCAGAAGCTAAAACACACGCTGAACAAATTTTGGCATTAGAAATCCAAATGTCAAAACCAAGATTTGACCGTGTGGAAAGAAGAGACAGAAGAAAATCGTACAACCCAATGACGGTTGCCGACTTGCAAAAGTTGACTCCATCGATCAACTGGAATAATTATTTTACTCAAATAGGTTTAAAAAATGTTGATTCTTTAATTGTTTCACAACCTAAATACATGACCGCCTTAGAGGGAATCTTGAAGGAGAACAAGGTGAGTGAGTGGAAGGCATATATGCGTTGGGCGTTATTGAATAGAGCTTCAAGCCAATTGTCTACTAGCATCGAAGACGCTAATTTTGATTTCTACGGTAAAACCTTAACGGGTGCTGTAAAACAAAGACCTCGCGATGAAAGAGCCTTGCAAGTAATTAACGGAAGAATAGGAGAAGCATTAGGGAAATTATATGTAGAGAAAAAGTTTCCGGCTGAGGCCAAAGCCAAAGCAGAGAAAATGATCAAAAACATTTTTATTGCTTTTGAAAACCGCATCAATAATTTGACTTGGATGTCGCCTGAGACTAAAGTAAGTGCGATTGAAAAACTACACAAATCTAAAATCAAAATTGGATATCCAGACAAATGGAAAGATTATTCAGCATTAGAGGTAATTAGCCCTGAACAAGGAGGGACGTATTTTGAAAACACAAGATTGATGTCTAAATGGCGTTTTGAACAAGATCTAGCCGACTTGAACAAGCCTGTGGATAAAACAAGATGGGGAATGTCTCCTCAAACAGTGAATGCGTATTACAACGCGTCTTATAATGAGATTGTATTTCCAGCAGCGATTTTACAACCTCCTTTTTACAATTATCAAGCTGACGAAGCAGTGAATTATGGTGGAATTGGTGGCGTAATTGGACATGAAATTTCGCATGGTTTTGACGATTCAGGATCTAGATACAACGCTGATGGTAATTTAGTTGATTGGTGGACTGCTGAAGACTCTAAACAATTTGCAGCTTTAACAACTGCTCTTGCTGATCAATACAGCGCTTTAGAGCCATTACCAGGAACTTTTGTTGATGGAAAATTTACCTTAGGGGAAAATATTGGTGACTTAGGTGGAGTAAGTGCTGCTTATGATGGACTGCAATTGTACCTAAAAGAAAACGGCAATCCAGGATTAATTGATGGTTACACACCAGAACAACGTTTCTTCATTTCTTGGTCAACGATCTGGCGTTCTAAATCCCGTGATGAGGCAATTAAGAATCAAGTGAAAACAGATCCACACTCGCCAGGTATTTACCGTGCTTATGTGCCATTACAAAACATTGATTATTTCTACAAAGCATTCGATATTCAAGCTAATGATGGGATGTATATTGCTCCTGAAAAAAGAGTACGAATCTGGTAAGAAAAATGTCTTTATAAATCAAAACCCCAAGTGTAAGCTTGGGGTTTTATTATTTTATAGTGGATTAGCGGAAGGTAATTTATATTTTACTAGCCAAAGCTTTTCTACGTGTTCTTCGAATAGAATGATTCACCATATACAATCCAAAAAGAGTAATTCCTCCACCAATAGCGATCGCAACGCTAAGAGATTCTCCAAATAAGAGCGCACCAAGTAGTACGGCTACAATAGGATTGATATAAGCGTAGATACTACTAACCTCGGATGGTAATTGTTGTAGCATATAGATATAGGCCATAAAGGACAGTATGGAGCCCACAATCACTAAATACGTAATAGCATACCAAGAGGTGACAGGAATAGAACTTATAGCTACCGCCATACCGCTTGTTTCTTAAATGGTCAATAATAGCAAACTCGAAATAAACATTTGCAATCCCAAACTAAAATAAGGGTTAAAAGTGGCCGCTTTTTTCTTAGTATAGAGACTTCCAAAAGCCCAAGTTATCGTTTTTGCTAATGTAGTTTTGTGGTTTGTTTCATGATTTGGTTTATAAATTTAGGGCTATTCATTCTCATTTGTGGGCACGGGTTACAAGTGAGAGACTGGTGGTTTATTTAGATATGACTATTGTATCTGTTTTTCTTTCATTAAAATTTCCAGAACTTATTTCAATAAATAGATTCGCTTTGTCCTCTATGATACTTTCCACATTTATTTTAATTAAATTTTCGACTAGGTATAATTTACAATCCAGATACTCTTCATATTCACAAATAGAAATATAAATATTATGTGAAACTTCATCCGATTCAGGATTTCCGGCACTGCCTGGTAAATTTGTTGTTATAATTGTTTTGACCTGATATTGAGAAAGGTCAAATTTTTTGTATTCAATAATCTTTCCTATGAAACTGTTTAATTCGTTGCTTTCTATTTTTTTATAAATAATATTTTGAGCTTTGCTAGATATAAACAGTAGAGATGTTAAAAAAATAATTAAGTGTTTTTTCATAATAATGGATTTGTTGATTAATTACTTTGAACCGATACATGTATATGGTCTTGATGTCCGGCAATAAGCCAATTTAGATTTACAGATCCGTTCGGAAGCGTCTTGTGTTTAAATGAAGGACCAAAATTCTCTCTAATTTTCGGATAATCATCAAAAGCTTCTTGCAGGGCTTTAACTTGAGCGTTTCCGCCTAAATTAATCATTTTTGTTCCATTAATTCTACTTATATCAACTGCCGTGCCTCTTGGGTGATTACTTGTAGAGGAATGAGTGCCATTTGTTGTGGCTGCTATATATATAGAAGTGATTTTTAAAGAATTTTCTAGTTTACTATTTGCCAAATTCAGTGCAAATTTTATACTATTTACTAAATCTACAGCAACCTCATTGTTTGAATTTTTATTGTCGCTTTGAGTGGTTCCAAAGGTTATTGTCAATGTAGAACCATCATTCAGAATAATACTTTTTGGAATCAACTGTTTAGGGCCTGAATAATCAACGTTATCGCCATCACCGTCACCCATAAATCCATCAGAAGAATAGCCAAAATTATTCATCATTGAGTTCATCATTTCTATAGCAGCACCTTTACTTTCTTGCGAAACATTATCTAGATATAAATTCAGTATCATAGTATATTCATCAGCATTAACAATAGCCCACTCTTTCAAATCATTTGATAGATCAGCCCAAAATGCAGCTGCTGTTTCTGCTTTTTGTAATAATATGAATGATTTTGGATTACTTAAATCAAATAAGTTAGGATCTATAACATATCCGCTGGGATCAGTTAAATTAGGGCTACTGCCACCACCACTTTGAGATTCACTATTTGGTGTCTCTTCTAAAGCTTCTACAGCTTCACCGTCTACTGGTAGGCTAAAACTGTAATAGTCTACGCAAAGATTACAATTGTCACAGGTTCCACTGGCGCAATCTCCTGTCCCTGTACAATGCCTATTTCCAGTTACAAAAACGGTAGTGTAACCTGTACCTGAACCTGATGATTTTGCATAGGACTTATTAATAGGGTTTTGATATGTAGCTGATTGATAAACAAGTCTCATTTTACCTCTAAATTTTCTCGCATTACCAGTAATAAGGTCTTTATAATTTTGATCTGTCGGTATCATTTCGATTATTGATGTTTCCCAAACTCCATCTTTATTGTAAATAGTAAGATTAAAAATACTTTTTCGCGTGATTATTTTTGGAGTAATCTTAAAAGTATACGCAGTTTTATTTCTTACTACAAATTGTTTAATGTACGTGGTATCAATGTTGAAATCATTTACAGTGTACTGATTTTTTTCAACTTTTTTAGATTGAGCTTTTAAAGAGACTATTGGTAAACTAAAGGTGTTTTTGAATTCTATCAATCCAGTCTTATTTTTAAACTGATTGAATGAAATCTCATTTTTTTCAGCCTCAATTACATTATTTTCATTAATGTCTTGAGTGTCTTGGCTGCAATTAGTCATAGAGTACACTAGTACAAACAGGAAAAGAAGTTTGCTAATAAAGCTTTGTGGTTTGTGGTTTGTGGTTTGTGGTTTGTGGTTTGTTTCATAGTTATATTTTTAAGTGAGGGCTATTTATTTAAATAGCTAGTACCAAACTTAGAAAAAATAAATTACAAATAAAATACCCACTTTTAGTGATTTTTCAAAATAAGCATTGTTAGTCAGTTAATTAGAAACTAGATTTAAATGTACTTCTAGTAATTGACTTCTTCACAAAAGACAGTAAGTAACTTTGACAGTAGAGAGCTTGTTGTTTCTATAAAATAGAAATTATTATCTATGATTTCTTTAGTAAAGCTTTTCTACGTGTTCTTCGAATAGAATGATTCACCATATACAATCCAAAAAGAGTAATTCCTCCACCAATAGCGATCGCAACGCTAAGAGATTCTCCAAATAAGAGCGCACCAAGTAGTACGGCTACAATAGGATTGATATAAGCGTAGATACTACTAACCTCGGCTGGTAATTGTTGTAGCATATAAATATAGGCCATAAAGGACAGTATGGAGCCCACAATCACTAAATACGTAATAGCATACCAAGAGGTGACAGGAATAGAAGTTATAGCTACCGCCATACCGCTTGTTTCTGAAATGGTCAATAATAGTAAACTCGAAATAAACATTTGCAATCCCAAACTAAAATAAGGGTTAAAAGTGGCCGCTTTTTTCTTAGTATAGAGACTTCCAAAAGCCCAAGTTATCGTTGCAATTACTGACAGCATAATTCCAAATCGAAAATCAGCTTGAAGAAAATCAGTTAAGTGGTCGTAAAAAATAACACAAACACCACTGAAACTAATCACCAATCCTAATATGGCTAATTTAGCAAGTTTTTCGCCTCTTAAAAATGTAATAATAACAATCCAAAGCGGGAATATAGCATTTAAGATCGCCCCAAGTCCACTACTAATGTATTTCACTCCCCAGGTACTCAGTCCGTTGCTAAGAGCAAAATTTAAGACACTCAGTATTAAAATCGTTTTCCACTGTTTGCCTTTTGGCCAAGGGGCTTTTTTGAATAGAAAAAAACAGATATAGAGGCCACCACCAATGAACTGTCTAATGCCTGCGAGTTGTAATGCGGGCATGTGCCGAACCCCTTCTTTGGACGCAATCCAAGTAGTTCCCCAACAAAAACAAACAAAGGCTAAAGCAATAAAGGGTAATCCAATAGCATGAACACCAGTGGAAAGTGAAGTTTTGATCTTTGTTTTCAACTTAAAGCTGTGGTTTTATAAACTGATACTCAAGTATTCTTACTAGCTTTTCGCTATCGATTGTTTTTCCCACAGAAGGTTGGTTGTAATCAAAAGAGGGAGGAAGCAAATTGTTCTCTATTGCTTTTTCTGTATAATAGGCTGATCTTGTGGGATGATAAGGCGCTACGGCATTAAAGCTTTCTCCCCAAGCATTCCTTTCAATAATTTTCAAAATTACAGCGATACAATCCTCTTGATGAATCAGGTTGATAGCTGCTTCTGGATTAGCCACATTTGCTTTCCCTGCCAAAAATCTAGCAGGATTGCGATCTTCCCCAATTAGTCCACCAAAACGAAGTACGGTAGTTTTAAAGTTGCTGTTGTCAAATAATAATTCTTCGATTGTTAATAATTGTTTGCCGCTTTCGGTAACAGGAACTGGTTTTGTGTACTCATCAACGGTACCACTAGCGTCACCATAAACCGCTGTCGAACTAATAAATAACAACTTTTTGATTGTTGATTCCGCAATCAGTGGTAAAAGATTGGCTATTTTTTTAACAAACGAATTGTTATTCGCATCAGAATAATCTTTGTTCTTACCTCTCAATTTCGGTGGAATAGCGATTATTATTATTTCGCTTCCTTCAAAAAAACAAGAAATGTTCTCTGGCGCATTATCACTTTCTAGTTCAATTACATAAGATTGAATTCCAGAATTTTCTAATAGAGAAATTTTCTCTGGAGAAGTGGTTGATCCTTTTACGGTATACTCTTTTTGAATTAGGGCTTTCGCCAAAGGCAATCCGAGCCATCCACAACCTAAAACGCTAATTTGTTTCATTATAAACTTGTCATTGAGTTTACAAAAGTAAGCTAATCCGAAAGGATTTTGATTAAAAATTTTCAGCGCTTTTTTAGCTTATATCAAATTAAAAAAACCGCAAATTTGCCATTTTAGATAGGTAATTTGCGGTAGCTGTTACTTTTTTAAAGGAATTAAATCAGTAGTACTATAGTAATACTTATTCGACGCTTAAACTATCGTTAACTTTCAAAACAGGTTTTCTCTGCAAGGGTTTGTTTTGAACAGTTTTGATGGTAGTTATTTCAGTAGGAGTAATTATTTCTTGTGGACTTGGCATTATACGCTTAGTGATAACAACCGCATCATTCAATACAAAAGGAGTAGGCATCATCCATTCTGCACGTTTTGCCATATTGAATAAAGGGTTTTCTACTAGGTCAAAAGAGGCTTCCATCAATTCCATATCAAATAAGGTGGTGGATGGAATTGTAAACTCCATTTCCAGTGGTTCATTGTTCGCAACATAATAGCTAAGTACTTTTTTGCCTTTTCTTTTTAAAACATTGCCTTGTTGCTCTAGTTGCGCTGCGCCATTAGCTTTGAAATTTGTAAAGATCATTTTCTTATCTGCAAAGATATCATACCTATTTACCTTTCGATTAGGGCTAATTCTAATTTTTAAATAACGGTTACCACCTACAATACTGTCCTTGGTGAAGACGATGGACGGTTGTGCTAAGTCTTTAATTGGTGCCTTGGCACTGAAAGTAAAACCAGAATTGTATTTACTAAATAGTGGGTTTTTATTTATGCTCGTAGCTTCTTGAGGGTTTTTGCCTAGATATTTTTTTGTCCAGTCGTCTAAGTTCTTATCATATGTAGCCCAGTTTGCCATCTTTGTGTCTGCATTATAAAGATAGACTAGGCTATTTGATTTTGCCTGACCTGCTTGGTATCTCGATGCGAGATGAGCTTTCGCAAAAAATCCTAATGAAAGAATTAAGAAGAATAAAGACCACCACGATTTTCTCATAAAAGCCCCAAAAATAGGCAATAAAAGCACAAATGTGAGTACTGTCAGTAAAGCACTGCCAAACAATACTTTTAGCCCTAAACCGATAGGAAACATTTGTATAAAAGGCACAATTATAAATAAGGCTGGTATACTAAAAATCAGATTCAAAATCCAGCTTGATTTTTGCGTAATGATAAAAATCCCAAAGAGTAATAAACTAAAATAAACAGGTATTATTAAAAAACCAGCTCCTTTAAGATAAAAAGCTATTGCTAAATTGATAAGTAACCAAACAAATAATGGGGCTACATAATGATTCATTGTTCTTTTTTTTATCGAAAAACGTTGATAAAAGGCAAAACAAATGCATAGACTAAACAGTACAATTGCTGCGATATAGTCATGACCGTTGTAAGTGAAGCCATTGAGGAGATCGTTGTATTGTGGGTAAATGAGTAATAATAGTTTCCATCCAAAAAAGCCAATTATAAAAGCACTCAAAAGTGATCCAAATAAGGGAATGAAACCTTTTAAAATCTCGGGAAAGCTGAGCAATTTTTTGGCGAAACCTGCAAATAATAACAGCAAGAATACTAAAAAAGCAAAGGCAATCATCGGGAAAACCCAATCAAATGGATAATGAAGTAAGGTGTAAGGAATAGAAAAATAGATATCATCTTCAGTAGCTTGAGTAGCATTGAGATCTGCATTTGAAAAATGCTGTAATAAAGGCATCAAATAACTACCTTGATGTGCTAGGGTATTTTTATCTAAATGATTGCTATCGTCTTGTGCAGTATGGTAATTATAATGTCCGTCAATAAAAGCAAAATTGTAACCTTGGATATCACCTTTTTCTCTAAAAACGGTTAAATCAGTGTCGTTTGGAAGCATTTTATAAATGCTATACATCAGGGAATTTGATACTGGAAAAGTTGTGCCAGCAGCAGCAAATTCCTTTACCAGTCCGGCATTACCTTTATTTGTCTCCATTAGCATATAACTTGGTCCAGAGGACCCTCGAGCTTCAAAATTTAAAACTAAGCCCACTTCTTTTGCCCACTGATGTTGGGTTACAAAAAGAGCAGCACCATTTAGTCCCAACTCCTCTGCATCAGTGAAAAGGATTATGATATCGTTTTTAGGTTTTTGCTTGGTGTAAAGATACGCACGGATTCCTTCTAGAATCGTAGCTACACCTGAACCAGCATCACTTGCGCCTTGAGAATAGGAATGCGGTGCACTGTCATAATGTGATAATAGCACCAAGGCTTTTGTATTATTAGTCCCCTTTATACGAGCAAGTATATTTTTTGACTTTACAAGGTTGCCCCAGTCGGTTAAAGTGTATCCTTCTTGAGTGGTTGAGTGTAATCCTAATTTATTCAATTCATTTTGAAGGTAGAGGGCAACAGTCTCATGATTTTCAGATCCTACATAATGAGGTTGACTAGCTATGGCTTTGATTTGATTAAAAGCTCTGGTTGTTGAAAACTCAGCTAGGGGCCCTTCTTTATCTGATGTCCATTGTGGCATCATCGTAAAGAATAATAATCCAATAATTCCAGTTATGAATAAGAAGCTAAAAAGTGGGGATAAACTTTTTTTCATTTGGGGTGAATTTGAGGTTTATGATATTAAATATCTTTTTTGACTAGCATGTAAAAATCGTTGTCTAAAAGCATGTAGCCTTGATCGTACAGGAAATAGTAGGTATTTCCTGTCTTAGTATTTAAAATATTGGTAAAAAAATCAAAATCAAATCCTTTGCTAAGCAATTTAGCTCGGGTAGTTTTTGACTTACCATCTACATTGAGAGCGGAAAGAATGCGATAGTTTTTGCGCAACTTATTATTCACATTGCGCATAAAATTAGTACTGTCTTTATTCATTTTATTATTGTAGGCATTTCTACAGCCATCGCTGCAGAATTTCTTGTCTTCGCGACCTACAATCTTTTCACCGCATTCTAGGCAAGTCTTCATGATTATCGTTTTTTCAGGCTGTATAAATCGTGTCTTCTGTCTTTCATAATCTTTACACTTCCATGTTCATGAAGTTCTTTTAAAAGATTGATATCAACATCAACAATCAAGGTCATCTCTGTATTAGGTGTGGCTTCTGCTTTAACTCCGTTGCTTGGGAAAGCAAAATCAGAAGGGGTATATACAGCCGCCTGTGCATATTGGATATCCATATTATTCACCTTTGGTAAATTACCTACACAACCTGCAATTGCTACATAGCACTCGTTTTCTATAGCTCGTGCCTGAGCACAATGTTTTACTCGTGTGTATCCATTTTGTGTATCTGTTAAGAAGGGAACAAATAAAATGTTCATTCCTTCATCAGCCATTAATCTTGATAACTCTGGAAACTCTACGTCATAACAAATAACCACCCCTATTTTTCCACAATCAGTGTCAAATGTTTGTATGATATCTCCTCCAGTAATTCCCCAGTGAAAAACTTCGTTAGGTGTAATGTGAATTTTGCGATACATTTCATTAGTACCATCTCTTTTGCATAGAAATCCAACATTATATACATGCTCGTTTTCTATAAAGGGCATACTTCCCGTAATGATATTGATATTATACGAAATAGCAAATTCCTGGAATTTTAATTTAACAGCTTCGGTATGTTTCGCGAGTTCTCTAATCGCTTCTGGTTCTGACAAATGGTTAAAGTCGGCCATTAAAGGCGCTGTAAAAAACTCAGGAAATAAAGCAAAATCACTTCCGTAACCAGAAACGGTATCAATAAAAAATTCCGCTTGATCAAAAAGGGCATTTAGGTTAGCTAATGAACGCATTTGCCATTGAATTAAGCCTAATCTAACCACACTTTTTTTAGCGTTTATTAATTTAGGGCTATCATCATAATAGATGTTGTTCCATTCTAGTAGTACGGCATATTCTAAAGACTCTGTATCTCCTTCTAAATAATTTTTTAGGACCCGAATTTCATGGAAGTCATTGCTTAATTGGAAAGACAAAACGGGATCATAGACCTCTTTTTTCTTTACTTTTTCAATATATACTTTTGGGGTAATTTCATTTTTAAATTTTCCGTAATTCGGAATTCTTCCAGCAAAGATGATTGATTTTAAGTTCAGTTGCTCGCACAATTCTTTTCTTACATCATACAATCGTCTTCCTAATCGCAATCCACGATATTGCGGATTGATGAACACATCAATTCCGTATAAAACTTCACCTTCAGGGTTATGAGTAGAAAAAGTAAAATTGCCTGTTACTGCTTTATAGCTTCTGGTTTTAAAAGCAAAATCTTCGGTTACTAATAAAGATAATGCAGAACCTACAACAATTCCGTCTACAACAATAACCAATTGTCCTTCTGGAAATTTTTCTAATAAAAGTTCGATCTGATTTTCCATCCAAAATGACTCTGCCATTTCTGGGTACGATTCAATCATGGATTTTTTTAATTGTTTGTAATCCTCAATTTGTAGATTACGTAATTCTATCGATTTGATATTTGTAGGCATAAAAGGGTTTTATTTTAGGCTAATGTAGTCAAATTCATATCCAATTACAAACGGTTACAAATATTTACAACCGAAAGTAATTGAACACTAACCGAATAAGATTCAACGCTCATCGCATCTTTGCAGTGTCGAAAACAAATAACATTCGACAGAACTTTTAATCTAACAACAATATTTAAATTTTACACGCCATGAATGCATTAAGAAACAAAGTACAGTTGATCGGTCATTTAGGAAATGATCCAGAAATCAAAAATTTCGAAGGAGGAAAAAAATTAGCTAATTTTACCTTGGCTACTAATGAAAGTTATAAAAATGATAAAGGAGAAAAAGTGGAAGAAACGCAGTGGCATCGATTAGTTGCTTGGGGTAGTATTGCCGATATCATTGAGAAGTTTGTTACTAAAGGCAAAGAAATAGCAGTTGAAGGCAAACTTACACACAGAAGTTATGATGACAAAAACGGTGAAAAACGTTATGTTACAGAAGTGGTTGTGTCTGAAGTATTATTATTGGGAAAATAGAATACTTACCGCTTGATAGAATATAAAAATGCCCTCCATTACTAGAGGGCATTTTTTATTATTTTATGCCACGTTTTTGATTAAATCAAATAGCGGACAACGCTTGCAGCGTTTGTCTTCCCCTTTTTGGAATTTTTTACAGCACTTAGTTTTACAAGATGCTGCTTGCTTAATTTTTTTAAGTGCATCCTTCTTATCCTTTTTCTTCTCTTTACCCTTTTCTTTCTTACTCACCTTGTTTGAAATTCAATTGCTCAGCAAAGATATGTTATTTTTATGTATTCTAAATAAACTTTAACTATTTCGGATTGATTGCTATAGAACTGTTGACAGTTAGTTGTTGGATGTCCCTATCAAATAAATACAATCCGCCTTTATCATCACCTATTAAATTAATTTTATCTAAAATAGATTTAGCTTGAGCTTCTTCTTCTATTTGTTCTGCAACATACCATTGCAAAAAGTTATGCGTAGCATAGTCTTTTTCCATCAAAGAAATATGTACCAGCTCATTAATTGATTCCGATACATAAACTTCATGCTTATACAACTCTTCAAACATCTCTTGAAAGGTACTGTAGGTTGTTTTTGGCGCTTTTAATAAAGTTACTTGTGCGTGACCTCCTCTTTCATTGATAAACTTAACTAATTTAAGCATGTGTGCGCGTTCTTCATCAGATTGTGCATACATGAATTTAGAGATACCTTCTAGTCCGTGTGTTTCTGCCCAAGAGGCCATGGATAGATAAGTTTGTGATGATTCGGCTTCGATGCGCACTTGTTCATTAAGAGCTGATGCAATATTTTTTGATAACATAATTTACGGTTTATGGTAAAGTTACAAAAAAAGAGACAACTATTCGTTCATGATTTCTTGAAATAAATCTACAAACTGACCTAAATGCAGCCCATCAATTAACCCGTGATGCACATGTACTGACATAGCCATGGTTTTCATACCGTTGTCGTCGCTAATCATTTTACCAAAAGATATTTTAGGGCAACTATCTGGAAAGCTATAGCTTCTCGCATGAGATAAAGCTGTGAAATTTAACCAAGGTATTGCCGAAAAATGAATCAGGTTTTCATTTTCATCAAAACTGCGCGTAAACAGACCCTGTGTTTTTTGCACCCTATCAATTTCTGCAATTGTAGATTTTTCAAAAATGGAAAATTCCCTATTGTACGGGATAAATGAAAAACCAAAAGAGCCATCTTCTCTTCCAATTGTAGCTGAGCCATCAATCTGGTCATAAATGTAGACTTCATCATTTGAAATCCTATATCTAAAGGATTCTATTTTATTCACTGCAACTAATGTTTTATGCAAATAATAGACAAAAAATGAGCAATTTAATTCTTTGGCTTTGGCATAAGCCTGCGTGCAATCAATTTGAACAGTAGCTCCAAAAAAAGGTTCTTCAAATTTTCTAAAAAAATGAAAATGTTCTTTTCTTGGCCAATTCTCAAGGTCTAATAGTGTTTTCAAAAGTAATATTTTTGTTCAAAATTACCTCAATTCAATCATTTTACCAATTGATGTTAGGGTTAATTTTATAATAAAAAAAGCCCTAAAAGGAATTCCTTTTAGGGCTTTTAAAATATTTAGTTTCGAATTATTTTACTCTGAAAGTAACTCTTCTTACTAATTTTCTAGCAGCATCTGAATCTTTTTCAACTGAAGTATCTTCACCTGCAGCAACAACGTTTAATCTTGAAGCATCAACCTTAGCTTTGATTAAAGTGTTTTTCACATTGTTAGCTCTTGCATTAGATAATTTATCATTGTATGCAGATCTTCCAATTTCGTCAGCGTGACCAATAATGTCTACTGATGCAGTTGGGTTGTTTCTTAAGTATGTTAAGATAAAATCAGTACCTTCAGTAGAAACGTTAGTTGGAGTTGATTTATCAAAATCAAAGTATACAGCAACATAACCACCGTTGATTAAACTTTTGATTAATTCATTGTTATAAACTGTAGAATCATTGTTTTTACCGTAAGTTTTTAATAAATAACTTTCTAATTCATCTGGAACTCTGTTGTTATTTAAGTCGATTGCTCTACCTTTAGAATCTACCATTACACCAGATACAGTGTTAGGTTCAAGATCTAAATAATCAGCAACACCATCTTGATCAGTATCAATCAACATAGTTTCTAAGTTGTCAACTCTTTCAGTAAGAGCTAAAACATCTTTATCTACTAGAGTTACCCAGTCAGCATGTTTTGTGTTTTTACCTAAGTAAATAGATAAACCAACTGTACCATTGAAAAGAACTCCACCAAATCCAGGAGAACCAGCTTGAGCTAAACCATCAAAAGTACGATCTTGTTTAGCGTTTAAGATAGTTGTGAAATCACCTGTTAATGCAATTCTGTCAGATAATTTAATTTGACCAGTTACACCAGCAATAAAGTTACCCATTTTGTCAGTTCCTTCGCTATTATCAGATTCTCCAAAACCTAAACCGAAACCAGCATGACCTAATAAGCCAAGTGTATTAGTCCAAGTTTCAAAATTCATGATTCTACCTAAGTTAGCTACACCTTGTAAGTCTGCTCTGTAGTATTTTGAATCAAAGTTTCTTGAATCATCACCTTGAGTAAAGCTGTTGTAACCGAAATCAGCTTTTAAACCGAATTTGTTGTTAATCATGTAACGAACACCTAAGTCAGCAACATAAGGACTAACTACTGCAGTTCTTGTACCTGCAGACATTGGTCTCATTGGTTTATTAAATCCACCTGCTAATTCAACAGACCATTTGTTGTAATCTGTATTTGCTGTGCTCTTTTCAGCAGTTTCTGTTTGAGCACTCATTGTTGTGAATGCCGAAGCAAAAACAAACGTAAGTATTAATTTTTTCATTGTTTTCTGTTTTAATATTTAATGCGAAAATACAACATAATGTTTAATAAGAAATTTCTATATGTTAATTATATAAGAATTAATTATAATTCTATAAACAGTACAGTATCGTTGGTATTTTGCTATAATTTTAGTGTTTAAATTATTAATAATTCTTTTTTTCTACTTTTAATTAAGAATATTTAGAGTGATAATTATAATTAAGTAAATAATTACACAAAAAAATATCTTAAAAAATCTAAAAATTAGTCAAGTAAGTCTAAAACTGCATTAATTTTATCATAATTTTTAAAGTTTTGATGTGCTATTTTATGATCTATTTTTTCATGTTCCCAAGTAGTGTGAAACGGAATGTGTACTGCATGACCCCCAATTTCTAAAACAGGTAAAATATCCGACTTTAAGGAATTACCAATCATGAAAAATTCTTCAGGTTGTATCTCCAGACGTTTAATTAAATCCAAATAGTCCTTTTCTTTTTTATCAGACATTACTTCAATGTGATGAAAATATTTCCCTAGTCCTGAATTATGTAACTTTCTACGCTGATCTAGTAAATCTCCTTTAGTAGCGACTACTAATTTATATTTGCCGTGCAACGCTTCAAGGGTTTCTTCAACACCATCAAGTAATTCAATTGGTTTTTCAGTTAATTCCTTTCCGTACTGGATGATTTTTCCAATCACTTCTATGGGTATGGTATTGTTTGAAATGTTCATTGCTGCTTCTATCATCGAAAGAATGTACCCTTTAATACCGTAACCATAAGTCTTTAAATTGTCTATTTCGACCTTAAAAAGTTCCTGTGATATACTTTGTTTAGATAGGTAATCACTCATTAGTGAACAAAATTTCTCTTCGGTTTCAGCAAAATAGGTTTCATTTACAAACAAGGTGTCGTCAGCATCAAAGGCTATTACTTTAAAATTTGTCATGGTGATTTGTATTTTTTAGTAGTCTGTTTTTAGATTAGTTAGTTAATTTTTCCCTGAATATATTAGTAGTATAAAACGTAATTCTGATTCCAAGAAGCAAAATCACACCGCCTATAATCATATTAAATGTTATTTGTTCGTCCAGAAAAGCCCAGGCTAAAATGGAAGTTAATACAGTTTGTCCTAATAAACTTAAGGAAACTCTGGTAGGACGCATATGTTGAGTAGCATAGCTTATAGCCAGCCATGCCATTAATTGACAGACTACCGCTTGAATTAGTAAAACAAACCAGCCGCTATTAGAAAAACCGTTGAAGGGTTCATTCATTATTAAGCAAACTATTGCTAGATATAGCGAAGAGGCTAATAAACTAATCATCATAAATGAAAGTACATCTATATGAGTAAGGGCTTTTTTGCTAACTAGTAGATATATGGAGTAGAATATGCCTGATAATACAGCTAGGATAAAGGCGTTGTCAAAATCCAAATCTAGAAAAAACTGGAAGCCAACTAATAGTGCCATTCCAAATAGTGCTACGGTCGTACCAATCCAGAAATTAGTAGCCGGTTTTATTTTTAAAAACAAAAAGGAAATAATCCCAACCCATAACGGAGACAAATTAGTCAATAAAGAAGCCTGAGTAGCACTTGATTCTTGTATGGCAATGTTCCAAACAGCAACATCTGAGGCAAATAAAACGCCACAAAGTATGGCTAGCAAAAGGTATTTTCTTTGGGGTAATTTAAATTTTTTGGTGATGAGTAAGTAAGGCAAAAGCAATGAGAAGGCAATAGCCATTCTGTAAAAAGCCGAAATCAGTCCAGGTGTCAGCCTCAGCTTAACCAAAATGGGGAAAATCGAAATACAAAGTATTCCGAAAGCTATAGCTAATCTTGGTTTTGCATTGGTCATTTTTACTGGCTATTAAAAACACAAATTTCACTAATTCACACATATCGTTGGGTGAAATTAGTGAAATCAGTATTTATATAGGTTATTTTTTTTTAATTTATAGTGTCCCCATTTGCAACACCATCAGTATCTGGATTGACAAAAACCAGTTTCCCATCGGTATTAGTAGACATCAATATCATTCCTTGACTTTCTACGCCACGTAAAGCTCTTGGAGCCAAGTTTACTAAAACAGTTACTCGTTTTCCTACAATGTCTTCTGGTTTAAAACTCTCAGCAATTCCTGAAACAATCGTACGAACATCAATTCCGGTATCTACTTTCAAAACTAACAGTTTGTTCGCTTTTGGCATTTTCTCTGCTTCCAGAATTGTTCCAACACGCAAATCCATTTTGGCAAAATCATCAAACTGAATCGCTTCTTTTTGAGGTTCTGCTTTTTTGTTTTCGGCGATATTAGCGGTTTTGGTCGCTTCTAGTTTGTCAATTTGTTTCTGAATTTCCTCGTCTTCAATTTTGGCAAACAACAATTCCGCTTCTCCTATTTGGTGACCCGCTGGAATCAAATCTGATGTTTCTGAAATCGTACTCCAACTCAACGGACTTTCGATTTTCAATATTCTTGATAATTTTGTTGATGTAAATGGCAAGAACGGTTCGCAAAGTGAACTCAAAGCCGCAGCAATTTGAAGCGCTACATACATTTGTGTTTGTACGCGACCTTCATCAGTTTTTATCATTTTCCAAGGCTCTTCATCGGCCAAATATTTATTTCCTAAACGCGCTACGTTCATCAACTCTCCCAGAGCTTCTCTAAAACGGTAACGCTCTACAGAACTAGAAATCACAGCAGGATAAGCTTTCAATTCTGTCAAAGTTGCTTCGTCTACACCTGATAATGTATTCGGACTTGGAATAACTCCATTGTAGTATTTATTGGTCAAAACCACTACACGGTTAATGAAGTTTCCAAAAATGGCAACCAATTCATTATTATTTCTTGCTTGAAAATCTTTCCAAGTAAAGTCGTTGTCTTTTGTTTCTGGCGCATTCGATGTCAAAGCATAACGCAAAACATCTTGCTGATTTGGAAATTCTTCCAAATATTCGTGCAACCAAACTGCCCAATTTTTAGACGTTGATAATTTATTTCCTTCTAAGTTCAAAAACTCATTTGCAGGAACATTGTCTGGCAAAATATAGCTTCCTTCTGCTTTCAACATCGCGGGAAAAATGATACAGTGAAAAACAATATTGTCTTTCCCTATAAAGTGAACCAACTTAGTGTCTTGATCTTTCCAGTACGGTTCCCAATCTTTTCCTTCGCGCAAAGCCCATTCTTTCGTAGAAGAAATGTAGCCAATTGGCGCATCAAACCACACGTATAATTTTTTTCCTTCGGCACCTTCAACAGGAACATCAATTCCCCAGTCAAGGTCACGCGTAACTGCACGAGGCTCTAGCCCGCCATCAATCCAAGACTTAACTTGTCCGTAAACATTGGGTTTCCAGTCATTTTTATGTCCAACGAGAATCCATTCTTTCAAGAAATCTTCGTAACGATCCAAAGGTAAAAACCAGTGTTTTGTTGATTTCATGATTGGAGTTTCTCCGGTAATTGTCGATTTTGGGTTTATTAAATCCGTTGCGTTCAGTGTAGAACCACATTTTTCGCATTGGTCACCATATGCTTCTTCATTACCACATTTTGGGCAAGTTCCAGTAACAAAACGGTCTGCCAAGAATTGGTCTGCCTTCGCATCATACAATTGTTCGGTAACTTGTTCTATAAAGTCCCCTTTTTCATATAATGTAGTAAAAAATTCCGAAGCGGTATCATGATGAATTTTAGCCGAAGTTCTAGAGTAATTGTCAAAAGAAATTCCAAAATCCGAGAACGATTTACGAATAATTCCATCATATTTATCAATTACTTCCTGAGGAGTAATCCCTTCTTTCTTCGCTTTCATCGAAATCGCTACACCGTGCTCGTCGCTTCCACAAACAAACAAAACGTCTCTACCTTGCAATCTCAAGTAACGGGAATATATGTCTGATGGCACGTAAACACCCGCCAAATGGCCAATGTGAATAGGGCCGTTTGTATAAGGCAATGCCGCTGTAATCGTATATCTTTTTGGATTCTGTATCATGATTCAATTTTATTGGCTGCAAAAATAAGAAATAGAATTTTTATTTGAAGCTGTTTCCCGCTATTCGTTGCAATCTTATTGTTTTTAAAGGAAAAACAATAAGGATTTCCACTGCAAACGAAGTTCACTGAACTCCAATAAAATAGAATTAAGTGAAGTAATCGGGTCTAGGGAAGTAGGAGGGATAATAATGTTTTTTAAAAAACATCCTTGTAAAAATCGATACCTAAATTTATTTTTTCTGCATCATCTTTAACCTGACTAAGAGCATTTATGATTTTTAATTTCAAATTCTCGCAATAATCAACTTCGTTAATTATTGCTGTTATTATTTCTTGTAGTAGGCCTTTTTCTATTAAATTATCAGCAACTGTTACAGCAATATTTTCCATTTCTATGATAAATTTGTTGACAAATACATCCAAACCATTTACTTCTAAAAAGAATGCTCCTATTGCAATTGAAGTGCGTTTGTTGCCATCATTAAAAGCATGGAATTTATTAAACGAGAATATTAAGTGACTAAGTTTTTCTTCAAACGTAGGGTAGTAGTCGTCGTTTTGAATATGATGAAGAGGGCTATCAATATTTCCAAAATTTTTAATTCCAGGATGACCACCAGAAATTTCAATTATTTTGTCATGAATTTTTATCGCGTATTCTGAAGAAAAATAGATTAATTTCATTACTAACGTTCTTTTAGTCTTTTAAATACTTCTTTGTTTTCTTCTAATCTTTTTTCAAGCTCCATGCTTTTATTGCCTAAAAATTTATCAAAATCTTCTGTGCTGACTTCGTTTATATAGTCTTTTAATTTTTCATGTAATGCATCTCTAAAAACCAAATCACGACTAGCCATTAAGCTTCTTGCTTTTTCTTGTAAGGGGTTTACAAATGCCTCCATTATTTTTTCAAATTCAGAAAAAATCAAATGAGTTTCAGATAACGAGAGCTTTTTGTTTAAAGTTTCAGATTTGTTTTTTAAATAGTTAGCAAAGCCATTTTCATAAGCTGAAACTAAATCCAGAACTTCTGAATACATTGTGCCCCTGACACTTTCTTTTGAATTTAGGTTTAGTATCTTTCTATACTCTTTGGCATTTTCCTTAAAAATACTTTTATAAATTTTGTCTGTAAGTTGGCTATATTTAAATTTATTTTCAACAATATAAAAATCTAGTGAATTCGTAAATTCTTTACGGTAATTATGTTCTCTAATAGCACTGGGTAAAAATTCTTCTTCTCTTTGGTTTATGTATTTTGTTTTACCTCCTAATTTTTTATTTAAAACATCAATTACAATGTCTAATATTGAACTTCTTAATTTTTGAGCTTTATCTGAACCAGTTAGAAGCATACCAATATTTAAGAAAGTTTTGTATGTGAATACTGATAATTGGGGTGATTTTGATAAGCTATCTAGTTCACTTTCATTTAATTGAAGGATGTTCACGACATTCATGTCGTGAACATCCTTTTTGTCTTTGGCGTTTTTCACAAAATTAAATACTTTTTCTTTGTATGCTTTTAGCTTAGAACCTGTATATAATTCGTAACCACTAATTTCTAACTCTGCTTTATTATTCTCTAAGATACGATCAATAGTTCGTATATCTACATCAAAATACTGAGCAATTTGTTGCTTGGTAAAGCGATATTTACCATCAAACTTAATTCCATAAAAACCCAGTTCTTCATATATACCTTGGATAGCAATATTATTGTTTAAGATATTCTTTCTATCAAGACTAGAATTAGTTAAATCGTTACTCATTGTTTTTGTGTTTACTTGCAAAGATACTTTTTTATATTCTTCTGCCATAAGTTAATATGTAATACATTGTTTAGTTCATTCTACTAAAGCTGCATTTTAATTCGTTTTTTTATATTTGCAAACACAATCAATGAAGCTTCTATATTATGGCAAAAGGACCCGAAAAAAACACTAAAAATAAGGCTTTGCATACCAAATTGCTAAATCGAAAAAAAGCCAAGCTTCAGGAAGAGAAAAAAGAAAAAGCATTGCGTTTGAAAGCTTTGGTTACAAAAATGAATCAGAAAAAGAATAGTGATGAATCTGATATCAGATAAATCATATTGTATTTCATTTCTGTTTTATTTTACCCGAAATTTGCCCCACACTCCTTAAAAATTAAACAAATGGAATTTGGTAAAATAATTATTTCAGAAACGGCAGCAGCTAGCGAAAACCCAAAAGATGTAATCAATTCTAATATTTCGGTAATTAACTTAATGCGTGAGGAAAAAATTGATGATGATTTGATTCATGAGGATGGAATCATGAGTTATTATTTAGACTATTATAATGCACAGTGCACCGAAGGGAATTTTGCTCAATTTGTTTACAATTCCGGTTGGAATACTGAGCTAAACGAATTAATTGAAGAAGGTTTGGCGTTAATTGGTGCAGAGAAACACTTAGAATTCTTTCAACAACAAAGTAAGAAAGCCAAACTAATGAGCAGCGTAAAGCGCGATAAATTCCTAAAAGGGAAACTAGAAGGCGTAAACCCAACCAGAGATATCTTAAATGCACAGTCATTTGCAGCAATCGACGAAGATTTAGTGACTTTGAACGCTACTTTTTTAAAATCACACCCAGATACTGAGGTGCTTTCTGTTGATGATATGTTTGCAGTCTTGGAAGAGTTTGTTGGTCACGAGATTAAAAGAGCGTAAACTAAGTCAAAAGTCCAATGTCATAAAGTTTTTAAAGTCCTGACTTTATTTGTTTTTTTTGAAGTAATGTTGTCAATGTATATTAAACATTAGGGCATTTGAATCATATATTAGTATTGGACTTGATGACTTTCGACTTTCGACTAATTTTTTGTCCCAATAGTATCAAACATTTCCTTAAATTTGCTTCCATTATATAAAAGAAGATTAATAAAATCAAGCTATGTTACAAATTGCATTTATTAGAGAGAATCAAGAAAAAGTAATCAAGGCTTTGGCAAAAAGAAATATGGATGCCACTAGCGTTGTTGAAGAAGTTGTTCAATTAGATGAACGCCGTCGTGCTACACAAGTAGAGTTAGACAGCATTTTATCTGAATCTAATAAATTGTCCAAAGACATAGGCGAATTGATGAAAGCCGGAGAGAAAGCAAAAGCGGCTATCCTAAAAGAAAAAACAGTTTTATTAAAAGAGAAAAGCAAAGGGCTCGCTGAATCAGCTGATGCATTTGCTACTGAACTTTTAGAAAAATTATATACGTTACCTAACCTTCCTGCAGATATTGTTCCTGCTGGAAAAACACCAGAGGAAAATTTAAATGTATTTGAAGAAGGTGAAGTGCCAGTTTTGCACGAAGGAGCACAACCACACTGGGAATTGGTGAAAAAATACGACATTATCGATTTTGAATTAGGAGTAAAAATCACTGGTGCAGGTTTTCCTGTTTATAAAGGAAAAGGAGCAAGATTGCAACGTGCCTTGATCAATTATTTCCTAGACAAAAACACCGCTGCAGGTTATAATGAAGTGCAAGTTCCGCATATGGTAAACGAAGCTTCGGCTTATGGAACAGGACAATTGCCAGACAAAGAAGGACAAATGTACCATGACAAAACGGATGACTTGTATTTAATTCCTACTGCTGAGGTTCCTGTAACTAATTTGTTTCGCGATGTAATCTTGAGCGAAAATGAATTACCTGTTTTAACTACAGCTTACACACCGTGCTTCCGTAGAGAAGCTGGTTCTTATGGAGCACATGTACGCGGACTGAATCGATTGCACCAATTTGATAAAGTCGAAATTGTACGTGTAGAGCATCCAGACAACTCATACAAAGCTTTGGATGGAATGGTAGAACATATAAAAGACATCCTAAACGAATTGAAATTACCTTACAGAATATTGCGCCTTTGTGGTGGTGACATGGGATTCACATCTTCATTAACCTATGATTTTGAAGTGTTCTCTACCGCGCAAGATCGTTGGTTAGAAATCTCTTCTGTATCTAATTTTGAGACTTTCCAGGCAAATCGTTTGAAATTGCGTTTCAAAGACAAAGATGGAAAAAACCAATTGGCACACACCTTAAACGGAAGTGCATTGGCTTTGCCAAGAGTGCTTGCGGGAATTTTAGAAAATTACCAAACACCAGAAGGAATCGTTATACCAGAAGTATTGCGTCCATACTGTGGGTTTGATATTATAAATTAAGCGACCGCTTAATAACAGATAATGTAAACCATTAAGAGATTTGAGTGCAGCACTTGATTTCTTAATGGTGAGAGAAATAATTTACTAATTTGCGGAGACTACTGCATTGTATAGAAATAATGAAGTACGATTAAAAAACAATTAATGAAAAAACTTTTTCTACATATCACTTTGTTTTTTTCTTTGGTTTGTTTTTCCCAAAACGAGCAATTAGCTAATTATTATTATGAAAAAGGCGATTTTGAAAAAGCCAAAATCAGTTATGAAGAGCTACTATCAACTGTGCCTCAAAACATGCAGTATTTCTTGAGGACAGTAGAATGTTATCAGCAATTGCAACAATATGATCTTGTTGAAAAAGCCATTCAATCCCGACTTAATAAATACAAGCAATCTACCTTATTAGTGGAGTTAGGGTATAATTACCAATTGCAAAAAAATGACGCTAAGGCAACAGGATATTACGACCAGGCCATTGAGCAAATCAAGAAGAATACTCGGGATGTCTATGGTGTTGCTAACGCATTTGAAAAAAAAGTGTTGCTGGAGTATGCGTTGAAATCCTATGAAACAGCTACAGCAATAGAGCCAAACTACAACTTCAATTACCAAAAGGCCTTACTCTATGGACAATTAGGAAACACAGAAATGATGATTGCAACTTTTCTTGATGAAACCTATGCTACACCAGAAAACTCAAATTTAATAAAAGGACAGCTGGCCCGATTTATGGCTGATGAAGCGGATGCTACTTTTAGCGAAAGCGTTAGGAAAGCATTGATTGTTAGAGTGCAAAAAACACAAGATATCTTTTGGAATCGGTATCTGAGTTGGTATTACGTACAACAAAAAGAATTCGGAAAAGCATTTATTCAAGAAAAAGCCATTTACAAACGCAACTCGGAGTCGCTAGCTAATATTGTTGGACTAGCACAGCAAGCCATTGAAGAAGATGATCAAGAAACGGCTACTGATATTCTAGGTTTTATCATCGAAAACACATCAGATTTAGAGCTGCTGATACAGGCGGACACCTATCTTATCAAAATGCGAATCGATAAGGCTACAACTACTGATTATGCTGCAATCAACTCAGCCTTAGAAGCTTTGTTAACTAAATATGAAATAACTCCTTTTACCTTATCTTTGCAATTAGTTCAGGCACATTTTGTCGCTTTTAATCTCAAGAAACCAGAGCAGGCTAGAGCAATTGTCAACAAAGCATTAAGCTTACAGCTGAATGATTATGAGAAGGCTCAAACAAAGATGGAATTAGCTGATATTTTATTATTAGAGGAAAAATTCAATCAAGCCTTGCTTTATTATTCTCAAATAGAAATGGATTTAAAAAATGATGTAGTGGCTCATGAAGCTAGTTTAAAAGCAGCTAAAACTACCTACTTCAAAACTGATTTCCCGTGGGCATTGAAGCAGTTTAAAGAATTAAAATCGGCTAATACGCAGTTGATTGCTAATGATGCGTTAGAATATTTTTTGCTGATCAATGATAATACCGTCGAAGATTCAACACAAGTAGCATTGACAGCCTTTGCCAAAGGCGATTATCTGTTGTATCAAAATAGAAATGATGAAGCTATTACACAGTTTCAATCTGTTTTGCAACAGTTTAAGGATAATCAAATAATTGCGGTTACCTTATTAAGATTAGGAGGCATATATGAGAAAAAAGGACAATATGATTTGGCTTTAAGCCAATATCAAAATATAATAAGCAATCATGCTGACGGAATATATATTGATGAAGCCTTGTACTTTTCGGCAGAAATCTATAATAAAAAACTCAATAATCCCGAAAAGGCAAAAGCACTTTATGAAAAGATTATTTTTAATCATGAAGACAGTATTTATTTTGTGGAAGCAAGAAAAAGTTTTAGAAAGTTAAGAGGAGATAGTAATTTATAATAAAAGGTTCAATGCTGGTTTGTTTAAGCTGTTATGCAGATCAACAACGAATAATTAAACAAGAAGATATGATAATATATAACGTAACAAGCAACGTACACGAAAGTATTCACGACCAATGGATGATCTTCATGCAGCACAAGCATATTCCAGAAATTTTAGCTACTGGAAAATTTGTTTCGGCTAGACTAGTACGTGTTTTAATCGAAGAAGAAATGGGTGGAGTAACCTACTCAGTACAATATACAACAGATAGCAAGGAAACTTTAGAGAGATATTATCAAGAAGATGCGCCTCAATTCCGCGATGAGATTGAAAAGCTTTTTGGAGATAAAGTATTGGCTTTTAGAACTGAGTTACAAGTGATTTCTGAACACTAGAAATAGCATAAATAGTTTAAGGAATAAGTATTGAGTGGATAAACTGGGTACTGCAAGCTTTGAGCTTTAAACAAAAAAAATGGAAAAAGTAAAAGCCAAAAAACACCTCGGGCAACATTTCTTGAAGGACGAAAGCATTGCCAAAGCGATTGCTGATACCATCAATCTGGAAGGATACGAGGATGTATTAGAAATTGGACCCGGAATGGGAGTGCTTACAAAGTACTTGCTAGACAAGCCTATCAATACTTACGTCATCGAGATTGACACGGAGTCTGTTGCTTATTTAGATGAAAATTACCCTAAGCTAAAAGATAAAATTATTTCTAAAGATTTCTTGAGATACGATATCAATGAAGTTTTTCAAGGGAAACAGTTTGCAATCATTGGGAATTTCCCGTACAATATATCTACTCAAATCGTATTTAAAACATTAGAACTGAAACACCAAATTCCAGAGTTTGCTGGAATGTTTCAAAAAGAAGTGGCTGAACGTATTTGTGAGAAAAAAGGAAGTAAAGCCTACGGAATATTATCAGTTTTGGCGCAAGCCTTCTATGATGTAGAATATTTGTTCACTGTTGACGAAAACGTGTTTATCCCGCCACCAAAAGTGAAATCAGGAGTGATGCGCATGCGTAGAAAAGCGGATTACAGTTTGCCTTGCGGCGAAAAGTTATTTTTTACTGTAGTAAAAACTGCTTTTCAACAACGTCGTAAAACGCTACGCAATAGTTTAAAAACATTAAATTTATCTGATGAGTTAAGAGAAGATACCGTTTTTAACTTAAGACCAGAACAACTAAGCGTAGAAGAATTTATTGAACTGACAAAAAAAATAGAGGCCGATGGAATTTAAAATCAGTAAAGACTTAATACTCGAATTAGAGCAATACATTGTTAGCAAGGATGACGCCGGATTAGAGCGTTTACTTGGTGAGATGCACCATGCCGATATAGCCGAGATTCTGGATGAACTAGATTTTGACGAGGCAACTTATATCTTTAAGGTATTAGATTCAGAGAAAACATCTGAAATACTTCTTGAATTAGAAGATGATTTAAGGGAGAATATCCTTAAAAGGCTTTCTGCAAAAGAGATTGCAGAAGAGCTGGATGAATTGAATACGGATGATGCTGCAGATATCATCGCTGAACTTTCACAATCCAAAAAAGAAGAGGTAATCTCTGAGCTGGACGATTTAGAACACGCAAAGGATATTATTGACCTGTTGCGTTATGACGAAGATACGGCTGGTGGTTTAATGGGGAAAGAGCTGGTAAAAGTAAATGAAAACTGGAGCGTTCTTACCTGTGTTAAAGAAATGCGTGCTCAGGCCGAAAATGTTTCTCGCGTGCACTCCATTTATGTAGTGGACGATGAGAACAGATTGAAAGGAAGACTTTCGTTAAAAGATTTATTAACGACTTCTACCAAAACCCAAATCTCAGAAATTTACATTAACAAAGTAACTTTTGTCAATGTGGATGCCGAGGATGTTGAGGTAGCGCGTATCATGCAAAAATATGACCTAGAGGCGATACCTGTTGTAGATGCGATGGGGAGACTAGTAGGACGTATCACCATTGATGATATTATTGATGTGATTAGAGAAGAAGCCGATAAAGATTACCAGTTAGCGGCGGGTATCTCGCAAGACGTCGAGGCAGATGATAGTATCATCGAACTTACAAAAGCACGTCTTCCATGGTTAGTTCTAGCACTTCTAGGAGGATTTATTACCGTTAGAGTACTAGGTTTATTTGAAGGTGCCATGGCCGAACACGGAAATCTATTCTTTTTTACTCCACTAATTGCCGCAATGGCTGGAAATGTTGGAGTACAATCATCTGCGATTATCGTACAAGGTTTGGCTAATAATACCTTGAGCGGATCGTTATTTAGACGATTGATTAAAGAGATTTCGCTTAGTTTATTAAACGGAGGAATCTTAGCGTCTATCTTATTTTTAGGAAGTTACTTTCTGCTTGATGAACCACCTATCATCGGATTTGTAATATGCGCAGCCTTAATGTCAGTAATTATTATTGCCTCATTAATAGGAACCTTTGTACCCTTGTTACTTGATAAATTTGGCGTAGACCCCGCATTAGCTACCGGGCCATTTATTACGACAAGTAATGATATTTGCGGAATCCTAATCTATTTCTCTATTGCGAGAATGATTCTGGGCTTTTAAAATGAAAACAACAATTGAACTATAACAACCAACTAACAACTACTAAAAATGAATATTCACATTATAGGAGGCGGAAATTTAGGCGCTTCTGTTGCGATAGGAATTGCAAAATTCTCAAGCAACCATAAAATAACGGTTACCCGCAGAAATATTAGTAAAATTCAGCATCTAGAATCTTTAGGAATAACAGTTGCTACAGATAATACACATAATATACAACAGGCCGATGTTGTAATTTTGACCGTAAAACCATATCAGGTTGACTTGGTTTTGGCTGAGATTTTACCCGTTCTAAAAAGCAAAATAATTGCCTCGGCAGTTACCGGACTTTCAATTGAAAACTTACAAACTAAAATAGGTCAAGATAACCAAGCCATCCGTATCATGCCAAACATTGCGGCACAGTTTGGAGAATCAGCTACCTGTATTTCTTTTCACGATAACAATGCAGCTCAAGGTCAGCAATTAGTAACACTTTTTGCTGATTTAGGTACTGCTCCCGTAATTGACGAGAAACTGATGGATGCTGCAACCGTGCTAGCTGCCTCAGGAACTGCATTTGCTTTGCGTTACATTCGTGCGTCTATGCAAGCGGGTATTGAGATTGGTTTTGACTGGCAAACAGCTTTAGAAATTTCGGCACAAACCGTTAAAGGAGCTGCCAAAATGCTAATGGAAGAGCAAGTGCATCCGGAGCAATTAATTGACCGTGTAACTACACCACAAGGCTGTACGATTGCAGGATTGAGCGAAATGGAGTCTCATGGCTTTAGCTCATCAATAATTCGCGGGATCAAAGCAGCATTAAAAAAAATAAAAGGATAAATAGAATTTGGGCGTGTCGCTATTAAAAAAAGGGTCTTATAGCAGTACTGTTGATAAGACCCTTTTTTTAATAGCTTCGGGCTATACGCGCTACTTCGGTAGCCAGCTACTATCCCTCACGCAGCCTCGAGTAGAAAATTGCAAATTTGATGAAAAATCGAGTTAATCTTGACGCAACCAATAAAAGAATTTAGCATCTTATCTAAAACTACTTATTATGAAAAATATTATAGTATTAGGAGCCTTCTTGTTTACCTTCTTTAGTTGCTCAACCACCACAGAAACTACTGCAAAAACGCAATCTATTGTAGGTAATTGGGTTTTAGTTCAAATGAGCGGCGGTATCACTGGAAGAACTACCATTCCTGCAACTACAAACGAAATCCAAATCTCAAAATCAGAAATAAAATTTTATGAGAACGGGATTTTAATAGCAACAGAAGCGTACACAATTGAAACTAAAAAGTCGATCCTTGGCGGAGAGAAACCTATGGTGGTTTATAGTTCAGGAAATCCAAGTCAGACAATTGTTTTGGAAGGGGACAAACTGATTTTAAGTGATGAATGTTACGATTGCTATCAAAGAGAATATATTAAAAAATGATGAGGTCAGCCAGATTCAAGTAGTTTTTCTTAGTTAACAGGTTCTGATGCTGGTGGTATACTTGTTACAAAAAGACAAAGGGTATATTTTAGATTGTCAAATTCTAATTTGTAACTTTGGACAACACTAAATAAAACGAGTATGTTGCAGCCAGAAAATATTAAAATACTTCATATCGACAGTAATAATCCTATTCTGTGGGATCAATTGCAAGCACTAGGATTTACTAATCATGAAGATTTTACTTCAACTAAAGAGCAAATTGAAGCCAAAATTCAAGATTACCATGGTGTTGTAATTCGCAGTCGTTTTAAGATTGATAAACAATTCTTAGACAAGGCAATAAATTTACAGTTTATAGCTCGTGTAGGTGCTGGTCTAGAGAGTATAGAATGCGACTATGCTACAAGTAAGGACGTGACGCTAATTGCCGCCCCTGAAGGTAATCGAAATGCTGTTGCAGAGCATTCGCTAGGAATGATTCTTTCCCTTTTCAATAAATTAAATATAGCCGACAAAGAAATTCGTTCGGGACATTGGAATCGTGAGAGTAATCGTGGCCACGAATTGGACGGAAAAACCGTTGGCATCATCGGGTACGGAAACATGGGGAAATCATTTGCCAAAAAACTACGTGGTTTTGATGTGGAAGTACTGTGCTATGACATATTAGAAAATGTGGGCGATGTGAATGCAAAACAAGTATCGTTAGACGAATTTAAGCAAAAAGTTGATGTATTAAGTTTGCATATTCCGTGGACTCCGGAGACCAATAGAATGGTAGATGCCGCTTTTATCAATGGATTTGCGAAGCCATTTTGGATTATCAATACATCTAGAGGCAAAAACATTGTTACAGCTGACTTGGTTGCTGCGATGAAAGCTGGAAAAATAGTAGGTGCTGGGCTAGATGTTTTAGAATATGAAAAATTATCTTTTGAAACCCTTTTTCAAGAAGACAGTACTCCTGAAGCTTTTCAATATTTATTAGACGCACCAAATGTGATTTTGACTCCGCATGTTGCGGGTTGGACTTTTGAGAGCCACGAACGATTGGCACAGGTAATTGTCGATAAAATAAAAGACAAATATTTTGGTGCTACAAGTACTACCGTCGAAGAAAAGCGAGTTACTGGCATTGGCGGTTTTTTCTTTAAGTCTAAAAACTCAAAGGAACTAGTGGCTTGGTACGGCAAACATTTGGGATTAAAAACAGATGCTTATGGTGCTACATTTTGGTGGAAAGACAAAGAAGGAAACGATTGCTCTACCCAATGGTCTCCTTTTGCTGAAGATACCTCTTATTTTGCACCAAGCGAAAAAGAATTCATGCAAAATTTCAGAGTGCATAATTTAGAACAATTGTTAATCACTTTACAGGCTGAAGGAGTAACCGTAGTAGGGGAAATGGAGTCTTATGATTATGGAAAATTTGGATGGATTCTGGATCCAGAGGGAAATAAAATCGAACTTTGGCAGCCTATTGATGCTGCTTTTAAATAAATTTTATATATTTATTTGCTGATAACCAATCCTATAAAGATATAATCATGGAAAATTCAAAATACGAACATTGGAATAATCCACAACCAGTATATGAGAACAATAAAAAGTTAGCAGCAGGCCTATTAGCGATACTGCTGGCACCATTTGGAATTCATAAGTTTCTTTTAGGTTACACCAGTGAAGGTATTATATGGCTTGTTATTAGTTTGTGTACCTGTGGAACGGTGACAGCCATATTAGGACTCATAGAAGGAATTATCTATTTAACGAAATCAGATGAGGAATTTTATCAAACCTATCAAGTGAATAAAAAAGGATGGTTTTAAATATAAAAAAGTCTCGACATTGTCGAGACTTTTTAGTTTTATGAAAGAAGAAAGATTTAGTCTTCTTTTTCCGCTAGTTTGCGTTCTAATTCTGCTTGGAATTCCTCCATTACAGGTTTCATTGTGCTTTCAGGAATATCTGCAATTCTAATGTACATTAGTCCATCGACAGCATTATTGAATAATGGGTCTACATTAAAAGCAACCACTTTTGCATTTTGCTTAATGTATTTCTTGATCAATACGGGCAAGCGCAAAACACCAGGTTCTAATTCATCGATGATTTTGTCAAACTTATTCAAGTCGGCTTCTGTTTCATTAAATATGAAATCTTTGTCAGCATCTTTCAGTTTAACTTTATACGCTTTTTTTGGATGGATGTATTGAGCAATATAAGGGTCGTAATAGTTTGATTTCATAAACTCAATCATCAATGATTTTGAGAAATCAGAAAATTGATTGCTAATACTTACACCACCAAGCAAGTATTTATGCTCTGGGAAACGTAAAGTAGTATGAATAATACCTTTCCATAATAGGAATAATGGCATTGGTTTTTGCTGGTATTCTTTAATGATAAAGGCCCGTCCCATTTCGATAGAATTGTGCATCATATCATGTAATTCGGGCTCAAAACGGAAAAGTTCATTCAAGTAAAAACCTTCAATACCATGTTGAGGATAAATCTCAGAACCCAACCCCATACGATACGCACCAGCTATTTTTTTAGCATCTTCATCCCAAAGGAATAAATGGTGGTAATATTGGTCAAACTTATCTAAGTCAATGGATTCATTAGTTCCTTCCCCTACTTCTCTAAATGTTATTTCGCGCAAGCGTCCTATTTCATGCAATACATTAGGAATGTTTTTTGCTTCGGCAAAAAAGACTTCGTAGTTTTTACTTTGTAATAATCTGCAATCTGTATCGCGCAATGCATTTACTTCGGCAATCATTTTTTCGCCATTTGCAGGATTAGCAATTTCTTTAGGACTTTTTGGTAGCTTTAAATGCGGAGTAGTTAACAACTTACTTTCTTTCTCAAAAGGGTTGGCTAACATGTATGTTTTCCTTCTCAAGAATTCAGAGTAGGAGTCAAGGTCTTTGTGCTCGTTTTGCTCTGTAACAGAGATGGCTTTACCAATTCGAACTTTTATCACACGGTGTTTTTGGCTAAATACTTCAGAAGGAAGTTTAGCTGTGCGCAAGGTGCCACTAATTTTTGAAAGTAAATAAAACAGCCTGCTATTTTTGGCGTGAAAATAAATGGGAACAACAGGAACTTGTGCTTTTCGAATAACTTTGATAGCACCTTCTTCCCATGGTTTATCAACCATCAATTTCCCATCTTTATAGCTTGATACTTCTCCAGCAGGAAACATTCCTAATGGTTTACCATCGCTCAAATGGCGTAAAGTTTCTTTGATACCTACCACACTTGATTTAGCATCCTTATGGTTTTCAAAAGGATTTACCGGCATGATGTACTTTTTCAGGGGTTCAATACGGTGTAAGAGGAAATTAGCAATAATTTTAAAATTAGGTTCTCTTTCAAGCATTAATTTTAAAAGTAGTACGCCATCAATGCCTCCCAGTGGGTGATTTGAAATGGTGATGTAAGCACCATCCTTTGGTAAACGTTTTAAATCCTCTTCAGGAATTTCAAACTTAATTTGTAAATCGTCTATGATTCCATTAAGAAATTCAACGTCTTTTAAATGTTTATTTCTGTCGTAAAATTTATTGAGAGTAGATATTTTGAGTACTTTCATTAACAACCAACCGGAAAAGGTTCCGAAAACCCCATATTTTTCAGCATTTATTGCTTTTGCAACTTCTTTGGCGGTAACTAAACCCATTTATTTTTTATTTTTTGAGCGAAGAACAAAGATAGAAAAAAACTCTATTATCTGACCATTCTACCACTGGATTTTCGGGTATTTGTAGGAGATACTTTTTTATTTTTAGTACTTTTGAAAATCAAAATTGTAAAAAAATGAGAATTATCTCTTATAACGTGAACGGAATTCGTGCTGCGATTTCCAAAGGTTTCATAACATGGTTGCAACAAGCAGATCCCGATGTAATTTGTCTTCAGGAAATTAAGGCTTCTCCAGAGCAAATTCCGTTATTG
Organism: Flavobacterium sp. W21_SRS_FM3; assembly: GCF_052113625.1. Lineage (NCBI taxonomy): Bacteria > Pseudomonadati > Bacteroidota > Flavobacteriia > Flavobacteriales > Flavobacteriaceae > Flavobacterium > Flavobacterium sp. W21_SRS_FM3. The sequence continues at coordinate 150,314 of NZ_JBGQOD010000001.1, read as the reverse complement.
GATTTTGAGTTGGCAGGATATCCTTATCACTATTGGTTTCCAGCAACTAAAAAAGGGTACAGCGGAGTTGCAATATTATCAAAAGTGAAACCAAATAATGTTGTTTTCGGTACGGGAATTGAGCACATGGATTTTGAAGGGAGAAACATTCGTGTCGATTTTGATGAGGTCTCTGTGATGAGTTTGTATTTGCCTTCTGGGACAAATAGAGAGCGATTAGATCATAAGTTTATGTTTATGGATGACTTTCAAAATTACATCACAGATTTAAAACAAGAGATTCCTAATTTAGTCATTTGCGGGGATTATAATATCTGTCATGAAGCCATTGATATTCATGATCCTATTAGAAATAAAAATGTATCTGGTTTCTTACCAGCTGAGCGTGCTTGGTTAGATGCATTTTTAAACAATGGATTTATTGACAGCTTCCGTTTTTTAAATAAAGAACCCGATAATTATACCTGGTGGACTATGCGAGTTCCTACGGCTAGAGCCAATAATAAAGGCTGGCGTATCGATTATTGTTTAGTGAGCGAACCTCTTAAAGAAAAAATAAAAAGAGCAGTTATTTTACCGGAAGCAAAACATTCTGATCATTGTCCCGTTTTAGTAGAAATAGCATAAGTTTAATTACAATTTAAAATTTAAATATGATAAAAAGAATTTCCTTAGGATTATTAGTGCTCACATTAGCAACTTCTTGTGTGTCTAAGAAAATATATACCGATTTAGAAAATAAGTTTACTGATTTAAAAAAAGAAAACAGAAGTCTGGCAGATGAGAATGCTGATCTTTTGTTAGCCAAAAATCAATTAGAGTTAGATCAAGATGCGCTGAAAAATGAAATGAATAAAGTAAAAGCAGAACGTGATAAGTCACTTGCTGATTATGCTGCTTTGAATACTAAAATGGCTGTGCTTCAAGATTCATACAAAGCATTAGAGAAAAATAGCAATGAAGCCTTGCAAGCCAATATGAGCAAAAATCGTGACTTGCTTGCTGAACTAGATGCTAAAGGAAAAGCCTTAGCTATTGAACAAGAACGATTGAGCAAGAGTGCGCAAAGATTACAAGAGTTAGAGTCTCTAATTGCTGCTAAGGAAGCAGCTATGAAAAAGTTAAAAGAAACGCTTTCTAATGCATTGAATAGTTTTGAAGGTAAAGGTTTAACAGTGGAACAAAAAAACGGAAAAGTGTATGTTTCTATGGAGAACAAATTGCTTTTCAATTCTGGAAGTTGGTCAGTAGGCCCAGAAGGAAAGAAAGCAGTTGTTGAAGTAGGGAAAGTATTAGGAGATAATCCTGATATCTCAGTACTAATTGAAGGCCATACTGACAATGATGGTTTTTCTAGTTCAGGTCCTATTGCTAATAACTGGGATTTATCTACTAAAAGAGCCACAGCTATTGTTGCTATTTTAAGTGAAAATGGCAAAATCAATAAGCAAAATCTTACTGCGGCAGGAAGAGGAGAGTTTTCTCCATTAGCTTCTAATGCAACTGCGGAAGGAAAAGCTAAAAATCGTAGAATCGAAATTATTTTAACACCGAGATTAGATGAAATAGCCGAAATGTTAAATGAGATCAACTAAACAGCTATTAATGAAACGTTAAAAAAGGTTCAAAGATTTTCTTTGAACCTTTTGTCTTATAAAACCTTTGTAACTTTGATCTTTGTAAAACAGAATCTTTAAAAAATGAAATATACTACTTTACCGAATACGGATATAAAAGTCAGCAAGATTTGTCTAGGGACAATGACTTTTGGACAACAAAATACAGAAGCTGAGGGACATGCCCAAATGGATTATGCTTTAGAAAATGGAGTTAACTTTTTTGATACTGCTGAGATGTATTCTATTCCAGCAAATGAAAAAACATACGGAAGTACAGAGAAGATTATAGGAACTTGGTTAAAAAAATCAGGAAATCGCGATAAAATTGTTTTGGCATCTAAAATTGCAGGTCCTAATCCAAATTTTACCTACATGCGTGAGAAAAATGACTTTTCTCCTGCAAGTATTAAATATGCACTAGAGCATAGTTTGCAACGTTTACAAACAGATTATCTTGATTTATACCAGTTGCACTGGCCTGAACGCAAAACAAATTATTTTGGACAACGCGGTTTTATACTACAAGATGATGAGTGGGAAGATAATATTCATGAAGTGCTGACTACCTTAGATGGTTTTATAAAAGAAGGGAAGATCAAACATGTAGGTTTGTCAAATGAGAATGCTTGGGGAATTATGCGTTTTCTAGAAGAAAATAAATACAACAACCTGCCCAGAATCAAAACAATACAAAACCCGTACTCGCTATTAAATCGTCTTTTTGAAACGGATTCTTCCGAAATCTGTGCTCGTGAAAATGTGGGACTGTTAGCGTATTCACCAATGGGATTTGGCGTTTTGTCTGGTAAGTTTTTAACTGGAGAAAGTCATCCAAATGCTCGCATTAACTTGTTTCCACAATATACGAGGTATAGCAGTGAACAATGTACAGAAGCAACGAAACTGTATCAGGAAATTGCGATTATGAATGGGTTGTCTTTAACAGAGTTGGCTTTAGCCTTTATTGAACAACAGCCTTTCTTAACAAGTACTATTATTGGCGCGACAACTATGGATCAATTAAAAGAAAATATTGATACCATTAGCGTAACATTGTCTGAGGATGTTTTAAAAGCAATTGATGGTGTGCAAGCAATAATTCCAAATCCTGCTCCCTAATCTTATGTAGTAGATTGAGAATATAAATCATTATAGAGCCCATAAAACAGTAGACTTGTTTGTGGGCTTTTTGGTTTCTGTAAGTTATGCACTTAAAATTCAAATTCGTCGGTAGCTGCTATGGAATCTAATTTAGTAGAATCTTGCACTTTAATTCTAAGATAGGAGCGTGCAGGACCAGAAATAGTTAAGGGATTAGCTTTGTATAAGGTATCGTCTACCGCTAGTAATCCTCTTCTAAGCATGATGTTTGTCAAGAAACGTTCTTGCTGAGTGGCAAATTCTTTTAATCTTCCCGAATCGTTAAATTGATACATGAATTTTTTAGGACTTGGAATAATTCTAGCGAGATACAAACACTCATTAAAGCTTAATTGTGAAGGCTCTTTTTGAAAATAAAACCGACTCGCTTCTTCTATACCGTATACATTTGGGCCCCATTCGATAATGTTAAAATAAACTTCCAGCATGCGTTCCTTGCTGACAATTCTATTATTTTCTAAGATGTAAACTAATAAAATTTCCTCTAATTTTCTAGAAACAGTTTTTTCTCGAGTTAAGAACACATTTTTAATTAACTGCATGCTAATGGTACTGGCACCGCGAGCAAATTTTTTAGTCTTTATGTTTTTTACGATCGATTGTTTGAAAGCTTCATTGATAAATCCATGATGAGAATAGAAAGATGGATCTTCGGTGGTCAAAACACATTTTTTAAGGTAAGGAGAAATGGCTCCCATAGGAGTATAATTAGGGTTGTTGTTCCCCACAAGAATTGGACGTTGCAATACATTTTTTATAATCGCTCTATAAATAAACTCCCCATTCAGTTTGTTTAAATTAGCCTCTCCATATTTGGTGATTTTTAAGTTATCTTTCTTAATATTACTATTAAATACGAGTTGGTCAGGTTTGTTTTTGTTGAATTTAAAATCAAGCTGATAATCAAATGTTCCTTCGGCAAGCATTCCTTGAAAATGTGTAAACAAACCATCCGGAAGAGAGTTGATGAAGTCTTGCGCTTTCATTTTTGGGATGTTTACTTTGAGCTGGTAAACAGTATCTGATGCGGTATTCAGTTCCAGATAAGGATGGAATTTAATGTTGTTAAACTGTGCAATTGAACTACTGTCGATGGCAATGAAATCTGATCCTAATAGTAAACGATAGTCAAAACGAGCTTTTTTAATTAGGACATCTTTGCTGGCTATTTTAGGATGATTGATTTTCAAATTAGCAATAGAGGTAAAACCATCTATGTGGAGTTTTCCGCCGCTGCGATCAATGTTCTCAATATTTAAGCGTATCGAATCAAAACTAGATATGAGGTTGTAACGTTCGTCAAAATAAGGCACTTTAATAGCGCCGGTATCTCGATTAAAGAAGTGTAGGTCAGCTTTTTTATTTCTAGGATCAGCAAAACCGTTAATTCTCCAGCGTTGTGCAAATGTATTTGTTTGAACATTAATAGCACTTTCCATCTGTGAATTAGCCAAAACCAATTGCTGGATATCAATGGTGGCTTTTTTACCATTATCATCCAGTTTAAACTTCAGGTTCTCAACCTTCATATCCGTGGGAATCAAGTTTAATGTTTTAGAAATGATGCGATAAGCAAAGGCTGCGTAATCTCTTTTTTCAGTAGACACTGTGGATGTGCTATCTTTTTTTAAAAAGGCTGCAAAGTTTTTTACATTCCCTTTCTGTACCAGTTGTACATATCCATTCTTTATTTTTAAGGTTCCTAACTGCACATTACCGGTAAATAATTTCCAAAAGTTGATGCTTGTTTGCATTTTTTGAATGCTAAAAAGGGTATCAGCATTTTTAGGAACTAATGTTATATGGGATAAGCTTATTGCGGTGAGACTTTCGAAATGTGCGTCTTTTACAGTGAATTTGCTATTGTATTTGTGATCTAGTTCAACAGTTGTGTTTTGAATTGCTTTTTTGAGTAGGGAGTCTCTAAAAATGAAAAAACCAATAAATGCCGTAATCAGTAGTAAGCATATTATAGAGAGGCTAATGATTAATTTTTTTTTCCAATTTTTCATTTACATAATGGTTTTTGAAGAAGTCGCTGCGGAAATTTATTTACTGGCAACAGCAACAAATTTAACTCAATAGTGCCAATTATATTTTAATAAGGGCACAATTTATCTTGCATTTTTGCAAATAAAAAACCACAATATTTAAATTGTGGTTTTTAAAAATATAAATTATAAATTCTTAATTAGTGATTGTAGAACTTTTTGACTTTCGCGACAATTTGGTTTGATGTCATACTATCTGCCGCTTCAACTGATTTTAGTTTACTGGAAAAAGCAGACTTCTCAGCGTTGATTTTATGCTGCAATTTAGTTTTTGTTTCTGCCGGACCAAAAATATAAAGCTCATCCGATTCATGCACATTTGAAATAATATCTTTTAAATAACTGTTGGTTTGATTTTTCTTTCTTTCGTCGAATGTTTTTTGGGAATCGATATGTTGATTTCCTAAAAAACTACCCTTATCTCCCTCTTTATCATGATAGACACGATTTTCTAAATCAGATTGAATTTCGGTTATTGATTCCTTTCCATCATTCAAAGTGACAATAATTGCTTTTTTTGAGTCGATCCAAATACCCGTTTGCTTCTTCATATCATTAATTTTTAAAATTTGTACTATAGAGAGTTATTGTATAAATTTACAAAAAATGTATTGAAAATCAGTGATTTATATTTTTTAAAATAGGTTTAACCAAATAACATGCTGGCTACATCTTCAATTTTAGCTACTAGTTGAATTTTAATTCCAGAATTTTTTATAGCAATTTTGTTGTATTTAGATACAAAGATGGTTGAGAAACCTAATTTTTCAGCTTCTTGTATGCGCTGATCTACGCGGTTCACAGGACGTATCTCTCCTGATAAGCCTACTTCGCCCGCAAAGCAAAAGTCCTTATTTACTGGGATATCTTCATTTGACGACAAGATGGCTGCAACTACAGCCAAATCTATCGCTGGATCATCAACGCTGATTCCTCCAGTTACATTTAAGAAGACATCTTTGGCGCCAAGCCTAAATCCGGCTCTTTTTTCAAGTACTGCTAAAATCATGTTTAACCGTTTAGCATTGTATCCCGTAGTACTGCGTTGCGGAGTTCCATAAACGGCAGTACTTACTAATGATTGTATTTCAATCATCAACGGTCGCATTCCTTCTAGGGTGGAAGCAATAGCAGTTCCTGATAATTCTTCATCCTTATGGGAAATTAATATTTCTGAAGGGTTAGAGACTTCTCTAAGGCCGCTTCCTAGCATTTCGTAGATGCCAATTTCGGCAGTTGAACCAAAACGATTTTTAAGGGAACGTAAAATACGGTAGACATGATTGCGATCGCCTTCAAATTGTAAAACAGTATCGACCATGTGTTCTAAAATTTTTGGACCAGCGATAGTACCGTCTTTTGTAATGTGTCCTATTAATATAACGGGAATATTAGTTTCCTTGGCAAATTTTATCAGCTCAGCAGTAGTTTCACGTATTTGTGAAATACTCCCAGCGGTAGATTCGATATAATCAGTATGCAAAGTTTGTATAGAGTCTATAATTACAATTTCAGGCTCTATAGCTTCAATTTGTTTGAAGATATTTTGGGTTTTGGTTTCTGTAAGAATGTAGCAATTGTCACTTGTAGGTGTAATTCTTTCGGCCCGCATTTTTATTTGTTTCTGACTTTCTTCACCAGAGACATACAGTGTTTTGTAGGGTAATTTTAAAGAGATTTGTAATAATAAGGTGCTTTTTCCAATACCCGGTTCCCCACCTAAAAGGGTTAGTGATCCAGGTACAATGCCACCTCCCAGTACACGATTTAATTCGGCATCTGTAGTATCCATTCGGACTTCCTGAGTAGAATCTATTTCGGTTATTTTTAATGGTTTTGGCGCTTTGTTAGAAGTGGTGTTTTCACTTTTCCATGCCACTTTTTCTTGCTTTTGAATAATCTCTTCTGCAATAGTATTCCATTCTTTGCAGGAATTGCATTGTCCTTGCCATTTCGCATATTGTGCTCCGCAACTTTGACAGAAAAAAGTGGTTTTTACTTTGGCCATAGGTAAGCTTACTAATTTATTAAATACTGAAAAAAAAAGACAATAGATGTAACAGCTATTGTCTTTTAGATTGTAATGTTAAAGTTACATTTATTTTTGAACTAATATTTATTACGTTAAAGAATTATCTTTTTCATTTGGAAAAATAATCCAAGGTTTGAACGTTTTTGCTTCTTCAAATTCTAATGAAGCATAAGCAATAATGATAATAATATCGTCTTTTTGAACTTTTCTGGCTGCTGGTCCGTTAAGGGTTATTTCACCAGAATTTCTTTCGCCTTTAATGGCGTATGTGTCAAAGCGTTCGCCATTGTTAATGTTTACAATGGAAACTTTTTCTCCTTCTATAATGTTTGAAGCTTCTAAAAGGCTTTCATCAATAGTAATACTGCCAATATAATTTAAGTCGGCTCCAGTAACTTTTACTCGATGAATTTTTGATTTTAATACTTGAATTTGCATGCTACAAAAGTAAATTAATTTAATGATATGGTGTCAATCAATCGGATATTATTAATAAAAACGGCAATAAATGCACGGTATTTCTTAGTTTCATTTTTGGTTTCACAAGGTAGTAAGGTGGCTTCTTCGGCAATTTGAAAATATTCTAGTTCGAATGCTGAGTTATTACTAAAAGCATTTTCAACCCATGTACTGACTGACTGAACGGTTTCGTTTTCAAATTTTTCTTTAGCGGTTAGTAATGTTTTATATATAAAAGCAGCTTCCTCCTTTTCAACGGAGGAGAGTCGTTCGTTTCTCGAGCTCATGGCAAGTCCATTAGCTTCTCTATATATAGCACAACCTTTTACATTTACAATAAGATTGTTTTTCTCAACCATTTTTTTAACAATTTGTAATTGTTGAAAGTCTTTTTCTCCAAAGTAGGCATTTGTGGGACTAACGATTTCAAATAGTCTTTTCACGATTGTTCCTACTCCATCAAAATGCCCTGGTCTGAATTTTCCTTCCATTTGATGTTCTAAACCATCAAAGTCAAATTTTTGCGAAAGCACATTGCCTTCATAAATATCATCAACCGTGGGTGCATAAATAATAATATTGTTGCTTAAACCTGCAATTTTCTCAACATCTTGTTCTAAAGTTCGAGGGTATTTTAGTAAGTCTTCAGGGTTGTTGAATTGTGTAGGATTAACAAAAATACTGACTACAGTATAGTCGTTTTCTACCAGGGATTGTTCCATTAATGAAAGGTGACCTTGATGTAAAGCACCCATAGTAGGAACAAAACCAATAGTGGAATCAGTAGTTTTAATAGAGGTCAAATAGGCTATTAAAGCTGCTTTTCCATTGAAAATATGCATGGTTGTTTTATTTAAATTATATGCAAACATAATATATTAGTTAATAACTGCATAAAATTTTGTAATTTTGCATGGTTTTTATTACCAATAAATTAAGCAAATTACAATATGAAAGATAAGAGGATATTATACGTATCATCTGAAGTGGTGCCTTATCTGGCTGAAAATGAGGTTTCTTTAATGTCTTATGATGTGCCAAAGATGGTAAACGATCAAGGCGGACAGATCAGAATTTTTATGCCGAGATATGGAAATATTAATGAGAGAAGACACCAATTACATGAAGTAATTAGGCTTTCAGGGATGAATTTGGTAGTGAATGATTTGGATATGCCTTTGATTATCAAAGTAGCGTCTATTCCTAAAGAACGCATTCAGGTTTACTTTATAGATAATGATGAATATTTTAAAAGGAAAGCCACATTTGCAGATGAAGATGGGGTAATGTATCCGGATAATGATGAGCGTGCTATATTCTTTGCAAAAGGAGTGGTAGAAACGGTGAAAAAACTAAACTGGGTGCCTGATATTATTCATGTTCATGGTTGGATGGCTGCTATGCTGCCTATCTATTTAAAGCACTACTATAAAAATGAAGCCTTGTTTTCAGATACAAAGATTGTAACCTCTGTATATAGTCAATCTTTTGAAGGTACTTTAGATGCTGAGATGATTAACAAAATTCAGCTTGATGGTGTTCCTTTGGATGCTATTGCTGATTTAAAAACACCTGATTATGAAAGCATAATTAAGGCAACAATTAATCATTCGGACGCAGTAATTATTGCTTCTGATAGCCTTTCTCCAAGTTTAACAAAATTTATAGAATCTTCAGGAAAACCTTTTTTACCTTTCGTGCCTAAAGATGCTTTCGCAGAAGCGTACAGCAATTTTTACAACAACGAAATTCTATAATTTAAAATTTTAAGCATCAATGTACAATACTTCTTTTTTTAAGAAAATTCTAATAGTTGCGACTGTTCTTTTTTTATATTCTTGTGATAAAGATTACAATTCCATAGGGGATGGATTAATTGGGGACAATCATTTTGATTTTGAGAAATATACCTCAAATGTTTTAGCCTATAATCAAAAAGTAGGACCTGTCCAGTCAAATGGACTTGCAGTGAATGCATTAGGAATTTATGACAATCCTGCTTTTGGAACAACAACAGCTAATTTTGCTACTCAAGTTACATTAGATGCTGTGAACCCTACCATTGGTAAGAATCCAGTTATTGAAAGTGTGGTATTGACAATACCTTATTTTAGTACGTTGAAATCTACGGATAGTAATGGAGATGGGACATATGAGTTAGATTCTATTTACGGTCCTGCCACTGGTAAGATCAAACTAAGTGTTTATGAGTCGGGTTATTTTATGAGAAATTTAGATCCTAATGGTGGATTTCAAGAAACTCAAAAATATTATACCAATCAAAATGCAGATTTTAATAGTGTCAAAATAGGAGCTCGATTAAATAATGCGTTAAGTGTTGCACAAAATGACGAATTTGTGTTTAGTCCTGCCGAGTATAAATCTACGGTTACTACTGATGGAAAGGATGTTGTAACAAGAGTTGCTCCAGGTATGCGACTTGATCTTAATGCAGCGTATTTTAAAACTAAAATTATTGATGCAGCTGCAACTGGGAACTTGGTTACTAATGATGTTTTTAAAAATTATTTTAGAGGATTATACTTTAAGGTCGAAAAATCTGGTAGTAATCCTTCTAACATGGCTTTGCTAGATTTTAAAAAAGGTAAAATAACTATTAAATATAAAGAAGACACCTCAGACAGTGATAATACACGTGTTGATAAATCTATTGTTCTAAGTTTGTCAGGCAATACAGTTAGTTTACTAGAAGATAGTAATCTGACTCCAGCATATACTAATGCTACAGCTGCTGCAAATATTGATAAGACGCTAGGTGATGAGAGACTTTATGTTAAAGGTGGCGAAGGTTCTATGGCTATTTTGGAAGTATTTACTGCTGATCAATTAAAAGCTATTAGAGAAAATGGATGGTTAATTAACGAAGCTAATCTAGTTTTCCATGTTGATGCAGCAGCATTAGGAAGTGCAGAAAAACCTAATCGTATTTACGTATATGACTTGAATAATAATCGACCTTTGATAGATTATTATAATGATGGGACTGCTGGAACAACTGACAAAGATAATAAGCTTGTTTTTAGTGGTATATTAAATAAAACAAAAACCGATGATAACACCTATAAAGTAAGAATAACAAATCACGTTAGAAGTTTGATTAAAAATGCTGACTCTACAAATGTTAAGTTAGGTGTTGTTATTACAGAAGATATAAATACCACAAATTCATATAAACTAAGAACGAGTAATAGTACTATATCTCAGTTGCCTCAAGCAGCTGTTATGAGTCCGTTGGGTACTGTTTTTTACGGAAGTAAAGCAACAGTAGCTGAGGATAAAAGATTGAAACTAGAGATTTATTATACAAAAGCTAATTAATTAATATATGTGTGGAATTGTTGGATATATAGGTTATAGAGAAGCTTATCCTATCGTTATAAAAGGGTTGAAAAGGCTTGAATACAGAGGATATGATAGTGCTGGTGTAATGGTGTACGATGGAGATGACATCAAGCTTTGTAAAACTAAGGGCAAGGTTGCTGATTTAGAAGAGAAAGCTTCTGGTGAAAGCGCGATGAAAGGTGCTATAGGTATAGGTCATACGCGTTGGGCAACGCATGGGGTGCCAAATGATGTGAATTCGCATCCACATCTTTCTAATTCTGGAGATTTAGTAATTATCCATAACGGAATTATTGAAAATTACGCACCGTTAAAAGAAGAATTGCAAAAAAGAGGATATGTTTTTCACTCTGATACTGACACTGAGGTTTTAGTTAATCTTATAGAAGAAGTTCAGAAAAATGAAGGAATAAAATTAGGAAAAGCTGTTCAAATCGCTTTGAATCAAGTTGTAGGAGCTTATGCTATTGCTGTATTTGATAAAAAAAATCCAGATGAAATAGTAGCTGCACGTTTAGGAAGTCCTTTAGCTATTGGTATTGGAGAAGGGGAATATTTTATTGCTTCTGATGCCTCACCGTTTATTGAATATACTTCTAATGCAGTGTATTTAGAAGATGGTGAAATGGCTAATATAAGTTTACGTAAAGCAATGAAAGTTAGGAAAATTAAAGATGACTCTTTAGTGGATCCCTACATTCAAGAATTACAAATGAATTTAGAACAGATTGAAAAAGGGGGTTATGATCACTTTATGTTAAAAGAGATTTATGAACAACCTAGTGTTATAAAAGACACTTATAGAGGACGACTACATGCTAATGAAGGAATTATTCAGATGGCAGGTGTTGAGGATAATCTAGAGAAATTTTTAAATGCAGATCGAATTATAATAGTTGCTTGTGGTACTTCTTGGCACGCAGGTTTAGTCGCTGAATATATTTTTGAGGAATTTGCTAGAATTTCTGTTGAAGTGGAGTATGCATCAGAATTTAGATATAGAAACCCAATTATTAACAGTAAAGATGTTGTTATTGCTATTTCTCAATCAGGAGAAACAGCAGATACCATGGCTGCGATTAAATTAGCTAAAGAAAGTGGTGCGTTTGTTTTTGGAGTTTGTAATGTCGTAGGGTCTTCTATATCGAGAGAAACTCATGCTGGAGCATATACACATGCCGGACCAGAGATTGGTGTAGCTTCAACGAAGGCTTTTACTACGCAAATAACCGTGTTAACTATGATTGCTTTGCGTTTGGCAAAAGCCAAAGGTACGTTGTCGCATTCTGATTTTCATATGTATTTGCAAGAGTTAGAGTTGATTCCAGAAAAGGTAAAAGAGGCGTTAGATACTAATGATACAGCAAAAGAAATAGCTGCTACTTTTAGTGAGGCACCTAACTGTTTGTATTTAGGAAGAGGTTACAATTTCCCTGTAGCTTTAGAAGGAGCTTTAAAATTAAAAGAAATATCATATATACATGCTGAAGGTTATCCTGCAGCAGAGATGAAACACGGCCCGATTGCTTTGATTGATGAGCACATGCCTGTTGTTGTAATTGCGCCTAAACAAGGTCATTACGATAAAATTGTGAGTAATATTCAGGAGATAAAATCCAGAAGTGGAAGAATTATTGCTGTGGTGACTAAAGGAGATACTGAAGTACGTAAATTAGCAGACTATGTTATTGAAATTCCAGAAACTTCGGATGCATTGTCACCGTTAATCACAACTATACCGTTGCAATTATTGTCTTACCATATTGCTGTTTTAAGAGGATGTAATGTAGATCAGCCTCGAAATTTAGCGAAGTCGGTTACGGTTGAATAACAATTAGTTACTTATATATTTTAAAAGCGAGATACATTATCTCGCTTTTTTTATACATTATAATGAAATTTATAATTTTTGTGATAAATTCAATTTTTAGTCTATTTTAGTATGTACGCATAGTAATTTGCAATAAATTAACACAAATGCACATTAATATATAAAAATCATATTGTTGTATTTATGTTAAAATGAACTAAATATGTTGGCATATATTTATTTATTTATCTTGTTTTTTAATAATATCAAAATTATTTGTACTTTGGCGATATAAATCATTAAAATATAACCAAATGAGAATTTATTTACTTTTGTTGTCATTGTTTTTTTGCAGCATATCCTTTGCTCAAAATTCAATTTCTGGTACGGTAGCAGATAGTGGTGGCCAACCTGTGATTGGTGCGAATGTTAAAATTATTGGCGATGTAGCTGGAAGTGTTACTGATGCCGATGGAAAATTTGTCTTGTCTTCGTCCAAAAAACCACCCTATGTTATCGAAATTTCAAGTGTAGGATTTGTTTCTAAAAAAGTAAATATTGTATCACTAAATCAAAAAGTATCTGTTACCCTAAGTGATGAAGACAATTTACTTAATGAAATTGTTGTGTCTGCTTCTCGAACTCCAGAAAGGGTTTTAGAATCTCCGGTTACTATTGAGAGAATGGGTATTGCGGATATTAAAAAAACAGCTTCTGCTACCTTTTATGATGGATTGGAAAATTTGAAAGAGGTTCAAATGAACACAAGTAGTTTGTCATTTAAATCGATAAATACTCGTGGTTTTGCAACTGTAGCCAATACACGATTCATGCAATTGGTGGATGGTATGGATAACTCGTCACCATTACTGAATTTCGTACTAGGGAACATGATCGGAGTGTCTGAAATAGACGTTCAAAGTGTAGAGTTATTGCCGGGAGCATCTTCCGCGTTATATGGTGCAAATGCCTTCAATGGAATATTGTTTATGAATAGTAAAAGTCCATTTACAAGTCAAGGTATTACAGCTTATGCAAAATATGGACAAACGAGCCAAAAAGCAGCTGGCTCTAATGACTTTGTAGACTACGGAATTAGAATGGCTCATGCTTTTAGTCCTAAATTAGCGGCAAAGGCAAATTTCACCTATATGCATGGTACTGATTGGTATGCCACTAATTATGATGATAAAACAGTTGTTGGCAGAGACAGGAACCATGTTAATTATGATGGTATCAATGTGTATGGTGATGAAGTTACAACTAATCTAAAAGGTGTTGGTCAGTCACTTGCGGCGCTAAATATTATACCAGCATCAGCAGTTAATTTATTGCCTAATTATAATGTAAGTAGAACTGGTTATAATGAAGTTGATTTAACAGATAATAAAGCAAGTAATACTAAAATTGACTTTTCACTCCATTACAAACCATTTGCGGATGATTTAGAAGTTATTTGGCAAAGTAAATTTGGTTGGGGAAATGCAGTTTATCAAGGTGCTAATAGGTATTATTTGAATGACTTTTTTATGCAACAACATAAGTTAGAAATAAAAGGGAAAAACTTTTTTGTAAGAGGGTATACTACTAACGAAGATGGTGGAAAGTCATATGATATGCTTTTTACAGGTATCAATATAAATAGAGTGTGGAAAGATGATAAAACTTGGTTTGGGCAATATGCAGGTGCATATGTGGGTGCTACACTAGCAGGTCAAACGCCGGAAAATGCGCATATAATTGCAAGGAGTACTGCGGATACTGGAAGATTAATTCCAGGAACTGCAGCTTTTAGATCTGCTTTTAATAAAGTAACAAATGAGGCTAGTGTATTAACGGGTTCAAAATTAGTGGATAATTCTAAAATTTATCATTCTGATGCTAATTACAATTTTAAAGATCTTATCGAATTTGCTGAAATTCAAATTGGAGGTTCTTATAGAGCGTATCAATTAAATTCGCATGGTAGAATTTATACTGATAAAGATGGGCCTATAAACTACGATGAATACGGAGCTTATACGCAAGTAACTAAGAAATTTATAGACGACCGTTTGAAATTCACAGGGTCAGTACGTTATGATAAAGCGCAAAATTTTGACGGTAATATTTCACCAAGAGTTTCGCTGGTGTATTCTGGAGGCGAAAGCAGAAGACATAATTTTAGAGGATCTTTTCAAACAGGTTTTAGAAATCCATCAACACAAGATCAATATATTGGTTTTAATGTAGGTAGTGCTTTATTGCTAGGATCAGCTCCAGATAATTTAACAAGATTCTCTGAGGTTAGAGGGAATGATATTGATGGAAGTGGTACTATTTCTGCTTTTGGTCAAGCTGTACTTGGTTCAAATACAGTTGTTTTAAATGGTTTAAATGCTTATAATAATTCTTATACAGCAACATCTGTAGGTCAGTTTAGTGCAACAGGTAATGCTAGTTTGTTAAGAAAAACAAATGTTGATTATGTAAAGCCAGAGCAAGTTAAGGCATTTGAATTAGGGTATCGTTCATTTATAAGAGACGTGTCAATAGATATTAACGGATATTATAATATTTACAATGACTTTATTGGTAACTTAAATGTGATCGCACCTTATTATGGAACAACTCAAGATGCTCCGAATCCTACGCCAAACCCGGCAGATCCAGGATTCCAGACATTAGCAGCATTGCAAGGTGGTGATTATAGGGTGTATCAGTTATATACTAATACTGATGTAGAGATTAAATCACTTGGTTTTGGTCTTGGTCTTTCAAAAAAAGTATATAGAGACTTTGAAGTAGGTGTTAACTATAATTATGCTGAATTTAAATTTGACCAAGAAAAGGATCCAAGTTTTGAAGCTGGTTTTAACACTCCTAAGCATAGAGTGAAAGCGTCATTTGGTAACGAGAAATTGTTTGAAAACTTTGGCTTTAATATAAGTGGAAGATGGAGCAGTGAATATTTATGGCAATCAACAATGGTTGACGGTATGATAGATGCGGCTACTGTAATTGATGCGCAAATTAATTACAATATTCCAAAACTAAAATCTACATTAAAACTAGGGGCTTCAAATATTGGAGGAAAAGAATATGCGCAAGTTTTAGGGGCAGGTTTAATAGGGCAGCAGTATTTTGCATCATGGACCATTAATCCTTAAGAAAGAGACAGTCATTAATAAATAAAACAAATAACAATGATAAAAAATTTAAAATGGTTGCTATTGGTTTCCTTGACCTTCGTAGCATGTAATAGTGATGATGAAGTAGTAGTTATTTCAAATTCATCAGATGGATTGCCATTAACGGCGGGATCCGCTGATTTTTCAAAATATGTTGCATTAGGAAACTCGTTAACAGCGGGTTATTCGGATAACGCTTTGTTTGTTGAAGGTCAAAAAGTATCTTATACCAATATTATGGCTGGACAGTTTGCAACCGTGGGTGGTGGAGATTTTAAAATTCCGTTCATGTCAGATAATATAGGTGGTTTTAAAATAAACGGTTCTGTAGCAGCTGGGGCAAGATTAGCTTCAACTGGAGGCGGAGCACCGGTTGCAGTATCGGGTACTCCTTCAACAGAGATTTTGACATCAATTGCTGCTGCGGGTCCTTATAATAATTGTGGGGTTCCAGGTGCTAAGAGTTTTCATTTATTGTCTTCAACTTATGGTAGTCCAGTTGGTATTGCTAATGGAACTGCTAATCCATACTATGTTCGATTTGCGCCTCAAAGTACTCCTACTTCGGTGGTAAAATACGCATCAGATCAAAAGCCAACATTCTTTTCACTTTGGATAGGCAATAATGATGTTTTGGGTTATGCAACAACGGGAGGAGATGGAACAAATCCTATTACACCTTCAGCGGGTGTAGCTGGTGTTGGTTTTGATGCCACATATGATGCCTTGGTTAATACCTTAACTTCAGGTGGGGCAAAAGGAGTTGTAGCAAATATTCCATATGTAAATACGGTTCCGTTCTTTACTTATATTGCGACAAATCCAGTACCTTTAAATGCTACACAGGTTGCACAACTGAATCCTTTGTTTGGAGCTCTAAATAGTATTTTAGCAGCAGCTTCACAGCCAGCTCGTTTCCAAACACTAACAGCAAGTTCGACAAATCCACTTTTAATAGCGGATGAAATGTTGGCTTATGACGCTACTACATTATTTACAAATGCATTGCAGGGAGCTCCGTTTAATTATCCACAAGCTACAGCGGCTTTTTTAGGAAATTTATACGGTAAAGCGCGTCATGCTACTAATACAGCAACAGCTAGAGATTATATATTATTATCAGCAGGTGGAACAATTGGGGCTACGCAACCAGGTTATCCCGCGACCAATAACACTATTGGAGTTACTTTCCCTATGGAGGATAAGGCAACTTTAACAGCAAGTGAAGTGGCTTTAGTTAAGACGGCAACAGATGCTTATAATGCAAAAATTAAAGCAGTAGCAACGGCTAAGGGGCTAGCTTTTGTAGATGCTAATGCTTTAATGTCTCAAGTTGCAACTGGTGGATTTTCAGCTAATGGTTTTACAGTATCGGGCGCATTTATTACAGGTGGAGGTTTTTCAACAGATGGTGTGCATCCTTCTCCTAGAGGTTATGCAATGCTTGCTAACAAATTTATTCAAGCCATTAATTTGCAATATGGTTCTAATATAAAAGGAGTCGATTTAGGAAATTATAGAATTTTATTCCCAAAGTCACTTTAAGTGTTATAACAAAGTTATATAAAACCATCCCAATTTTGGGATGGTTTTAAGTTTTTATCCAATTGATTTTCAGGTTTGACATTTGAAAAAGGGATAATTAGTCTGCAATTTATTTTTTATCTAAAAAATATTGATTTTTTATTTTAAAAAATTATCTTTGCACTCTGAAAAAAGCATCTAATCGATAAATTTCGATTGGTACTATTTCATAAACCTAAATAGCTATTTAATAAATACATAAGTAATGTCAAAAGTAATAGGAAAAGTTGCGCAAATCATTGGTCCAGTAGTTGATGTAGTTTTCAACGGTAAAGATGTTGAACTTCCAAAAATTTATGATTCACTAGAAATCACAAAAAAAGATGGTACTTTATTAGTACTTGAAGTGCAATCTCACATTGGTGAAAACACCGTTCGTACCATTTCGATGGACTCAACAGATGGTTTGAGTAGAGGTTATGAAGTAGTTGGAACAGGGAATCCTATCCAAATGCCTATTGGTCCTGACGTATATGGTCGTTTGTTTAACGTAATCGGTGATGCAATTGATGGTTTAGGAGAATTACCTAAAACAGGTGAAAATGGAATGTCAATTCACCGTCAAGCACCAAAATTTGAAGATTTATCAACTTCTTCTGAAGTTTTATTCACTGGTATTAAAGTAATTGATTTAATTGAGCCTTACTCAAAAGGGGGTAAAATTGGATTATTTGGTGGAGCAGGTGTTGGTAAAACAGTTTTAATTCAAGAGTTGATTAACAATATTGCAAAAGGTCACGGTGGACTTTCAGTATTCGCAGGAGTAGGGGAAAGAACACGTGAAGGAAATGACTTACTTCGTGAGATGTTAGAGTCAGGGATTATAAAATATGGTGAAGAATTCATGCACTCTATGGAAAATGGAGGATGGGATTTAACTAAAGTTGATATGCCAGGAATGAGAGAGTCTAAAGCTACTTTCGTTTTCGGACAAATGAATGAGCCACCAGGAGCTCGTGCTCGTGTGGCACTTTCTGGATTGTCTATTGCTGAATATTTCCGTGATGGAGCAGGAACTGATCAAGGTAAAGATGTATTATTCTTCGTGGATAATATCTTCCGTTTTACTCAAGCAGGTTCTGAGGTATCGGCTCTTTTAGGTCGTATGCCATCTGCAGTAGGATACCAACCAACATTAGCTACAGAAATGGGAGCGATGCAAGAACGTATCACATCTACTAACAAAGGATCAATTACATCTGTACAAGCGGTTTACGTACCTGCGGATGATTTAACTGACCCGGCACCAGCAACAACGTTTGCTCACCTTGATGCAACAACTGTATTGTCTCGTAAGATTGCTGAGCTAGGTATTTATCCAGCGGTTGACCCGTTAGATTCTACTTCTCGTATCTTAACACCACAAATTCTAGGTGATGAGCATTATGACTGTGCACAAAGAGTTAAAGAAATTCTTCAAAAATACAAGCAATTGCAAGATATTATTGCGATTCTAGGTATGGAAGAATTATCAGAAGAAGATAAATTAGCAGTTTCTAGAGCACGTCGTGTGCAACGTTTCTTATCTCAGCCTTTCCACGTAGCTGAACAGTTTACAGGATTAAAAGGTGTTTTAGTAGACATCAAAGATACCATCAAAGGATTTAATATGATTATTGACGGTGAATTAGATCACTTACCAGAATCAGCATTTAACCTTAAAGGTACTATCGAAGAAGCTATCGAAGCTGGAGAAAAAATGTTAGCAGAAGCTTAAAAAATAGTTTAAGGTTTAAAGTTTAAGGTTCACAAGCAACTTTAAACTTTAAGCTTTTAAACCTTTAACTACAAAAATATGTTATTAGAAATAGTATCACCAGAGGCCTCTTTATTTAAAGCAGAAGTTACTTCAGTAGCTGTACCAGGTGTTAATGGTAGCTTTCAAATTTTAAATAATCACGCGCCTATTGTTTCAATACTTGAAAAAGGAATCGTGAGTATTTCAGCTCCATCTTTCCAGTTAAGTAAAGAAGCATCAGCAATCTTTACAAAGATTAATGATCAAAATTATACGCTAGCGATCTCTTCTGGAACGTTAGAAATGAAAGACAATAAAGTGATTATTTTAGCAGACTAAAACTATTCACCAAATTATATATTAAAAGCCAGGCAATTTTGTTTGGCTTTTTTTTGTTTAGGAGCTATTCCAGCTATTCATTACAATCTTTTACTTTTTAAAGAAAAAAGTAAAAGGATTTTCATTACTATCTGGGCTAAAACATAATGGCTATTATTATATTAATTAATAACTTTGAAGATATGAAATTACCTGAAAATCTTCTTAAAAAGCTTCATATTCGCCACAGCGAAAATGCACTTAGAAAATTGCCTGATACAAATGATTTAATTGATTTTAGTTCGAACGATTATATAGGATTTTCTCAGTCAAAAGCAATTTTTAATCAAACGCATCAGTTCCTTATTGACAATCAGTTTTTTCAAAATGGTGCTACAGGTTCTCGGCTTATTTCAGGGAATCATCCTTTATATAAAATAACAGAAGATTACCTTGCTCAGTTTCATAACGGAGAAGCTGCTTTACTATTTAACTCGGGTTATGATGCTAATGTCGGTTTCTTTAGTAGTGTTCCACAAAAAGGTGATTTGATATTGTACGATGAACTTTGTCATGCTTCCATTAGAGATGGAATTAAACTTTCTAATGCAAAAGCATATAAGTTTGCCCACAATGATTTTGAAGAGCTTGAAGCGCTTATTATACGTCATAGCGTTGAGAATATCTATATCGTTACTGAAAGTGTTTTCTCTATGGATGGGGACACCCCCAATCTAGAAGAGTTAATTGCAGTTTCTAAAAAGCATAGTTGTTATTTAGTAGTTGATGAAGCCCATGCTCTTGGTGTTTATGGAGATAAAGGTGAAGGCTTAGTCCAGATGCTCAATTTACAAGATGCTGTTTTTGCCCGAATCATGACTTTTGGTAAAGGCTTAGGATGTCATGGTGCGGCTATATTAGGTTCAATTGATTTAAAACAGTATTTAGTCAATTTTGCTCGCAGCTTTATTTACACAACGGGAATGTCGCCGCATTCTGTAGCTACAATTTTGATAGCATATCAATCATTAGATGCTAGCACTGATAACTTAGTTCAATTGAGATCGAACATCGTTCATTTCAACCAACAAAAAATATTGCTGGGTTTAAAACCAATGTTCGTGCAATCTAAATCAGCGATACAGTCAGCAATAATTCCTGGAAATCAAAAAGTGAAAGCAATAGCTCAAAAATTTCAAGATAGTGGTTTTAATGTTAAAGCTATTTTATCGCCCACAGTTCCCGAAGGACAAGAGCGCTTACGATTTTGTCTACACAGCTACAATTCGAAGGAAGAAAT
Source organism: Flavobacterium sp. W21_SRS_FM3 (assembly GCF_052113625.1). Lineage (NCBI taxonomy): Bacteria > Pseudomonadati > Bacteroidota > Flavobacteriia > Flavobacteriales > Flavobacteriaceae > Flavobacterium > Flavobacterium sp. W21_SRS_FM3. The sequence continues at coordinate 129,709 of NZ_JBGQOD010000001.1, read as the reverse complement.
TTCAGGAGTTTTGTCAATGTTGAGTACTTTTGTCTTTTCGCCCACAGATTATACTGATCTCAGGGATTAAAACAGATTTATAATGAGTGAGTTACTACATAAATAAATTACTGAAGACATAATAAGAATATATTTCGACATTTATAACCAATTAGGATATGGATTTTTGGAGAAGATTTATCAAAATGCGATGTTTTTTGAATTAAAGAAGCAAGGATACAATGTTAAAGCTCAAACTCCTATAAAAGTATATTTAAATGGACAATTACTAGGAGAGTATTATAAGGATTTATTAGTTGAAGATAAAGTCATAGTAGAACTGAAAGCTTGTGACCTCCTCATAAATCCGCATGTAGCGCATCTGATGAATTATTTAAAAGTAACTGAAATAGAAGTGGGTCTTTTATTGAATTTTGGAGAAAAGGCTGAATTTAAGCGTATAATATATACCAACGATAGAAAAAAGAATTTAAAAAATCAGTGATAATCTGATGAATCAGTATTATCCGTGGTCTAATAATTATGAAAATATTTGTAACAGGAATAGGAACTGATGTAGGTAAGACAATTGCTTCATCAATTATAACTGAATCTCTTCAGGCAGATTACTGGAAACCCATCCAAGCGGGAGATTTAGATAACTCTGATAGTCATAAAATAGAACGCTATATCAGTAATGATAAAACCGTTATTCACCCTAATACCTATAAATTAAACACACCAGCGAGCCCACACGTAGCTGCTGAAATCGACGGAATTACTATTGATGTCACTACAATTGTTGCGCCTGAAACCGAAAATCATTTGGTTATAGAAGGCGCAGGAGGTTTGTTTGTTCCTCTGAATAATCAGGATACAATTATTGATTTGATTCAGCCTGATTACAAAGTGATTGTTGTTTCTAGACATTATTTGGGAAGTATTAATCATACTTTATTAACAATCGAGGCGCTTCAAAATCGAAAAATTGAGAAAGCAGGAATTATTTTCAGCGGCGAAGAAAACAAAGCGACCGAATCAATTATTTTATCTAAATCAGCTATTAAATTTATCGGACGTATTGAACAAGAACCTTATTTTGATCAAAATGTAATCAAGGATTATGCTGACCAATTTAGAGAAAATTTGTTAAGTCTATAAACAATATGCATTTTGCTCTTCGCGTGTGGCGGGCTGTTTATCTCTGCGTATATTTGCGGAACAATTTATTTTATCATGACATTATCAGAAAGAGACCAACAATATCTTTGGCATCCCTATACTCAACATAAAACAGCTGCGCTTCCTATCGCCATTAAAAGAGGGGAAGGGGCTTTGCTCTGGGACGAGAACGATAAAGAATACATTGATGCCATTGCGTCCTGGTGGGTGAATCCTTATGGACATAGTAATAAGTTTATTGCCGATGCTATTTATAAGCAATTAACGACTTTAGAGCACGTTCTTTTTGGCGGTTTTACACATGAGCCAGCAATTGTTTTGAGTGAGAAATTAATCGAAATTTTACCAAGCAATCAGCAGAAAATATTTTTTTCTGACAACGGTTCCACTGCGGTAGAAGTTGCGATTAAAGTGGCCTTACAATTTTTCTTTAATAAAGGAGAAAAGCGCACCACAATTATTGCTTTCGAAAATGCCTTTCATGGCGATACTTTTGCAGCAATGGCTGCAAGCGGAATTTCATTTTATACACAAGCCTTTGAAGGGATGTTTATTGATGTGGTACGTATCCCTGCTCCCATTAAAGGGCATGAGCAAGAAAGTTATGATGCGTTGAAAACTCAAATTAAAAACAATAATTGTGCTGGTTTTATCTTTGAGCCTTTGGTGCAAGGTGCAGCTGGAATGGTAATGCACGAGCCAGAAGCCTTAGGTAAATTAATCGAAATTTGCAGAGAAAACCAAGTGCTAACTATCGCTGATGAAGTGATGACTGGTTTTGGTAAAACAGGTAAAAATTTTGCGATGGATTATGTAAATGTTTTGCCAGATATGATGTGCTTGTCAAAAGCGCTTACTGGTGGGACTATTCCAATGGCGATTACAACATTTACAAACGAAATCTTTGATGCTTTTTACGACGAAGATATAAACAAAGCCTTATTTCACGGACATACATTTACTGCTAATCCTACAGGTTGTGCCGCGGCATTAGCGAGTTTAGAATTATTAAATACTCCTGAAATGCAAGCCAACTTAGTTCGTGTAAATGAAAATCACTTGGCTTTTCAAGCCAAAATTAAAGAACACAATAAGGTAAAAACTACTCGAGTGCTAGGAACTATTTTTGCTCTAGAAATAAAGACTGAAGGTGCGGCAAGCTACTACGGAAGCTTAAGAAATAAACTATATGATTTCTTTATTGAAAATGGTGTGATATTAAGACCGGTAGGGAATATAGTTTACATTTTACCCCCATACATCATTACAGATAGTCAATTGCAAAAAATATATCAGGTAGTCGAAGATGCGCTTGAAATAGTTTAATTTTGTAGCTAATCCTGCTATACATTGCAATCTTTATACTCTCCTTAAAGACAGGAGAGTACAAAGGATTTTCATTACTATCAGGGCTAAAAAACAGGTGGCTTATTCGCAATAAACTACTGATTACAATACATTTAAAAACACACCTTGTCACAAATTATATCTATTACTGCACTTGCTTCTATATCTCCACTGGGAAATGATCCGCAACTTATTTGGGAGAATTACCTTAATGATCAACATTGCTTTGTTCAAAAAAATATTGATAAAGCGCCTACATTTGTAGCTCCGCTGGATGCACATTCAGTTTCAAAAATTGAATTGTTGAAACTTTCTGATCATAAATATAAATTTCTGGACAATTCAGTTCTGTACGCTATGGAAGCTGCACGTTCAGCAATGAAGCAAGCAGGTTGGGGTGCGAAAGATGTATTCGGAATTAATATTGGTTCTTCTCGTGGAGCCACTGATTTATTCGAAAAACACTATCAAGAATACTTAGCAACTGGTAAAGCGCAAACCTTAGCTTCGCCTACAACTACCTTGGGGAACATTTCTTCTTGGATCGCTCACGATTTACAAAGTTCTGGTCCTGAAATTTCACATTCTATCACTTGTTCTACGGCCTTGCACGCTGTTTTAAATGGAGTAGTATGGCTAAAATCTGGGATGGTTGATAAATTTATGGTCGGAGGAAGTGAGGCGCCCCTAACCAATTTTACCATTGCACAAATGCGCGCTTTAAAAATTTATTCAAGATCTGAAGAAGAATACCCCAACAGAGCGTTAGACTTGGATAAATCCCAGAATAGTATGATACTTGGTGAAGGTGCAGCAGTTTGTTGTTTAGAAAAGGGGAAAAAAGATAATGCTTTGGCTTTTATTGAAGGTATAGGCTATGCAACAGAAATATTAGAGCATAACATATCTATATCAGCAGAGGCTATTTGCTTTCAAAAATCAATGAAAATGGCATTAAAAGACACAAAATTATCTGATGTTGATGTCATTGTGATGCACGCCCCAGGAACTATCAAAGGAGATTTAACAGAGTACAAAGCAATCCAAAAAGTTTTTGGCGAGAGCATGCCTTTACTGACGACAAACAAATGGAAAATAGGACATACTTTTGGAGCTTCTGGCTTGTTAAGTTTAGAGTTGGCCATCCTCATGATGCAGCACAATAAATTTATAGGAGTTCCTTTTGCGAAAGCACAAAAACAAGAAAGACCTATAAAAAAAGTTTTGGTGAATGCAGTTGGTTTTGGTGGTAATGCAGTGAGTGTATTGTTGAGTTTATAATAATAGGCTTGTTTACTATTTCCTATTTCTTAAATATAAATCTGCCATCTGTGTTAGAAGGCAGAAAGAGTATCTATTTTATTTGAAAAGATTCCCACTATCCGCGTTCCATTTAATGATGACAATTAAATCTAGTCCATTCCTCTAGTAACCTCTAATTCTTTTACTTTCTCGTATACCAAATTACTTTCAAAACCTTTCCGTAGCAAGTTATCGCAAAATTTTTTCCTTTTTTTTAAGTTGTTGGATTCTTTAATATGGATCCATGTTCGTTCGGCTAGATTTTCAAAAGTTTCAATGTATTCTTCAGGAGTAATTTCTTTTAGGGCTGTATTAATAAGACGCTGATTAATTTTTCTGAACTTTAGTTCATTCGTTATTCTAATATTTCCCCAATGTTTGATTCGGTGCTTTCCTCTAGCAAAACTACAGGCAAAACGTTCTTCATTCAGGAAATTTTCTGTAATAAGATGAGCAATAATATGATTAATTTCATCAGCATCCATTTGCATGCTTTTTAATTTTGATTCTACTTCTTCATGACAACGTTCCTGATACGCACAATAGTGTTCTATTTTTTTTGTTGCGTCTTTTACTGAATATATATTATTCATTAGCTTTTGTTTTTGGTTTAAATTCAATAATTACAATTGCAAATGTTTTCATTTTAAAAATAAGAGATTACATATGATTAAGTTAATAATCAATTAAAGTGATAATTGGTTAAAAATGAGGCGATTAATCGGATATATATATTGTTTTTGGACGGATATAATGACTTTTTAACGTTTTATTTTTATGTTAAGGTTTAATCGTTTTATCTTTATATAACCTCAACTGCTTTGAAAATTAATTTCATAACCTACATGTTTTATATTATTAATTCAATATAAAAAGTGATGGTAAAATTACTACTTAAATCAAAAATTATTGTCATCTCACTGTTGTTTTCTATTATTTGTGAAAAAACAAAAGCGCAATGTTCGATCCTTTCTTCAGTCAATGCAAGTGCTTTAGTTTGCGGAAGCATTCCGCTTACCAGTTGTAATGGACAGCTAATTATAGGGGATGGTGTAAATGGAGTAGTGCTAAATATGAACACTGCACTGGATCTTACTTGTTTAGGCACAGTGCAGCTTATTATTAAAAACAATGCTTCAATCAATTTTTCTGCAGGAAATAATCGTTTATATCTAGCCACTGGTTCATCTCTCTTTTTTGAAGGTAATGGAAAGTTAAACGGAGCTGGTTGTAATGCATCTGAACGCATTTTTATTGGGACTAACTTGTTAGCAAGCTGCGATGGTAACGGGGGAGCTTCTGTCAGTTTTTCAGACATTATAAGTCTGGGAGGCACGGGGTATGCAGTTTCAAATACTCCAGTTTGTATTGGTAATTCTATTGTTCTTTCTGCGGTTCCTCCGCCTAAAGGGGGGGCTTATACTTTTTCTTGGTCAGGTCCAGGACTTACCCCAACTCCTTTCACTAGTAATCCTTTATACACTTTGACCGCATCGGCAGCAAACGCTGGTTATTATCAAGTAGCAATGAAATCTCCTATAGTGGCTAATCCAATGGTTGCGCAAACCTTAGTGAGTGTTAATACAGGAGTTACTACCATCGCGCCAACGGTAATAGTAGAGCAGCCTAGTTGCACTGCTAACACAGGTAAAATTAGTATAACAAACCCTATGGGAATTGGAATGACCTACAGCATAGATGGTGTTTCATATACAAATACAACTGGAATTTTTAATTCGCTACCGGTAGGGAACTATTCAGTAACTGCAAAGAATTCTTCAGGATGCATATCTCCGTCGGTAAATGTGAACTTGGCTGTACCTACAACGGTTTGGGATGGAGTTTCATGGTCAAATGGACTTCCTACTGATCAGAAAGATATTATATTTAATGGAGATTCTCCATTAACTTTGGATGTAGAGGGATGTTCCTGTCAAGTGAATTCTGGAGCGGTTACGGTAAGTACGGGACGTACTATGACAATTACCAACGGAGTAACCGTATCTGGTGGTTCTCTTACTTTTGAAGATAAAGCGAGCTTAGTACAAGTAAATGATGCTGCTTTAAACGTGGGGAGTATTATATATAAAAGGGTAACTCCAGCTGTATCTAACACAGATTATACTTATTGGTCTTGTCCAGTTACTGGTGTTACATTAGGAGCGCTGTCTCCAAATACACTTTCTGGAAAGATGTACTCCTTCAACGCTTTCGCCAGTTCACCGGACTGGCAGCAAGAATCTTCAGCAACAATAATGGCAGTTGGTAAAGGTTATATTGTAAGAGGACCAGAATATATTGCTCCATTGCCGCCATTTCCCGCACCATTCCTAGCCACATTTTCTGGTGTGCCTAACAATGGAAATTTATCAGTACCAATTGGGCCTACAGGAACTTCAAACTTAATAGGGAACCCATATCCTTCTGCATTAGATGCGGATACTTTTTTAACGTTTAACAATACTATTCTAGGCGGTACGATTTATTTTTGGACTCATAATACGCCAATCCAATTAGCAACAGATATTACTGATGGCAGTGCTGGTTCTGGATCCTACGCTTACACTTCAAATGACTACGCTTCATACAACTTGACTGGTGGAGTGGGTATTGGTACGGCAGCTAGTACTACTAGTTTAAATCCGAATCTTATTCCTTCTGGTAAAATAGGTTCAGGTCAATCTTTTTTTACAACAAGTATTTCTACTGGTAAACTAGTAACATTCAACAATTCTATGCGAGTAGGTGTGGGTCTAGTCACAGGGGATAACTCTCAGTTTTTTAAAAGTACTGTAAAGGCTAAGAAAGAAAAAGGAGCTGAAAAAAACAGAATTTGGTTGAACTTGTCCAATTCACAAGGAGCATTCAAGCAAACATTGATTGGTTATGTTTCAGGAGCGACTAATGATTTTGATAATGGATATGATGGTTTTACCTATAATGGAAATCCCTACTTAGATTTTTACAGCCTTAATAAAGATCAAAACTTAGTTATTCAAGGAAGAGCATTGCCTTTTATAGATTCAGATACAATCGCTTTAGGTTATCGATCTGCTATTTCTGGAGATTTTAAAATAAGTATTGATAAAGTGGATGGTTTTTTTAAAGGAAAATCTATATACTTAATGGACCATACAACAAATAGTATGCATGATCTGCAAGCGTCAGATTTCATTTTTAAAACGGAAAAAGGCACATATAATAATCGTTTCACTTTAAAGTACACCAAAAAAGATGGAGAAAAAGACGATGTAGATACTGCAGAAAACACCCTTGTAATTTCTTCTAAAAATAATGCAATTAAAATAAAATCATTAAGTAATGACATAGAAGAAGTGAAAATTTATGACTTGTTAGGTAGGCAAATTTATAAGAGCGGTAAGATAAATGACAAAGAATTTATTATTCAAGACGTCTTGTCTAATGGTATTCTTATTTTGCTCAAGGCCAATTTATCGGATGGGAAAATCATCACAAAAAAAGTAATCCATTAAATGTAAAATTTTAATACCTTTTAAAATTAACTCCTTCTCTATACGCTTATCGGAGGAATTGTTCTTAACATACCATTCCAAAAATTGTACGTGAAAGATTAAATTTTAACATTTTTTTATCTAAAAACACTACGAAATATGTGTTTTAACGATAAATTGTGCCGTTTGACCGACTTTGTTGATTTGTATGTTCTTTATAATCTATTTTCACGCGAGGATGAACTATTAAATAGAAATTAAAATCCTAAAATGATTTGCCACGGATCAAAAATTCACCTATGAAACAATTTTACTTTAAGAATATCTTTCTTTCAAAAACATATAATCTATTTCTTTTTCTTTTCTTTATTCTGTATGTAACGAATAGTATGGGTCAGACTACTCTAGTTCAATATAACTTTGATAATTCTTCTAATCCATTAGCTCCAAATATTAATAATACCGCTAGTGCTTCTACTTTTAGTCAAAATAGAGTTGGTAATAACATGTACTATAATTATAATGGTTGCGGAGGGAGTACTTCATCAACTTACGTTAGAAATGCCTGGAATGCTGATGACTATTATCGAATTGCAGTCAATACTACTGGATTTGCCAATTTGAGTTTTTCTTATTGTAATGGTGCACAAAATAGTAATATAAAAAATTTTGATATACGTTACAGCATAGATAATGGCACAACGATCACTCCTGTGTCAGGCTCCGCCTATGTTCCTAAAACGAGTGTAGAAATAAAAACTGTCGCATTACCTTCTGTCATTAATAATCAAGGAAACGTTTTTATTTATATTTATAAAACGGATAAAAGTGGTGCTGATGGAACATATTTATTAGTTGATAATATTACATTAGAAGGTTCAAAAATTCCAAGTATTTCGAGTTTTAGTCCTTCAAGTGGTTGTGCTAATTCAACTCCAGTAAAAATAACAGGGACAAATTTTATGGGAGCCACCGCAGTAACATTTGGTGGGACTCCTGCCGCTTCTTTCATTATAAATTCACCAACTCAAATTACAGCTACACCCGCGGCAGGAACAACAGGAACGATTAAAGTGACAACACCAGGTGGCACTGCAACAAGCACAAGTTCATTTACGGTAAGTCCATTAAGTACTGTCGGTGTAAGTATTGCCGCAAACCCTTCACTACCAGTTTGCAGTGGTACACCTGTAACCAATACAGCCACACCAACTAATGGTGGACCCTCACCTGCTTATCAATGGAAGCTAAACGGCACCAATGTGGGTACAAATAGCCCTACATATTCCTATACTCCCGTAAACGGAGATCAGCTATCTGTTGTTTTAACTTCTAATGATGCCTGTGCTTCTGGTTCACTCACACAACCAATTCTTAATTTTTCTTGGAATGACCCGACAAAGGCAATTACAGATTCTGATTATGGAATGGATGCACTTTCAGGTTCTGGCCAATATGTTACAGGAGCTGATGGAAAACTTAGTCTTGCGCCTATAACTTCACCTAAAACTGATATAAATTTAACTTTTGATGGAACAGCACCAGAATTTAATAGTGAAGGCATCGATTACAGTGTAAAATATGTAAGAAATGAAACTACAAGTGAATTATTTAGTCGGGGAAACTCACTGATTATCACAGGTGGTTCAAATTTTAGTGTTTCTTACCGCGTGAGTGACGGTGCTGGGTCTTTTACAACGGTTACTAGCGGAAATTTTCCAATTCCAAGTGATAATACTTTCCATAATTATCGTTTCAGGTATGACCCTTCAGATGGTTATGGTCGTTTATATGTTGATGGCGCACAGGTGTGGATTTCGCCCACTTCAACGTTGGGAAAACCAATGTACTGGACCAATGCCGGCAATATAGTTGTGGGAAGATTAACAGACGCATCGGGGAATCGTTCTCCCACTTTGAATAGTCTTTTAATGAATGCTGTATATATAAGGAGTGCTGCATCACAAATGACAATGATGGTTAGTCCAGTTATTTCTAATAATGGGATTAGTTCATCTCAAAATATCTGTGCATCTACGTCTCCATCACCTTTAATAGGATCAACACCAAGCGGGGGAAGTGGTAGTTATGTTTATTTATGGGAAAGTAGTATAACAAGTGAAACTTCAGGTTTTAGTACGGCTTCAGGAACTAGTAATTTGATTGGATATACAGCAGGAGCTTTAACTAAGACCACATGGTATAGAAGAACAGTAACTTCTGGTGGCTGTTTCAATACTTCAACTCCGATTAAAATTACGGTAAATGCATTGCCAACAGTTGTTGTCAATGGTCCTCTTGAAATTACTTGCATTAATGCTACTGCAGCTTTAAGTGGAGCTGGTTCTCAAGGTTCAGCTGTTACTTATTCTTGGTCAACCACTAACGGCGCTTTCTCTGGCGCAACGAATACTATTAATGCTACAGCAACTACTGCAGGTACTTATACCTTAACTGTAACCAACACGGCAACTGGATGTTCTGCGGCAAAAATAGTTTCTGTTACAAAAAACATCCCCATTAACAAATGGAGCGGAGGTAGTTGGAGCATTATTGGTGGTCCTTCTCTCGAACAAGATTTAGTATTTGAGGAAAATTTTAATTCTATAACTGATGATGCTGATGGAGTTGTAGAAGGCTGTTCTTGTCTCGTAAATGTAGGGAAAGCTGTTGAGTTTAAACTTGGACACAGTTTGATAATTAGAAATAATGTTAAGGTAAACGGTATATTAACCTTTGAAAATAATGCAAGTTTGGTTCAAATAAACGACACTCCAGCTATTCCAAACTCAGGTACTATAACTTATAAAAGGCAAACCACAATTATAGATAAATTTGATTATACTTATTGGTCTTCTCCTGTTAAAAATCAATTATTACTTAAAGTCTCTCCAAATACATTAGGTGATAAATTTTATTCTTTCAATGCCAATGGAAATAATTGGAATAATGAGGATGCTTATAATAACAAAATGGTTCCTGCAAAAGGATATATTATTAGAGGTCCTCAAAACTTTTATGCTCCCAATCCACCTACAGGAATTCATGAAGCTTCTTTTATTGGTGAACCAAATAATGGGGGAATTTCAATACCAGTTGGAAACGCAGGCACCTATAATTTGATTGGTAACCCGTACCCATCTGCAATTGATGCCGAGTTATTTATAAAGCAGAATAGTTCAGTGTTAAATGGAACCTTATATTTTTGGACGCACAAGACTCATATTGGTATAGGAGTATCAAATCCGGGAAGTGGTGTCTATGCATATTCATCTGATGATTATGCTCCTTTGAATTTAACTGGCGCCGTAAGTACAACTGTAGGAACCATCTTAAACGCTATAAATAATAGTAACCCAACCGCTACAATATCCGCAGGACAATCTTTCTTTGCTAGTAGTAAAGCAGCAGGTAATGCAGTTTTTAATAACAGTATGAGAGTAGGTGGTGGGTTACTGGGTATTAATAATTCACAGTTTTTTAAAACTAAGTCAAATGCTAAACTAGAAACTAAAATTGAAAAAAACAGAGTCTGGTTAAACTTAACGAATTCGGAAGGCGCCTTTAAGCAAACTTTAATAGGGTACATCACTGGAGCTACAAATGAATATGATAGTGCTTACGATGGAAAAAGCTTCAATGCGAATGCTTTCGTTAATTTTTACAGTTTGCAAGAAAATCTAAAATTAGCAATCCAAGGTAAAGCATTACCATTTGATGAAAATGATATCGTTCCACTAGGGTATAAAACAACAATTGCTGGCGAATTTAAAATTGCTATAGAACAAACAGATGGTTTACTTTCTAATAAGAAAATATTTTTGGAAGATAAATTGATGGGTAAAATTCAGGACCTTAGTGAGGGTGCATACCTTTTCACTACCGAAATTGGTACTTTTGATGATCGTTTTATCCTGAGCTACACTAATAAAACATTAGGCACTGATGATTATGAAGTTGTAGAAAACGGAGTGGTAATTACTTCCAAGCATAAAGAAATTAAAATTACCTCGTCTGAAAATGCTATTGCGAAGATATTTGTCTACGATTTATCAGGAAGGCAGATTTATTTAAATTCAAAAATTGATAAAAGAGAGTTTATTATTAATAATTTGAATTCAAGTGATCAAGTTTTAATCATTAAAGTTATATTGGACAACAAAAAAGTTATGACACAGAAAATTATATTCTAAATATCAAAGTAAATTTCCTATTTAAGACCCCATTATGCTTTTGCATAATGGGGTTTTTCTTTTTTTCATATGGACAATCATTTAATGCTAGGTTTCAATTTGGATATAAAGAAGCAATTATATGGGTATTTGGGGTCTGTTTATAATGCATTGTTAAGCAAGGAATTATTATTTGTATTTGTGTAAAAATCACTAAAAGTGGGTATTGTGGGCATAGAAAAATAGAAATACTTTTATCAGTGAAAGCCTACTATTGTCCAAGCAAGTAAGTGCTAGGGTATAGCGTGAGAAAGGCAAGATGTTTCGAATTAAAAGTGTAATTGTTTTAGTATGAATTTTATACCATTTCAATATGAATGCAAAACTTAGTTGTTATTTGATTTTGATGTGTTTGTTTTTTTCGGGCGCCATTATGGCTCAACAAGGAGTTTTAGATCCAACCTTTAATACTATTGACGACGGACTTCAAGGTGATGGTTTTGATGGCATCGTTAGAACCATAGCTTTACAATCTGATGGTGATCTCATTGTAGGTGGTGATTATCTTTTTTTTAATGGGATTTCGCTTCCTTATTTAAGTAGATTAAAGCCCGACGGTACTGTCGATTCTGCATTCAACATGGGTACGGGACCGAATGGTAAAGTTTACTGCTCATTACTACAGCCTGATGGTAAAATTATTGTTGGAGGATCTTTTACTTCTTTTAATGGTGCAGCAGCAGGAAGAATACTTAGGCTCAACAGTAATGGGTCTAGAGATGCCTCTTTTAATCCTGGCTTGGGTGTTGTTAATAATATTGTATACGCTGCGGCGCAGCAAGCTGATGGTAAGACAATTCTTGTAGGTAGCTTTACTAAATATAATACAACCAATACAAATAGGGTGGTGCGAATTTTACCTGATGGTACGCTTGATAGTAGTTTTTCAATTGGTACTGGGCCAAATGGTTTAGTAGGTGAGGTCAAAGTCCAAGCGGATGGTAAAATTATAGTGGCTGGATCATTCGATACTTTTAACGGAATTAGTTGTAATAAGATAGTTAGATTAAATTCTGATGGAACCATTGATTCCACTTTTAATATCGGTACTGGTTTTAATGATAATGTTACTGCTTTAGCAATACAGGCGGATGGTAAAATTCTAGCTGGTGGCGTATTTACAATGTATAAAGGGGTTACTGCGAACAGAATAATACGTCTTAATAATGATGGGTCTTTAGATTCTAGTTTTATTGTTGGAAGTGGCTTCTCGGATAATGGGATAAATGTAATCAAGGTAACTTCGGGCAGAAATATTATGATTGGAGGATCATTTAATCAAAAATATAATGGTACAGATGTAAACAGATTAGTATTGTTAGATCCTAATGGAGTATTAGTGCCCACTTTCGATATTGGATCCGGTCCTTCTAGTGCGGCAATTTATACTTTAGAAAATGCTGCTGATGGTTCTTGGTTTGTGGGTGGTTCTTTTTCGATTTTCGAATCACAAAACCAAGGTAGGTTAGCAAAAATTGATGCAGATGGCCTACTAGATACAGCTTATCTCACTCCGGGAGTTGGTTTTGATAATACTGTATTTAAGGTACTTCCATTACCAGATTCCAAGACCATGGCATTTGGAAGTTTTACGCGCTTTAATGGTGTTAACTCTCCAAGAATTGCTCGGCTGTTCGAAGACGGAACGCTAGATGCTGCATTTAATCGTTCAGGCAGTGGCGCTAACAATATTGTTAGAACGGCATTAATTCAAAAGGATAATAAAATAGTTATTGCGGGAAGTTTCACTACATATAATGGCGTCAATAGTAATAGAATTACTAGAATATTAGATGATGGTACTATTGATGCAGGATTTACCATTGGAATTGGCGCTAACAATCAAATTTATGCGCTAGGATTACAGCAAGATGGTAAAATAATTGTTGTGGGTAACTTTACTTTATATAATGGAAGTACAGCCAATAGGGTTCTTAGACTGTTGCAGACAGGTGCGTTAGATACTAGTTTTAATGTAGGGTCTGGTGCAGATGGTATAGTTGAAGCCATATTAATACAGCCTGATGGAAAAATAGTAGTTGGAGGGCGTTTCTCTAACTTTAATGGGAATAGTTGCAATAGAATAACACGATTAAATAGTGACGGGAGCGTCGATACTAGTTTTTCAGTTGGAGTTGGATTTGATAAAAATGTGTATGCTTTAGCTATGCAATCTGATAATAAATTAATTGTTGGGGGAATATTTTTAACTTATGGAAACGTTTCTGCCAAGAGAATTTTAAGATTAAATACAAATGGAACTCTTGATGCTACCTTTACCATGGGAACTGGGCTGAGCAATGGAGAAGTTCGCTCCCTTTTAGTCCAACCAGATAACCGAATCCTATTAGGAGGTACTTTCTCGGGTAATTATAATGGAAATCCTGTCAAGAGGATGGCACGTTTGTTAAATAATGGTCTTTATGACCCTACATTTTCTGTAACTTTAAATAGCACATTATACAGTAGTTGTTTTTCATCTACTAATAAAGTGGTGATTGGTGGCAATTTTAATTCAGTTTCGGGGGTCTCAAAACATCGTGTAGCTCGTATAAAGTTATGCAGCAATAGCTCCGTTTGGGACGGCTCTGTTTGGGATAATGGATTTCCTTCAGCAGATAAGACAATAGTTTTTAATAGTGATTTTTCAAATCTAAGAACATACGAGGCTTGCTCATGCGTAATAAATTCTGGTAAAACGGTTACTGTACCTGAGGATAATTCTTTGTCTTTATCTTTTGATTATTCGGGCACAGGTATTTTAGTTCTTGAGAATAATGCGTCGTTATTTCAATTAGATGACGAAATTATCAATACCGGAACTATTCAAATGAAGCGAAAAACTACTCCCATATTGAAGTACGACTATACTTATTGGTCTTCTCCAGTTAGTAATCAGACGTTGTATAATACCTCGCCCGAAACTAGCTCGGATAAATTCTATTCGTTCAATCCAACATCCAATGCATGGCAGGGAGAAGCTCCAACAAAAACAATGGATTTAGCAAAAGGCTATATAATCCGTGGACCGCAAAGTTTTTCAAATGAAAGCAGGGCTACCTATGAGGCTAGCTTTAAAGGAGTGCCTAACAATGGAGAAAAAACTATAGGTTTGGGGCCTGCTTCAAGTTTTAACTTGATTGGAAATCCCTATCCTTCAGCAATCAATGCCGATGTTTTTTTAAAAGAAAATGCTAGCGTATTAAGAGGTACGGTTTATTTATGGTCACACAGTACTCCAATTACTAATAATATTTATACTTCAGATGATTATGCAGTTTACAACTTATTAGGAGGGGTAGGGACTAGTACTTCCAAGAATGCAACTATTATTTCCCGTCCTACTGGTAAAATTGCCTCAGGACAGTCCTTTTTTGTTCAAGCCGGATCAGCTACAGGAATGGTAAAATTTAGTGATAAAATGCGTGTCGTGGGTCAAAACAATAATTTTTTTAAATCAAATAGTACTAAAAAAACCAAAGAAGAAGTTGCTATTGATAAGCATAGACTGTGGTTGAATATGTATAACTCTAACGGCGCATTCAAACAAATGCTAGTGGGCTATATGGAAGGAGCGACGGATGGTTATGATACTTTTTTAGATGGAACAACTTTTAATGCAAATAAATATTTGGATTTTTACAGTATTTGCGAAGGTAAGAATTTAGTGATACAAGCCAAAGCCCTACCTTTTAACGATCGAGACGAAGTGGTTTTAGGTTATAAAGCCACCATGGAGGGCAGTTATTCTATTGAAATAGATGAGGTTGATGGAATTTTGACTAATCAAGAAGTTTATATATTCGATAAATTAAGCAATAAGGAACATAATTTAAAACAGTCGTCCTACAACTTTTCTACAGAGAAAGGTATCTTTAATGATCGATTTGTATTGCGTTATACAAATAAAACGTTACAAACAGCAACATACACACAACCTCAGCAAGCTGTTGCTGTATATGCTAAAAACAAACAGTTAAAAGTAAACTCTTCCCTAGATAACATTGAAAAGATTATTGTTTATGATCTTTCGGGTAAAATGCTTTATCAAAAAAATAAACTTAACAGCCCTCGTTTTACTATTGCTAATTTACAAGCTGCACATCAAGTGATAATAGTGAATGTATTTTTGGAAAAAGGTCAAATGCTAAGCCAAAAAGTAATTTATTAAATTTGTTTCAGGTTATAAAAAAAACCATCTTAAAATTATAAGATGGTTTTAATAAAAAATAGAATAGTTTACTTTCCTTTTGTAGACGCTTCAAGATTACGGTCTATTGTATGTCCTGGCCTAGACCATTTTGGTTTTTCACCTAAAGTAGTGAACTGTGAATCTTGTGCTTCTACAGTTGCAGGTTGTGATACTTTAGTAAATGGTTTTTGTGGATTTAATCCTAGCATCTCAAACATCTTCATGTCTTCGTTTACATCAGGATTAGGAGTTGTAAGTAATTTGTCTCCAGCAAAAATGGAATTCGCTCCAGCGAAGAAACACATTGCTTGACCTTCTCTACTCATGTTCATTCTTCCTGCAGATAAACGAACTTGTGTTTCAGGCATAATGATTCTAGTTGTTGCCACCATACGAATCATTTCCCAGATTTCCACCGGTTTTTCTTCTTCCATTGGTGTACCTTCTACAGCAACTAATGCATTAATAGGCACCGACTCTGGTTGAGGATTCAAAGTAGAAAGTGCGACAAGCATTCCTGCTCTATCTTCAATGCTTTCGCCCATTCCTATAATTCCACCGCTACATACGGTAACGTTAGTTTTACGGACGTTTTCAATAGTTTGCAAACGATCTTCAAATCCACGTGTTGAAATGACTTCTTTATAATATTCTTCTGATGTATCTAAATTGTGATTATAAGCATATAAACCAGCCTCGGCCAAACGTTGGGCTTGGTTTTCGGTAATCATCCCAAGGGTGCAACAAACCTCCATGTCTAGTTTGTTAATTGTACGAACCATTTCAAGTACCTGATCAAACTCAGGACCATCTTTAACGTTTCTCCACGCAGCTCCCATACATACTCTAGAGGATCCTCCAGATTTAGCACGTAATGCCTGAGCTTTCACTTGGCTAACAGTCATTAAATCATTTCCTTCTACAGAGGTATGGTATCTCGCAGCTTGTGGGCAATAGCCACAGTCTTCAGGACAGCCACCTGTTTTTATAGATAATAAAGTCGAGACTTGAACTACGTTTGGATCGTGGTGTTCTCTATGTGTTGAAGCTGCTTCAAAAAGCAAGTCCATCATAGGCTTATTATATATGGCAATAATTTCTTCTTTTGTCCAATTATGTTTTGTAATGCTCATTGATGCGGTTTTTTAAAGCACCAAAAGTAATCAAATTGTAATAAAGAATCAATGTAATAACTTTGAAAAAGCAACAGCTCAGTGTAAAATATAGTGTTAATCAGATGTTAGTCGGTTGTTCCAATAAAACAAAAGCAGCATGGTAATTATAACTACAGAAGATATTCCTTCGATAAGTAAAGAAATGGAGTATCTCATTAAAGTAGGGTCACCTCCTAAAGAAAATGTTTTTGGTAAGGAGTGTACATAATTGTCACCCCCATTTAGATAAGCAAATACGATAATACCGACGATAGATAATAGTACTCCTATCACTCCGGTTATAAGTGCAGAACCTGCATCTGTGGCTAAATTTTTCCTTCCTTCGGATAGATTCATTTTGATGGTTCTATTAATGCCGTAAAAAACAAACAACACACTTAAGAAGCGTAAGTAATATAAATCTGAAAACCCTAAAAGACCCATTAATAGATAGTAAATGCTGATACCAATAAATATTAAGATTCCGTTTATTAATTCTTTTGGAAATTTCATAGCGGTTTTTTTTAGGATTAGAAATAAAGTTTCAGTCTGTGTATTATTTGATTGATAAGTGGCTATAATTAGTAATTGATCTTTTGAACCTTATGTAGGCTAAATTCTAATAGTGCATGTTTTTAAGACATGCATTTTAAGATTGAAGGCAAAGAGGTGCTTTTTAATTAATCAGTAGGATATTGATTTTTCCAATAGAGCAGTAAAGAGAAAGTAACAATAACAGCAGATACGATACCTTCAAAAAGCAGTGATATGCTATAAGTAACAACTGTGGGTTGTCCGCCAAATAAAAATGACTCGGATAATGATTGAACGTATGGATCACCCCCTTTAGCGTAGCTATAAACAATTAGTCCAATTATACTTAGAAATACACCAATAAGGCAAGTAGTTAATGCAGAAACTGCATTGGAAGAAAAGATAGTTTTGCCCTGAGTGTAATTTGATTTTAAAGTTCTATTAGCCCCATAAAAAATAAATAGAATGTTTAACATCCTTAGATAATACAAATCGGCAAGATGTAAAGCCTCCATTAACAAAAAGTAGATGCCAATTCCAGTAACAATAATAAGACCGTTATATAATTCTTTTGGTAATTTCATGTGTTAATTTTTTAAAGTTAACTAATTACTTCCTTGAAATACAGGCTAGTACCTATCAAATTTACGTAAAATATGGGAATATTCTTGAAATGATTTAAGGTTTTTTTTACTAAATATTAAAGTTTTTTACAGTAGGTTAGCGCTACTGTTCTGTCTGCTTCTAATTGTTTAACTAATAGTTCGAGCGATTCAAATTTTTGTTCTGGTCGAATGTAGTGTAATAAAGAGACGGTGATGGTTTGGCCGTATAAATCGGCATTAAAGTCTAAAAAATGAACTTCTAATGATAGGCTATCAGCTGCTACAGTTGGGTTAAAACCGATATTCATTATGCCATAAACTACTTTGTTTGCGATGCTGCTTTTGACGATATAGGCACCATTTTTTGGTATTAGCTTATAGTCTTCTTTAATTTTTAAGTTTGCCGTTGGAAAACCAATAGTTCTTCCCAGCTGTTTTCCTTTGATGACCGTACCTGTTAACGGGTAATCATAGTCCAAGTATTTATTAGCTAGAGCCATATCACCATCAGATAAAGCAGATCTGATTTTAGTCGAGCTTACTGAGATAGCATCGATTTCTTGTGCAGAGATTTGTTCTACCTCAAAACCATAACGTTTTCCAAAATCAATCAGATCATTGATATCGGCAGTTCTATTTCTTCCAAACCTATGGTCGTAGCCAATAATTATTTTATGAATACGAAATTGATCTACAAGAACTGAGCTCACAAATTCTTCGGCGGTTAATCTTGAAAATGTCTCATCAAAGGGATGAATAACTAGGTTTTCAATTCCTATTTTTTCCAATAAATCTACTTTCTCAGAAATTGTGTTAAGAAGTTTAATTTCAGACTTTTCTTGTAAAACCATTCTAGGATGTGGAAAAAAGGTGAGAACTAAACTTTCGTACGTGTGATTTTGAGTGCCCTGTGTTACCTTTTCTAATATCTTTTTGTGACCAATATGAACACCATCAAAGGTACCTAACGTGAGAATAGTTTTTTTTGTAGAGCTAAAGTCTTTTATAGAATGAAAAATCTTCAATGGGATTGTTTTATGGTTATGCAAATTTATACTATCTATTTTAAATGCAACAATAACAAGAATTGATTTTATTGTTTTTTTAGTTGGAACTAGTTTTGGAAAGAGTCGATTTTCTAAAAAAATGAGTTTTTATTGAATTGTTAGCACTTGGGTGTTTATTTATCTTTAAATGTTTTAATTTTGTTTCATTATATTCTTACAGATGAAAAAGTACATAGTATTCTTATTTATAGTTAATTGGTGTTTGATGATGAACGCACAAAATCAGTCGCCTTGGAGAATTATGAAGGGTACTAATGTGTCAATTACGGGTAGAAATTTGAGCGCTACCGTTGCTGACAAAAACATCATCCTGCAGTTAGATCAAGCTATTATAGAAAAAAAATTAGAAACAATTACAAATAATAGCAATAAGTCAGCTACGGTGGAAATTACAATTCCCAACAGTCAAGGAGTTCTAGAGAAATTTTTAATCTGGGAGTCCTCTAACTTTGAACCTGAATTACAGGCAAGATTCCCTGAAATTAGAGCGTATGCCGGAGTTGGGATTACAGATAAAAAGGCTTCTTTAAATTTTAGTATGTCACCAAAAGGTATACAAACAATGGTTTTAAGAGCAAATAGTGGTTCGGAATTCATAGAATCTTATCCCGAGAATAAATCGTATTACACCATTCTTACGTCCAAAAACAGAGATAAGGCTATGCTTCCACTTAGTTGTAAGACAGAGGATGTCCTTGTCAATAAACAATTACTTAGTAAGACTAGTAAAACTGCGGCTAACGATCGTTCTTTTAGAACATTGCGACTGGCTTTATCTTGTACAGGGGAATATGCTGCTTATTTTGGAGGTACGGTTCCTGAGGCTTTAGTAGCTATGAATGCTACTATGTCAAGAGTAAATGGTGTGTTTAATAAAGACCTTGCGGTGAAGCTTAGTTTAATTGCTAATAATGACGTTTTAATTTATACGGATGCTACAACAGATCCTTATTCTGAGGCGTCTATAGGTGTTGGCGGAGCATGGAGCCAAGAATTGCAGCAAAATTTAACTAAAGTAATTACCAACTCTGGCTATGATATTGGTCATTTGTTTGGTGCTACTGGTGAAGGAGGGAATGCTGGCTGCATAGGCTGCATTTGTGTGCCTCCAACTGCTGACCTACCAGATGGGAAAGGAAGTGCGTATACTTCCCCTGGGGACGGAAGGCCAGAAGGGGATACCTTTGATATTGACTTTGTTGCTCATGAAATGGGACATCAACTGGGTGCAAATCATACTTTCTCTTATGAGTTAGAAGGCACAGGAGTCAATGTTGAACCGGGTAGTGGGTCAACCATCATGGGATATGCTGGTATTACTAATGATTATGATGTACAGGCGAATTCTGATGATTATTTTTCCTATGCTAGTATTCAACAGATTCAAAAAAACTTAGCCATAAAGACTTGTCCGGCAATTACCACTTTAACTAATAGCCCTCCAATAGTTAATGCAGGCTTAGATTATGTAATCCCTAAAGGAACTGCGTTTGTATTAAAAGGAGCGGGTTCTGATGTTAATGGGGATAATCTTACCTATACTTGGGAGCAAAATGATAGTGCCACAACTACTAGTGGTGATAATAGCATCGCTGTTTCTACAAAGCCAGATGGGCCGCTTTTTAGATCATTAGCTCCAATGGCCAGTCCAGTAAGGTATATGCCATCCTTTAATAATGTGCTTTCAAATAAGTTAACTAGTAAATGGGAGTCAGTAGCTACAGTTGCAAGAAGTTTGCATTTTGTACTTACAGCTCGTGATAATGCTGCGCAGGGTACCGCACAAACAAATTCAGACGAAACCATTATTACTGTAAGCGGAACAGCAGGTCCATTTGCAGTTACTTCCCAAAATACGGACAACATTAGTTGGTTTTCAGGACAGAGTAAAACAATCACTTGGGCTGTAAACAATAGCAATAGCCTAGCAGGTTCGGCTAATGTTAATATTAAATTATCTACTGATGATGGATTAACTTTTCCAACTATTTTAGCAGCGAACACACCTAATGATGGCAGCGAAACAATCACTGTTCCCAATGTGTCAGCAAAAAATTGTAGGATTTTAATTGAGCCAGTGGGAAATATATTTTATGCTGTGAATAGTAAAGCATTTGCTATTGGGTACACTGTAAGCTCATCTTGCGCAACGTATACTTTTTCTGCACCTATTTCTATCCCTGACGGCGTTTTATCGTACACAACTAGATCGATTGCTATACCAGAAACAACTTCGGTAGTGTCGAAAGTGAGTCTAAATGTCGATTTTAGACACGCCTATATGTCAGATGTTCAAATCGAACTGATGAGTCCTCAAAATACAGTTGTGAGATTATTTGATAGAAGTTGTACAAGTACAAATACTAATTTAATTTTAAATTATGATGATAATGGAGGTGCGCTTTCCTGCTCGTCTACTGCACTTCAGTTAGTTAATCCTATGGAATCTTTAAGTCGTTTTAATGGTGAAAACCCTCAAGGGAATTGGGTTTTTAGAGTTCGAGACGTTGATGCTACAAAATCAGGAACGGTTAATTCAGCATCAATTACTGTATGTACTCAAACATTTACATTGAGTACTGATGATTTTAAAATAGATGATTTTGTACTGTATCCAAATCCTAATAAAGGAGATTTCTCCATTGAATTTACAAGCGGTGCTGATAACGAAATCAAAGTAATGGTCCATGATCTACTAGGGAGAAAGTTATTTGAAAAAGAGT
Organism: Flavobacterium sp. W21_SRS_FM3; assembly: GCF_052113625.1. NCBI lineage: Bacteria > Pseudomonadati > Bacteroidota > Flavobacteriia > Flavobacteriales > Flavobacteriaceae > Flavobacterium > Flavobacterium sp. W21_SRS_FM3. The sequence continues at coordinate 107,919 of NZ_JBGQOD010000001.1, read as the reverse complement.
ATGCACGACAGCTTAACTTTAATGAAAACATAAGTTTAAATAAAAGCTTACAGGCAGGGATCTACCTCTTAACAGTTATTGATGGGAATAGAAAAGAAGTTAAGAAATTAGTTATTCAGTAGCTATTGTAGTTATTATATTAAAAAAAGGGAAGTTCTAGATGCGAACTTCCCTTTTTTTATTTTCCATTGTAGCTTGTCATGGTGTTTTCTAAACCAGCGGTTCCAAATGATTTTATAACCTCTGATGCTATTTCTAGACGTTCAGGAAGTGCTGCTTTTTCCTCCTCATCCCATTCTCCAAGTACATAATCTATTTGTTTTCCTTTTTTGAATTCATCACTAATTCCAAAACGGAAACGTGTATATTGATTGGTGTTTAAGACAAGGTTGATGTTTTTGAGTCCGTTGTGTCCTCCATCGCTACCTTTTGGTTTAATGCGTATGGTTCCAAAAGAAAGATTTAAATCATCTGTAATTACAAATATGTTTTCTAGAGGAATATTTTCTTTGTCCATCCAGTATTTAACGGCTTTACCGCTAAGATTCATGTAGGTATTGGGTTTTAAAAGTAAAAAGGTTCTTCCTTTAAATTTGTATTGAGCCAGTGCGCCTAATTTTACGGTTTCAAAAGATAGACTTTCTTTTTTGGCTAGATGATCGAGTATTTTAAAACCGATGTTGTGTCTTGTGTTTACATACTCAGCACCAATGTTGCCAAGTCCTACAATTAAAAACTTATTACTCATGCTTTTTATATCGTTTTTGTGGTGTTCGTTGACCTCTGGTTTTGAATGATCTGTATTTTCTTCTGTTTTTGGTGATGTAAACAGGTTGTGTATCCATTTTATCATCTTGCAAAAGTAAACTTAATTAGAATATTTGTCAATTAGATATTTAGATAATTTGATAGGGTAAGTTGAAAGGATTTTCTAAGGATAGATAAAAGTGGTAAAATAGCCCCGATAGTAATGGAAATCCTTTTTGTTCGCCTTTTTTTGGCGGGTAAAAAGATTGAAATGAATAGCGGGTGAAATGTATATGAAAGTTGGTAGTTGTGCTTCTAAAAACAAAAAAAGTGAAGAACAAAAAAAAGCACCAGTTTTGAAACTGATGCTTTTGATATTTGTAGAGAAAAATATTATTTTTTCTTTCCTTTTGCAGGTCCTGCTTTTGCAGCTTTTGCAGCTTCTTGAGCCGCTTTCATAGCCGCACGAGAGATCTTCACTTGACAGATAACAGTGTTGTCTGGGTGCATGATTTTGAAATCTGGTGTAGGAACTTGAGTAACGTATAATTTGTTACCCATGTTTAATGGAGTAATGTCAGCTTCAACAAAATCAGGAAGATTTTTAGGTAAAGCTTTAACTTTAAGTTTACGGTTGTTTAAACGTAAATCTCCACCTGCCATAACTCCTTTAGAGTTACCAACGATCTTAACAGGTACTTCAATAGTGATTTCTTTCTCGTCAAAGATTTGAAAGAAGTCAAGGTGAAGGATTCTGTCAGATACTGGGTGAACTTGGATGTCTTGCATAATAGCGTTAAAAGACTTACCGTTACCCAATTCAATCACAACTGTGTGAGCGTTTGGAGTGTAAACCAAGTTTTTGAATGCTTTTTCTTCTGCTGAAAAATGTACTGGTTGATCTCCTCCGTATAACACGCAAGGAACCGCTCCAGCATTACGTAAGGCTTTAGTCGCAACTTTTCCCACGCTTTCTCTTTCTGATCCTTTAATTGTAATCGATTTCATTGTAAAAATTATATAGTTATTAAATATTCTACTTGTTTGTGGTTACATTATAAACTTTCCACTAATGGAATTGTTATGGTGAACCATGTGCATAACTTCGGCAAAAAGTGGGGCACAACTCAACACTCTTATTTTTTCAGATTCTTTCTTCAACGGAATAGAATCAGTAACAATTAATTCTAGTAATTTAGAATTTTCTATTTTTTCGTAGGCATCTCCTGAAAGAATGGCGTGTGTACAAATCGCTCTAACGCTTAATGCTCCTTTGTCCATCATTAAATCAGCGGCTTTCGCCAAAGTTCCTCCGGTATCAATCATGTCATCAACTAAGATCACATTTTTACCTCTTACCTCACCAATTAATTCCATGGTGTCGATAATGTTTGCTTCTTTTCTTTGCTTGTAGCAAATTACAACATCTGATTCTAAAAATTTAGAATAGGCATAAGCTCTTTTAGAACCTCCCATGTCAGGTGATGCAATAGTTAGATTGTCTAATCCTAAACTTTTTACATATGGTAAAAAGATAGTAGAAGCGAAAAGATGATCTACTGGCTTTTCAAAAAATCCTTGAATTTGATCTGCATGCAAATCCATGGTCATTACTCTTGTTGCTCCAGCAGTTTCTAACAATTTTGCAGTTAGTTTTGCTCCTATCGGCACTCTTGGCTTGTCTTTTCTATCTTGTCTAGCCCAACCAAAGTAAGGTATTACTGCAGTAATATGTCTTGCAGAGGCACGTTTTGCAGCATCAATCATTAGTAACAATTCCATCAGATTATCTGAATTTGGGAATGTAGAACAAACAATAAACACACGTAATCCTCTAATAGACTCCTCGTAAGAAGGTTGAAACTCTCCGTCACTATACTTTGACATAGTAACTTTACCTAATGGAATTCCGTATTCTGCGGAAATCTTTTCGGCAAGATAGACACTTTGTGAACAAGCAAAAATTTTAGCTTCTGGTTCTAGGTGTGACATTTAATTTGTTGTTTTATTCCGCTACGCTCCATACAATTTAGCTTTATAATTTGTGTTAGCTAAATCATTGTATGCGCCTCGGGTGTAGTTAGTTAGTGTGTCTCGTTTTAACGAGGTGCAAATTTATGAAATTTATTCAACTCTGAAAGGAAAAAATTAAGTATTTTTAGTAGAATTTTTAATATTATTTTTTACATTTGCACCGTGTTAAAGGAATCGATGGTTGATTTATAACAATCTCCTCTTTTATTGCGTTGAAATAGCTGTTGTTATTTCATGTCTGCTAAGCCCGGATGGCGGAATTGGTAGACGCGCTGGTCTCAAACACCTGTGGGAAACCGTGCCGGTTCGACTCCGGCTCCGGGTACATAAAAGCCTCTTAATCGATTGATTAAGAGGCTTTTGCATTTTAAAGGGTGGCTGTGTTTTTTTTTTTTTTTTTTCTCATTAATTTTATATTTCAGTTAATAACTTTTGGGCTATATATTGTGCAATATTTAATTGATTATAGCTTTTGGAATTTCTCTATATTTTATTAGGACTTAAGAAATTTTCAATTTGTATATACTATATTTGTCTTTTAATGATTAAGTTTTTAAAAATGGCTAACATTGCAGGTTTAGGGAGAAAGCGCCCATTATTAAATATTCCATATTCAAATTTAAAACTAGACCCTTTAAACCCTAGGCTTCCAGAGGATGTTCAAGGGAAAAAGGAGGAAGAAATTTGTTATGCATTATATAGATTTTTTGATACAGAGGAATTAGCTTATTCTATGTCAGAAAATGGCTATTTTGATGAAGAGCCATTAGTAGCGATTCCTGAGAATTTGCCAAGTGATTTTGAAAATTTTACTTATGAAGAGTATATTACAAGTCAAGCATATTTAAGTTTTATTAATGACCCCGCAACAAAATTCATTGTTGTAGAAGGTAATAGAAGGCTATCTACTATTAAATTATTACTTGATTCAGAATTCAGAAGTAATTTGAAAATTCGTAATTTTCCAGAAATCACGAAGGAAGTTGAAGATGATATATCTGTTTTACCTGTAATTATTTATCCAAATAGAAAAGAAGTTTTACCTTATCTAGGTGTAAGACATATTTCTGGAATAAAAAAATGGGAACCATATGCAAAAGCTAGATATGTTGCAAAAATGGTTGAACAAGGTTTTTCAATAGATGATATCCAAAAACAAGTTGGAGACAGAAGTAATTCGGCGAGAAAAATATATTTATGTTATCAATTAATTGAAGCTGCTAAATATGAATTTGATTTAAATACTGAGAAAGCAGAAAACCTTTTTTCTTATTTATTGCTTGCTTCTGGACAGGGCTCTATTAAGGAATACTTAGGTATTGAGAAAAGAATACAAGATGTTAATTTAGAGAAACCAGTACCAGCGAATAAACTAGAAAATTTAAAAAATTTATTTTCATGGCTATTTGGCGAGGGTAGAGAAATTATGCCTGTAATTAAAGAGTCAAGAGATATTACTTCTAAACTTTCTCCAGTTTTAAGAATCCCTGAAGCAACAGAATATTTAAAAATCACAAGAGATCTTAGCGAAGCATATGAAAGAAGCGATGGAGAGGATGAACTTTTAAAAAGAAATTTTGTGAAAGCAAATAGACTATTATCCCAATCATTAGGTTACATCAATGATAAAAATTCAGAAGAGATAAAGACTGAGGTTAATAAACTACAGGAAATTTTATCAAGCATACTATCAATTACAAAATATTCTTAATATGCCTACAATGTTAATTGATAATCCAAATTCAAAAACTTTTGTTGCTGATTGGGTAGAATTTTATGTCTGTGCTACAAAAAATAATTTATCAAAAGCTGAACTCTCAACTTATATTGAAGACTCATCTGGTTCAGAGCCTGATGCTACATTTATTGATGATATTTGGCAAGAATTAGAATTGAGATTAATGTTATATGGAGGAGAAAACCCGCCATATGAGGTAAATGCAAGAGAAATAATTTCATTGATAGATTGGAAAATTAGCCCTGAATATCTTGTTTGTGTTATTTTATCTATTGATGGAAATTCAATTGATTCTGTAAGTACAGGAAAATTATTTGAAAGACTTTCTTGTAAAGCTGTAAAAAAATATTTCAATGGGGAGGCTGTTATTTATGGATTTCCGCAGAAACAGACTCTTAAAGATATTTCTACTCTAATGAATGAAACTTTTGGTTTCAATCCGTCTTCAAATTTTAAAGACAGAGGTGTTGATATAATATGTTGGAAACCTTTTGGAGATAAAAGAAAGAGTCAAATATCTGCTATTATACAATGTGCTGCAGGATATAATTGGAAGGGAAAATTATTAGGAATTCCTATTGATGCATGGAGGCAATATATGTTATGGAGTGGGTCTTTACCAATCAAAGGATTTACAACTCCAACGATAATTAATGACGATATTTTTCATGATGTCGTGACTGATTCTGGATTAATGTTTGATAGACCTAGACTGTATAGAAATTTTCAACATCAAAATAATGATGATGTCAATTTGCAAAATGATTTAATAAACTGGTGCACTTCAAAAGTTTCGAGTTTAATAGCAAGCTAGTAAGTTATGAGATTTATAGATTTATTTGCAGGAATTGGAGGATTTCATCAGGCTTTAACAAGGTTGGGGCATGAATGTGTTTTTGCGAGCGAAAAAAAGGAGCATCTTGCAAAACTTTATGAGGTTAATTATGGTATTGTACCAAATAGAAATATTCGTGATATAAAACCAATTGAAATTCCTGACCATGATATTCTGTGTGCAGGATTCCCTTGTCAGCCTTTTTCTAAAGCAGGTAATCAGCAAGGTTTAGAAGACGAAAATAATGGAAGTTTTTTTGATATCTTAGTAGACATTCTTAGACATAAAACGCCTAAATATTTTATCCTGGAGAATGTAAGAAATATAGAGTCTCATGACGACTTTAAAACATGGAATTATATTTCAGAAAAATTAGGTGAACTTGGATACCATATTGATAAGAAAGTTTTGTCTCCACATCAATTCAATATTCCACAACATAGAGAAAGGCTTTTTATAATAGGTTCTTTGGATACACTCGAAAATTTTAATTGGCCTGAAAAAATTAAATTAACAAATACTATAAGACATTTTTTAGTAAATGGTAATGCAAAATTTGTTGAGCCTGAAAAGCAAAACGTTATAAATATCTGGCAAGAATTTGTTGACAAGTTGCCTGCTGATATTAAAATGCCAAGTTTTCCAATTTGGTCAATGGAATTTGGAGCAACATACCCTACACATATACCTATTAGTGAATTAAGTAATGAAGAACTTGAAAATTATAAAGGTAGTTTCGGAGTTCTTTTAAGAGGGCTTTCATATGAAGATAAAATCAAAAACTTACCAGGTTATGCTGTAAAAAATAAAGGCAGAAAAGTGTATCCAAATTGGAAAATAAGATGGATAAATGATAATCGAAAACTATATAACGATAATAAAAGAGTACTTCATCCTGTTGTAAAAAAAATAAAAAATTTACCAACTAAAAGTTGGCAAAAATTTGAATGGAATTGTGGTGATTCACCAAGAAATATTAAAGAGTACATAATCCAGTTCAGGGCTTCTGGAGTCAGAATAAAAAAAACAGATTTCTTTCCATCTTTAGTTACAGTGAGCACACAAATTCCAATTATTGGATGGGAAAATAGATATTTAACTCCAGAAGAAGGAGCTAAAATTCAATCATTTGAAAATATAACTTTCCCAGAAAACCTAGGGTCGTGCTTTGGAGCCCTAGGTAATGCAGTGAATGTAAAATTAGTTAGTCTCATTGCGTCAAATCTTTTACCTCATGAAAATCAACAATTAGCTCCAGATGATGAAACTGTAATGAGAAATGTAATATAGATTAAAGAGATTAAATAATAATAATATATAACACATCTGATTTTTAAATTAGAAAATTAATAACTCTAAGGCGGGTCAACTTCTTCAAATCTTCGATAAAAGATTCAACAACTCAACTGTAAAGGGTACAAAAACCGCTTCGAAAGAAGCGGTTTTTTTGGTTTTATACTATAAAGAACTTCGCAGTATCAAAGCACATTTGTTCTCAATTTGTTTACGCTCTCCTTTAGATATCATCTGAGCTAATATTTTTCCCATTGCTTCAAAATTGGTCGAAATTGTTGTGATTCCGTTCTCGACTACTTTTTTTAATGGCGTATCATTGTAGGAAATTATTCCGTAATCTACTCCTAATTGTAAGTTTTGACGTTTGGATGTTTCAATTACACTCACTAAATCGCGGTCGCTGGGGATGACATAGACTTCGCCAGCTTTAATCGTTCTATTGGAAAACTCTGTTATAACTTCATATTCAATGGAATTGTCAGTACAAAAGTTGATAAAGCCTTCTTTCATGCCTATTGGTTCTCTAAAGCCTGGGAAAATAATAATCATTTTTTTGTATTTGTTTAGTCTTGACTTACCTTTTACGAGTGCATCATAGATGTCCATCACAAAATGCTGATAGACGGCAGGGTAGCTTTTTAGTTCTGGGTTTGTTTGGTCTAAGATGTACACTTCATTTACTGGTAGGGTTTTTATAATCGACGCTGCTTCTACTAAATTTGTGGGCATAATGATGTATTTTGTATAATTACCATTACTATCATCAATAAGTTTTTTGAATACCTGAATATTAAAATGATGAAAAAAGATATCTACTTGAACTCCTTTTCCAATATTTTTTAGAAATGAATTATAAATGTCTTCTTTAAAAATATTTAATTCGTCAAACAGTAAAAATACCTTTTGCTTTATAGTGGTTTCAGTGCTTTTAACGTAGTAGCCTTTGCCTGGAATCGCAAAAATTATCCCCCTTTTCTTCAATTCATCGTAGGCCTGTAATACCGTATCTCTAGATAAGGATTGTGTCATACACACCTTATTTACTGACGGTAATTTTTCTCCTTTTTTTAAATTTTCCTCTTCTATAGCTTTTTCAACAGCGTGAATAATCTGCTTGTATTTAGGTATTCCTAGGTTATCCTGAATCGAAATTATTTTCATAATACGTGCTTAAATTTTGTGCAATATACAAAAACTGGTAGGTACTGGTATGTGATTAGCTTAAAAGATTCTTATTTTTGAAATTCATTTTTCATAAAAAAACAATGAAAATAAAACACATATCACATTTAGATAGTAATTCTACAGAGAAATTGTTTGGATTTATGCCAGACGAAGAGCAAATTTATTCTTATGAATTAATGAATAAGAAAGGGATGCGACTTAGCGTAATTAATTATGGAGCAACTTTAACTTCCTTAAAAGTTCCCTTAAAAAATGGAGAAGTGGTTGATGTAGTGTTAGGTTTTGATGATTTAGACTCATACATTAACTCTTTCCGTCTAGAAAGTGCTCCGTATTTAGGCGCAACGGTTGGCAGGTATGCCGGTCGTATCAATGCTGGTTCCTTTATCCTAAATGATAAAAAGATCGAGTTGTTTAAAAATAATAATGGAAACTCACTTCATGGTGGTAGCAAAGGATTTAGTCAAGTTGTTTGGAAAGTGCAAAAAGTGAGTAGCGGGAAAAATCCTTCCATTACCTTATCCTACCTAAGTCCAAATAAGGAAGAAAACTATCCTGGGGATTTAAATGTGGAATTAAAATACACTTTGTCAGAAGATAATGAGTTGATTGTTGAATATGTAGCGACTACTTCTGAAGATACAGTGGTTAATTTGACACATCACAGTTATTTTAATCTGGATGGTCATCAGTCAACTGTGACTAATCAAGAGATGATTGTGAATTCAGTCAAAACATTACATACTACTACTGATAATGTTCCAACTGGTTGGTTTTTAAATGTGGCTAATTGTCCCTTTGATTTTAGCAAACCAAGAAATTGCCCTGTTAAAATTGACAATACTTATGTTCTCGATAAAAAGGAGGAGTTTGCAGCGTCATTATTCAATAAAAAGAATAATCTCAGGATGTCCGTGTATACTAATCAACCTGCGGTTCATATTTATGTAGGAGGTAATTGCTTTAATACCATTAAAGGTAAAGAAAATGCTAATTACCATGCTACTAGTGGAATTTGTTTTGAAACACAAAATTTTCCTGATGCTCCTAATCATGAGCATTTTCCGAGCGCAGTTTTAAAGAAAGGTGAAATCTATCACCATAAAACTATTTATAAATTTCAATCGTTTAAAAAATGAAAAAGCAAATAACTATCTTAAGTCTTGTTACTTTGTTGACAGCTTTATTTTCTTGTTCCTCTAATGATAATAGTTCTGATCCTGCAGTGGACCCGCCTATTGTTGTAGCAGACAATTTTATTAGAGCTGCGGATGTTTCTTATTTACCAGAAATTGAAACTGCTGCTGTTGTTTTTTACAACGATGCCAAACCAGAAAGTATGCTTACGACATTGAAAAATGCGGGTTGCAATACAATAAGAATTCGTTTGTGGAAAAATCCTTCAAGCGGACATTCAGGATTAGCAGAAGTTAAAGCACTAGCGCAAAGAGTAAAACAAGCTGGAATGAAAGTTTGGCTTACGGTTCATTACTCAGATACTTGGGCAGACCCTGGGGTTCAGACTACTCCAGAAGAATGGAAAAGTTTGGCATTTTCAGATCTAAAAACGGCAGTTTCTAATTATACAGCGACAGTTTTAACCGAAATCAATCCGGATATTATACAAATTGGAAACGAAATTAATAGTGGGCTACTATGGCCGCAAGGGCATTTAATAAATAATGAAGCCCAATGTCTGGCTTTATTATCTGCTGCAAGTGCTACTATCCGCTCTAAAGCCCCTGCTACTAAAATCATGATTCATTATGCAGGAGTTAAAGCAGCTGATACCGACTGGTTTTTCAATAAAATGAAATCGGTTGATTATGATTATATTGGACTGTCTTATTATCCTGTTTGGCATGGAAAGGATATGCAGCTGGTTAAAAGTACTATAGATGCTCTTGGAAGCAAATTTAGTAAGAAAGTTGTCATTGCCGAGACTGCTTATCCATTTACACTGGGTTACAATGACTGGACAAATAATATTGTAGGCTTAGATTCTCAGTTGGTTCCTAATTATCCCGCAACGCCTGATGGTCAAAAAAGTTATATGATGGCGATAAAAGAACTTGTCAAAACGTCTCAATCGGGAATTGGTTTTGCTTATTGGGGCGGAGAATGGGTGTCTTTCAAAGGAAATGAGTCTAAAGAAGGCTCTACTTTTGAAAACCAAGCATTATATGACTTTAATAATAAATCGTTACCTGTTATCCAGGTATTCAATAAGTAAGAGATATGAAAAACATCAACGTGAAATTCAAAATAATGGCAATGTCAGTGATGGCATTGACTCTATTTTCTTGTGCCAATACTCAAAAAACAACATCAATTTCAAAACCAGGTAGTTTTGCAAAAGGAGCTGATGTGGGCTGGTTGCCACAAATGGAAGCAACAGGATATAAATTTTATGATACTGACGGGACAGAAAAAGACTGTCTTCAGCTTTTGAAAGACAGAGGGATGAACACCATAAGATTGCGTGTATTTGTAAACCCGAGCGATGATAGAGCAAGTGGACATTGCAGTAAGGAAGAAACTGTTGCTATGGCTTTGCGAGCTCAAAAAATGGGAATGAGAGTAATGATAGATTTTCATTATAGCGATTCATGGGCAGATCCTGCCAAACAATTTAAACCGGCAGCTTGGGCAAATCATTCTTTTCCTGAATTGCTAAATGATGTATATGCACATACTTTTGACGTAATCAATGCGCTTAAAGTGGCAGGAGTAAATCCAGAATGGGTTCAAGTAGGAAACGAAATCCCAGGCGGAATGATGTGGCCAGAAGGAAGCACTAAGAACTGGCCTCAGCTGGCACAGTTACTAAATAAAGGATACGAAGGAGTAAAGGCAGTGAATAAAAATATTAAAGTGATTGTTCATGTGGATGAAGGGAACAACAATGAGAAATTCAGAACTTTTTTTGATAATGCCACTGCTAATAATGTGAAGTATGACGTTATTGGTTTATCTTATTATCCTTTTTGGATTAAAAAAGATTATACAGAGACCATTGCCGACTTAGAATACAATTTAAAAGACATGGCTTCTCGATATAACAAAGAGGTAATGATAGTAGAGGTGGGTGGAATTGATGAACATGTAGAGAACACTTATCAACTCCTGGTTGCTACAATAAAAGCAGTAAAAGATGTACCTAATAATAAAGGATTAGGAGTACTATACTGGGAACCACAAGGAGCAAAAAGCTGGAGTGGTTATTCGTTAAGCGCTTGGGGAGCTGACGGTAAACCGACTGCAGCCCTTGATGCATTTAAAGAGTAATGCTGGACAACACAATTAGTGCAAAACGCCTCAAAGCGTTGCGCGTACACTAATTGATTTCAATACTATAGCGATTCATAGATGTTAAATAATTATATAGCTTTATACATGAAAAAATTAATAACCATTCTTGTCCTGTTTCTAACTTTTGTACAAGTGACTTTGTCTCAATCACGACAGATTAAAGTGTTAGACAGCAACTGGAAATTTCAAAAAGGCAATTTTGAAGATGCGTTTAAAGTAAATTTTAACGATTCAAAATGGGAAAGCGTAAGCGTTCCACATGACTGGGCAATTTACGGACCATTTGATAAAAATGTAGATAAGCAGAGTGTTGCAATAGTTCAAAATGGAGAAAATGTAGCTACCGAAAAAACAGGTAGAACAGGGGCTCTGCCTCATGTTGGAACAGCTTGGTATCGAAACAAATTCATGTTGCCTAAAGATTCAAAAGGGAAAAAAATAATTTTAATTTTTGAAGGGGCAATGAGCGAGCCTCAAGTGTATCTAAATGGTAAAAAAGTGGGTGAATGGGCGTATGGTTATAGTTACTTTTATTTTGACGTTTCCCAATTTATACAAGAAGGCGAGAACACTTTGTCAGTAAAACTATCGAATAAAGAATTTGCTTCTCGCTGGTATCCTGGTGCCGGTTTGTATCGAAAAGTGAGTGTTATTATCAAAAATAAGGAAAGCATTGACCAATGGGGACAATTTGTAACCACACCTATTATCAGTGAAGAAAGCGCTAAAGTTAACATTAAGACAAAAACTTCTGGTGAAAATACGCGTTTAGTGACCACTATATTTGATGCCGAAGGACATCAATTAAATTCAGAGGAAGCAACTATACAATTCGGAAATCAGTTTGATCAAAATATAAAAGTAGAAAAACCAAAATTGTGGAGTCCAGAAACGCCTTATTTGTACAAAGCGATTTCTAGACTGTATGTAGGAAACGAACTGAAAGATGAAATTTCAACTCCTTTTGGAATTCGAGAAATAAAATACGAAGCAAATAAAGGTTTTAGTCTTAATGGAAAGATAACTAAATTTAAAGGAGTTTGTCTTCATCATGACCTTGGTCCGCTAGGGACTGCCGTTAATAAGTCGGCATTGCGCAGACAAATGAAGATATTAAAAGACATGGGTTGTAATGCGATACGCAGTTCACACAACATGCCTTCTTTTGAGCAATTGGAATTGGCTGATGAAATGGGATTTCTTTTTTTGGCAGAGAGTTTTGACGAATGGGCAAAACCAAAAGTGGAGAATGGCTACCATCGTTTTTTTGAGGATTATGCTGAAAGAGACATTGTGAATTTAGTACAGGCAACAAGAAATCACCCTTCAATTGTGATGTGGAGTTCTGGAAATGAAGTGCCTGATCAATGGGGAGAAGCCGGTGTAAAACGAGCAAAATGGTTGCAAGACATATTTCATAGAGAAGACCCAACGCGTCCTGTAACGGTGGGTATGGATCAAGTAAAAGCGACTATGGAATCTGGTTTTGGAGCGGTGCTAGATGTTCCAGGATTGAATTATCGTGTGCATTTGTATGAGGAAGCTTTTTCAAAATTTCCGCAAGGGTTTATTTTAGGTTCAGAAACAGCTTCTACAGTAAGCTCAAGAGGGATTTACAAATTCCCCGTGGTTCAAGAAAAAATGAAGCAGTATCCTGACTTTCAGTCTTCATCGTATGATTTAGAAGCCTGCAGCTGGTCTAATGTTCCTGATGAAGATTTTGTTTTACAAGACGATAAACCTTGGGTAATTGGCGAGTTTGTATGGACCGGTTTTGATTATTTAGGCGAACCTACGCCTTATGATGAAAGTTGGCCGTCTCGAAGTTCTTATTTTGGAATTAACGACTTAGCGGGTTTACCTAAGGATCGCTATTATTTATACAAAAGCCGTTGGAATACAAAGGAATCAACGCTTCATATCTTACCGCATTGGAACTGGGAAGGTCGTGAAGGAGAGGTTACTCCCGTTTTTGTATATACGAACTACAACAGCGCTGAACTTTTTATAAATGGCAAAAGCATGGGTGTTCAGAAAAAAAACAATAGTTCCCCACAAAACCGCTACCGTTTAATGTGGATGGATGTGAAATATGAACCAGGTACGGTAAAAGTGGTGGCTTTTGATGATAATGGAAAAGCGGTTGCCGAAGAAGAAGTACATACTGCTGGCAAACCATACCAAATAGTTTTAGATGCTGACAGAAAAACAATCACTGCTAATGGCGATGATATTTCTTTTGTCACTGTATCTGTAGTGGATAAAAATGGTATTCCTTGCCCTACGGCCACGAACCAGTTAAAATTTAAGGTTTCGGGAGCGGGTACTTACAGGGCAGCTTGCAATGGAGATGCCACTTCACTTGAAATGTTTCATAAAAACACCATGAAACTTTTTAGCGGAAAGTTAGTAGTGCTTGTGAAATCTACAACTACTGCGGGTGATGTAAAACTGGAAGTAAATGGTGCTGGCCTTAAGAGTGGTAAGCTGAATTTAGTATCTACAAAATAAAAATCAAGCTTCGAAAGTGAGTACTTTGAAAATTTAAAAAAACAACTTCAAGATAATGAACGATTTATTAATAAAAAAAACAACCGCTTCTTTTCAAGAACTTTTTGGATCAACTCCCAGCAAGATAGTTCTTTCTCCAGGAAGAATAAACATCATAGGAGAACATATAGATTACAACGATGGTTATGTATTGCCAGCGGCAATTGATAAAATCATTTGCTTTGCTTTCGAAAAAAATAATACGAATACTTCTAAAATAGTGGCATTAGATCTCGATGAAAAATTTGAAATTGATGTTACAGCTGAGGTTCAATTGACAGATACTGTTTGGACCAATTACATCAGAGGGGTAATTCGCCAATTAAAAAGCAATGGTTTTACTTTAGAAGGGGTGAACTGTGTTTTTAGCAGTAACATTCCCGTAGGTTCAGGCTTGTCTTCGTCAGCAGCTTTAGAATGTGGTTTCTTATTTGGAATGAACGAATTGTTTAATTTGAATATTAAGCCTGTTGATATTGCTTTGATGGGACAAAAAGCAGAACATTGGGTCGGAATCAATTGCGGCATCATGGATCAGTTTTCAAGTGTTATGGGAAAAGAAGACAAAGTGATTAAAATAGACTGCAAAACATTAGAATATGAATATCACGAGGCTAACTTCAACGATTATGCTTTAATTTTATTTGATTCGAATGTGAAACATTCTTTAATGACCTCGGCTTATAATGAGAGAAGGCAACAATGTGAAGAAGGCATCGCTATTGTAAAAAGTCACTTTCCTGAGATAAGCAGTTTTAGAGATTGTGAAGAGAAACACGTTTTAGAACTGAAAGATAAAATGACTGAAGACGTTTTTAAGCGTTGTTATTTTGTGGTAAAAGAAATAAAACGCGTAAGTTTAGCTTGTGAAGCATTAGATGCAGGAGAAATAGAAAAAGTAGGGCAATTAATGTTTGAAACTCACGAAGGACTTTCTAAAGAGTACGAAGTGAGTTGTGACGAACTGGACTTTTTAGTTGATAGTGTTAAAAACAATCCAGCCGTAGTAGGTGCTCGTGTTATGGGCGGCGGTTTTGGAGGATGCACAATCAATTTAATTAAAAAAGGTACCGAAACAGCTATTAAAAGTAATCTTTCAAAAGCTTATTTTGAAAAATTTGGAATAGAATTAAAAATTTATGATGTTAAAATAGGAAACGGAACATCACTTCATACTCTATAATTACAATGAAAAATTTTGATATTAACGAAGATCCACACAGACGTTACAATCCTTTGATAAACGAATGGGTTTTAGTCTCTCCACACCGATCAAAACGTCCTTGGCAGGGACAAAAAGAAGCAGTAACAGCTACTTTTTTACCTGAATATGATCCAACTTGTTATTTGTGTCCAGGGAATGTGCGCGCTAATGGAGAGGTAAACCCTTCTTATGAAAACGCATTTGTCTTTGAAAATGATTTTGCTGCTTTAAAGCAGGAAGAAATTGTTTTTGAAACGACTAATGACGATTCTTTTTTCAAAGCACAGCCAGAAAGAGGAATTTCTCGAGTGGTTTGTTTCTCCCCAAAGCACAACTTAACGTTACCCGAAATGCCAGTGGAGTCAATTGAAAATATTATTCACACTTGGCAAAAAGAATACACCAATTTAGGAAATGTTGACTACATCAATCACGTTCAAATTTTTGAGAATAAAGGAAGTGTCATGGGTTGCAGTAATCCACATCCACACGGACAAATATGGGCGCAGTCTTCTTTACCTACTGAGGTGGAGAAAACACAAAATAACCTCAAAGCTTATCTTGACAAAAACGGAAGCAACCTTTTACAAGATTATTTACAGCAAGAGTTAAAACGTAACGAACGTATTGTAATTGAAAATGACCATTTCGTTGCCTTAGTACCTTTTTGGGCAATTTGGCCTTATGAAACGATGATTATCAGTAAACGTCATTTGACTAAAATAACTGATTTTACCGAAGATGAGGTAAGTGCTTTTGCTATTATTTTAAAACAACTGACGACAAAATACGATAACCTTTTTGAAACCTCATTTCCTTATTCATCAGGAATTCATCAAGCACCTACTGATGGAGAGGAACATCAAGAATGGCAATTTCACATGCATTTTTATCCACCATTGTTACGTTCTGCAACTGTAAAAAAATTCATGGTAGGCTACGAAATGATGGGAGAATCGCAAAGAGATATCACCGCAGAGAAAAGCGCAGCAGTTTTAAAAAATTTATCAGATAAACATTATAAACAATAAATAGTATGGTAACTAAATTTGGATTTATAGACTATGTAGTCTTTGCTGCCTACGCAGTTCTTATCTTAGGTGTGGGATTATGGGTTTCTCGTGAAAAAGACGGTCATCAAAAAAATGCTGAGGATTACTTTCTTGCCAGTAAATCATTGCCTTGGTGGGCTATTGGTTCTTCCTTGATTGCAGCTAATATATCGGCTGAACAATTCATCGGAATGTCTGGTTCTGGATTTGCTTTAGGATTAGCCATCGCATCTTATGAATGGATGGCTGCTTTTACATTAATCATTGTTGGGAAATATTTCTTACCCATTTTTATTGAAAAAGGGATTTATACTATTCCTGAGTTTGTAGAGAAGCGATTTTCAACTAATCTTAAAACGATTTTGGCTGTTTTTTGGATTGCTCTCTATGTTTTTGTGAACTTAACTACCGTATTATATTTAGGAGGTTTAGCTATCGAAACAATCTTAGGAGTAGATATGATGTATGCCATTATAGGATTAGCGCTTTTTGCGGCCGCTTATTCTTTATATGGAGGACTTTCTGCAGTGGCTTGGACTGATGTCATTCAAGTTATTTTCTTAGTTTTAGGAGGGTTAGTTACTACCTATTTAGCGTTAAACACAGTTTCAGATGGAGCAGGAGTGTGGGAAGGAATTAAGACGGTTTATAATGCTGCACCTGATCGTTTTGTCATGATTCTTGACAAATCGAATCCAGAATATATGAACTTGCCAGGTATAGGGGTTTTGGTTGGGGGTCTTTGGGTAGCTAATATCTACTACTGGGGATTCAATCAATATATAATTCAAAGAACTTTAGCTGCTAAATCGTTAGGAGAAGCACAAAAAGGAATCTTATTAGCCGCTTTTTTAAAGATGCTTATTCCTTTTATTGTTGTAATTCCTGGAATTGCTGCCTACGTTATGGTTAATGATCCAGCTATTATGGCAAGACTGGGTGTTTCTGCTATGGAAAATTTGCCAGGTTTGGGAACTGCTGATAGAGCATATCCTTGGTTGTTACATTTCTTACCTGCTGGTTTGAAAGGATTAGCTTTTGCTGCTTTAGCTGCAGCTATCGTATCTTCTTTAGCGTCAATGCTGAACTCGACTTCGACAATCTTTACAATGGATATTTACAAACAATATATTAATACCAATGCTAGTGATAAAACTACAGTAAATGTAGGGCGTATTTCGGGTGCTGTGGCCTTGCTTATTGCTGTAATTATGGCACCTCTTTTGGGAGGAATTGATCAAGCCTTTCAGTTTATTCAAGAATACACTGGAGTGGTGAGTCCTGGTATTTTAGCGGTATTTATTTTAGGGTTGTTTTGGAAAAAAACAACAAACAAAGCGGCTATTTGGGGAGCATTAGTTTCTATTCCTATCGCAATGTTTTTCAAAGTAGGACCAAAATCTTGGGCTGCAGGAACTGGTGTGGAATCTTTCTTTCCTACTTTGCCATGGATGGATCAAATGGGATACACCGCAATTTTGACCATGTTATTAATTATTGCTATTAGCTTGCTTCAAAACAAAGGGAATAATGATGCAAAAGGAATTCCATTGACCAAGGCCCTGTTTAAAACAAGTCCGCTATTTAATATTTGCTCTTTTGCAATCATGATTATTTTAGTGGTTGTTTATGCGGTATTCTGGAAATAACGAATATCTTTTAAAAGCTAAAAAAGTGCAATTGAAATATTTCAATTGCACTTTTTTTATGCTAAAATTAATGATATTTAATGCTTTGCAAAAAATATTTTTAAGAACTTAATCCAACTACCATCGGTACAAGATAGAGCGCTGGCTTTGCAATTGGTTATTTTAAATAAGAACGCAATTCCTGCCTGTACTGCGAGGCACTCTTTCCTGTGAATTCCTTAAAAGATTTATTAAAATGGCTGAAATTGTTAAATCCGCTTTCATAACATATTTCTGTTATGCTAATTGGTTTTTCTGCTAGTAATTTACAAGCATGAACTAAGCGATAGTCATTGACAAATTTAGTAAAGGTTTTATGAGTCAGCTTTTTGAAGTAGCGACAAAAAGACGGGATGGTCATGCTTATTAGCTTTGCAATTTCTTCTAGAGTAATAGTTTCCTGAAAATGATCTTTCACATAATTAAATACATTGTTGATTCGTTCATTATCCTGCATTTGCATTTCTATTGAAAATCCTTCGGCATTTAGAATTTTATAGTCCGTACTTAATTCTAACTCATTTAGCACCTGCAATAAAGTGAGCAGTCTTTCAAAAGGCTGTTGTTTTTCCATCACTTCAATTTTACTTCCTATTCTTTTCTTAGCCTCACCCTCAAAAGCTATTCCCGTTTTAGCTCTGTTAAACAAAGACTGTATGGTATTCATTTCTGGATTGTTCAAAAAAGCGGTTCCAAGAAATTCTGGTTTCATTTGAATAACGGTTTCATTTTTATTACCCGTTTGTTCATTTGTAAATCCGCAGTGGGGAAGGTTACTGCCTATGAGTATTAAGTCACCATCCGTATAATAAGAAATATGGCTGCCCACTTGTCGCTTACCTGCACCTCCATTCACATAAACCAGTTCAATTTCGGGATGATAATGCCATAGATGTGCTTTGTTATTCGCTTTTTCAATATACTTTGAATAACTAAAGGAACATCCGTACGAAGGCTCGATGATTTGTAGTGTGGGCGCATTTGTTTTCATAACTAGATAGTATACTGCATTAATGCAAAATTACCCAAATTAGATACAATATTGTCTTTTTTAACCTATAACGTTATCGCAAAAGGTAATTTAGCATATAAAATGGAAAATGTAGCATTGCTGTGCGTCAACCTCTTGCGATAACTTTGTACTTGTAAAAGGATTATAAACCTAAATACTACGATTATGAAAAAGATTTTAAAAATTAGTTTGATGTTGGCTGTGTTTTTTACCGCCATACAAATGCATGCTGGAGATGTAGATTTTTCATTAAAAGTGAAGAGTGCTGCTGGAAAAACGATCAGTTTTACCTTAAATGAGGTTAAGAATGTTAATCTATCAATTTATGATGTTAACGATATTTTAGTTAATAAGGAGACCATTACAGCTAATGGAAATGTTTTAAGAACATACAATTTAGACGCTTTGCCTAACGGTACTTACTTTTTAGAAGCAGAAACGGCTTTTAAAATTTCACGATATAAAATAGTTGTTGATAAGAATACAGCCATTTTAGCTAAAGAAGTGGTGTCAGAGTTTTATAAGCCAGTCTTAGTTAATAAAAACGGAATGGTAACCCTTAATATATTAAACCTTAATGAAGTTCCTGTTAATGTAAAAATAGTAAACTCTGAAGGGGCTGAAGTTTTTGAAGGGAATTTGCCGGCTAACATAACTGTTGCAAAAATATATGACCTTACTAAAAGTAAAGTGGATACCTATACTTTTGTAATCAATTACAATAATAAAACTTTTGTAGAGACTGTTACTTCGAAATAATAATTAACTACATGTTTTAATGAAAACAGCTCAAGAGATTGAGCTGTTTTTTTATTGCTATAGTTTTGTTATTTGATCCATAACCCAACTTGTATGTGTTGCCGTTTGGCCATTTGATGGATGTTTTTTGTTTTCCAAGAGTTGTTCTTTCATTGCTTGCACGTGATAAAGTTGTACGTTTTCAGGATGAGCAATAGATAATTCTATTATTCCATCTGCGTTCATAAGAATAATGGGTTCTTCATCAAATACAGAAAACTCAATTTTCCCACCACTGCCATAAATGCTCACCTTATCTTCTCTAACAAAGCAGCCAAAATTCCAACTAGCACTAGCTGTAATATTATTTTCATGAACCCAGCAAGCTGTAGTAGCATCGTTTGCTGTGTATAAACCTTGCTGGTTAAGACTACTTCCAGAAACTTGCTTTATGTCTCCTAAAAAGTAAATAAATAGGTCTAAACCATGACTTGCTAGATCATCGAAATATCCTGCAGCTGCAATCTTTGCATCAGTACGCCAATTGTAATTACCTGAGAGATCTAAAGCTGATGTAGGTTTGCTTAGATGCCAGCTCAGATGTCTAATTTCGCCTATACTATTTGATTCTATCCATTCTTTTATTTGTTGAAAACGAGGAAGTGTCCTTCGGTAGTAAGCGACAAATAATGGTGTTTTTGATAAAGTAAAAGCCTCAAGTATAGCAGCGCTGTCTTCGTAATTTGGTGCTAAAGGTTTTTCTATACAGCATATTTTGCCGGCTTGTGCTACTTTGATGCCATATAATTTATGTGTATCAGGTGGAGTAGCGATATAAACAGCATCAACTTCGGGATCATTAATTAATTGGTCAGCATCAATATAGTGCTTACTTATACCATGTCTTAACGCATAATCTGCGGCTTTTTCAGCATCTCTTCGCATAACAGCAACGATTTCAAAACCTGCTGTTTTTTGATAGGCGGGCCCACTTTTTTTTTCGGTAACATCGCCACAACCTATTATGCCCCATCTTATGGTCTTCTCTTTTCTAGTACCGGCCATTTAATTCTTTATTTAATTACAACCATCAATATCACAACTGTTGTCAGTTGACGAATTTAAGATAGTAATTTTTGAATTATAATCCCCTTCTTCCCAAACTTTTTCAAGCGTTTTTACAAAAGTTTCTACATGTTGTGCTCCAGAAATTGCATATTTGTTATCAAAAACAAAGAAGGGAACTCCTTGTACTCCTATCTGCTGTGCTGTCTCGATGTCTTTTTTGACATCAGCTGCATAAAGATCTGATTGTAGTACGTTTTCAATCTCAGTCTCAGCTAAGCCAACTTCTTTCGCTAAATCAGTAAGAGTTTGACTGTCGTTTACATTCTTTCCATCTGTTAAATACGCTTTAAACAATAGTTCTTCCAGCTCATTAGCTTTATGATATTTTTTTGCTAAGTGTAGTAAGCGATGCGCATTAAAAGAATTAGCCATAACCGCTTTTTCAAAATGGAAATCTAATCCTGAATTCTTAGCGTTCTGTGTCATACTATCCATCATTTCTTGTGCCCATTGCTCATCTTTACCGTATTTTTCAGCTAAGTGCACGGCCATGTTGTCGTCTTTTGATGCTACGAAACTGGCATCTAACTGGAAACTTTTCCATTCTATTTCGACACTATTTCTATGTGGGAATTCAGCTAAAGCATTTTCAATTCTTCTTTTTCCTATATAACAATATGGACACATAATATCTGACCAAATTTGTACTTTTAATTTATCTTCCATCTTCTTTTATTATTATTTGTATATACAAATGTAATCAAATGCTTTTGTAAGGTAAAATCTTTAAGTATTTATTGGCAATTTTGGATACAGCAAAGAGTGTTCATTCCTGATTAATTTGTACTAAAATAATCTGTAATGAATATATGCTGTTCCTGAGCAGTCATTCTATCCGTACTTTTTATTTCAATTTTTACTTTTAAAAATCGTTCATCTTCGCTTAAAACATCAAACAGTTCCATCTTAGCACTAGATGGGCCATAAAGAATAATTTTGCTATAGTCTTTAAGTTCATTTGCAATTTTGTTATAGTATGCAAGTAACAGCTGATTTCTGATCTTCATCATGGCTTCAAGTGTGTTAGCACTATTGATTGTTCCAATAGAATCAGATTCGACAGTTTTTATTTCAAATGGATTAGCTGTGAATTCCATTAAATAAGCGATAGAGTGGTCCATCCATACTCCTAATTTTTTTGACATTCTCATGATGTTTTTTTAATAATGCTAGATAAAGTTCGCGCTATTTTGAACGTGAGATTGATTAATCGGGTGATTGTAATTTTTGTGCAGTCGAATGGTAGAAATGTGTCGACAAACGGATTTGGGTATAGAAACCTTCTATTGTAAATAGGGTCAAAAAAAAACCATCAAAAGTAACTTTGATGGTTTTTCAATTTTATGTCATCTTGTTATTATGCTAACAAGTCCAGAACAAACGAAGGAAAAAGTCCTAATGCGATGTTCATAACAATTGCTATTACAGCTACTGCATATATTACAACAGGAGTTCCAGTTCTAAGCTCATTTGACTCTTTATTGTACATCGCTAGAATCAATTTAAAGTAGTATCCAACGCTTATAATCGAGTTGATAACAGCAACGATTACAAGGGCAATATAACCAGCTTGTATCGTTTGATTGAACAAGAATAGTTTAGCAAAGAATCCTGCAAATATTGGTATACCGGCCATTGATAATAAAGATGCCGTAAGTATTGCAGCAAGTAGTGGATTTGTTTTTCCTAAACCATGAAAATTAGTAATGTCTTCATTCTCATTGTTTTTACAAACGTATAAAATAACGCTAAAGGCGGCAATACCAGCTAACGCATACGCTGAGGTATAATACAATAAAGTTCCGGCTGCATTAGTAGTGCTTAGTAATGTCATTAACATGAAACCAGCATGAGAAACTCCAGAGAAAGCTAACATACGTTTTACATTCACCTGGCGCAGTGCCATGATATTTCCTACCGTCATAGAAGCCATAGAAATAATCACAATAACTAGTTTAAAGCTTTCTGATACATCAGCATTCATTATAGTAACTAATTTGTATAGTGTAGCAATGGCAACTACTTTCGCCAAGGTACTCATTAACGCAGTTGTCAATGCAGGTGAACCTTCATAAACATCAGGGGCCCAAAAATGAAATGGTACTGCTGCTATTTTGAAAAGCATTCCTATGAAAATTAAAACAATACCTATTGGGAACCAAACTGGTAATTCAGCAGAGCGTGATAACTCGCTAATTTCAACTACATCAAAGCTTCCCATAGCACCATAAATTAAACAGATGCCAAATAAGATAATTCCAGAAGCAAAAGATCCCATTAAGAAATATTTCAGTCCTGCTTCATTACTCTTGATACTTGATCGATCGCTAGAAGCCAAAATATATAAGGCTATTGACAACACTTCAATACCAAGGAAAAACATGGCTAAGTTTCCAAAAGAAACCATGGCTACCGCTCCCGCTAATAAAAATATTTTTATGGCAATAAAATCAGAAAGCTTCCCTTGTTGATGCTCATAAAATTTATGACCTAAGGTTATTAAGAAAATAGTCAGTATGATAAATAAAGCAGAGAATGCTGTAGAAAATTTACTAACAACAATCATGTGATTATAATACGCCTCGGGAGCACTGAACTCCGAGATGTTTAAACCAAGTATGGCTAGTAAACCAATTATACTAATTGGAATAATCGCTTTTCTTAGTTCGATAATTTCAAATAAAAGGCATAAAACACCTAATCCTATTATAGCTATTAATGTATTCATTTTTTTTATTTGACTAGTTAATTCTATTAATATGAGTTAAAATATTTTCCAAACTTGGTGTAATTAAGTCGGTAATCGGTTTTGGATACATCCCGAAGAAGAACAAAACAGCAATAATACTTACTAAAGTAATGCCTTCTTTTAGAGTTACCTCTGCGAAGATTTTTGTATTGGTTTCTCCTAGCATAACCTGTTGGTACATTTTCAACATATAGTAAGCACCTAAAATAATTGTAGTACCTCCTAATAGGGCAAACCAAACATTTATCTGCGCCAAGCTGTATAATACTGTAAATTCTCCAACAAAGTTAAAGGTAGTAGGTAAGGCAACAGATGCTAAAACTAGTATTAAGAACATAGAAGCAAACTTGGGTGATTGCGTTCGTATGCCTCCCATTTCAGCAATAGCTCTTGTTTGGTATCTTCTAAATATAATTTCAGAGATAAAAAAGAGACCCACGACAACTAAACCGTGTGCAATCATTTGTAAAACAGCTCCTCTAAAACCATCAATGGTTAAAGTATACGTTCCAGCGGCAATTAATCCAACATGTGCTAGTGAAGAATAGGCTAATAATTTTTTCAAGTCTTTTTGTCTCAAAGCAACTATTGAACCATATATTACCCCTGCAATACCTAAACCGATAAAGATATACATGTATTCTTTGGCAGCAAGGGGAGCAATAGGCAATTGCCAACGGATGATACTGTATAATCCCATTTTTAGCATAATTCCTGAAAGAAGCATCGTTCCTACTGCAGGTGCTTTTTGGTATACGATTGCTTGCCAAGTGTGGAAAGGAATTATTGGAATTTTAATAGCATATGCTAAGAAAAAGGCTAAGAATATCCACAATTGTTCAGTTGCAGAGAGGTCTAACTTGTATAAATCTTCTAGTAAGAAGCTTCCTGCTTGTTGGTACAAATAAACAAAGGCAATCAGCATAAATAAAGATCCAGCTAGGGTGTAAATAAAGAATTTTACAACCGCTTTTTTACGCTCTTCTGCATCTCCATTCCCCCAGATTAATGCAATAAAATAAATTGGAATTAATGCTAATTCCCAAAAGATATAATACAATAGTCCATCAGCAGCTAAGAAGGTTCCCACCATTGCAAATGCCATAAATAAGATAAGGGAATAAAATGCTTTTGCATTTTTATATTCGTTATCCAATGATGAAAATATAATAATAGGAGTTAGCCCTGTAGTTAGTAATAGCATAGCTAAGGACAAACCATCGGCTTGCAAAGCAAAGGATACATTAGGCTGATTAATCCATTGGTTGATAAAACTAATGTTTTCACCCAGGTTAAAGTGACTTAGCAACACAAGGGAACATCCTAATGAGGCGAGACCAAAGAACAACGCTACTTTTGAAGCTAGTTTGTCACCTACTAAATAAGTTGCAAATGCGCCAACTAAAAGTATAATTAATATAAGAGATACATTCATGGTATAATATTATTGAGCTAAAAATAAATAGGTTACTATGGCACAAAGTCCTAAAACAAAAGCGAAAAGATAAAAACCGATACTTCCGCTTTGTAATTTTTTTCCTTGATAACCTATTTCATTGGTTACTTTTCCTAATCCAAAAACTAATGAAGACAATGTCGTTTCTACGTGGTCTCTAAAGAATTTTGATAATGAATTAATTGAATTTACAAATACAACATTATACACTTCATCTACATAATACTTGTTGTAAAGAACCTTTGAAAATCCTGTAATAGCAGCGTCTTCTGCTGGAACTTGATTCTGTTTGATGTATTTGGCATAAGCAACTCCTATTCCTACAAAACCTGCAATAACAGCAATAGCCATTAAAGTATATTCTGTAGTTCCAAAGTGGTGCGCTTCATGTGATGCTTTTGTAAATAATGGAGCTAGGTAACCATTTAACCAGCTATTTGTAGGTAAAC
The DNA here is from genome assembly GCF_052113625.1 of Flavobacterium sp. W21_SRS_FM3. Taxonomy (NCBI): domain Bacteria; kingdom Pseudomonadati; phylum Bacteroidota; class Flavobacteriia; order Flavobacteriales; family Flavobacteriaceae; genus Flavobacterium; species Flavobacterium sp. W21_SRS_FM3. The sequence goes on along the minus strand of NZ_JBGQOD010000001.1, from coordinate 82,746 downwards.
TAATTAATCCCCCTACGGTCGCTAATAATGCTAAAACGATTAATGGAAAAGTAATTAATGAAGGACTTTCATGTAAATGACTTTTTTGTTCAGCTGTACCTCTAAAATCTTTAAAGAATGTCAGGTATAACAAACGGAACATATAAAAAGCAGTCAGTAGCGATGCAAGTGACGCTATAAACCACAATACTTTGTTGTGTTCAAATGCTACCATTAAAATTTCGTCTTTCGAGAAAAATCCTGAAAAAGGTGGTATACCTGATATCGCTAATGATGAAAGTAAGAAAGTGATGAAAGTGATTCCCATAACTTTTTTCAATCCACCCATTTTGCGCATGTCTTGTTCGCCGTGTAGCGCATGTATCACTGAACCTGATCCTAAGAACAAACAAGCTTTAAAGAATGCGTGTGTGATTACATGAAATACGGCTACTTCATAAGCACCTAAACCTAATGCAAGAAACATTAATCCTAACTGGGAAACAGTAGAGTAGGCCAGTACTTTTTTGATATCTGTTTGTACTAATGCAATTGTTGCTGCTACAAGTGAAGTAACTGCTCCAACGATTGCAATAATATTTTGTACTTCTGGAGCTAAATCAAAGACATAATTTAATCTAGTGATCATAAAGATACCTGCAGTTACCATTGTCGCTGCGTGTATCAATGCTGATACAGGCGTTGGTCCGGCCATTGCATCTGGCAACCAAGTATACAAAGGAATTTGTGCTGATTTACCACATGCTCCAATGAATAAAGCAAATGCAGCTATAGATATCCAGTACAAATCTAAGTTGGTTGCACCAGTAATTGCCGTCTTTAGAGTAGCATAATCAAGCGTAGAGAATAAAGATCCAATGATGAAGATACCAATCAATAAGCCTAAATCACCAATACGGTTCATGATAAATGCTTTTTTAGCAGCATCATTAAAATCTTGGTTTTTATGCCAAAATCCAATAAGTAGATATGAGCAAAGTCCTACACCTTCCCAACCGATAAATAAAACTAATAAGTTGCTACCTATTACTAATGTTATCATGAAAAAGATAAACAAGTTCAAGTAAGCAAAAAACTTGTGCATATTCTCATCATCGTGCATGTAGCTGATAGAGTACATATGTATCAAGGAACCAATTCCAGTTACAAATAGTAACCATAATACTGACAATTGATCTAATAAGAAACCAAAGTCAACTTTGAAATTACTAATTTGAATCCAATCAAATAAGCGAATGCTAATTGGTTCTTGTGTTTGATTGATTTGCATGAAAAAAATAACAGAAAGGGCAAAAGATAATGCAACAGTTACTGTTCCAATAACTCCTGAAGCTGTTCTTCCGATACTTTTTCCGAAGAAGATATTAAATAAAAACCCTATAAAAGGAGCTAATAATAAGAGTAAAGCTAAATTTGTATTCATTATAGTTTATCCTTTTAAGTTTTTTAAATTATTAATGTCAATTGAGCCTAAATTTCTAAATATCGAAACTAGAATGGCTAAACCTACAGCCACTTCTGCGGCAGCTACAGCCATAGAGAAAAATACAAATACTTGCCCCTGTGCATCTTGATGATAAGTTGAAAAAGCTACAAAAAGTAAGTTTACTGCATTCAACATAATTTCGATCGACATAAATACGATGATGGCATTTCGTCTGTATAAAACTCCAAAAACGCCAATACAGAAAAGTATTGTTGAGAGAAAAATATAATTTTCAATACCTATTTCATTTAAAATATTGTTCATGTTATTTCTGTGTTTTTTCTTTTTTAGACAATAGTACAGTACCAATCATCGCTACTAATAATAGTATCGAAGCAAATTCAAAAGGAACCATGTATTCATTCAATAATACTTTTCCTAAAACTTTAATGGATTGGTAGTCTTCTCCTGTGCTAATGTATTCTCCAATAATAGGTTTTGAATTAATGAAGACCATTATTAAAACAATACATATTAAACAAAAAGAGACAATAGCTCCTAAACGGGTAATTCTAGGTTTGTGAACTTCATTTTCTTTATTCAAGTTCATCAACATGATGGTGAATAAAAACAAAATCATAATAGCTCCAGAATATACAATGATGTGTACAATTGCTAGAAATTGAGAGTTCAATAATAAATAATGACCTGCAATTGAGAAAAAACAAATTACAAGATATAAGGCACTGTGAATTGGGTTTCGGCTAAAGATGGCCAAGAAGGCAGTTGCCAATGTGATGGCAGCTAAAACACAAAATATAATAAGTATCGTTGACATTAATTAGCGTTTTTAAGTTGTGCATTTTCCATTGCGATATCTAAAGGCATAACCAATCTATCTTTTCCAAAAATAAAATCTTCTCTATCATAGCTAGAAGGAACTAATACCTTTGAAGTAGTCAAGTAAATTGCGTCTTTAGGGCAAGCCTCTTCACACAATCCGCAAAAAATGCAACGCAACATATTGATTTCATATATAGAAGCATATTTCTCTTCTCTGTACAGATGTTTCTCATCAGGTTTGCGTTCTTCTGCTTTCATAGTGATAGCCTCAGCAGGACATGATAAAGCACATAATCCACAAGCAGTACAGTTTTCTCTACCTAGCTCATCACGTTTCAATTGATGTTGCCCACGATAAACAGGACTCATTTCACGAACTTGTTCTGGGTATTGAATCGTTACTTTTCTTGTAAATAAATGTTTAATCGTAATCATCAAACCCTTGATAATTGCAATAAGATACATTCGCTCCCAAAAAGTCATCTCTTTATTAGAGACTAATTTTTTTCTTCCCGATAAGGATATGGTTTCTATTGACATTTTTTTATTTTTATTTGAAGCTTATTCCTGCTATTCGTTTCAATCTTTTATCCTGAACTTGTTTCAGGATCCTGAAACAAGTTCAGGATAAAAGGATTTCCACTGCTATCAGGGCTACATATTTTCTTTGCTAATTAAAATCCTAAATAAACTGCTATTTCAGCTCTCAAAATTACAATTCCAGTAATGATAATATTAATGATCGATAAAGGAATTAAAATTCTCCAACCTAAATGCATCAATTGATCGTATCTGAATCTTGGAATAGTCCATCTTACCCACATATAAAAGAAGATAAACCCGATTATTTTTCCAAATAAAACAGCTATTCCAATTACGTTAGCAAGATTCACTCCCCAGTTTTCAACAGCCCAAGCCATTCCAGGATAGTTATACCCACCAAAGAATAAAACAGCTAAAATGGTTGATGAAATAAACATATTTGCATATTCAGCAAATAAGTAGAATCCCATTTTCATCGAAGAATACTCTGTATGGTATCCACCAATAAGTTCAGTTTCACATTCTGCTAAATCAAATGGTGTTCTGTTAGTTTCTGCAAATGCACAAATCAAGAATATCAAAAACGAAAGCGGTTGGTAAAAGACATTCCATTGCATTCCTGATTGCTGAGCTGAAATCTCTCTCAAACTCAATGTTCCTGTCATCATCAATAAAGCGATTATTGATAGTCCCATAGCAACTTCATAGGAAACCATTTGTGAGGCTGCACGAATCGCTCCTATTAAAGAGAACTTATTGTTTGAAGCCCAACCACCAATCATGATTCCGTAAACTCCTACTGATATCACACCAAAAACATATAATAAAGCAACATCAATATCTGTAGCTTGTAATATAATATCTCTTCCAAATAGGTGAAAACGATCTCCCCAAGGAATCACAGCGCTTGTCATCAAAGCAGTACTCATAGCTACAGCTGGTCCTACAAAAAACAAGAATCGGTTAGGTGTGTCTGGTTCAAATTCTTCTTTAGAGAATAATTTTAAACCATCAGCAAGTGGCTGTAAGATTCCACCTTTACCTGCTCTATTAGGACCTATACGGTCTTGTAACCAAGCGGCAACTTTACGTTCTGCAAGCGTAGAGTACATCGCCATTAACATCGTAATTGCAAAAACAACTAAGATGATGATACTTTTTTCTATTATAATTGTACTATCCATTTTCTAAAGATTACCTTTTTTAAAAATTTCTTCCTGCTCTTTATCCAATGGGATAGCTGGCATACTTATTTTTTTACGGTCTTGATCTCTACCTTTTAGAATTCCTTCTTCGGTCGCGATATGAACAGTTTCTAATTTCTGTGTGTAGTTGTTTTGATTGATAACCGAATCTTTATCAAATTCTCTTGGTCCTTCAATAACCCAGTCAGCTGGATCTTTATGGTCAAAACGACATTCGTTACAAATGAATTCTTCTACTTCATGGTACACATCTTTACGACCTGTAACTCTTTGTATTTCGTCACCAAACATCCATACAGTTGTTTTACCACAACATCCAGGAGTAGTACATTCTCTGTGTGCATTGTATGGTTTGTTGAACCAAACTCTCGATTTGAAGCGGAATGTTTTATCAGTTAATGCTCCTACTGGACATACATCTATCATGTTTCCAGAGAATTCATTATCTATAGCTTTAGAGATGCAAGTAGAGATATTAGAGTGATCTCCTCTATCCATAACTCCGTGTACACGCTCATCAGTCAATTGATCTGCTACCATTACACAACGGTAACAAAGAATACAACGATTCATGTGCAATTGAATATTCGGACCAATATCTTCTGGTTCAAATGTTCTTTTCTCTTCAATGAAACGAGTTTTAGATTTCCCGTGTTCAAAACTTAAGTCTTGCAAATCACATTCTCCCGCTTGGTCACAAACCGGACAATCTAATGGGTGATTGATCAATAAAAATTCAGTTACAGATTGTCTAGCTTCTCTTACTCTTTCAGAAGATTTACTATTCACTTCCATTCCGTCCATACAACCTGTTACACAAGAAGCCATTAATTTTGGCATTGGTCTTGGATCTGCTTCACTACCTTTAGCTACTTCAACAAGACAACAACGACATTTACCCCCACTACCTTTTAATTTAGAGTAATAACACATTGCTGGGGGAACAGATTCACCACCAATCATACGTGCTGCTTGCAGGATAGTTGTTCCTGGTTCTACTTCTATGCTTTGACCGTCTATCGTTACTTTCATTTCTTACTTTTGTTTTTTTAGTTTAAAGTTTAAAGTTGCAGTCCCGATAACTATCGGTATTGAAACTAAAAACTAAAAACTTGAAACTATTTTATACTATTACTTTAGAAACTAGATGCTTTACTTTTTCAAAAGGTTCTGCAACGAAATGGTTTCTGTTTTTAATTTTTTCTGGGAAACGAACATGGTATTCAAACTCATCTCTAAAATGACGAATAGCTGCTGCTACCGGCCATGAAGCGGCATCTCCAAGTGGGCAAATCGTGTTTCCTTCTATTTTACTTTGAATACTCCATAGTAAATCAATATCTTCTTCACGTCCTTGTCCATTCTCAATACGCCACAATACTTTTTCTAACCATCCTGTTCCTTCACGACAAGGAGAACATTGTCCACAACTTTCGTGGTGGTAAAAACGTGCAAAGTTCCAGGTATTACGTACAATACAAGCAGTATCATCGTAAACGATAAAACCTCCTGAACCTAACATAGATCCTGTTGCAAATCCGCCATCACTTAAAGACTCATAGGTCATTAAACGATCTTCACCGTTTGCTGTTTTGTAAATCAAATCAGCCGGTAAAATCGGTACAGAGGAACCTCCAGGTACTAATGCTTTTAAAGGTCGGTCAGAACTCATTCCGCCAAGATATTCGTCAGAATTCATGAATTCATAAACTGATAATCCCAATTCGATTTCGTAAACACCAGGATTTTTAACATGTCCTGAAGCCGAAATTAATTTGGTTCCAGTGGATCTTCCAATTCCTATTTGTGCATAATCATCACCAGAATTATTTACAATCCATGGCACTGAAGCGATTGTTTCTACATTATTTACTACAGTAGGATTTGCCCATAATCCAGAAACTGCTGGAAATGGTGGTTTGATACGAGGATTTCCTCTTTTACCTTCTAAAGATTCAATTAATGCAGTCTCTTCACCACAGATGTAAGCACCGGCACCACAGTGAACATAAAGTTCTAAGTCGTAACCTGTACCTAATATATTTTTCCCTAACCAACCTGCAGCTTTCGCTTCGGCAATGGCTCTTTCTAATATTTTATAAACCCACATATATTCTCCGCGAATGTAGATATACGATAGGTTAGCACCCAATGCAAAACTCGAAGTAATCATTCCTTCAATCAGTAAATGAGGAATAAATTCCATCAAATAACGGTCTTTAAAAGTCCCTGGTTCAGATTCATCTGCATTACAAACTAAATGTCTTGGTTTACCTGATTTTTTATCAATAAAACTCCATTTCATTCCAGCAGGGAATCCAGCTCCACCACGACCACGAAGTCCTGATTTTTTAACTTCTTCAACAACTTCATCAGGAGTCATTGCTTTCATTGCTTTCTCTACTGAGGCATAACCACCTTCTTTGCGGTATACTTCGTAGGTCTTGATTCCGGGTACGTTTATTTTATCTAATAATATTTTTTTTGACATCTTATTTATCGTGTAATATTATTTTATTTTCTCTACAATCAGTAATTAACTGATCAATCTTGTCTTCTGTAAGATGCTCTTTGTAAAAATCACCTAGCTGCATCATGGGTGCATACCCACAAGCTCCTAAACATTCTACTCCGCGAACTTCAAATAGTCCATCAGCAGTTGTTTCACCTACTTTTACGCCTAATTTTTCACAAGTGTAGTCCATTAAATCTTCCGTGCCTTTTAGACAACATGGAGAAGTTTGACAAAACTCAAACATGTATTTCCCTATAGGTCTTTGGTTGTACATTGTATAAAAAGAAACTACTTCATATACCTCTATAGGTTGAATATGAAGAATTTCAGCCACCTTATCCATTAGTTCATAGCTTAACCAATTTTCATGGGCATCTTGAACTTCATGTAATACAGGTAATAGTGCTGATTTTCTTTTGTCTTCTGGATAATGACTGATTAATTCATTGATGCGAGTCATCAATGCTTCAGTCATATTTATTTCTTGTTTGTAATGTGTACGTTCCATAATATTTATGCGTCTAATTCTCCAGCAATTACATTTAAGCTTGATAAAATTACTATGGCATCAGATAATAATGCTCCTTTTATCATTTCTGGATATGCTTGGTAATAAATAAAGCAAGGTCTTCTAAAATGTAGTCTGTACGGTGTACGACTTCCATCAGTTACTAAGTAGAAACCTATTTCTCCATTTCCTCCTTCAACAGGATGGTAAATTTCTGCCACTGGAACAGGAACTTCTCCCATTACAATTTTAAAATGATAGATTAATGATTCCATATTAGTATAGACATCCTCTTTTGGAGGTAAGTAGTAATCTGGAACATCGGCATGATATTCATTACCAGCAGGCATTTTGTCTAATGCTTGACGAATGATACTTAAACTTTCCCAAACTTCAGCGTTACGAACGCAAAAACGATCGTAAGTATCACCTGATTTTCCAACAGGAACGATAAAGTCAAAATCCTCATAAGAGCTATATGGCTGTGCAACACGCACATCATAATCTACACCAGCTGCACGTAAGTTAGGTCCAGTGAAACCGTATGAAACCGCTTTTTCGGCAGAAATTGCTCCTACATTTACTGTTCTGTCAATAAAAATTCTATTTCTTTCAAATAAGTTTTCAAATTCTTTCCAGGCTGCAGGAAATTCTTCTAAAAACACATCTAATTTTCTAAAAGCTTCTGCTGACCAGTCTCTTTCGAAACCACCAATTCTACCCATATTTGTAGTCAAACGAGCACCACAAATTTCTTCGTAGATTTCATATACTTTTTCTCTAAATTGGAATACATATAAGAAACCAGTATAAGCACCTGTATCTACACCTAAAATAGAGTTACAAATTATATGATCAGTAATTCGAGCTAGCTCCATTACAATAACTCTTAAATATTGAGCACGTTTTGGTACTTCGATATTTAGTAATTTCTCTAATGTCATCCACCATCCCATATTGTTAATAGGTGAGGAGCAGTAGTTCATACGGTCTGTAAGAGGAGTAATCTGGTAGAATGGACGATTTTCAGCGATTTTTTCAAAAGCACGATGAATGTAACCAATGGTTGGCTCAGCTTCTAAAATTCGTTCCCCATCCATTAGTAAGATATTTTGAAAAATACCATGTGTAGCTGGGTGAGTAGGACCTAAATTTAGGATAGAAAGCTCGCTTCCATCTTCATTTAGCTTCTCTTTCATTATTTTAGCATATCGATGCTCTGGTGGTAATAATAGTTCTGACATTTATAGAATGTGAAAAATTATATATTCTGTTTTTAGCAATTGTCTATTGTTCTTCCGAAGAAACGGTCGTCCTTGTCAGTACGTCCACCATCTTCTAAAGGGAATTCTTTACGCATTGGAAAAGAAATCATTTCATCCATATTCAAAATACGTTTTAACTGTGGATGACCAATGAAGTCTACACCGTAAAAATCATAAGTTTCTCTTTCCATCCAGTTTGAACTTAAGAAAATTTTGGATACCGTCTTGATCTCTGGCTTATCACCATTAATGAAGGCTTTTATTTTTATGCGTTTGTTTTCATACCAATTGTGTAAATGATATACAATTGCAAATTGCTTGTCTACCTCGTTATCAGGATAATGTACCCCACATAAGTCAGTTAAGAAATGAAAACGCAATGCTGGGTCGTTTTTTAAAAATAAAATCACCGCAGTGTTTTTATCTGCTTCAATTTCAAGAGAGAAAATGTCTCTGTCTTGATGGAAGTTAAAAACAGCATCTCCAAATGTTTCGACCAATTTATCTTGAATGTCTATATTTTCTAAAGCCATTTCGTTATTTGATATTATAAGAAGCCAATAATTCTTGGTACTCTGGTGAACTTCTTCTTCTTACTGATTCGGTTTTTACTAATTCTTGTAATTTCATAACACCGTCAACAATTTGTTCTGGTCTTGGAGGGCATCCAGGAACATAAACATCTACTGGGATGACTTTGTCAATTCCTTGTAGTACAGAGTATGTGTCGAATATTCCTCCTGAAGAAGCGCAAGCTCCTACTGCAATAACCCAACGAGGTTCAGACATTTGTTCGTAAACTTGACGTAAAATAGGAGCCATTTTTTTAGAAATTGTTCCCATTACCATTAACATATCTGCCTGACGAGGAGAAAAACTCACACGTTCAGAACCAAATCGAGCTAGGTCATAATGAGAAGCCATAGTGGCCATAAATTCAATTCCACAGCAAGAAGTAGCAAATGGCAAAGGCCATAAGGAATTTGCTCTTGCTAATCCCACTACATCATTTAGCTTTGTCGCGAAGAAACCTTCTCCAACAACGCCTTCCGGTGGGGCAACCATATTTATATTAGAATCACTCATTTTTTATTGTTTTGAATTATAAATTTTGAATTATAAATTATCTAGAATTTAAATTCAATCTTTAAGTAGTTTTTATTCCCACTCTAAAGCTTTCTTCTTGATGATATAGAAAAAACCAACTAAAAGCAAAAGCATGAATATGACCATTTTAACCATTCCTTCTATTCCTAACTCCTTAAAGTTGATAGCCCAAGGGTAAAGAAAGATAACCTCAACATCAAAAAGAACAAATAAGATAGCGACAAGGAAATATTTTACTGAAAAAGGAATACGTGCATTACCTACAGATTCTATTCCACATTCGAAGTTTTTATCTTTAATTTCTGATTTCCTTTTCGGACCTAATTTCCCAGATACTAAGATGGTTCCTATAACAAATCCTACAGCTAATAAACACTGCATCAAAATTGGGATGTAACTTAATTGATCAGATTGCATAATTATTATTTTTTCGTACTAAAATAAGCAACAAAGATAGGTTTCAAGGATTTAAAACACAAGTCTAAAGTTTAATTTCGTTGCTGCGTATTTCCGTTTCCGTGTTAATTTTTAATGATTATAAATAAGCAGTTTCGATTTTCTTTTTATGTCCGAAAATTTTAACATAAACCAAAAAAAAACGTCTCGAAATTAATCGAAACGTTTTTAAACATTCTTAGGCAAAAATATATTTTGCTTAGATAACTGCTACTTTCGCAGCAACTTTTCCTTTTCTTCCTTCTTCTTCTTCATAGCTAACTCTGTCACCTTCGCGTAATTCTTCCGCGTTGATTCCTGAAGCGTGAACAAAAATGTCTTTTCCTGTTTCCTCGTCTGTAATGAATCCGTAACCTTTTGATTCATTGAAAAATTTAACTGTACCTGTACGCATTGTAATAGTAATAATAATTTATAATAAGGCAAATGTAATATTTAATATCATACGATTGCTATTATTGTGTATTTTTTTATAAAAATAATTGATTTTCAGCGTTTTCGCTTAGTTTTTCAAATTCAAATCAATGTGAAGTTCTTTTAATTGCGCGGCATCGATAGCAGATGGTGCATCAATCATAACGTCTCTACCTGAGTTGTTTTTTGGGAAAGCAATAAAATCTCTAATTGTTTCCTGACCTCCTAAAATGGCAACTAATCGATCCAGTCCAAAAGCAAGTCCTCCATGCGGTGGTGCTCCAAATTGGAATGCATCCATAAGAAATCCAAATTGAGCTTTGGCTTCTTCCTCTGTAAACCCTAAATATTTAAACATTAATTTTTGAGTTTCTTTGTCGTGAATACGAATAGAACCTCCTCCAATTTCGTTACCGTTCAAAACCATATCGTAGGCATTAGCTCTTACTTTAGCAGGATCTGTATCTAACAGATGCATGTCTTCTGGTTTAGGAGAGGTAAAAGGATGGTGCATAGCATGATAACGCCCACTTTCTTCGTCAAATTCTAATAATGGGAAATCTACAACCCAAAGCGGTGCAAACTCAGCAGGGTTTCTTAATCCCAAACGAGTGGCTAATTCCATACGTAAAGCGCTTAACTGTGCTCTTGTTTTATCAGCGGGGCCTGAAAGTACAAAAATCATGTCTCCTGCTTTTGCGCCAGTGGCTTGTGCCCAATTGCCTAAATCATCTTGATCGAAAAACTTATCTACTGATGATTTGAATGTTCCGTCTTCATTGCATTTAGCATATACCATTCCTGATGCGCCAACTTGGGGACGTTTTACCCATTCGATTAAAGCGTCAATTTCTTTACGAGTATAGTTTCCACCATTAGGAACAGCAATTCCTACTACTAGTTCAGCAGCATTGAAAACGGGAAAATCTTTGTGTTTTGCAACATCGTTTAGTTCTCCAAACTCCATTCCAAAACGGATGTCTGGTTTGTCATTTCCGTAGGTTTTCATCGCATGCTCATAAGTCATACGTGGGAATTTGTCTACTTCAACTCCTTTTATTTCTTTTAGCAAATGACGGGTAAGACCTTCAAAAATGTTTAAAATATCTTCTTGCTCAACAAAAGCCATTTCGCAGTCAATCTGAGTGAATTCTGGTTGTCTGTCAGCACGTAAATCTTCGTCACGGAAGCATTTTACAATTTGGAAATATTTGTCCATTCCACCCACCATCAATAATTGCTTGAAGGTTTGTGGAGATTGTGGTAATGCATAGAATTGTCCTTCGTTCATTCGAGAAGGAACCACAAAATCTCTAGCTCCCTCAGGAGTAGATTTGATTAAGTAAGGCGTTTCTACTTCGCAAAAATCTAAGTCAGATAGATATTTACGAACTTCCATCGCTACTTTATGACGAAAAAGTAGACTGTTTTTTACAGGATTACGTCTTATGTCAAGGTAACGGTATTTCATTCGGATGTCTTCACCACCATCTGTTTCATCTTCGATAGTGAAAGGAGGCGTTAAAGCTGCATTTAAAACAGTTAACTCCGTCACTAAAATTTCGATCTCACCTGTAGCAATGTTTTTATTTTTTGCTTCACGTTCAATAACAGTTCCTTTAACCTGAATTACAAATTCACGTCCAAGATTTTTTGCTAATTCAAATACGCTTTTCTCAGTACGTGCTTCATCAAAAATTAATTGCGTAATACCGTAACGGTCTCTCAAATCGACCCAATTCATAAAACCTTTATCACGCGATTTTTGAACCCAACCAGCAAGTGTAACTTCAGTATTGATATGTGAGGCGTTTAATTCGCCACAATTATGACTTCTATACATTATCCAAATTTTAGACTGCAAATTTAGGACTATTTGTGAACAATGGATTGTCAAATTGGTTTTTTTACGAATTAAATCCGCTTGTTTTTATATTTTCCAATGTTAAGTTTTTGTCTAATGTTATTAAATTGTTACCAAATAGTTTTTTAAATGTAAATAGATAGTTATATTTGTTATAGAAACATTTAAAACTCAACACAATGAAAAAGTATATAATGATTGCCGCAGTGTTAATTTCAGGGATGGTCTTCGCTCAAAATAACAAACCTAAATTAGAAGCTGTAGGTAATATGGTAAAAGTGACTTACCACCATGAGAACGGACAAATACAACAGCAAGGATTTTATAAGAACGGAAAGTTACAAGGAGAGTGGGTATCCTACGACGCTAATGGTAATAAAGTTGCTGTTGCGCAATATGACAAAGGTCAAAAAACGGGAAAATGGTTTTTTTGGAACGATGCTGTTTTGAATGAAGTTGATTACTCAAATAACCAAATAGCTTCTGTTAAAAACTGGAAAAAGGATGCTTTAGTTAACGTTGAATAAAACGTGGATTAATAAATAAAAAAAAGGCTTTCGCACCATGCGAAAGCCTTTTTTTATTTAAAGATGCTTGTACTTGTATCAATCAACTGCCTAAAAATCCTTTTATAGCTGTGATAAGATATTGATGACTATTTGTCCCTACAAACAGTTCCTATATGCAACAAAAAAAGCCTGTCCAATGCAATTGGGCAGGCTTTAGTTTTTCAATAAAGAATTTAGATTGTGTGTTTAGGATTAAATCCGTCTTCACTCAATTCTTTGTGCTCGTATGATGCAACCATTTCGGCTTCATAATCTGTTTTTTCTCCTTTAGTAAACTTTTTGATCAGTTTCTCCATGATTTCGTAAATAACAGGAACGATAATCAAGGTCAGGAATAAAGAACTAATTAATCCTCCAATAATTACCCAAGCTAATCCATTTTTCCATTCGGCTCCAGCTCCAGAAGCTAATGCAATAGGGAACATACCAAAAACCATCGCAATTGTAGTCATCAAAATAGGACGTAAACGAGCATGATTTGCTTGTATTAATGCTGTTCTGATCGTCTCACCAGCAGCTCTTCGTTGATTCGTGTAATCAACAAGCATAATGGCATTTTTACAGACCAGACCAATCAACATGATTATCCCTAATATCGTAAATATATTTAAAGTGTTATTTGTCAATGCAAGTGCTAATAAGGCTCCAATAAATGATAGTGGAATCGAGAACAGTACCACAAACGGGTGTACAAAACTGTCATATAAACCTACCATTACTAAATAAACAAGCACAATAGCTGCTAATAAAGCAATTCCTAAAGTACCAAAACCTTCACTTTGATTCTCTTGGTCTCCACCCCAGATATAATTTACACCTACAGGTTTTTCTAGTTTGTCTAACTTCTCTTTCCATTGTGTAACAATAGTACCAGATGCGACTCCCACATTTTGTCCCTGTACAGTTACCGATGCTGTTTTGTCTCGACGCTCTAATTGGCTAGGTCCTGAACCTTCAGTGATTGCAGCAAATTGAGATAATTTAATTTGTTGTCCTGCATTGTTAATGAAAATTAAATTACTAACATCGTTAACACTTTTTCTATCAAATGCATTGTATTTGATATTGATGTCGTACTCATATTCACCAGCTCTAAATTTCCCATCAGTATTACCACTATAAGCAGTTTGCATTGTCATACCTACTGTTTGAAGTGATAAGCCTAAGGCAGCCATTTTATCACGATCAACCTGAACATTGATTTCTGGATTTCCGTCTTCAACAGTCAGTTTAATCTCAGTAGTACCAGGAATAGTCCGCAATTGTGCTTCGGCTTGTTTGGCAAATTTCATAGCACTTTCTACCGACGGTCCAGTTACAATCAGTCCAAGTGTTGCATTTTCGGCAGTTCCTAAAATACCTACTGGGACCGTTTTAACTTTTGCACCAATCAAAACTTTTTCAAGTTTACGTTTGATTTTAGCGGCATATACTGATGCTGCATCAGTACGATCTTTTTGTTCGATCATTTTTACATCAATCTCCGCTTTATATGCCGTGGCTTGTGATCCACCCATACCTTCACTAGTTTGTCCTACTGTAGTAATTTGACTGTGTACATATTCTTGTGCACTTAAAAAAGCTTCTGCTTTCTGTGTCATAAAATTCGTTTGCTCTAAAGAAGCATCTTTTGGCATTTCGATTTGCACTAAAAACTCTCCACTATCTGATGCTGCGAAGAATTCTCCTCCGATAAATCCACCTCCAAGCAAACCAATAGTGGAACCAAAGAATAAAACTAGGACAATACCAATAGTCTTGAAATAATGGTCTAAACACCAGGTTAACAATCCAGATACCCAATTAGTAAAACGAGTTAAGTAACTTTCGAATCCAAGAATAACTCTTCCGAATAAGTTTTTACCTTCAATATGTTCTAATTTTCCAAATCGAGAAGACAACCATGGAATAATGGTAAACGAAGCCAAAAGTGAAAATAATGTCGAAATGATTACAGTTACACAAAATTGCGTAATAATATTAGACACCAATCCGGAACTCATTGCAATAGGTAAAAATACGACAACAATCACTAAGGTAATCGAAGTTACAGTTCCACCAATTTCTGCGGTTCCTTCATAAGCAGCACGTACTCTGTTTTTCCCCATCTCCATATGCCTGTAAATATTTTCCAATACTACAATGGCATCATCGACCAGAATACCCACTACGAGCGATAGTCCTAATAAACTCATTAAGTTCAACGTGTATCCTAAAAGATAAATTCCAATAAATGTTGCTATTAAAGAAGCAGGAATCGACACCATTACTATTAATGAGTTACGAATACTGTGCAAGAAGAATAACATTACTAGTGCAACTAAAACTACTGCTATCAATAAATCATGTAATACAGAGTCAGCTGCTTCTAATGTATATACGGTACTGTCTTTTGCAATTTCTAATTTTAAATCAGTAGACTTATAATCAGTTTCAAGCGCATTAATGCTTTTAATTAATTCCTCACTTACTGCAACAGCATTAGCATCTGATTGTTTAATTACTTGTAAAATGATTGCGCTTTTTTGATCGACACGCGAAATTTTCTCTGACACCTTTTGTGCATCTTGTACATCAGCAATATCTTTTAAACGAATTTCGATGCCGTCTTTAGAAGATATTACTAGGTTTCTTAACTCATCAATGCTTTTATATTTACCCGCTAGACGGATTAATATTTTTTGATCACGTGTTTGAATGTTCCCTGTAGGAAAATCCAAGTTAGAGGTTAATATAGTTTGTTGAACTGCTGGAATAGAAAGGTTGTACCCTTGCATTTTTGATGCATCCAAGTTTACTTGAATTTCACGTTCTTGCCCTCCAATGATATTTACTTGAGCAACACCTTCTACACGTGATAATACGGGTGTTACTTTTTTGTCAATTAAATCGTAAAATGCAGCCTCATCCATTTTCCCATTAGCACCAATAGTCATAATTGGTAAATCACTAAGTGAGAACTTTGTTAGCGAAGGTGCTTCGGCATCATCTGGTAAGTCACTTATTAATGCATTAATTTTACGTTGTGCATCATTCATCGAAATGTCAATTTTCGCATTTGATGTTAAGGTGATTGATACAATAGACAAACTTTCGTACGACTTGGAATCTATCTTTTTAATATTCTCCAACGAAGCAATTCCGTCTTCAATTTTCTTTGTTACTGTGTTTTCTATTTCACTTGGAGAAGCTCCAGGGTAAATGGTAGAAATGGTAATTACATTTTGTTCAAATTTAGGAATCAACTCATAGCCTAGCTGGCTATAACTGAATAGTCCACCAAGTGTTAGTATTGTAAATAATACAATGACTAACGACGGACGTTTTATGGATATTTCTGCTAATTTCATATGTTTTTATTTGGTTTAACCCTAATGGTTATAAAGAATTTAGTATGCCACGTATAGTGAGAATTATTTGATAATTTCCACTGGGCTACCGTCTTGTAAATTGATTTGTCCTGTTGTAATTACTGATTCACCATCGGCCAAACCATCAACAATTTCTACTTGATCTCCTAAAATTCTTCCTGCAACAACTTTTTTCAATTTAGCAGTTCCATTCTCTACCACAAATACTTGATTGCTACTTACACTTCCTATGAAAGCATTTCTAGGAACTACTTTTAATTCTTGCATAGAGTTAGAACCAAACTTAGCCGTACCATACATTCCTGCTTTTAGGTTATTGCTGGTGTTGTTTGCTATTTCAATTTCAACAGTGAAATTTAAGCTTTCATCAGCTTTAGCAGCAATAAAAGTAATTTTACCAGAGAATGTTTTGTCAGGAAAAACACTAGCAGTTACGGTAACTGGGTTGCCTATTTTTAAACTTGCTACTTGAGTTTCATTAGCAGTCACTTTAAGTTTAAGTTTTGAAACATTAACAATATCAAACATGGCACTTGCTGGCATTCCTGTTAGCATAGATCCTGGCTCAATATATCTTTTATTGATAAAACCTTTTATAGGTGCTTTTACTCGAGTGTCTCCTACGTTGATATTTGCTTGTTGTAAGTTGGCTCCTGCATTTGTCAATGCTAATTTGGCTTGGTCCAATTGTTGTTTTGTAACACCACCTGTTTTAAAAGCATTTTCATATCTAGCATAGTCAGCTTTTGCATTATCATAAGAGGCTTTGGCTGTTTGTGCATTCACATTGACAACATCACTACGTACAATAACGAGGGTTTGACCAACGTTTACATAATCACCTTCTTTTACTAAAACACTAATTACTTTTCCAGATTTCTCTGCAGAAAAAGTTAATTCTTGAATAGGCTCAAAATTTCCATTAGCAACGAAGTCTAAAGAAACTTCTTCTGTTTTAACTTGGGTTGTCTTAACAGAAACAGCTGCATTTTTTTCAGCAACAATATCCGTTTTAGCTTTATTTTCTTTTTTGTTATTTGTTAAAACATAACCTATTAATGCTAGAGCAGCTATAATTACTATTGCTATTGTAATATTCTTTTTCATATTAGTTATTTATAAGTGTTTTTAGTTCTCCTTTTGATTTGATTAATTGAATTTCGGCTAATTTGTAATCTAATACTGCCGCAGTATAATTGTTTTGAGCTTCAGTATATGCATTTTCAGCATCTAATAAGTCAGTCAAAGAAGTTAATCCTTGGATGTAATTATTTTTAGTATTGCTTAGTACCTCTTGTGCAAGTTGTGCATTGCTTTTTTGATTATTAATAGTAATGACACTGTTGTCTATCTGCGTTTTAGCATTGGCGAAAGCCAAATCAAGAGACAACTTAGTGTCAATCAGATCTTCTTGAATAGAGCGCAACTCAACATCAGCTTTTCTAACTTTTGAACGAGTGTCAAAACCAGAGAAAATAGGTACTCTTAGATTTAATCCTATAGAAGAGAAATCAGACCAGTAAACGCCATCAGATGGTTTAGCTCCCCAAGGCATTTTAGGTCCTTGTCCAATATAATTGTATCCAGCAGATAATGAAAGTGTAGGATAATATCCTGCGATCACTGATTTCTTTTGAAATTCTAAAAGTTGCTCTTGTTTTTTCATTAACAAGTATTCTGTTCTTGTTTCCGTGTTTGGCGTTTCAGCAAAAACTGCTGGAGTTACTTCAAATTCAGCTTGCGGAATAACAATTTTAGTTTCAATAGGCATACCCATATAGAACTTCAGTGCATTTTCTTGAAGTTGAACCGCGTTTAATACTTGTTGGCGTTGTGTATTGATATTTGATATTTTTACTAAAATCCTATCTAAATCTATTTTTTTTGCCAGACCATTATCATATTGTCCTTTAATAATATTTTTAACCTTCGTAGTGTTGTTGAACGTGCTGTCTAGAACGGTAAGGTTTTGTCTTTGTACATATACCGCATAATAATTATTAGCGACTCTTTCAATTACCTGCTCTTCAGTTAACTGTTCGTTGATCTGGTAGAATTCTCTAGTTGTTTTTGCGGCTTTTAAACCAGTAAATACTGATTGATCAAATAAATTTTGAGTTAAGGAAATTCCAGCTGTTGAGCTCCATTTTTGACCAAAATTAGCCTGAATAGTAGTCCCAGGTTCTCCGCCAAATGAGCCACCATCAATATAAGTGGTTTGTAAAATAGGATTGTAAGTCAAACTTCCATTAGCTGTAATTTGAGGTAGGGCTCTAGAACGAACTTCTTGTATTTGATATTCGCTATTTTCTACTTTAAGTTTTGCTTTTTTAGCATCAGATTTATTTGCTAATGCGTAATTAATCGCCTCTTTCAGCGTTAACGATGTTACTTCTTGTGAATGAGCAGTAATACCCAGAGTCAAGAATGTTATTAGAATAAGTTTCTTCATTATATTGTAAGGTTTAGTAAGTGTTTTTCTAGTTCAATAATTCCTTCTTGAGTCGCCATGGCTCTTGTATGATATTCTAATATTTCAAGCTCTAATTGTTGTCCTTCTTTTTCAGAGCTGGTACTTCCTTTAATGCTAAAAATAAGATTGTAATAAAATTTAGTGTAGTTTTCTGTGTTGATGTTTTTACGGTACAATCCTTGTTTTATTCCTTGTTCAATATTTTTCTTAAAAACGGAATTACATTCATTAATTTCTCTATCAATTACTTTTTCGTAAATCTCCGGATAATGTTTTTTTAATTGATAAACAGGCGAGGTGTCTGAGGATTTAAACATCTCTTTAAACATTTTTCTAATTTCAAAATTCTCTTCGATTGCATTATAATTTTTTGAAATAATTTGATCTATAATTTCATGAACCTCCCTGTGAATCGTATTAGTGCTTTCTTCAATTAGTAATTCTTTATTACAGAAATATTTATAAATTGTTTTTTTTGAAATACACATTTCCCCTGCAATATCATCCATGGTAATGCTCTTAAAACCAAGTTTTAAAAACATTTCACTAGCTTTTGATATAATTTTCTCTTTCATGTTTCTTAATTTTACAAATAAAAATTCCTAACCGGAAGTTTCTTTGATGAGCTGTTTAGTTAATTCTTTGTAAGAATAAAAAGCCGTCATTTTTAGTATTATTGTTATAATTTGGCAAATGTATAGTAGAAACTTTTAACACTAGTTTAGTTTCCATATAATTTAAAGTGATTTAATGTTTACTTAATATTCCAATATAATTATAAGGCAAATTCTAAATTAGCAATCAATTTAATATCTTGCCCTAATGCGATGCCAGAAGTTTGATTGTAAGCATTAGTAGTGAGGTCAAAATCCTTACGGTTAATTTGTCCCGTTACTTCAAATAGTGCTTTTTGCTTTCCTTCATAGGTAGTAATTCCTATTAATTCCGCATCAAGTTCGATCACTTTAGTGATATTCTTGATGGTTAAATTTCCTTTTAAGAAATTAATGTTTTTACTAATTTTTTGAAAGGATGTTGATTTAAAAGTTATTGAGGGAAAGCGCTCTATATCTAAATAGTCATTCAGGATTAATGTAGTGTCAACTTGGTCTAATCGCGTTTCTGTATTTTTAACATCTAGCTGAAATTCAATTGATGCATCTTCTAATTCCTCCTCATGTATCGCTATATGTCCTTTAAATTTGTTGACAGAACCGGCTATGTAAGCAATTATGGAATGTCTTGCTTTAATTAAAACATCAGATTGATTGGAATCAATGGTCCATTTTATGGTGGGATTAGGTAGAGTTGCATTCATAGTAATTGAATCTAATAATGTTAAATTTCGACTGCAAATGTATGACGGAAACTTTGAATACTAAAATAGTTTCCATGGTATTTTATTTTTTTAACATTTCATTAAGATAACGAGTTTGTAATCATCAGTGAATGCTGTAAATTAGCCGAAAAATTAATTATGCATGCCATTGATCAATATCAGGAATTTTTTATTTCATACCTGCAAACACAATCAATTACTAAAGAACCTAAAAATCTTTACGAACCGATAGCTTATATTTTAAATCTGGGAGGTAAAAGAATGCGTCCTGTTTTAACTTTGATGAGTGCTGCAATATTTAATGTGGATTATAAAAAAGCTTTACCTGCAGCAATGGCGGTAGAAGTTTTTCATAATTTTTCATTAGTTCATGATGATATTATGGATGAGGCGCCATTGCGTCGTGGTCATACTACTGTGCATGAAAAATGGGATACTAATACTGGAATTCTTTCTGGTGATGCTATGCTAATTTTAGCCTACCAATATTTTGAACAATATGAACCAGTAGTGTTCATGCAGCTGGCTAAGTTGTTTAGTAAAACGGCACTTGAGGTTTGTGAAGGGCAACAATGGGATGTTGATTTTGAGACTCGTGATGATGTAACGATCGCTGAATATCTCAAAATGATTGAATATAAAACTGCTGTATTAGTAGCTGCTGCTATGAAAATGGGCGCTATAGTTGCTGAAACTTCGGTAGAAAATGCTAATCTCATTTATGAATTTGGTTTGAACTTAGGTTTGGCTTTTCAATTACAGGATGATTATCTTGATGCTTTTGGTGATCCAGAAACTTTTGGAAAACAAGTGGGAGGGGATATAATCGAAAATAAAAAAACCTATTTGTATTTAAAAGCCCTCGCTTTTTCTTCTAATGATGTTGCGGTTGAGCTCAAGCAAATGTTTGCCATTCATCCCGAAGAGAATTCAGCTAAAATAACTAGAGTAAAAGAGATTTTTAATTCATCTGGCGCTTCAAAGGCCACTCAAGATGCTATTCAGGAGTATACTTTTAAAGCTTTTGATACCTTAAGTAAGATGAATGTTGCAGATGATAAAAAAGAAATTTTAAGAACATTTGGTGAAAACTTAATGGGTCGAAAAGTATAGAACAAATGACTGTTTAGTAGGTGAAAAATGGAATTCAGTAATGGAATTAATCTTTTACAGTAAGGAATGCAGTCAAAAAAATAATATATGTTTATAGCGCCTATAAATACAGATCTATTACTTTCTGAAGCAGAAAGCGAGTCATTATACCTTAGCTTGATTGAACAAATTAATAAAGATTTTAATTTGGCTAATGAAGGTATTGATTTCCCTAGAAGTATTTCTCCTGAAGAATTGAAGATTCAGCTACATGAAAAGATTTACCGCTTGATACAGTATAAATTTGCTGAATATTTAAATCTGCTTTATATTATAGATGTTTCAGAAAGTGAAATAAAAAAACTTGATGGGTCTGATCTTGTTATGCTGGCAGAACAAGTTTCTTTTTTAATTTTAAAAAGGGAATGGCAAAAAGTGTGGTTTAGAAATAAGTATAAGTAATTTTTATTAAAAATAGACTCTTAGAAAAGGCATCAAAGCATCGCTATATACTCTTTTATCGTCATCATGCAGTACGTTGTAACGCACACCTATCGTAACATTATTAGTTCGATAACCAGCACCAATGAATAAACCCGTATTCCAAAAACTTTGTGAATCACTATTCGAACCGTCTAAATTGACGTTTACTCTTAGTTCTTCTAGCTCTGCCGAAAGTTGGATTGCTCTAATGGGATTAAACAAAGCAATGATGCTTCCACCATATAAATGAGAGTCATAATAATTTTTTTGGCTTACATAACTGTATTGGGCGCCAAGACCCAAAGCAACATATTCATTGAAATTGTAAATGGCACTTGGAGCGATGGATATATCTGTGTAGCCAGAACCAAATCCTAGTCCAATACCACCTCCAAATTGTACTTTTTGCCAGAAATCACTTTTAGATTTGTAGTTAAGAGGCTGTTGTTGTGCGACTATATTACAATAAGAAAATAGAATTAGTGCAACTAAAACAGATTTTAAAGTGCTTTTAAAGTGCTTTTCTCTCATAAGTATTTTGTTTTTTAACATTTTAACACATAAAAGTATTTAAAAGTAAATGTAAATTTAGTGGATTATTGTACTTTTGCCAAACTATTTTAACAAAAAGTATATTCACTAAATATTATGGATAGGTTTTCATTTTTAAACGCAGCACATACAGAATTTTTTGCACAATTATACGATCAGTACTTAGAGAATCCAGATAGCGTAGAGCCAAGCTGGAGAAGTTTCTTTCAGGGGTTTGACTTTGGAATGGAAACTTATAACGGAGAAAATCCGGTTCAACAAATAGTCAATGAGGTTTCAGGAACAGTTGACTACTCTCAAATTTCTGAAAAACTTCAAAAAGAGTTTAACGTATTAAAACTGGTTGAAGGATACCGTTCTCGCGGACATTTGTTTACTAAAACAAATCCTGTAAGAGACAGAAGGATTTTTGAGCCAAATCTTGATATTACTAATTTTGGACTTTCATCAGCAGATTTAAATACTGTTTTTGATGCGGCCAAAATTATTGGGATTGCACCTTGTACTTTAACAGACATTATAAAACATCTGGATACTATTTACTGCCAGCACATTGGTGTGGAGTATATGTATATCAGAAAACCAGAAATCGTAAAATGGATTCAAGATAAAATTGGGGTTAATGATAACCAACCTAATTTTTCGGCAGAGGAAAAGAAAGCGATTTTAAACAAATTAAATCAAGCAGTTTCTTTTGAGAATTTCTTGCATACTAAATATGTAGGTCAAAAACGTTTCTCATTAGAAGGTGGTGAATCTATTATTCCCGCATTAGATATATTAATTGAAAAAGCTGCTGAGAAAGGAGTGGAGCAATTTGTAATGGGAATGGCACACCGTGGTCGTTTAAATATTTTAGCGAATATCTTTGGTAAATCAACTCAAGATATCTTTGGAGAGTTTGATGGTAAAGATTACGATAAAGAATATTTTGATGGAGATGTTAAGTACCACCTTGGTTTAACAGCTGATAAAATAACAAGTATGGGTAAAAAAATCAATATTAATCTTGCGCCTAACCCTTCTCACTTGGAAACAGTGGGAGCAGTTATCGAGGGGATTACTAGAGCAAAACAAGATAAATATTTCCCAAATGACTTCTCTAAAGTGTTGCCTATCGCTGTACACGGTGATGCTGCAATTGCAGGACAAGGTATTCTTTATGAAATTATCCAAATGGCACAGTTAGATGGCTATAAAACGGGAGGTACTATTCATATTGTAATTAACAATCAAGTTGGTTTTACAACCAATTACCTTGATGCACGTTCTTCTACTTATTGTACGGATGTGGCTAAAGTAACTCTATCGCCTGTATTGCATGTGAATGCAGATGATGCTGAGGCTGTTGTTCATGCCATGCAATTTGCATTGGATTTCAGAATGCAGTTTGGTCGTGACGTATTTATTGATTTATTAGGATATAGAAAATACGGACATAATGAAGGTGATGAGCCGCGTTTTACGCAGCCTGTTTTATATAAAATAATTGCAAAACATAAAAATCCTAGAGACCTTTATGCTGAGAAGTTATTATCAGATGGCGTTATTGACGCTACCTATGTAAACGGTCTTGAGAAAGAATACAAATCTAACATGGAGGTTAATTTAGAAGCTTCTCGTAAAAAAGATTTGACTATTATTACGCCATTCATGAAAAACGAATGGTTAGGTTTTGAACAGGTTACTGATAAGCAAATGTTACAAAAAGTAGATACTTCTTTCTCTAAAGAAGGACTGACTCAAGTAGCAAATGCAGTTTGTAATTTACCATCAGACAAAAAATTTATTAATAAAATCCAAAAACTAATCAACGATCGAAAAACAATGTTTTTTGATACTAATAAATTAGATTGGGGAATGGCTGAGCATTTGGCTTACGGATCTTTATTACAAGAAGGATATGATGTTCGTATTTCAGGACAAGATGTAGAGCGTGGAACTTTCTCTCACCGTCATGCGGTTGTGAAAGTTGAAGACTCTGAAGAAGAAGTTGTTCTAATCAATAACTTAGAAGGTAAAAAAGGAAACTTTAATATCTATAATTCACTATTGTCTGAGTATGGAGTACTTGGATTTGATTATGGTTATGCATTGGCAAACCCTAATACATTAACTATCTGGGAGGCACAGTTTGGAGATTTCTCCAATGGAGCTCAAATTATGATTGACCAGTATATCTCTTGTGGAGAAGATAAATGGAACAATCAAAACGGAATCGTACTGTTGTTACCTCACGGATATGAAGGGCAAGGAGCTGAGCACTCTTCGGCTAGAATGGAACGTTATTTACAACTGTGTGCAAGACAAAATATGTTTGTTGCTGATTGTACTACTCCAGCGAACTTCTTTCACTTGTTAAGAAGACAAATGAAGACCAACTTCCGCAAGCCACTTATCGTGTTTACACCTAAGAGTTTGTTACGTGATCCAAGGTGTGTGTCAACAATTGAAGAATTAGAAAATGGTAGTTTCCAAGAAACTATTGATGATGCGACAGTAAATAAGGCCGATGTTAGAACTTTGGTTTTCTGTACAGGTAAGTTTTACTATGATATTACTGCCGAAAGAGAAAACAACGGGCGTACAGATGTTGCTGTGGTTAGAATTGAACAATTGTTCCCTTTGCCAGTGGAACAACTAAAAGAGATCATCGCATTGTATCCTAATGCCGATGATTATGTGTGGGCACAAGAAGAACCAAAAAACATGGGAGCTTATAGCTATATGTTGATGAATTTCAACTTGGTACAATGGAGATTAGCTTCTTTAAAAGCCTATTCAGCGCCAGCATCAGGAAGTTATACAAGAGCAAAACGCCGTCACGCGGATGCAATTAAAATGGTATTTGATAAAGATTTATTTAGATAAAAAATTAGTTTAAAGTTTAAGGTTTAAAGTTGCCTACAGGCACTTTGAACTTTAAACAATGCAAACCTTAAACAAAAAAAAGATGATTTTAGAAATGAAAGTCCCATCACCAGGGGAATCTATAAAAGAAGTTGAAATAGCAACTTGGTTAGTTAAAGATGGCGATTATGTAGAAAAGGACCAAGCAATTGCTGAGGTTGACTCTGATAAAGCAACTTTAGAATTACCTGCTGAAGCTAGCGGAATTATCACATTAAAAGCTGAAGAAGGGGATGCAGTAGCAGTAGGGGCAGTAGTTTGTCATATTGATACAGCAGCAGCAAAACCAGAAGGTTCTGCTCCGGCAGCAGCGGCTCCAGCAGCAGCTACTGAAGCTCCAAAAGCGGCTCCAGCTCCAGCTCCGGTAGCAGCGGCTCCAGCAGCAACTTATGCTTCAGGAACTCCGTCTCCAGCAGCAAGAAAAATTTTAGACGAAAAAAATATCGCTCCTGCCTCTGTAACAGGAACAGGTAAAGATGGTAGAATAACTAAAGATGATGCTGTAAATGCTGTACCGTCAATGGGAACTCCTACAGGAGGAAGCCGTGGTCAAGAGCGTACAAAATTATCAATGTTGCGTCGTAAAGTAGCAGAACGTTTAGTTGCTGCAAAAAACGAAACGGCTATGTTAACTACTTTCAACGAAGTAAACATGACGCCTATCAACTTGATTCGTAATCAATATAAAGATGAGTTCAAAGCAAAACACGGTGGTGTAGGTCTAGGATACATGTCATTTTTTACAAAAGCAGTAACAAGAGCTTTAAAATTATATCCAGACGTAAACTCGATGATGGATGGTGATTATAAAATTGCTTACGATTTCTGTGATATCTCGATCGCAGTATCAGGACCAAAAGGTTTAATGGTTCCTGTGGTTCGTAACGCTGAGAATTTAACGTTTCGAGGTGTAGAAGCTGATATCAAAAGATTAGCAATCAGAGCACGTGATGGACAAATTACTGTTGATGATATGACAGGTGGAACATTTACCATCACTAACGGTGGTGTATTTGGTTCTATGTTGTCTACACCTATCATTAATCCTCCACAGTCAGGAATCTTAGGAATGCACAACATAATTGAGCGTCCGATTGCTGTAAATGGTAAGGTTGAAATTCACCCAATGATGTACGTTGCTTTGTCTTATGACCACAGAATCATCGATGGTCGTGAGTCTGTAGGTTTCTTAGTAGCTGTTAAAGAAGCTTTAGAAAACCCAATGGAATTATTGTTAGACAACAATCCTAAAAAAGCATTTGAATTGTAATACTATTATTTCTTTCAAATGAAGGAAAATTTAAATCCCGCTTGAGCAATCTAGCGGGATTTTTTAGTTAGTCGTATATTCTACTGAATCAAAAAGTGCATAGTTTTGCTTTTTGGGTATATGATCGCCAATGAAGGTTAGGTTTTCCACACTGCAAAAAATTGCAAACTTCTTTTTGAGTCCATAATCCAGTTGCGCTGTTGCAGCTAATTCATTGTTGATTTTCCAGTTCACGTTGTAATGCCGACTTGGATTTAAACTTAATTCTATCGAAAAAGTGTGCCACTGTCCTCTTTTTATCTTTGCTTTGAAAGATTTGCTAGGATTATCTTGAGACGTCATATGGACAATAAGATCATCCATGGCTGCATCTAGTTCTGTTCTATAAACTTGCTTGCCATAGCCTATTTCAAAATCCAATTCGTGATTGTTACTATTGTATAAAAAGGCACCAATGGTTGCCATGTCGCCAACTCCCATTTCAGGAACGAAGATGCGCCAAGTATAAATACCAGTACTATAAGTTGATGTCGTTTTTACCTTAGAACGATCCCAAGTGTTGGCACGAGTATAAATTTTTAACTGCTCATTTTTTATATGGTAATTGATACTTCCAGATTGCGTAGCATCTTTCCAGCCACTTAAGTCTTTAAAATCCCAAAACTTACTGGTAGGTTTTTTAGATACTTTTGCTGAAAAATTAATAGGCTGTTTTTCTGGTTTAGTCATAATAGTTTCGCCAGCACCACATGAAAAAAATAGTAAACCTATCAATACCCCTATTACTGTGCTGTTTGGTTTCAAATGTGTTGTTTTAAATAATTTTTTAAAGAAAAGTTAGGCTAATAAATATAAGTAATGATTGTAATAATCTACGATTGCTTTCCCTTTCATTAATACATCTGCACCTATAATGCCATGAACAGCTCTTGATTTATATTGCGTTAATGCTTCATTGACATGCGACAAATCAAAGATGACTAATTCAATATCCGAACTTTTCCAGTAGCCCAATTGCAGCTTTAAATTTCGTGCTGTCTGTGTTAACATTCCTGAGCCTCCTGCTCCCGAAGCTTTCGTACTAGATTCTTTTGCTTCAAGCTTAAAAAATTCAATACTTTCAAACCCGATACAACTGTTAGAAGCTCCGGTGTCTAGTATGAAATCTCCTTTTATACCATTAATTTTAGCATGAATTAAGAGATGCTGTGTTTTAGTAATCTTGAATTTTATCCTTTTATAGTTGTTTTCCTTAAGTACATTTTGAAGTTGTTCCATTGAAGCTAAATTCGTTTCAGTAATTATATGTTTAGCAAAAGTGCAAAGCGTTTTCACAAAGATACAGCAAGATTTTAGAATTTACTCGCTTAGAGAACTGCTGTTCTTTGCTAATCTTTGGCTAATAGTTTAGTTTTGTAGCTTAAATGATGATTAAGGATGATGATTACTGATACGCATACCCATTTATATTCTGAAGAATTTGATCAAGATCGTGATGAAATGATGCAAAGAGCGTTAGACGCTGGTGTTTCTCGCTTTTTTATTCCTGCGATAGATTCAAGTTGCACACAGTCTATGTATGATTTAGCGGATAAATATCCTGATAATGTTTTCCTGATGATGGGTTTACACCCAACGTATGTCAAAGAAAATTTCATAGAGGAATTACAGCACGTAGCAGATGAACTGGCCAAACGAAAGTTTTATGCAGTAGGAGAAATTGGCATTGACTTGTACTGGGATAAAACTTACTTGGAGCAGCAGCAAACTGCTTTTAGACAACAAATTCAATTAGCCAAAAAATATAAATTACCTTTTGTTATCCACTGCCGTGAAGCGTTTGATGAGATATTTGCAATCTTAGAGGAGGAGAAAGGGGATGATTTGTTTGGTATTTTTCATTGTTTTACAGGAACTTATGAGCAAGCCTTGCAAGCGATATCCTATAATATGAAATTAGGGATTGGAGGAGTAGCTACTTTTAAGAACGGAAAGATCGATCAGTTTTTAAGTAAGATTGATTTACAACATATTGTATTAGAAACGGATGCGCCTTATTTGTCACCAGTTCCTTTTAGAGGAAAAAGAAATGAGAGTAGTTACTTACCGCTTGTTGTTAGTAAACTGGCGACTATCTATCAGTGTTCAGAAGAAGAAATTGCAGCTGTGACTACAGAAAACTCCAAAGTAATTTTTAGTATTTAAGTACTGAATTCATCATAATTTGATATTTTTTTTGTTCATTTGCCACCTAAAATAACCAAAATGCAAAAATTTGACGCTATTCGGCCATTTTATGATTCAGAGATAAATGACGCCATCTTAAATGTAATTAATCATCCGATGATGAAAGCGATGATGAACTTTACATTTCCAGATTTGGCTGACGATGCCTGGAAAGATCAACTAAGAAAAACACATTCTATACGTGATTTTCAGTGTAATTTTATATACCACACTATTCAAAAAGTGTTAGAAAAAAGCTCTGAAGGATTGACTACTTCTGGTTTTGATAAACTTGAGAAAAACGAAGCTTATTTATTTGTCTCTAACCATAGAGATATTGTCTTAGATACGACTTTATTGAATGTGTCGTTGTTTGAACATGGAATGGTTATGACTGCTTCAGCAATTGGAGACAATCTAGTAAAGAAAGATTTCTTGAATACCTTAGCAAAAATGAACCGAAATTTTCTGGTTCAAAGAGGACTAACGCCTCGTGAAATGTTACAAAGCTCTAAATTACTATCAGAATATATTGGGCACTTAACACAACATGAAAACCGTTCTGTATGGATTGCCCAAAGAGAAGGTAGAACTAAGGACGGTAATGATGCTACAAATCCAGGGGTTCTTAAGATGTTAGCCATGGGATCTGATGAGGCTAACTTGATGGATTATTTTAAGAAAATAAAAGTGGTTCCCGTTTCTATTTCCTATGAATATGACCCAACAGATGTGCTAAAGATTCCGCAGTTAATGGCAGAAGCCAATAATGAAGTATATGTAAAGGACAAGAATGAAGATTTCATGACCTTATTGAGTGGAATAATGGGACAAAAGAAAAAGATCCATATTCACGTAGGAGATGTTCTTGACAAGGAGATTGATTTGATTAAAGATGAATTTCAAAATTCAAACAAACAAATACAAGCTTTAGCGCAAGTAATTGATGACTCTGTGTTGAAAAATTATAAGCTATGGCCTACTAACTATATTGCTTACGATATAGTCAATAAAACTAATGAATACGCCTACTTATATACCGAAAACGAAAAATCGTTATTCGAACGTAGATTGGAGATGAGAATAGATGGCGAAAATCCAGTTGCTTTGCAAGGAATTTTAGACATGTATGCTAATCCTGTTTTCAATAAATTGAAATATAAAAATGAGCAAAAAAGCTAACATTCTATTAATATATACCGGCGGTACTATTGGGATGAGCAAAGATTTTGAAACAGGTGCTCTTAAGGCGTTTAATTTCAATAAATTATTGCAAAAAATACCCGAATTAAAACAGCTAGACTGTGCCATTGAAACCTATTCTTTTGAAGATCCGATTGACTCTTCGAATATGAATCCAGAACAATGGTGTACTATTGCCACGATTATTGAAGAAAATTATGCTTCTTTTGATGGCTTTGTAGTACTGCATGGTTCAGATACAATGTCGTACTCGGCCTCTGCTTTGAGCTTTATGTTGGAAAATTTAGACAAGCCAGTAGTATTTACTGGATCCCAACTTCCGATAGGTGATTTACGTACAGATGCTAAAGAAAACCTGATTACAGCTATTCAAATAGCTTCTTTATTAGAAGATGATAAGCCGGTAATTAGTGAAGTATGTTTGTACTTCGAATATAAATTATACCGTGGAAACCGTACCACAAAAATTAATGCTGAACATTTTAGAGCCTTTACTTCGCCTAATTATCCAGAATTAGTAGAATCAGGTGTGCATTTAAAATTATATCCAGAATTGTTTTTGCCTCTTAGCGAAAAAAAGCCATTAAAAGTCCATAAAAAAATGGATACAAATGTAGCTATCATTAAGATGTTTCCAGGAATGAGTGAAACGGTTTTATCAGGAATTCTATCGATTAAAGGATTAAAGGGAATAGTGTTAGAAACCTATGGTTCAGGAAATGCACCAACCGAAGACTGGTTTTTAAACTTAATGCGAAAAGCAATTAAAGAGGGGTTATATATAATTAATGTTACCCAATGTTCTGGTGGTAGTGTTAATATGGGACAATATGAAACCAGTACTGTATTGAAAGAAATAGGTGTTATCTCTGGAAAAGATATTACTACAGAAGCCGCTATTACTAAATTAATGTATTTATTGGGACATGATATTGCAGTTAAAGATTTCAAGACTATTTTTGAAACTTCATTGCGAGGCGAAATTGCATTATAAGTTCGATTTATTTTCTTAACTCAATTATTTTAGTGTTATTTGCAAAACCAAATAGAGAGGTGGCCGAGTGGCTGAAGGCGCACGCTTGGAAAGCGTGTATATGGTAACATATCGAGGGTTCGAATCCCTTCCTCTCTGCAATAAAATGAATGCTTCCTGAAAGGGAAGCATTTTTTGTTTTATAATTAAAGTACTTAACTGTACAATAACTACCGAGTATTTTACAACGTTAAGCTTGCAGTCACGGTATAATTTATTTCAAAATTATGGGTTCCTGCAGGAGTTAAAGCGCTGGGTTTAATGCGAAATTGGATTGGAATATCAGTCCTACACCCTACAAATTCCATTATTTTAATGGCTTGAGAAGCATTATTAGGCACCACAATATAATTACCACCATTAGAGGGGGTTAAATCTCTGGGTCCTAAGGGTTGAATAGGAGAGCCATCATAAATACTTACTGCAGGGAAACGTTGTCCACTGTTGAATGATGTTTTGGCTTCAAGAATTACATTGGCAGGAGCATTAAGAGTGTTGATATAAACACTATAACGGTACACATTAGCTTCACAATTTAATGCAGAAGAAATACGAGGAAAGGAACGTGGATCTAAAACAAATCCTATTATAGTCGAATCAAAATTACTTTCAAATCCTACCGTGGTATCATCAGCACCCGCTTCCAAAACTACATCATCAACAGTTTGAATAAAACTAGGCATTCCAGATACATCAAGTGTTCCAGGTAAAATTTGTGCTATTGTATAAGAATAGTTTAAAAATAACAAAACGGTCAGTACAAATATCTTCTTCATGTTTTCTTTATTTAATTTCATAAATAATTTCAAAACCCGTAGATAATGAAACTCCATTTGGATTTTCTATGGTACAACGAACTTGGTATCCTGTACCTAAACCATCTCCTGTATATCCGCTTGCAAAATCATACACTAGTACTTGCTCAAAGTTGCTTAAGGTAATGGGATTCGTGTTGGGATTCGCATTGTAAACACCGCCTACATTTGCTCTAGCAATAATTTGTATTTTAATAGCCATGCCAGCGGGTACAGCTTGGTTAGTGTAGACAAAGATTCGGGCATTAGCATAATTTAAAGCTCGGTAAGTAAAATTTAACCAAGTATCTTCATTTATGGAATTTCCTCCAGCTCCGGTTACAGGTAATCCCGCTTCCATATTGCTTGTACTAATGCCAAAACTAATGGAGTTACTCGGGTCAGGTTCAGCATCAATAATAGCAATGGTTTGTAGGTCTAAAACTGCAAAGTTTGAACCTTGGCCACCACCAAAGAGAAAAGTATTGGGGTCATACGCATTAATGGTTTCTTGTGCCAAACACATTATGCCATTTAAAGCGAATAGGATAACTAATAAATATTTTATCTTTTTCATAATTAAGCACCTATTTTAAAGTTTTTACTTTTGAACTGTATTTTGCGTTCTTTGCCTTTTACAATTACTTCTATTATTTCCTTTTCACCTTCACTAACCGTTACTGTAGTTTCTTTATCTAATTCAAAGAATTGATTGCCTTTGTAATGAATTAATGTCAGTTTGTAAGTGCCTGGAACAATGTTTTTAAATTGAAAAGCACCTTTGGCATTGGACTCTACGTTATAAGAAAAATTATCATTTTCTAATTTTAAATATCCTTCAAGATTGTTAATTATAGGTTTGCCTAATTGAGGATAGATTAATTTTCCTGTTACGGTAGCTGAACGTACAAGCTCTATGTTTAAGTCTGTTTTTTGATCTTTCTGAATTGTAACTTCAAAAGGCGTTTGCACAGCAGCTATTATTCCAAAAGGGAGTGTAGATTCGTCCATAAGGATGTAATTTTTTCCTAATGCTAGGTTATTTAGTTCAAAACGACCTTTATCATCTGTGACAACGCTTTTCCCTGCCGCTATTATTTTAATTCCTTTGATGTCGATAGTGTTATCATTCAATTGAACGTATCCATCTACACCACCTTGTTCTAAAATTCTTTTTAAAGGCACTCCAAAAGAATAAGTGTATTTACCAAAAGCTAAAAGCTCTCGTTTATTTACAGCACCTGGGTTTTCGTAATAATTTGCGCGTAATTCAAATAGGTGATTCTTTGCAACTCGTACGGTCAATTTAGCATTAATAAAGTCTCGTCTTAGATAGTTTTCCTCAGGGCTAAAGCCACTGTTATAGGTAGCATTGAAACGAAAGTTCTTGTTGAAGTTATAATTAAACCCCATAGTATATCTAAAATAATTTGTGTTAAAGTTTGATGTAGCATATCGGTTGCTGTAGTTATGATTAACTCCTCCTCTTAAAGATAGATGATCTGAGAAACGGTAGGATGCATTCAGATTGTGTGCGTAAGTGTTTCTATATTGTAAATTGTCGCTTAACAAATTTTGTGTCTTCGCAATTCGTCCATTAAAACTTAAAACAAATGCACTATTAGAATAGAGATACCTATAATCCATTCCATATTCTTTGTAAAAATAATTTTTAGGTTCCAGCTGATCTTCCCTTACTCGCTTGTCAAAGCGAATGTTGATGTAATTTTTTTTACCAAAGCGATAGCCTATTTTCCCATAATAATTTTCATAATACGGCTCAGCTGCAAAAAATAAAGGATCTAATCGTTTGTTGACCTGTGATAAAGTTTGTCCTACTACAAAATCAAATTTATTCACTTTATAATACAAACTATTAGAGTATTGCAAACTGTTACCAATGGTTCCAAAGTAATTTTTACCTGCTACAGTGAAACTACCAGAATACGTAAGGTTTTTATACTTTTGAACCAAGGTAAGATAATTAGCATAGTCGACATTTTTGTTTGTCATACTTGTGGATGACTCGGCGTATATGAAAGTATTCTTGTTTCTATACTCAAAATTAAAAGTGGCAATTTGCCCTTTTTCATCCAGGTTTTCTTCAATATTTTTATTGGCTCCCATAACCGTTCCTTCAGAGCGCTCCACTGCAATTCCTAAGTGTAGCGATTTTGTAAAGTGATAGACGCTTTTAATACCAAAAAGGGCTTCTGAATTAAAACTGTACAGTCTTGGTTTAGAGTAAAAAGCAGATAAAGTCCAATCTTTGATATTTTGGTCGACTTTAAACCCCATTCCATATCTACTGTCAAAACCTAATCGGTTAATATAGTAGGCATGATCTCCTAAATATACCGTTGTGCTGTTGTTGTATTTGTATATTAAACTGTACTGGTCTGTTACTCCAAACCGTTTTAAGTTTTGCTGTTGCGGAGCTCGAATTATAAAATTCAAGTAATTTTTTTTGTTAACATCTAAATAACCATCACCGATAAATTCTGATGAAATGGTAGAAAAGTGATTGTCTTTGTAGGTATGACTATTATAGTTTAAACTTGCTCTAACAGGATATCTAAAGAAAGCATCTTTTTGTTTTAATTTTGAGGGGAATACCTGTGTACTACCAAATGATTTGTACACCTTTTCAGAGGTGTTACTAATAACATTCAAGTAAGTACCAATGTTTCTAAAGTCAAAATATTTAGCATCAGTCTCTTGGTTCAAATCAACTGTTACCTTAGAATTTGGCGCAATTTTGATTAATTTTTCTCCTTTTATATTGTTTTTTGAAGATAAGAAAATTTCTTGTTCAATATTCCCTTTGTTTTTAATTTCATATTTAGCTTCAATAGTTTCTCCAGCTTGCAATTTACTTGGTGTATATAAGTTGTAAACTTCCAAATCATAATTTGCAGCAATAGATAGGAACACTTCTTTAGATACTAATGTAATTCCATTATTGTTTTTTATAGCAATAGTCGCAGCTACTTTTTCAGGTGGGCTATCTGCGGGTATAAAAAGACTAATTAAAACTATTTTCTTTTTGTTAGGTTCTATTGTCCCTAAATCACTTATTGAAATTACTCTCCAGGTTTTAGGTAATAAAGCCTCCGCTAGTAGATTAATAGTTTTTGCATTAGTGTTCTCTACTTCAATAATTAAGGTGTGACTTTTATTAGTTTCATAGGTTTCTTGAAGATTTAGAACACGAATTTTTACTTCTTCAAGTGCAATACTTTTCCGCTGTTCTTGTTTTGAATCTATAAGCGCTTTTTTATTACTATCTTTCATTGCTGTACTATCTTCGCTAGAGTGTAGTATTTCTAGCTTTTTATCTACAAAAAGGCCTGTTTTCGTCACGTTATTTCTTTTAGAAATAGGTGATTTAACTTCTAGTAACTGTGTTTTGTCTTCCTTTTTTTTTGATTTTTTAGCTTCAGAAAAATTAACCTTTTCAGCTTTAATTGAGTCTGTAGTAATTGAGATTTCTTTTACTGTACTATCATAATCAGTATTAGGAAATGAGTGGTTTTCTTTAGTAGCCGCATTAAAATCTTCGGCCTGTACCTCTGTTGCGCATCCTATGCACAAAAGAAGAAATAGAGAGATAATATGTAATGCAGTTTTCATAATAAGCTGTTTTAATTAATTCAAATTTTAGTAGTCCATTATTCTATAGTTAGACTGATATTAGTACCTAAAAACTGATTTCTAGAATCAGCAACTAATAGACATTCGTAATTTCCTTTAGGTAGGGAAGAGATGTCAAAACTGTAGTCTTTACAGAATCCGGGGAACACCATGTTTCTGGCTGTAGCGGTTTCTAATATGTTTTTTCCATTAGAGTCATATATCTCAAGTGATAATTTGACACCTTCAATAAAAAGATTTTGGTTGGTAAGTTTTACTTTTAGTTTTTTGTTATTTCCAGATTTATCCACATCCATTTTTTGAAAATCTAAACTTACTTCATCTAACGAATTGACATTGGTAAGTAAACCTATGGCATATCTAACCTTTGTGTCGAGACCAATGTTTTTAGATAGTTTGTCTTTCTTAATAGGTTTTTCGACATCAATCATTAAACTAGTCCAGTAGGAACCTTTTAATGCTTTGTCTTTGGGAATGGTGATAGCAAATCGGTACACGTATTTTTCTTTTGGGTCAAGTATCTTATCCATCAAGCTACCGTCAAACCATTCTAATGAAGATTGATGATGGGTTTGTTCGTTAGTAAAGATGCGGCTTCCAGTACAAGAGAAAATAGCATCTTTTAAGTCAAAACTTACACGTTGCTCTTCATTTGAAGTATTTAATAAAATAATTTCTCCACGCATCTGATCGCCAGAGTTACCAGAATAAATATGAGTTAATCCATTAATTACAACTACACTAGAATAACTAAGGTTTGAGAAAATAAACAAGGCTACTATTAAGATGTATTTTTTCATTTTTGTAATGTTTTGATTAGATAGAAAGGTTTTTTGTTTTATATACTATCAAAGTTAACAGACACTTCAAGCGTTTTTGGCTTGTTTTCGTTAGTTGGTTGATTAGTGTAGATAAATGGTATCTATTTTTCCTTAAAGGATTTTTAACTTTTCTACTAATTTTAAGTACGATGCAGGTTATAGTAAAAAATGTTAAATTGGAACTTAGTATTGTAGGGTTTATCGGAATGATATAAACTAAAAAAGGTTCTTTACTTTGAGTAAAGAACCTTTTTTAGGGGGCAAAAAGGGATTATATATCGGTTAAAGTATATGTGATAGTTGCTTGGTAACTACCAGCATTGTATGCTGAGAAATTTCCGTTTTGTTCTAAAGTGTAGGTCAGTTTAACACCTTGTGCTTCATCACCAGTATACACACTTTCTACACTATCAACTAATAGGGCATCAACTCCTATAGCAGTAGTTTTTCCTAGAGCTACACCACCAGCAGTTACTGTCCCTGCCGAAGCTACAGTACCTCCATCAGCAATGATTTGTGGCGCTTGGGGTGTAATTCTTAAATCTAAATTACCAGGAAATGTACTTCCAGGTTCCAATTGAACATTAATTTGACGGGTTAGATCAAAGCCATCGGTATTAGCAGCACTGGCAACAACGCTCGTATAATTCAAATATAAATTTGAATAACTCATGTCTTCAAAAGCATAAAGACCTGCTTCAGCATTGTTTCCTAAGATAGTTACATCAGTCATGTCAAATAAAACAGCAGCTGCTTCTGTACCAGTATTGTCATCATAGATATCTAAGAGGGCCACTTCTGGAACATTTACATCTAAAGAGTGAGAAGCAATGTTAGTGTCATTGTTGTCTTGAGCGTTTACATTGTTTACAAATAAGGCTACAAAAGTTACGATTAGTAGGTTAACGTTTTTCATAATACTATTTTTTATTGATTAATATGATGTAAAAGTACTACTGAGTTCCCGTTGTGATTAGTGTTTTTCGTTGGATAGCGTTCAAGTGTAGATGAATAAATGAAATCGCGCTTTTAGATGAAAGACTGTATTGTTGTTTTTACTATTTATGATTTAGAGCATTAGATTTAAACTGCCATACTTTGTAAAAAACCTATATTTGTATAATTATACGTAGCAATTGAAGATATTAAAGGATATGAGAATAGTAATACATAGGAGCAGACTTCAACATATATTAGTACTTAGTTTTCTAGTACTATCTTCTTTTCAAATATTCGCTCAAGGAAAGGAGTTGATAGAAAAAGAATTAGGAGTGAAAGTAGATTCTTTATATAGAGAGGACCAATTTTATTTTAGTTTTACCTACAATACATTACAGCAAAAGCCAGAAGGTGTGTCTCAAAACAAGTTTTCTACAGGCTTTTCTGGAGGTTTTGTAAGAGACATGCCTATTAATAAAGATAGAACTATAGCAATTGCTTCCGGTTTGGGTTTTACCTATAATAACTATATTCAAAATTTAGCCATTACGGGGACTGATCAAGATCCAGTTTATACTGTTATAGATTCAGATACACCATACAGCTCTAATAAGTTTTCTCAATTTTTAATTGAAGTGCCCGTAGAGTTTAGATGGCGCACATCAACATATGAAAGCCACAAGTTTTGGCGCATTTACAGCGGACTTAAATTTAGTTACTTACTATATGACAAGTCTGCATTTACAGATAGTCAAGGTAAAGTTGTGATTACAGGGAACAAGGATTTTAATAAGTTATTGTATGGTATTTATGCATCTGCTGGATATAATACTATGAATGTATATGTGTACTATGGTTTAAATTCAATTTTTAAATCGGCACAAATTGAAGATAAAAGTATCGATATGAAGTCTTTAAACATCGGAGTTATATTCTATATTTTATAACCACAAATAAAGCAATAACATTTGCGGAATACTACCTATTAGTGTCCCAATGACCAATTCCTTTACGGTATGTGCTTGCATTTCTAATCGCGAGGAAGCAACGACGCCATTCATTAAAATTAATAAAGCAATAATGATGGTGTTTTGAGTTTGATCATGTAAATTCATTCCAATAATGAACAATGTTAAGGCGCTAATTCCCATCATGTGAAGACTGGCTTTAGTTTTTACAAACAGCAGTAAAAGTGCAATTAGTGTGCTTAATAGTGCTCCTAACAAAAAGAAGTGCAGTTCTGGATAACGGGCTATAACAATGGTTCTTTTTACTAATAAAATAATCAAGAAGGACTGGATAACTAAAGGGATTTTACGTTCTGAAATTAATGGTGCCATGGCTGAACTTATTCTGCCTGTGGAACGTAAAACAAAGAAAAAGAGTATTGGGACTAAAATTGTAATGATCACAATTTGAAATAATATAAAGACCTTTTCTTCACTAGAAAAATTAGTAGTACTAGAAAAAAGGTAAAATAAGGTGGCGTATACCGGAATAAAAACAGGATGGAAGAGGTAAGAAAATAATGGGAGAATTTTTTTCAAGGTTATTATATTTGGTTAGCCAAACAAATATAATAAATATCCTAAAAAGACTAGGCCGAAAAGCATAAATCCTAAAAGCAATGGCTGTCTCTATAAACTAAAGTTTTATAGTCAGAGCATTTTTCAATTCCCTAAAGAAGTAGTATTTTTGAGTAACTTTCTAAAACTATTAGTGTGATGTATAGCTCTTCTCTGATATAAATACCGTACTAGTAAGAATATTAAAAATGCCTAAAAATAACGCGAATAGCGTGTATCTAAATGAGTATAGCCTTAAAAAATATCGTTCCTGTCATTCAAGCCAAATGGGAAGGAACCCAAAAAGATTTTAAATTCGAAAATATTTCTATCGATAGCCGTTCCTTGCAAAATAGTGCTCACACCTTGTTTTTTGCATTAGTAGGACCTAATAATGACGCTCATGTTTACATTGAGGATTTAATAAGTATAGGAGTTACCAACTTTGTCGTGTCTTATATTCCGTCTGGCTGTGAAGCCAAAGCTAACTTTTTAGTTGTCGAAAACACTTTAGACGCTTTACAAAAATTTGCAGCTTATTATCGTCAGGGCTTTCATTTCCCTATTATCGGTTTAACTGGAAGTAATGGGAAAACCATAGTCAAAGAATGGTTGAATTTTCTTTTAAGCCCCGACTTTAATGTAATCAGGAGCCCTAAGAGTTACAATTCTCAGGTGGGAGTTCCTTTATCAGTGATTGCAATTAATGAAAAACACAACTTAGGGATTTTTGAAGCGGGCATTTCTACTGTCGCAGAAATGGAGCGCTTAGAAAAAATTATCAAGCCTTCAATTGGAATTTTGACTAATATAGGCACTTCTCATGATGAAGGTTTTGCAAATTTAGAAGAAAAAATAAAAGAAAAACTGTTGCTATTTAAAGAATCAGAAGTTGTAGTTTATCAAAAAAGTGCTGTAGTTGCTAAGTACATAGCTCCTGCAACTACATCTTTTACGTGGAGTTTTAAAGAGGAGCAGGCTGATGTTTATATCTATAGAAAAGAAATCAAAGAACAAAATACCAAAATTCAATACCGATATAAGGACGCAAATTATGAATTGAAGATACCGTTTCTAGACAAGGCTTCAGTTGAAAATGCAATTTCTTGTTTAATGGTATTATTGTATTTTGATTATGATCTAGCTACTATTCAGTCGCGTATGCTATTGCTCTTTCCTGTGGAAATGAGGCTAAAAGTGAAAAACGGAATAAATAATTGTAGTCTCATTGATGATAGTTATAGTTCTGATTTTCAATCTTTAAAAATTGCTCTTGATGTACTTGAAAGTCAAAAGCAGTTTCAAAACAAAACCGTTATTCTATCGGATATCTTTCAAAGTGGTTTATCTAATGAAGAACTGTATTCAAAGGTGTCTCAATTGATTATTTCGAATCATATTAATCGTGTGATAGGTATAGGGGAAACGATTACCGCATTTAAGGCCAAATTTGAGAATTGCATTACGTTTCATGATACTGCTGAATTTATTGCCAATTTCGAAAATCTAGAATTTGCTAATGAAACAATATTAATAAAGGGTGCTCGTTCTTTTCAGTTTGAAGAAATCGTATACTTACTAGAAGAGAAAACCCATGAGACGGTATTAGAAATTAATCTCAATGCCATTAGCTATAATTTGAATTTCTTTAAATCAAAGCTTAAGCCTAATGTGAAAATCATGGTGATGGTGAAGGCCTTTGGTTATGGCAATGGCGGTCTAGAAATTGCTAATTTATTAGAGCATCATAAAGTAGATTATTTAGGAGTCGCTTTTGCTGATGAGGGAATTTCATTGAAAAACGGGGGGATTCATTTGCCTATTATGGTTTTAAACCCTGAGAATACTAGCTTTGCTGCTATTATCCAACATCAGTTAGAACCTGAAATTTACTGTCTAAAAGGACTTCATGCTTTCTTGAAAATAGCCAAACAAAAGAACTTACAGCATTTTCCCATACATATAAAGTTAGATACAGGAATGCATCGTTTGGGTTTTGAAGAAGATACAATTGATGAGTTGATTAGTACCTTAAGAGGGAATGAAAACGTTAAAGTGCAAAGTATTTTATCCCATTTAGCAACCAGCGATGATCTAAAACATCGTGATTTTACAGATTCTCAAATTAGTTTATTCGATAAATTATCAACTAAAATTATCACGGAGTTGAATATTAATCCTATTCGTCATATTTTAAATACTTCAGGAATAAGTAATTTTCCAGATTCACAATTTAATATGGTACGTTTGGGTATAGGTCTTTATGGGGTTTCGAATGATCCATCTGAGCAAAAATATTTAGAAAATGTAGGCACGCTTAAATCAGTTATCTCCCAAATAAGGACGATAGAAGCAGGTGAAAGTGTAGGATATGGCCGTAAATTTATGGCCGAAAAAGCGACACGTGTAGCAACGATTCCTATAGGATATGCTGATGGTATTTCAAGAGGATGGGGCAATGGTGTGGGTTTTGTCAATGTTAAAGATAAAAAGGCTAAAATATTGGGGAGTATCTGCATGGATATGCTGATGGTGGATGTTACTGAAATTGATTGTACAGAAGGAGATACCGTTATCATTTTTGGAGAAAGGCCTACCGTTTCTTATATAGCTAAAAAATTAAATACAATCCCATATGAAATCCTGACTAGTATTTCGCAACGTGTTAAAAGGGTCTTTTACAGGTAAGCTTGAAATATTTCCAAGTAAAATGTTAAATTATGTTAAAAATTTATTAATTTAGATTTAAAATTATTTAACTTAAATAAAAAGGTATGGGATTCTTCAGTGATTTTAAAGCATCTTTAATGAAAGGTGATGTATTAAGTTTAGCTACTGCGGTAGTTATTGGTGGTGCATTTGGTAAAATTGTTAGCTCTGCAGTTGACGATGTAATTATGCCAATTGTAGGTTTATTAACGGGGGGAATTGATTTCACTCAAAAATTCATTGCTTTAGACGGAAACAGTTATGCTGACTTAGATGCAGCCAAAGAAGCAGGAGCGGCCGTAATCACTTATGGTAATTTAGTGCAAGCGACGATTAATTTTATAATTATTGCATTCTTTGTTTTTGTAGTATTGAGAGCTGCAGAAAAAACTAAGAAGAAAGAAGAAGTTGTTGCTGCTGCTGCGCCAGCTGGACCAACACAAGAAGAGTTGTTGATACAAATTAGAGACTTATTGAAAAAATAGTTCTGTAAAAATATTTGAAAAAGCCACATCTTAGGATGTGGCTTTTTTGCACATTGTTTTATTTGTAACATTTTGTTATTTTTTGTGAGAGCGATTGTTATGAAGGCTTTAATACTTACTTTTGCAGTTCAAATATGTATTCAATAACAAAATTATACTATGAAAATAGCTGTTGTAGGTGCTACCGGAATGGTAGGTGAAGTAATGTTAAAAGTATTAGCAGAAAGAAATTTTCCAGTTACAGAATTAATTCCTGTTGCATCTGAGAGATCAGTTGGGAAAGAAATCGAATATAATGGAAAAAAATACAAAGTAGTTGGCATGCAAACTGCTGTAGATATGAAGGCAGATATTGCTTTGTTTTCTGCAGGAGGAGAAACCTCACTAGAGTGGGCACCTAAATTTGCTGCTGCGGGTACAACTGTTATTGATAACTCATCAGCTTGGAGAATGGATCCTACTAAAAAATTAGTGGTACCAGAAATCAATGCGACTTCGCTAACTAAAGAAGATAAAATTATTGCTAACCCGAACTGTTCTACCATTCAAATGGTTTTAGTTTTAGCACCACTACATAAAAAATATAATATTAAACGAGTAATCGTTTCTACGTATCAGTCAATTACAGGAACTGGAGTTAAGGCAGTACAGCAATTAGAAAATGAGTATGCAGGAACTCAAGGAGAAATGGCTTACAAATACCCAATTCATAGAAACGCGATTCCACAATGTGATTCATTCGAGGAAAACGGTTACACTAAAGAAGAAATGAAGTTAGTGCGTGAAACTCAAAAAATTCTAGATGATAAAACCATTGCAGTTACAGCAACTGCTGTTCGTGTGCCTATTGTAGGTGGACACAGTGAAGCAGTAAATGTGGAGTTTACCAATGATTTTGTGGTTTCAGATATTCAAAATATTTTACACCACACTGATGGTGTGGTGGTACAAGACAACAACGATACTTATACCTACCCAATGCCTATGTATGCACAGGGGAAAGATGAGGTTTTTGTAGGAAGAATTCGTCGTGACGAGAGCCAAGCAAACACTTTAAATATGTGGATAGTTGCTGATAACTTACGTAAAGGAGCAGCCACGAACACTGTGCAAATTGCAGAATATTTAGTAGCATCAAAACTGGTGTAAATTATTACGGAAAATAATATAGTAAACCATCTATGACGGCAATTCTAAATGTTTTGTCTCCTTAGATGGTTTTCTTTTTTGATGTTTACCTACCTTTGTAGTGTATGAAAAAGAAGCAGCTCCTATTAAGTCTTTCTTTAGCGATGACCGTATTGTTTTCAATACTTGTTCAATCGTTGCATACCTATACCCATTTTGTCGAGCAATTTGCACAAACAGAATGCCAACATAAATACAATGTTACCCATACGGAGATAACGCACCAACACCATTCTTTTGAACAATGTTCGGTTTGTCATTTTACATTTGGTTCCTACGTTTCCCCAGAGGCTTTTACCTATAAATTCCATTCGAATTATAAGTTAATTCCATACTTTTTAACAACTACAGAAAAAATAACTTTATTTTCTGGTAGTTTGTATTCTCTTCGTGGCCCCCCTATTTGTATTGTTTAAACAGCGTTACAGTTTTGAATAAAGATAATGTATATCCATACTCTATTTAATTAAGTGATTACATCCATTCGTAATGGATCTACTCCTTAGCTGAATATTTTTTGATATATAGTGGTTATCCGTTTTTAAACTGTATTAAACTCGAATACAATTACAAACAATCTCACTGATATCCTTGGCTATGGCTAATTTTCAGTGAACTATAATTATTCTCCATGAAAAAATACATATTAACCCTAATTTTGGGTTTTACAGCGGTGCTACAAGCACAAAATACGGTATCGGGTACCGTATCAAATTTGGCAAACCAACCTATAAAAGGGGTTTCTGTCTATGCTCCTGAATTACACAAAGGAACTACTACAGATGAAAATGGGCATTATTCGATAACAAATGTGCCTAATGGAACTGTAAAGTTGAGTTTTACTTTTGTAGGTTTCACAACTCAAAATAAATCCATAAAAATTCAGCAACAAGAAAATAACTTTGATGTAATACTTGAGGAAACTATTTTCCAAATGGATGAGGTTATTGTCTCTACGGCTTTTAATAAAATACAGTCGCAAAACGTGATGAAGGTTGAGCATGAATCCATCAAAGATTTACAGCAAAAGGGGACGGCAACTTTAATCGAAGGATTAGCTACTATTCCTGGGGTTTCTCAGGTTTCTACAGGAACATCAATAGGGAAGCCTGTTATTCGTGGCTTAAGCGGGAATCGAGTACTGGTCTATTCTCAAGGAGTCCGCATGGAAAACCAGCAATTTGGTGATGAACATGGTTTAGGCTTGAATGATGCAGGAGTAGAAAGTGTTGAGGTCATTAAAGGACCAGCTTCTTTGCTTTATG
Source organism: Flavobacterium sp. W21_SRS_FM3 (assembly GCF_052113625.1). Taxonomy (NCBI): domain Bacteria; kingdom Pseudomonadati; phylum Bacteroidota; class Flavobacteriia; order Flavobacteriales; family Flavobacteriaceae; genus Flavobacterium; species Flavobacterium sp. W21_SRS_FM3. The sequence continues at coordinate 38,659 of NZ_JBGQOD010000001.1, read as the reverse complement.
GTTCTGATGCCCTTGGGGGTGTTTTGTATTTCAATCCAGAAAAATTTGCTGATGCTAATACGTTCAAAGCTAATTTTAATCAAAAGTTATTTTCTAATACGCTAGGAAGTAACTCTTCAATTGGACTAAAAACATCTACTGAAAATTGGAAATTTTTAGCGCGTGGAAGTTACAATACCCATTCAGATTACCGCATTGCGGATGGCGATCGAGTAACAAATACACGGTATAATGAAACTGATTTCAAAACAGGGATTGGCTACAGTACTTCTAATTTTTCTTCGGTCCTTCGATATAATTATAACAATTTAGATATTGGTATACCAGAAGACGGAATCGCAGGGCAATCTTCCAGCAAAAACACACAGTTTCCAAGACAGGCTGTTTTTAATCACTTATTAAGTTTGAACTCCATAATCTATTTTAAAGAGTCAAAACTGGATGTAGATCTTGGATACATTGCTAATGACCGTTCTGAATTTGAGGATAGCAACATAGCTGGTTTACATATGAAACTGAAGACATTTAATTATGACGCTAAATACCATCTACCAAAGATGGGTAAACTAGAATCGATTTTTGGAATTCAAGGCATGCATCAAACGAATACCAATTTTGGAGAGGAATATTTAATTCCAGATGCCACCACAAATGATTTTGGTGTTTTTGGGACTGCTAATTATGAGTGGGGAAATAATAGTGCGTTGCAAGGAGGTTTGCGTTTCGATAATAGAAAAGTTACTAGTGTCGCACATGGAAACCTGGGAGAAGAAGGTTATTTTAAAGCAATTGACAAATCCTTTGATAGTTTTAATGCTTCTTTAGGTTACAAAACAAACTTGGCTGATGATCTTACTTTACGACTGAATTTGGCTTCAGGGTTTAGAGCGCCTAATTTAGCTGAACTTACCTCTAATGGAGTTCACGAAGGAACCAATCGCTACGAAATAGGGAATTCTGATTTAAAAACAGAACAAAACGTACAAACGGATTTGAATCTAGAATATAAGACGGATCACTTTGAGTTTTTTGTCAATGGTTTTTACAACCACATCAATAATTACATTTATACCTCACCCACGGGGACCGTGTTAGATAATAATGATGTCTTTACTTATATTCAAAATAATGCAAAGTTATATGGAGGAGAAGTTGGCTTGCATTTTCATCCGCATCCTTTAGACTGGTTGCATTATGAAACTAGTTTTGAAACAGTTACCGGTAAAAAAGAAAATGGAGACTATCTGCCATTGATTCCAGCAAACAACTGGAGTAATACCTTAAGAGCTGAATTTAAAATCAAGAATTGGTTCGAAGGAGGTTTTGCTACAGCAAATTTAGTTACAACGTTTAATCAAAAAAATGTTAGTGGTTTTGAAACAGAATCTAACGGATATACTTTGCTAAACTTGGGCTTAGGAGGTACTGTGAAATTTGGCAAAACCGTATTTGATATAAATTTAAATGGGAATAACCTTTTTGACAAACGATATATTGCTCATTTATCGCGCTTGAAAAATGACGGCATTCCTAATATTGGAAGAAATATTGTGCTAGGCGTAAATTTCAATTTATAGTTTTTATAATTATCTAATTTTTAGCACTTTTAAGCCATTAAGATGTTCAGAAATTAAAAGCTTTTAGCTAATTTTCTTGATCTCTTAATGGTTTTTTATTTTAATTCATTTACAACTAGCGAGTTGCTATGGGATAAAACAATATCGTAACAAAAACCAAATTTTTACGACTAACACTCTTAAACTGTCTTCTTTCAACAGGGAGACAATCTATTTCCTTATTTTTGTTATAACCAATAAAAAGATACTAATGAAAAAATTAATTCTGATAATGGCAGTACTTCCTACAATGGTTGCAATTGGACAGAACCAAAAACCATTACAATACCCTAAAACTCATAAAGGATCTGTAGTCGATACCTATTTTGATACCGCGGTTAACGACCCATACCGCTGGCTAGAGGATGATCGCTCTGAAGAAACCGCTGCTTGGGTAAAAGCACAAAACGAAGTAACTTATGGGTACTTAAACCAAATTCCTTTTCGCGATGCACTGAAAAACCGCATGGAAAAATTGTGGAATTATGAAAAAATAGGTGCTCCATCTAAAGAAGGGAATTACACTTATTTTTCAAAAAACAACGGATTGCAAAATCAATCGGTGGTGTATAGAAAAGATGCTTCTGGAAAAGAAGAGGTTTTCTTAGATCCTAATACTTTTTCAAAAGACGGCACAACCTCTTTAGGAGGTCTTGATTTTTCAAAAGACGGTTCAAAAGTAGCCTATGCTATATCAGAAGGGGGTAGCGATTGGAGAAAAGTAATTATCATGGATGCCTTGTCTAAAAAAGTAATTGAAGACACACTTGTCGATGTGAAATTCAGTGGGTTGTCATGGAGAGGAAACGAAGGATTCTATTATTCTAGCTATGAAAAACCAAAGGGAAGCGAACTTTCAGCCAAAACGGACCAACATAAATTGTATTTCCACAAACTTGGAACGGCTCAAAAGGACGATAAGGTAGTTTTTGGCGCAGACCAAAAAAGACGCTACATAGGTGGTTACGTAACTGAAGACGATGCCTATTTAGTGATTTCTGCAGCTAATTCTACTTATGGGAACGAACTCTATATTAAAAGTTTAAAAACGGATAATAGTCCTATTATTACTATCGTTGATAACTTCAATAGCGATAACAGTATTATAGAAACGGAGGGAAGTAAATTATTTATAGAAACCGACTTGAACGCGCCTAACAAACGAATTGTTACCGTAGATTTTAGTAATCCTGCACCAGCAAACTGGGTAGATTTTATTCCAGAAACAACAAATGTGTTGTCACCTTCAACAGGAGCCGGTTTTATCTTTGCTAATTATATGAAAGACGCCGTTTCAGTAGTGCAGCAATATGATTATTCTGGAAAAATGGTTCGCGAAATCAAATTGCCAGCAGTAGGAACTGCAGGAGGCTTTGGTGGTAAGAAAATCGACAAAACTTTATATTACTCTTTTACAAACTATACCACACCAGGAACCATTTATGCCTTGGAACCAAAATCGGGAAAATCAACAATCTATGCCAAGCCTAATGTTGATTTTAACAGTGAAAATTTCGAATCAAAACAAGTTTTTTATACCTCAAAAGATGGGACCAAAATCCCAATGATTATCACCTACAAAAAAGGCCTAAAATTAAACGGACAAAACCCAACAATGCTGTATGGTTACGGTGGCTTTAATGTCAGCCTAACGCCAAGTTTCAGTATAGCAAATGCTGTTTGGATGGAAAATGGCGGTGTTTATGCGGTACCTAACTTGCGTGGTGGTGGAGAATATGGTAAAAAATGGCACGATGCAGGAACTAAAATGCAAAAACAAAATGTGTTTGATGACTTCATCGCCGCTGCAGAATACTTAATTGCTCAAAAATACACTTCTACAAATTTCCTTGCCATACGTGGTGGATCAAATGGAGGATTACTAGTAGGTGCTACAATGACACAACGACCTGATTTGATGAAAGTGGCTTTACCGGCGGTAGGAGTAATGGACATGTTGCGCTATCATACTTTCACAGCAGGTGCAGGTTGGGCATATGATTATGGAACAGCTCAAGACAGTAAAGAAATGTTTGATTATATTAAAGGGTATTCACCAGTACAAAACGTAAAAGCGGGTACACACTATCCGGCAACAATGGTTACTACTGGAGATCATGATGATAGAGTGGTACCAGCACATAGTTTTAAATTTGCAGCTGAGCTACAAGAAAAACAATCAGGACCTAATCCTACTTTAATACGTATTGATGTAAAAGCAGGACATGGAGCAGGAAAATCGGTTGCAGCAAGTATTCAGGAAAATGTAGACATTCAAGCCTTTACTTTATATAATATGGGATTTAAAGCGTTGCCAAAACACTAATCTAGTATTGAAAATAGTAGAAACAGGTAAATTGATCTCTAAAATCCTGTGATTATAATTACTTAAAAACCATAATTACTTTGACTAGTAGTTGTGGTTTTTTTTTACTTTAAATTGGATGGAAGGCTATGATTCCTGTGTTTTTTTAAATTGTAATTATTTGGCATTTAGCAGTGTATTGAATTTTAGTTGCTTTTTGTTATCAAGTTTTTACTATCTTTAATGTTCCTAATATCTAAAGTTTAAAGCTATATCAGGATCAAGAAAAGTATTTGATATAATCAATCCATCTTCTTTCTGATAACAGTTTAATTGGAACGAATATGCTACAGTATTTTAAAAGACTTTTTACTACACGATTAAAAAACCTCACTTATTTTAATTAAAAAAGGAAGCTATGAGAGTTGCTGTTACCCGAAAAAATGTAAAATTTAAGCCAGATTCTAGTAGAGTAGTTGCTAGATATTTTATGAATGGGGATCAGCGTACTCGAGATATGGTGAGCCGTATCATGGTTTTGGATGAAAAACAAGTGTTACATACCTTAGAACAAACACTAAGGGAATTTGCTAGGCGCCATCGCAATATTTCGCGCATATTTTTTAATCATTGTGAAAATATTCGAGGAATAATAGAAGAAATGCAAATTAACTATGACAGCATATCTGACGAAAGAAAAATGCTGATAGGTTCCTACTGCACAATGGAATATGCCATTGAATCTGCTGCTTTTTTCAACCCCTCTATTGTTGAAGATTTTGATCAATCTTTTCTGGGAAAGCAGGAAAAGCGGGTTGTTATTTCATTTAGATCTACAGGAGAAGGACATATTTCTTCGGTGGTTTTTAGAAGAGGAATTCTGGACAAGAACAATGATCTTCAGATGATGAAGGTAGGGGCAAATATTGACAAGGCCGAGATTGTACACAAAGCGTTGTTTGACAAAAATAAATTCATCAGGAAATTAGCCGAAATGGATACGCCAGATAAGTACACAGCCGTTATTTTAAAGGACTTGCCAGAAAAATTTGGCTATCAGATCATAAAAGATGCAATACAAAAAGTGCTGGATGATCCTTTAATTAGTCAAGATCAGCGAATTGCACTTGAAGAAATAATTTGGTTAGCAGATTCCTTTTATGATATACAATTCAAACACGATTCAGATATCACCGAACGGGTTATATTTCCAATATCGGATTCTGAAAGCCGTGGGATTGAGGATGCGCGTTTCGTACGTTTTTCTGATGAGGGAAAATCAGACCGGATATTTGGGACCTACACGGCTTATAATGGACATGTGATTATGCCAAAACTCATCTTCACTGAAGACTTTTACTCCTTTCATGTCATGCCTTTGTATGGAGAAGGGGCGCGTAATAAAAACTTAGCAATGTTCCCCCGGAAAATAAAAGGGAAATATGCGATGCTTTCTAGAATTGATGGAGTCAATAATTACCTGATGTATTCGGATAGAGCTACAGAATGGAATAATCCTGTGATGATACAACAACCACGTTATCCTTGGGAATTCACCCAAATAGGAAACTGTGGATCGCCACTATGGACAGAGGAGGGATGGCTAGTGATTACGCACGGAGTAGGTGCTATGAGGCGATACTGCTTGGGCGCTTCGTTGTTTGACCTTGATGATCCTTCGAAAGAAATAGGACGGCTAGATGAGCCATTACTCGCCCCTAGAGAAGACGAACGCGAAGGATATGTGCCTAATGTGGTCTATTCTTGTGGCTCCATTATTCACAACAACAATTTAATATTGCCCTATGCTGTATCTGACTATTCTTCTACCTACGGAGTGGTTGATATGGTTGAGTTACTCGATGCCTTAAAAAAGAGTAAATAAGCCCGAAATTTAAAGATTGGATTCAAGTTTTGTAGGAGCTGTTTCCTGCTGTACACTCTATCTTTTCCTTTTTAAAGAAAAAAGGAAAAGGATGCCGCTACCATCAGGGCTAGGCAAGAGTTTTACAATGGTCAAATAGTATTTAAAAGATGCTATGTAAATGAGTAGCGATTTTTGTTTATTTCTAATTAATAAGTGGTATTTTATAAGGGAGAACATTATATAATTGTTCCTAAAGTGCACTAGAATTATTCATAATGTTTTATTAATATGCTCGGTTTTTCGTACAGCTTTGAGTAGCTTTGAAAGACAATATTTAAACATACAATACTATGAAGATACAATTTAACACAGACAAAAATGTAGAAGGAAACGAGAGAGCAGAAGGTTATTTCTCAAACGAATTAGAAACAGCTTTAGCACGTTTTGAAGATAAAATCACTAGAATTGAGGTGCATATTGGTGACGAAAACAGCAGCAAACCAGGTATTAATGATAAACGTTGTTTGATTGAAGTACGTCCTGCAAAATTACAACCTATAGTGGTTACTGAGCACGCCGATACCGTTGAAAAAGCCTTTAGAGGTGCGTTAGACAAAATCAAGAAAACACTTACTACAACTTTTGAAAAGCAAAAAGTACATTAAACACTTTCTTTTGGGAAGACTTATATATAAAAAGACAGTTACGCATAAAGTGTAACTGTCTTTTTTTGTGTACCTACATATTTATAGCTAGCAGAATATTTAAGGCTATTGCTCAAATAACAAAGCGGCTAGTGGTTCATCTCTTTTATAAACATCATCATAAAAGTGAACTGTTCCCTCTGTATCAACCCAAGCCGTAAAATACCCAATGTAAACAGGGATTTTATTTTTTAAGGTATACCAAGATTCTTTTCCTGCATTCATCGCTTCATCTATTTTTTCAGCATTCCAGTTTTCATCATCTTCTAAAATCTTATTAGCTAATTCAACTGGTTTGGCCACACGTATACAACCGTGGCTAAAGGCTCTACTCTCTCTACTAAAAAGATGTTTAGAGGGGGTGTCGTGTAAATAAATAGCATTCGAATTAGGGAATAAAAACTTCACTAGACCTAAGGAGTTTTTTGGTCCAGGTTTTTGACGCACTCTACCTTCATTCCATTCCATGTTGTGCTGAGCTAGGTAGTTACTATTCTTAGCAATTGCTGGCAAAATTTCTTTTTGCGTGATGCTACTCGGCACATTCCAGTACGGACTGAAAACGATGTATTTCATTGGTGCACTAAAAATGACTGTTTTATTGACAGTTTTGCCCACCACAACATTCGATTGCAACACGATTTCACCATTTTTAAAATAAGTCAATTCATAAGCGGGAATGTTTACGGCAATAAGTTCTTTGGCATTAGAAATGTCTTTGGAAATCCAGCGACAACGTTCCATATTTACAATTAATGTTCGTATGTGATCGCTCACTGGTACATTCATGTCTTTAATGTGTGACGGAAGTAATATTGTGCTTGCTGCATTCCCTCTGCTTTTTTTGAATTCTAAAACGCCTCTGGATAGTTCTTCATCATAAATGGGGCTCTTAGAGTCGGTACTAATTTCTCCGGTAATATATAAGCGATTGCGTACTTGTGCGATCGTCTGGGAACTGTCTCCCACCTTTAAGGATTTTACTCCTTTCTCCATCTCAATCGTTGACCATCCGCCTTCATTTTCAATCTGACGGTATTTTTTTAGAACTTTTTGCAATAAATAATATTGACTAAAATGGTGTTTCTTTTCTTTTTTAATGATCGAAGGATCAACTATTAAAGAATCAATGTAAGTAGTATAGGATTGTTTCTCTCTGGGTAGAAACCATTCCATTTCGGTAGATTTCTCTGTATCTAAACCATGGTAAACTTTGTCTATATAAAAGAAATACAAAGAGGTGGTTAACAGTTCAGAGGCTACACTAGGAATTTTGCTATTAGTATGATTTTCATAAATAGCATCCAACTTTTCCCTGTAAGGAATGGACGATTGAATCCCTTCATCGGGTAAATTGATAATTTTATTGTACAGTACGTTAGCAAACTCATTAAGTCCGTTCTTATCATACCAAATGTAATGGTACTGCTGTTTTAAGTACAGTGCATCCACATCTTTTTGGTATTTTTTTAATAAAGGATGCTCCATGAAAAAGGTTTTGACTAACGTGCTGTCAAACGGAATCTCGCTAGGAACCACAGCTTTTTTGAGCTCAACAGCTGCAATGTCCTGAGTATGGTTTTTTTTACACGATAGAAAAACGAGTGAGAAGCTTAAAAATAAAAAACTTCGATATATAAATAATTTTGTCATGCTTTGTGATTTGGAACTAAAATAAGGTAAATGTACGTAAAAAGAGAAAAGAAGTTTTTGCTTGTTATGGCAGAAAAAACATTTCCATTAAAATAGTATATTTACCTTCCGATTTATTTTGAAAACAGTTGCGCTAACTGTTGTAGCATTTTAAAATACTTCTTTTTATTTAAATCACAAAAATTCGCCATGAAAAAATTTTTTTTAGCAGCCACTGTAGCTGTTTTACTTTCCTCTTTCGGGCTACCTAGCTCAAATGAGGGGTTAGAGAAGCAGCAAATAAATGCGGTATTGGATAATTGGCATAAAGCCGCTGCAGATGCTCAATTTGATGCATACTTTGATTTAATGACGTCTGATGCAATATTTATAGGTACTGATGCGACTGAAAACTGGAAAAAGCCAGATCTTGAAGTGTGGGCTAAACCCTTTTTTGATAGAGGGAAAGCATGGGATTTCACTGCGCTAGAGCGTCACATTTATTTGGATAAAACTGGAAAGATGGCATGGTTTGACGAATTACTCGATACACAAATGAAAATTTGCAGAGGTTCAGGGGTTTTAATTAAAGTAGGTAAAAAATGGAAAATACAGCATTATGTGCTGTCAATGACGGTCCCAAATGATAATGTGGATGCAGTAGTTAAGATAAAAGCGCCTATTGAAGAGGCTTTGATGAAAACATTAAAAAGTAAATGAGAGGTTAGCTAAAAAAGGCTCTTAAGGAGTAATTTATATTTGATGGATTAAAAACTATTTTTTTCAGTTACAGGTCCTTCGGTCTTATATATTTCGTTAATTTTGCCGAAATATTTGAAATAAAGTGGGAAGCAAAAATAAATTAAAGAGATTTAAGGAAAACGAAACATTTACGAATGTTTTTCAACCAACAAGAGAAGAAGTAGTAGGTGATTTATTTCCTTTGAAAGGAAAATGGAATGCTGAATTTTTTAAGAATGACAATCCTTTGGTACTAGAACTAGGTTGTGGTAAAGGAGAATACTCTGTAGGGTTAGCCGAAAGATATCCTGATAAAAATTTCGTAGGGATTGATATTAAGGGAGCTCGTTTTTGGCGTGGTGCTAAAACTGCGGTTGAAACTGGCCTGAACAACGTGGCTTTCATTCGAACTCAGATCGAATTAATCAATCATATTTTTGCTGAAAATGAAGTTGATGAAATCTGGATTACTTTTCCGGATCCTCAAATAAAATACAAAAGAACTAAACACCGTATGACAAATTCGGAGTTTTTACAATTGTATAAAAAAATCCTTAAGAAAGACGGTGTTGTTAACTTAAAAACAGATAGTGAATTCATGCACGGTTATACGCTTGGATTGCTACACGGTGAAGGACATGAAGTGTTGTATGCTAACCATAATGTGTACGTGAATGAAGGAAGTCCAGAGGAAGTAACTGCTTTTCAGACATTTTACGAAAAACAATATTTGGAAGTTAACAAAGCAATTACGTATATTCGATTTAAAATTAAAGAATAATTACACGTAAGTTTCTAGGATATTTCGTCCATTTTGAATGTTTGACACACACTAAATGAATTACATTTTACCTCTATTTTTTGGTTTTATAACCGCAGTTATAGGCATTATGCCCCCGGGTTTAATTAACATGACAGCGGCTAAAGTGAATCTAAAAGAAGGAGCTCGTAATGCATTCTGGTTTGTACTGGGAGCAATAATTATTATATTTTTTCAGGCATATATTGCGATTATATTTGCTAGAATTATCAATATTCGGCCGGATATAGTGATTTTATTGCGTGAAATCGGTTTTGCAATCTTTGGTTCGTTGACCATTTATTTCTTATGGATCGCCAAAAAACCAAAAATTAAAAAAAGGAAAATTGATAAGAAAAGTAAAAAGAAACGTTTCTTTTTAGGAATGTTGCTATCCGTTTTGAATTTTTTCCCCATTCCATACTATGTTTTCATAAGTATTACCCTATCGTCATATGATCTTTTTAGCTTTACATTACCTTCCATCTTTACTTTTGTTAGTGGAGTAGTGCTGGGGTCATCTATGGTTTTTTACTTTTATATTCGCTTTTTTCAAAATATAGAAAACAAAGCTGACTATCTATTGAAGAATATGAATACAATTATAGGTGGTATTACAGGAGTGATATCGATAATTACCTTATTTAATATCGTAAAGTACTACTTACTTTAACGTGAAATTTCTATTCCAGTTGCAGGATGTCAAACGATAATTTTTTCGAAAGAGTGTATGAAATTGCTAGGCAAATTCCGTACGGCAGAGTGACTTCTTATGGCGCTATTGCAAAAGCGTTGGGTACTGCACGCTCTGCGCGCATGGTAGGCTGGGCTATGAATGCTTCCCACAATAGAGAAGACGTACCAGCACATCGTGTAGTGAATAGAAAAGGACTACTAACAGGCAAGTTTCATTTTGATGGAACAAACCTGATGCAGCAACTGCTGGAGAGTGAGGGCATTCAAGTTGTGGATAACCAAATTATCGATTTTGAAAAGCTTTTTTGGGAACCAGCGATTTTCAACGAATAAAGGATTGCGAAGGTTGGTTTTATAAAATTAGATTGTGTGACTCCTCTTCTACTGTAAAATGTCCCGAAATTAGCTGCTGATGTTTCCATAATTGTATCAAATTCTGGTATCAATAAATCCAATTTAAATCCTTTAAAATAAGAACTTAATCCGTTATCTTTGTAATCTGAAATCAGTTTAAATAAACATAGCATTTTTACTGCAATACCAAATAGAAAATAGTAAACTTATAATGAAATTAGATAGAAAAGAAATTCTTAAAGCTTTAGAAACAATTACTATTGCTGGAGAAGGAAAAAATATGGTGGAAAGTGGCGCCATTGCAAACGTAATCACTTTTGGAGATGAAGTAGTGGTTGATTTAGTTTTAAACACTCCTGCGATGCACATTAAAAAACGTGCAGAGGATGATATTAAAAAAACGATTCATGATTTAGTTTCGCCTGAGGCAAAAGTAAAAGTGAACAGTAAAGTGCAAACTCCTGAAAAACCTGAAATCAAAGGGAAGTCAATTCCTGGAATAAAAAATATTATCGCTGTTGCCTCTGGAAAGGGTGGAGTAGGTAAATCTACTATTACGGCAAACTTAGCTGTTTCATTAGCTAAAATGGGATTTAGTGTTGGTGTTCTTGATGCTGATATCTACGGACCATCGATGCCAATCATGTTTGATGTTGAGAATGAAAAACCAATCTCAGTTACAGTTGACGGAAAATCAAAAATGAAACCAGTTGAAAGTTATAAAGTAAAAATGCTTTCTATTGGATTTTTTACGGCACCTAGTCAGGCAGTAATCTGGAGAGGACCAATGGCTTCTAAAGCATTGAACCAAATGATATTTGATGCTGATTGGGGGGAATTAGACTTTATGTTAATTGACTTGCCACCAGGAACAGGTGATATTCACCTTTCTATCATGCAGTCATTGCCAGTAACGGGAGCTGTAGTGGTAAGTACACCGCAAGCAGTTGCATTAGCCGATGCTAAAAAAGGAGTGTCTATGTTCTTGTCAGAAGCAATCAATGTGCCTGTTTTAGGAATTATTGAAAACATGGCGTACTTTACACCCGAAGAACTTCCCGAAAACAAATATTATATCTTTGGTCAAGAAGGAGCTAAAAATTTAGCCGAAGATTTAGATGTGCCTTTCCTAGGAGAAGTGCCTATCGTACAATCAATACGTGAAGCGGGTGATTATGGTCGTCCAGCGGCTATGCAAACAGGATCTATAGTAGAAACGGTTTTCGAAAATATAACAAGAAAAGTGGTAGAAGAGACAGTACGAAGAAACGACAGTTTACCGGCTACTGAAGCTATAAAAATTACCACTATGGCAGGATGCTCTGCTGTAAAAAAATAATAAGGTTTACTAGATAAATCTTTAAATAGAAGAAAATGACAACAGAAGAATTAACAATAGAAGTTCAAAAAGCACTGGAAGAAATTAGACCTTTCTTAAACTCTGACGGAGGTGATATTACGCTTATCTCTATAGAAGAGGACAAACATGTGAAAGTACGTCTGGAAGGAGCTTGTACCAGTTGTAGTGTAAATCAAATGACACTAAAAGCAGGCGTGGAGACGACTATTAAAAAGTTTGCACCACAAATTGAAACTGTTGTAAATATCCTATAACTTGTAGACATGCACTTTTCCTAAAGAAGGTTATGATAACTTGTAGTTATCCATCTTCTTTAGGTGAAGAAATGTTGGGCTGTTTCGAGAACGATATGCAATAGGCAATATTTCTATAATAATAAAAGTTGATGACCTCTATGTGGTTTTCACTATAGCCTCTGTTTTCATAAAGTCGAAAGTACTATAATCGAATCCACTCTAAAATTTAACGACCACACTTACATGGATGTACTAATTAAAATAAAAGATAGAGAAGGTGTTGTGCATGATTTGCAAGCTCCTACTGATATGGCCATGAATATCATGGAATTATGCAAAGCTTATGAGCTTCCTGTTGAAGGAACTTGTGGCGGTATGGCTATGTGTGCATCTTGTCAATGTTATGTTCTTAATGACGTTGCATTACCAGAAATGGGAGACGATGAAGAAGCGATGCTTTCTGAGGCTTTTTATGTTAAGCCAAACAGTCGCTTGGGCTGTCAAATTCCAATTACTGAAGATCTTGAAGGATTAGAATTAGAACTAGCTCCTGAAAATTAAAATAGTAAAGCGCTTTCTGTGAAGAAAGCGCTTTTTTATTTGTTTATTATTACCGCTGCTTTGGGAGCAATTAGATTTACAAACAGTTTATAGGCAGCTTCAGAAGGATGAAGTCCATCTTGTGCAACTAGATTTGTATTTTGTAATCCCTGTCTAGTAATAGCGGTAATAGTTATGAATTGTATATTATTGTCAGTACAATATTTTTTAGCAAAGGCGTTATATTGGTCTATTTCGGCACTTATTATTGATGATTTTCCTGATCCTTGGCCGTAAGGCGTATATGTATAATCAGGAATAGATACTACAATAACTCTCGATTTATCTCCTTTAGCAAAACCAATGCTCTTCGTTAGCAATTCAGGAAACTCTTTTTCGTAAATGGAAAATGCTTTATTTTGATATTGATTGTTGACACCTATTAGTAGTGTAACAAGATCAAATGTTGCTTCTGGTTTTTGATTCTCAATAGCTGATAGTAAATTACTCGTAGTCCAGCCTGTTTGTGCTATAACCTTCAAGTTGTAATTATTAGCGGTATTGACATTTTTTAAGCGCAATGTGAGTTGTTCTGGAAATTTGCAGCTCTCACATACACTTTGTCCTATGGTATAACTATCACCAAGAGCCAAATATTTAATTGGAAAGTCTTTAGTGGGTATATAAGGAATGGCTTCTACTGGTGAAGCTGTTGTGTTTTGACTGGGTATTGGTTTTACATCATTCTCTACTACCTGGCTTTCACTACTGCAATAAGAAAACATAAGAGCTGTAAATACCGCAACTATTATTTTGATTTGTTTCTTCATAATGTCGAAATTTTTATCCTTATAATAGTTACGGTAATTAGTAGTTATTGGTTTTAGGCAAGTGCAACTTTTGAACTAATATGTTCTTCGATAGCATCCCACAGACCGATACGTTTGTCTAATGCGAGTCTTGAAATTTCTTCCACTTCAAGCCATTTCTGAGCGTCATCTTCGCATAATTCAGTAATCATCTGCATAGCCATAGGGCCGTGCTCATCAGCATCTAATTCAATATGTCTTTCAAAATAGTAAATTAATTTGCTTAAATCTGTATTCGGGAAGTTCTCTTGGAAGTTCTTTAGAATTTCGGTAAACATACTCGGAATTAAATCTTCTCTACCAAAGGTAAATGCAGCAGCGATTTCATGCGGTTTTCCTTCTTCTATTACTCTAAAGGTAAAGTCAAGAAATGCTTTAATATTGGGATGTAGATTACTTATTTTAATGGCAACAAAGATGTTTTGTAGGGAATTGATTTCTCCTAGAAAGCTTTCAATGGCAGTTGTATCAGCGCCACAATCTTTCATTGCTTCAATGTACATTTCATAATGACTTTGACGACGGCCATCAATAGTCAAATCTGATTCTTCAGCAAGAACGATTTCGTTTATTAAATACCTTGTTTCAGGATTTTTTGTGGCAAACCATGGCGTGGTCGTACACGTTAATTTAGCTTGCAATGCTTTTAATAATGACATGAAATCCCAAACGGCATAAACATGATTTTCTAAAAAACATTGTAAGTCTTCAATTGTTTTTACTTTTTTGTAAAGCGGATGTTGCAACAACGCATCTTTTTGAGGCTGAATTTGGTTGTTGATATGCTGGATATTCATACTAAATTATTTTTGTGGTAAATATAAAAAAGCTTCTTGTTTCCAAGAAGCTTTTGTAATCAATTTTATTAATTCTTTAATAGCTGTTTAGCATCAGAACTACAAAGTCTCTTGTGCTTTTATATACGAATTTAAACTGATTTTAGATTTAGGTGCCATAAAAATAGTATGTATAATGGCTGCTATTATAAGTTATCTATAACAATTTCGAGTAAAAGAATTATTTATTTGAAGGCTGGGATTCCAGTAATATCCATACCTGTAATTAGCAAATGGATATCATGTGTTCCTTCATAAGTAATAACCGACTCTAAGTTCATCATATGGCGCATGATCGAATACTCACCAGTAATTCCCATTCCGCCTAATATTTGTCTCGCTTCACGAGCTATGTGAATAGCCATGTCTACATTATTTCTTTTTGCCATAGAAATTTGAGCAGTTGTCGCTCTTCCTTCGTTTCTTAGAACACCTAATCTCCAAGTTAATAATTGTGCTTTAGTGATTTCAGTAATCATCTCCGCTAATTTCTTTTGTTGTAATTGGGTACCTGCTATAGGTTTGTCAAATTGTACACGTTCTTTAGCATAACGCAAGGCTGTGTCGTAGCAGTCCATCGCAGCTCCAATAGCTCCCCAAGCAATTCCATAACGTGCTGAATCCAAACAGCCAAGTGGTGCTCCTAATCCAGATTTATTAGGTAATAAATTTTCTTTAGGAATTTTTACGTTATCAAAAATGAGTTCTCCTGTTGATGAGGCACGCAAAGACCATTTGTTGTGAGTTTCTGGAGTGGAGAATCCTTCCATACCACGCTCTACAATCAAACCGTGTATTCTTCCTTCTTCATTTTTTGCCCATACAACTGCAATATCTGCAAATGGTGCATTTGAAATCCACATTTTGGCACCATTTAATAGATAATGGTCACCCATATCTTTAAAATTGGTGATCATACTACCTGGATCAGAACCGTGATCTGGCTCTGTCAAACCAAAACATCCCATAAATTCTCCGGTAGCTAATTTAGGAAGGTATTTCATTCTTTGTTCTTCATTTCCGTATTTCCAAATGGGATACATAACTAATGAAGATTGCACTGACGATGTAGAACGTACTCCAGAATCACCACGCTCAATTTCTTGCATGATTAATCCATAAGAGATTTGGTCAAGTCCAGCGCCACCATATTCCTCTGGAATATAAGGGCCAAAACCACCAATTTCACCAAGGCCTTTGATAATTTGTTTAGGAAATTCTGCTCTCTGAGCATATTCCTCAATGATTGGAGAAACTTCTTTCTTTACCCAAGCACGTGCAGAATCACGCACTAATTTATGTTCGTCTGTTAATAAATCGTCTAAGTTATAATAATCTGGAGCTTGAAATAAATCTGGTTTCATAGGACGCTTTTTAGGTTTAGTAATAGTATGTGGTTTGCTATCTTTTCTATTCTGCTGTAGCTAAAGATGGCTTGTTTTTTAAAGATTTTCAGGAACAAATTTACATAAAGAAATATAACAAAAGCATTATAATTTGTTATATTTTTTTACAACTAATAGGAAATTGAATTAATTTTTAAAATAACAACTATGTTTTAAATTATAGTTTCACAATTCTATTTTCTTTTTATATATCATTTTTCAATACATTATTCTAATTGGCGGAGACGATGTTTTGTGTAATTATTTAATTAATAATTAATTATGAAGTGAAAAGTGGTATTTTTGATTCTCTTGAAAGGTTAATCTATTCACAACAAAACCATAAAACTATGAGATCATTTCTTTTTACTGCTGTTTTCCTTGCGTTATTGAGTTTTCTTGCCTCATCTTGTAATGGCTACATTGCCTATTACAATAAAGCAAACAGCATTGATAAAAAATTTAAGGCTGATCATGATACAATTGCTTTTATAAAACGCTACGATAAACTATTTGAAAAATATTATCCGCCCAAGAGTAATTTTGCTTTCAGCAAATATGAAACCTACATTGTTTATGCTGACAAGTACGGCAAAAACTTTGGAGAAAAGAAAAGCTTGTATAAACTACTCGATTTAGTAGCTCCTTATAACGAACATTACAAGACATTGTTTCCTATTTGTGCAAAGTATGGTATAGACAGTTTAAGTGTTGAGCAAAAAATAGCGAGTAGTAAAATCAATATGAATAAACGACTAATCGATTCTTTTTCTGTAGCTTTTATTCGTGACCAGCAAGATGGACGTTCAGATTCTTTGACTATGGTGAAAAATGATCGAATAAATGCCAAACTTCTTAAGTGGACGATAGAGAATTATGGTTTTCCATCACCTCAAAAAATTGGTTTGACAGGAAATGATGGTGTGTTTATGCCGATGTTGACATTTTTGAGTCACATGGGGGGAAATGTGCCAGAATATTATCCCTATTTTAAAAAAGTTTTAGTGAAGTATGTGAAATCTGGAGAATGTTCTCCAAATGAATATGCAACAATGATAGACAGACATGAATATGTAAATAAACGGGAAATCATCTACGGTGAATACTTATTTAATTTTTCAAATCTTAAAAAAGTTAATCGTAAAAGGAGAAGTATTGGTTTGAAAAGAACACGTAATGCAGTGCAGTGAAAGAAGATAAATAATTAAGGCTTTAAAAAAAGGCATTAATTTTTTTAATAAAGCAAGATCTTACTACAAAGGAAGATGCAATTTGGTTAGCTTTGGCATCTTAGTTGTAATTTATGTTAAAATCAAACAAATAAATGTGCTTGTAATATAGTGCCTTTGTATTAGGTGCTACATTTTCAAATAAAAATCCTTAGTCAGTGTGATGTATTCGGGAGTATAAATGTGACGATTGGTTTCTATTACCAATTCGTCCATTGGGAAATCACTATTTTCATTTCGGCTAAAAGCCAATAAACTGCGTTTGATTTCTGAAGTAGGCGTTCCTTTGACGCGTGTTATTTTTAAAGGGTATAATTCGTATTCTTTGGCTAAAGCCAAGAAATTTTCTTCTTCTTTAAAAGGAATTATTACGGTGAATATTCCGTTTTCCGATAATAATAAATCTGCAGCTTCAAGTAAATCTTCAAAAGGCATGGCGTCTTGAAAACGTGCTAAATCTCTTTGTTGGCTTTCTGTTTTGTAATCTTCGTTATAAAAAGGAGGATTAGAAACAATCAAATCGTACTCGTCTTCTGGTTCTTCGATAAATTCATCTAAACCAGCATGAAAGCAAAACAGGCGATCGCTCCAAGGTGAGTTTTCAAAATTCTCAACTGACTGCTCATAAGCTTCTTCGTCAATTTCTAAAGCTTCAATCTGGTCGGCGTTACTTCTTTGTGCAAGCATTAACGCAATTATTCCAGTTCCTGATCCAATATCTAAAATGCTAAAGGGATTGTTGGTGATTGGCGTCCATGCACCTAGTAAAACGCCATCAGTACCAACTTTCATGGCGCAACGATCCTGATCTATGGAAAATTGTTTAAATTGAAATTTTGACATGAAGAATAGAGTTTTTTCGATTAAACGATTAAACAACTAACCGATTAAAACTTTTTACAAATACATTTCGATTAAGCCTTCTGGTAAGTCCATGATAACTTTTTTGTTTTCTCGGTCTATCTTAACCAAGAAATGATCAATCATAGGAATAAGGATTTCAATGTCGTCTTTTAAAACTTCAAATAAAGGTTGGGCTGTAGTATCATTTATAGATTGAATTTCTCCTACAAAACCAAGACGTTTGTCTTCTATTTCAAAACCAATTACTTCGTGAAAATAGAATTTATTACCAGAAAGTTTTGGTAACATTTTTAAGGGAAGGTAAAGGTCATTGCCAATAATAGCATCAGCCTCCTCTTCTGTGCTAACATCTTCAAAACGAATTCTAAGAAAGTCGTTCTTGTGAAGTGAGCTGTTTTGAATAAAAAAAGGAACCAAGTGTTTGTTGCATTCAACAAACACTGATTCCAAGTTTTCGTATAACTCAGGTTCGTCCGTGTCTAAATAGGCAAGAACTTCTCCTTTAAAACTAAATTTTTTGGCGATTTTGCCTAAATAGAAACAATCTTCTTTACGCATCTTCGCTTCTAAAATTATGCTTGAGTTTCTTCGTTGTTTTCTTCAGCAGCAGGAGCCTCTTCAGTAGATGCTTCAACTTCTTCAGCTGGAGTAGCAGCAGCAATAGCATCCGCTTCTGCTTGTGCGGCAGCAGCTAAACGTTTTGCGTTTACTTCTTGTTCTGCTTTGAAAGCTTTTGCTTTAACATCAGCTTGCGCTTTTGATAAACCATCTTTCTTAGCATCAACAGATCCAGATTTTGCTTCTAACCAAGCAGCTAATTTTGCATCAGCTTGTTCTTGCGTTAAAGCACCTTTACGAATACCACCATCAAGGTGATGCTTCAATAAAGCTCCTTTGTAAGAAAGAATTGCTTTAGCAGTATCAGTTGGTTGTGCACCATTGTGTAACCATTTAACTGCACTATCAAGGTTTAAGTCGATAGTTGCTGGGTTTGTGTTTGGATTGTAAGTACCGATTTTCTCTAAGTATTTACCATCTCTTTTTGAGCGAGCATCTGCTGCTACAACCCAGTAAAAAGGTTTTCCTTTTTTACCGTGTCTTTGTAATCTAATTTTTACTGACATAATCTATATGATTAAATTTTGAGGTACTCGACCTCTATTAATTAAGGGTGCAAAGATAATATTTTTATTTTAAAATGCTAACTATTGGTTATTAATATGATTTTAAGTGTTTTAAGCTTTTTTAGAGCTGATTTTGTGCTGTCAAATCTAATTGTTTCGCTTTAAAGTCATACTTTTGTTTGTTCAAAACGATGTGTTTTATGAAAAAACTACTTCTTTTAATTGTTGTACTCTTTTCCGTTATATCTTGTACAGAAGAGGTGACGTTTAACAATCCTTCTTTTCAAGGTGTAAAGGATAATGTTTTCTGGCGTGCTATTGACTCTAAAGCCACCGTAGCTTTAGATGGAAGTTTAATTATTCAAGGTTTTTCGGGTACAGAGATCATTACATTAAAAACAACTTCAAGCGCAGCGCAAACCTATTTACTAGGTGTTAATGACGACGATTCAGTTAACTATGTAAAGACAGAGGGAAATGCAACCATTAGTTTTGCTACAGGAGCTGATGTGGGTAATGGGCAAATCGTGATTACTAAATACGATACTGTTAATAACACTATAATTGGAACTTTTAAGTTTAATGCTGAAAATACGTACGATGATCCATTGGCTGGTCCTATATTAAATTTTCAACAAGGGGTTTTCTATAAAGTAGCTGTGACTCCAGCAGTGCAATAGTTTTAATATAAGCGATTAAGATTCTTTTTAATAGCTGGATAAGTCCTAGATTTCTTTTTGAAATCAAAATAAAATCATAAATAAGCTAATTTATAGTGTATTAGAAAAAAATAAGAGTACATTTGTTGCAATTATTATAAATAAGTACATATGAATATTTTTGTTGGAAGCCTTCCATTCAGTATTGAGGAAGCAGATTTAAGAGAGTCTTTCGAGGCTTACGGAGCAGTTGATTCAGTTAAAATTATCACGGATAAATTTACAGGAAGAAGTAAAGGATTTGGTTTTGTTGAGATGCCAAATGATGACGATGCTCAAAAAGCTATTGACGAATTGAACGGAGCGACTGTTCAAGGACGTGCAATTGTGGTTAACAAATCTGAACCAAAACCAGAAGGAGAAAGAAGAAGTTTTAATAACAACCGTGGAGGAGACTCTCGTGGTGGTTATGGTGGAAACAGCCGTGGTGGAGATAACCGTGGTGGTGGAAACAGAGGAGGATATTAATATTCTTTTTTACAACTATAAAAAAAGGGGACAATGTAAATTGTCCCCTTTTTCTATTTTATAACTACTACAAATTAGCGACTAACCAGTCTCCTACATCACTTGTTTTATATGCGGTGGCGCCTTTGGCTACTAAATCTTCAGTAACAATTCCTTGCTCTAATGATTTATTTACTACTGCTCTGATTGCAGCTGCTTCTTCGGTTAAACCAAAAGCATCTTCAAACATCATAGCTGCTGATAATACTGTTGCTAAGGGATTTGCAATGTTGAGACCAGTTGCCTGTGGGTACGATCCATGAATAGGCTCGTATAAAGAAGTGTGTTCACCAACAGAGGCTGAAGGCATTAATCCCATTGATCCTGATATCACCGAAGCTTCATCAGTTAAAATATCACCAAATAAGTTTTCTGTGATTAATACATCATAAGAGTTTGGCCATTGCACCAGTCGCATGGCAACGGCATCAACAAATTCATAACTAACATTTACTTCAGGATAGTCTTTTTCCATTGCTTGTACCGTTTCTCTCCATAAACGTGAAGTTTCTAAAACATTGGCTTTATCCACACAACACAATTTTTTAGATCGTGTCATTGCTAGTTCAAATCCTTTTTTAGCTAAACGCTGCACTTCTGCTCTGGTGTATACACAGTTATCAAAAGCGGTTTCTCCACCGTCTCTTCTTCCTTTTTCGCCAAAGTAAATTCCGCCCGTTAGCTCCCTTAAGAATACTAAATCAGTTCCTTCAATGCGTTCTCTTTTTAATGGTGAATTATCAATCAAAGAAGGGAAGGTAAAGGTTGGTCGTACATTAGCAAACAAGCCTAGTTTTTTACGCATCAATAATAATCCCTGTTCTGGTCTCACAGGAGCAGTAGGGTCATTGTCGTATTTTGGATGACCAATAGCACCAAATAAAACAGCATCAGCTGCCATACATATTTCGTGTGTTTCATCTGGATAGGGAACTCCTACGGCATCAATTGCACAAGCACCTGTAAGTGCTGGTGTCCAAGTGATTTCATGATTAAATTTTTTAGCAATGGCATCCGAAACTTTTACTGCTTCATTGATTACTTCTGGTCCTATTCCGTCTCCGGCTAAAAGTGCTATGTTTAATTTCATAATTGTTTTTGTTTTCCTCCCCCCCGTCTCCCTCCGAAGGAGGAGGAGACTGGGTGTCTGAGAATTGGGTTGTAATTGTTTTTATTTTGTAATTATGTAGTCTATTCTAAACTATTTTTATCCACATTGGCTCCCTTCACATTTGAGAGGGCTGGGAAGAGGCTCACTCCACATTCAACATTTTTTGTGTGGCTACAATTGCAGCTACAGTTTGGTCTGAATCAAGACCCCTAGTTTTAAATTCTTTGCCATTATTGGTCCAAGTAATTACTGTTTCGCATAAAGCATCTGAGCTACTTCCTGGAGGAATACGAACAGCGTAATCAATTAATTTAGGAAGTTCTAAGTTTTTGCTTTTGTAAATTTTACCTAATGCGTTCATAAAGGCATCAAACTGTCCGTCACCTTGCGCATGTTCTTCAATCAACTCTCCGTCGATTCTTAACGATAGTGTAGTTGAAGGGCGCATTCCTTTAGCATGAGATAAAATATAAGACTCTACTACAATTTTTTCTTCAAAAATTTGACTGTGCAACACGTCTGATATGATATAAGGTAAGTCTTCTTTAGTTACTGTTTCTTTTTTATCTCCTAATTCAATGATTCGTTGCGTAACGAGTTTTAAATCTTCTTGATTTAGTTTGAGTCCTAACTCCTGTAGGTTCTTTTCAATGTTTGCTTTACCCGAAGTTTTTCCTAAAGCATATTGCCTTTTTCTTCCAAAACGTTCTGGAAGTAAATCATTAAAATACAAATTGTTTTTATTATCACCATCAGCATGAATACCTGCCGTTTGTGTAAAAACATTATCACCTACAATTGGTTTGTTTGCAGGGATTCTATAGCCTGTAAAAGTTTCGACTAATTTACTCACCGAGTATAAGGAAGACTCCTTTACATTGATTGCTATCTCAGGCATGAAATCATTAATGACAGCAACTGTACTTTCAAGAGGTGCGTTTCCAGCGCGTTCTCCCATTCCGTTTACTGTAACATGTAGTCCTTTAATTCCTGCTTTTAAAGCTTCCATCACATTAGCAATACTCAAGTCATAATCGTTGTGAGCATGGAAATCAAAATGAATGTTAGGATATTTTGAGGTTATTTGTGAAACAAATTGATAAGTGTCAGACGGAATTAAGACTCCTAAAGTATCTGGTAATAAAATTCGTTTAACACCTTGATTTACTAAAAAATCTAAAAACTGAAAAACATATTCGGGTGAATTACGCATTCCGTTACTCCAGTCCTCTAAGTAGACATTAGTAGCAATGTCGTTTTCTTTGGCGAGAGTTATAGTTTGAGCAATTTCGCTAAAATGCTGTTCAGGTGTTTTTTTTAACTGGTGTTTCAAATGATTCATTGAACCTTTGGTTAATAAATTTTGAACTTTCGCTCCCGCTTTTTTCATCCATTCAATAGACAATCCACCATCTACAAAAGTTAACACTTCGATACGGTCTGTATATCCTTTCTCTTGGGCCCAAGCCATGATACCTTTTACACCTTGAAATTCTCCTTCACTAACACGCGCCGAAGCAATTTCTATTCGGTCTACGCTTAATTCCTCTAGTAATAATTGGGCAATAGTCAGTTTTTCTGCAGCAGAGAAAGACACTCCTGATGTTTGTTCACCATCACGAAGCGTCGTGTCCATTATTTCAATTTTTCTTTTCTCCATTATTTCTTTTCTAAGCCAATAGGTTTGTTTTAAACTCTATTGCGCAACTAGTATTCTGTTTTTATTTCAAACAAACTCAGGGTTATGCCTGCATAATGTTTTGGTAAGCCACTGTAATCAGGTGTTATAATTCCTAAAAAGTCAAATCCGCACTGCTGGTAATACGCAATCAATTGGTCATTATCTCCCCAAGTGTCCATTCGTAAGTAATCAAGTTTTTTTTCTTTGGCGAAAGCCAATCCCCAAGCAACAATTTTTTTTACAAAGTGATGTCCTCTGAAATCAGGATGTGTAACAATGCGATGAAAGTAAACCGCTTTGTCACTATTTTTCTCTTTCCAAATACTGGCATCTTCAAAAGTTATCGCAAAAACACAGGCTATTTTATCATCAATTACAATTTTCCATTGTCTGGTTTCCGCAATTTCTTGTCGAACTAAAAGCTGATCAAAGCCCAACCAATGTTTATTAAATTTGGTTTTTTGATACGCAATAGCCATATCGTAAAATTCAAAAATGCGATCAAAATCATTAATTGTACTGGGTTCAATTCTCATTCAAAAAAAAATAGATAAGTTGCCTTATTACTTATTACTAACGGTAGCTTAAGTTTATATCAATTGCTTTTCAGCAAAAGTTACAATGTCATTTTTAATGTTTTGTAAGTAATCTATATCATCAAAACCGTTTAACATATTGTTTTTTTTGTAGCCGTTGATGTCAAATGATTCTTTTTCACCAGTAGCTTTCAACGTAATTGTTTGTTCTGGTAAATTAATTTCGAGTTCGGTATTGGGGTCGGCTTCAATTGCTTCAAAAATATTTTTAGCAAATTCAGGGCTTACTTGAACGGGTAATACCCCAATATTCAAACAGTTTCCTTTGAAAATATCAGCAAAGAAACTGGAGACTACAGCACGAAATCCGTAATCGTAAACAGCCCAAGCAGCATGTTCACGCGACGAACCTGAGCCAAAGTTTTTTCCTCCTACCAAGATTTTTCCTGAATAGGTTGGATTATTTAAAACGAAATCATTTTTTGGAGTATTATCACCATTATATCTCCAATCTCTAAAAAGGTTGTCTCCAAAACCTTCTCGTTTTGTTGCTTTCAAGAAACGAGCTGGGATGATTTGATCAGTATCTACGTTTTCTATAGGTAGTGGCACTGCACTACTGGTAAGTATATTAAATTTATCGTATGCCATGTTTTTATTGCTTTTGGCTTATAGCTTTTGGCGCTGTGCCATCAACTAAAGTCTAGTAGCCTATTTTAATTTTTCTATTAATTTTCGTAGCTGTTTTCTAAGAATAGTTATTTTATCTGTAAACTTGTCAGCCTTAATAATTCCTCTTTTGGAAATGGCTTAGTCAGATTGTAAATAATCATTGCTAATGGATGTCATCTTACTAAAAATTGTAATTTTTTTAGTCTCTCCTTAGTTAGTTTCTGTTATTCATTATATGGTTTTTGCCAATTAATAATAGTCAAAAGCTAACAGCTTTTCTAAAATAAATCTCGAGGATCTGTCAATTTTCCTGTAACGGCGGCAGCTGCTGCCATAATTGGTGACGCTAACAATGTTCTTGATCCAGGACCTTGACGTCCTTCAAAATTTCTATTGGAGGTACTTACTGCATATTTGCTAGCTGGTACTTTGTCATCATTCATCGCTAAACAAGCTGAACATCCTGGTTGTCGCAATACAAATCCCGACTCAGTAAGTATATCTAACAAACCTTCTTCTTTAATTTGCGCTTCAACAACATGTGATCCAGGAACTAACCAAGCGGTCACGTTATCCGCTTTTTTACGGCCTTTCACAATTTCAGTAAAAGCTCTAAAGTCCTCGATACGCCCATTAGTACAACTTCCTAAGAAAACGAAATCAATAGGTTTTCCTATCATGACATCATCTTCTTCAAAACCCATATAGGCAAGTGATTTTTTATAGGTTTCAGCACCACCTTGAACTTGACTTGCATTTGGAATATTTTTTGAGATACCAATTCCCATACCTGGATTTGTTCCATAAGTAATCATCGGTTCGATATCTGCGGCGTCGATATTTAATTCGGCATCAAAAACAGCGTCAGCATCAGTTTTTAATGTTTTCCAATAAGCCACTGCTTTAGTCCAGTCATCTCCTTTGGGAGCATATAATCTACCTTCAAGAAAGTCAAATGTTTTTTGATCTGGAGCAATCATACCACCTCGAGCACCCATTTCGATAGAAAGGTTACACACAGTCATACGGCCTTCCATGGACATGTCTTCAAATACATTTCCAGCGTATTCAGCAAAATAACCAGTTCCTCCTGATGTCGTTAACTGAGAAATAATGTATAAAGCAACATCTTTAGGGCCTACGCCTTTGCTAAGTGTTCCATTGACATTAATGCGCATTTTTTTTGGTTTAGGTTGCATAATACACTGCGTAGCCAAAACCATTTCGACCTCTGAAGTACCAATTCCAAAGGCAATAGCTCCAAAAGCACCATGTGTAGAAGTATGTGAATCACCACAAACAATAGTTGCTCCAGGTAAAGTAATTCCGTTTTCAGGACCTACCACGTGAACGATTCCATTTTTTGCATGACCTAGTCCCCAGTGCGAAATTCCGTATTCAGCGGCATTATCTTCTAAAGCCTTTAGTTGATTAGCTGATAAAGCATCTTCAACAGGTAAGTGTTGATTTATTGTGGGTGTATTATGATCTGCAGTAGCAAAAGTACGTTCTGGATATAACACAGAAATACCTCTAGTTTTTAAACCTAAAAAAGCAACAGGACTTGTTACTTCGTGAATGAAATGACGGTCAATAAAAAATACATCTGGTCCATCTTCAATTTTACGTACAACATGTGCGTCCCATACTTTGTCAAATAATGTCTTACTCATTTTAATATTTTTTAATTGTAATTTTATAAAGCCAGTAATTGTGGTCACTTATAATAGGAGAGCAAATTTAAATAATGCTTACAAAGCGTCAATTACTATATTCTGTTTTATACGATGCCCAAAATTGTTTTAGACAGCTAGGAGCTTCTTTTTTAAATGATGTTCCTTTACAGTTGTATAATAATTTATCTTGAATACTGTTTAAATTTTTAGCTATTGAATTTAAAACGAAAGAAGCAACATTATTAATTTAATGGCTTTACTGCTTTATAAGGCATTGAATGTGTTGATTGCACAATAACAAAACTATTCTATTGGGAATTATGCAATAAAAGCTATAATTTTAATCATCATCACATTACTTTATTTGAAGATTTCTGACTGGCTTTAGACCAAAATAATTTCAATTTGAATGCTATTTTTATAAGTCGAAAATACGACATCCAAAAATTTAATCAGGCGATAATGTTTTCCTTTTAACTTTCCTTTTTAGGAATTATAGCATATTCAGTTAAGCGTTGTTCGTTCTAATTTATAATTCATACTATTTATGTTAATGTCTATTTTAGGGCTTATTTTTTAGCTAAAAAAAGCCTAAATTTGAATTTCATTTTCAGTAGTTTTTTAAAATTACAATCACTTCATTTACAGCTATGTATTTAATATTCGATACCGAAACTACAGGATTACCTAAGCGTTGGGATGCGCCCATAACCGACTCAGACAACTGGCCACGTTGTATACAGATTGCTTGGCAGTTACATGATGATATGGGAAAACTCCTCGAGCATCAAGATTATTTGGTTCAGCCAGATGGTTTTAATATTCCGTATGACGCGGAGCGAATTCACGGAATTTCAACTGAGCTTGCTGCTGCTGAGGGAATTTCACTTGCTGAAGTTTTGGAAAAATTTAATGCTGCTTTAGGGAGGGCAAAATTTATTGTAGGTCAAAATCTAGGATTTGATGTGAAAATTATGGGTGCTGAACTGCACCGTATGGGTATGGAATCACCTATGGCTTCTATGCCCGTTTTAGACACTTGTACTGAGATAACGGCTAAGCTACTGCAACTACCTGGAGGTCGTGGAGGAAAATTTAAATTACCTACGCTTACGGAGCTACACCAGTATTTATTTAATAAACCTTTCTCAGAAGCTCATAACGCTACTGCCGATGTGGAGGCAACTACACGTTGTTTTTTAGAATTAATTCGTAGAGAGCGTTTTACAAAAGAAGAATTAGATGTTCCTGCAAGTTATTTTCAGGAATTCCAAAATAAAAATCCAAGAGAAATTCAACTTATTGGATTAAAACACATCAACTTAAAACAAGCTTCTGATAGAATTCGTCAGCAGTTTGGGGAAAAGGAAAGCAGTGGGATTTCTAAAGGCGAACTTTTAGAGAATAAAAAAGTGTTGGCTGAGGCCAAATTTGCACACCTGCACAATCACACACAATTTTCGGTTTTACAGTCTACTATTGGTATTGGACCTTTGGTTTCGGCTACCGCCAAAAATGGTTTTCCAGCAGTTGCTATGACGGATACCGCTAACATGATGGGAGCCTTCCATTTTGTGAGTGCGGTTATGAATCATAATAAATCAGCTTCCGCCAAAAACAAAACACTAGTTGAAAGTGGAGAAGAACCTACTGAAACAGAAATTAAACCTATTGTAGGTTGCGAGTTTAATATTTGTGAAAACCATTTGGATAAAACCAAAAAAGATAATGGTTACCAAGTGGTGTTATTGGCCAAAAATAAAAAAGGCTATCATAATCTAGCTAAAATGTCTTCCATTGCTAATATTAATGGATTTTATTATGTGCCTAGAATTGATAAAAAGATAATCGAACAGTACAAAGAGGACATTATGGTGCTCTCTGGAAACTTGTATGGAGAGATTCCAGGAAAGATTTTGAACCTTGGTGAAAACCAAGCCGAAGAAGCAATGGTATGGTGGAAAGCACAATTTGGAGCGGATTTTTATCTGGAAATCATGCGCCACAATCAAGAAGATGAGAACAGGGTGAATAAAACCTTGATTGAATTTGCTAGAAAGCACGATGTAAAACTGATTGCATCTAATAATACCTACTATTTAAATAAAGAAGATGCTAATGCGCATGATATTTTACTGTGTGTAAAAGATGGAGAAAAGCAAGCTACACCTATAGGTCGTGGTCGTGGCTACCGCTATGGTTTACCTAATCAAGAATATTATTACAAATCTGGCGAGGAGATGAAAAAACTCTTTGCTGATTTGCCAGATGCCATTATTAACATTCAAGAAATTATTGATAAGGTCGAAATTTATTCACTATACCGTGATGTATTGCTTCCTAAATATGATATTCCGGAAGAATTTGTAAATCCAGAAGATGAGGTAGACAATGGAGTAAGAGGGGAAAATGCCTATTTGAGACACCTTACGATGGTTGGGGCTCAAAAACGTTATGGCGAAATTACACCTGCCATTCAAGAACGTTTGGACTTTGAGTTATTGACCATATCTAATTCTGGATATCCAGGATATTTCTTAATTGTACAGGATTTCATTGCTAAGGCTAGAGAAATGGATGTGTCTGTAGGGCCCGGCCGTGGATCTGCTGCAGGATCTGCTGTTGCCTACTGCTTGAAAATTACCAATATTGACCCTATTAAATACGACCTGCTTTTTGAGCGTTTCTTGAATCCGGATCGTGTATCCATGCCCGATATTGATATTGACTTTGATGATGAAGGCCGTGGTCGAGTTATGGACTATGTAATTAAAAAATATGGTGCAAACCAAGTAGCACAGATTATCACTTATGGTAAGATGGCTACCAAGTCGGCAATTCGTGATACAGCTCGTGTATTGGATTTACCCTTATTTGAGGCGGATAGAATTGCCAAATTGATACCAGGAATGATGCCTTCTAAGTGGAATCTGGCTCGATTCATTTCTGAAAAGGAAGAAGATGTCAAAAAAGCATTGCGATCAGACGAATTTGATAATGTAAAAGAGCTGATTGCCATAGCAAATTCAGATGAGTTAGCGGGAGAAACCATTCAGCAGGCTAAAATTCTGGAGGGTTCAATGCGTAACACGGGTATTCATGCTTGTGGAGTGATTATTACACCATCAGATATTACAAACTTCGTTCCGGTAACCACAGCTAAAGATTCTGATTTATACGTTACCCAATTTGATAACTCCGTTGCCGAAAGTGCTGGATTATTAAAAATGGACTTTTTGGGTTTAAAGACCCTTACCTTAATAAAAGACACAGTAAAGCTGGTAAAATATAGAAACAATATTGATCTGAATCCAGATGAGTTTCCTATTGATGATGTAAAAACCTATGAACTTTTTCAACGTGGGGAAACGGTAGGTATCTTTCAATATGAATCACCCGGTATGCAAAAGTACATGAAGGACTTGAAGCCAACAGTCTTTGGGGATTTAATTGCGATGAATGCACTTTATCGTCCAGGACCTTTAGAGTATATCCCATCTTTTGTTCGAAGAAAAAATGGCGAAGAGGAAATAAAATACGATTTAGATGCCTGTGAAGAATATCTAGGAGAAACTTACGGGATTACAGTTTACCAGGAGCAGGTGATGCTTTTGTCGCAATCGTTGGCTGATTTTACTAAAGGTGAAGCTGATGTCTTGCGTAAAGCGATGGGTAAAAAACAAAAAGAGGTTCTAGACAAAATGAAACCAAAGTTTGTTGAACAAGCAGCTGCCAAAGGTCATGATGCCGTAGTGTTAGAAAAAATTTGGAAGGACTGGGAAGCATTTGCAAGTTATGCCTTTAATAAATCGCACTCTACTTGCTATGCCTGGATTGCTTATCAAACAGCTTATTTGAAAGCACATTACCCAGCAGAATATATGGCTGCAGTACTTTCTAATAATATGAGTGATATTAAGCAGGTTACTTTTTTTATGGAGGAATGTAAACGTATGGGATTACAAGTACTAGGCCCTGACGTAAATGAATCCTTTTATAAATTTACGGTAAATGATGATTATGCAGTCCGTTTTGGAATGGGAGCTATTAAAGGAGTAGGACAAGGAGCAGTAAATACTATTGTAGAAAATAGGAAAGACGGTAAGTACAAGTCGGTATTTGATTTAACAAAGCGCATTGATTTGCGTGCTGCGAATAAAAAGGCTTTGGAAAACCTAATTCTTGCAGGAGGTTTTGACTCCTTTGAAGGGACCTTGCGTTCTCAATATTTCCATGACGAAGGGGACGGAATTACCTTTTATGAGAAAGCGATTAAGTATGGTGCTAAATTTCAGGAAAATGAAAATTCCTCTCAAGTAAGTTTGTTTGGAGAGTCTAGTGATGTTCAAATTGAAGAACCTGTTGTGCCACCCTGTGAAGACTGGAGTACAATGGAAAAATTAGCCAAAGAGAAGGAAGTAGTCGGGATTTACATTTCTGGACACCCACTGGATGATTACAAATTCGAAATGAAATATTTTTGTAATGCAAAGTTAGAAGCATTAAAAAACCTAGATCAACATGTGGGTAAAAATCTAACTTTTGGTGGAATCATCAATAATGTACAGCACCGAGTGGCCAAAAATGGAAAAGGCTGGGGGATATTTACGTTAGAAGGTTATGATGAAAGTTATGAGTTTAAGATTTTTGGAGAAGAGTATCTTAAATTCAGGCATTTTTTCATTCAAAACAACTTTACCTTTATGAAAGTTCTAGTTAAAGAAGGCTGGGTAAACCAAGATACTGGAAAGAAAAGTGATCCTAGAATACAGTTTATGCTAGTGCAATATTTACAAGATGTACTGGACTCCTTTGCAAAGAAGTTAGTAGTACTGCTTAATATTAACGATTTACAGACAGAGTTTATCCATAGATTAAGTCATCTTTTTCAAGAAAACAAAGGAGACAATCAGGTTAGCTTTGAAATCATGGAATTAGAAAAAATAAAAAAATTAGTCGAAAGCCGATCAGTTTTAGAAGTAGATGATGAAAACTTTAGTGACGAGACAGAGGAAAATGCAGATGCTACCGATGTAGTAAGTGTATCTGAAGTAGAAGAAATTAAAGTGGTCACAAAATTAACCATGCCTAGTAGGAGGTTAAAGATTAAAATCTCTAATGAATTATTATTTGAATTAGAAAAAATGCAAATCAATTTTAAATTAAACTAGCATTCGCATTTAAGTAATAGTACTATAAATGTAAATACTTTAGTTCAAACTAGCCGACTATAACGTTTGAAAAACCTCGTTTTTATTGTAAAAACGAGGTTTTTTTATGATTTTTTCTGGTTTAATCCATTCGAGAACGTATTAACTATTTTTGTAACTAACTGATATTTATATGCGTGCATATTATTTTAGTTTTTTGTTCACATTTCTAGAGCAAAATTTGAAAGCATTATTTAAAATTATTTAAGTTTGTAGTAACTGAATTAACTATAAAAATTTTTAGAAAATAAATTATTATGAAAAAGAACCTACTAATTTTAGGGATGATGGCTTGCTCAATGACAATGTTAGGGCAATCAAAAGAAGACACTAAAAATGAAAGCTGGTATTTTAAACTAGGTGCATCGTATTTTGGACAAACAGCAGCAACTGAGTTTCCTACAGTGGGAGGAAATTTGCCTTTGAATAGGACTTATGTTGGTGGAAAGTTAGTTTCAGAAGAAAGTGTAACTGGATCTTTTGGAGAAGGTTTTAGAACAGGTTTAACTGCAGGGTACAGATTTAATACAAGAGTTGGTGTTGAAATGGGAGTGAACTACTATAAAAGTAGCGATAAAACTATGGCTCAAACAACAACAGATCAAATTTTTGTATCTAACGGTAAGCCAGTTTATAATTTTAAGTCAGTAGGTCAGATTACGGCATTTGATTTAGCACCGGCTTTAGTATTGTTTTTAGGAGAAAAAAATGGTTTTGAACCATATTCAAAAGTAGGGGTTATTGTACCTGTTCACGGAGATTTAGAAATCACAACTGATGCAATTGCTCCAACAGGAGTTGCAAGTCCTGCAACGGTAGCGGTTCGTAGTATTGATAAAGTAAAGCCAAATCCAACTTTAGGGTTTATGGCAACTTTAGGTTCTTCATATAAGTTAGGTAAAAACATTTCAGCATTTGCAGAATTAGAATACCGCAATTTTACTGTACATGGAAAAACTAAAGAAACTACCTCATTTACTCAAAATGGTCAAGATGCTTTAGCTACAAGATCGAATGCACAGATAAACACAAACTACGTGGATCGTTTAGATGTAAATTCTAACAACTCAATGACAAATCCGAATGGAGTTGACTCAACAAAACCAATGGACGAATTGAGTTCTTATGTTGGAATTAGTGGTTTAGGATTAACTTTAGGGTTGAAATACAATCTATAATCTAATTACGAATTATATAAAGACCTTCTGAAAAGAGGGTCTTTTTTTTTATCATTATTTGTAAGATAGCAAATTTCCTAGCCCTGATTGTAGCGGCATCCTTTTTATCTTGCACTCTTTTAAATGCTATTAAATGAAATTCCTGATAAAAAGATATAGCGAAAAGCAGGATTAGCTCCTTAAAATGAGTCTTGAAATGCCAATTTTAGATTTTTTTAATAGTTATTTACGATACATTTATAATCAAAACTAATTCAGGTATAGTGTTCAATTTGTTTTTAATTTCTAAATTTGTAATCTAGTTTTAAAAATGGTTAAAACTTTAAACATTAAAAAAAGATATTATGGCATTAGCAATAACAGACGCTACTTTTGAAGAAGTAGTATTGAAATCAGATAAACCAGTAATGGTAGATTTTTGGGCAGCATGGTGCGGGCCTTGTAGAATGGTTGGACCAATCATCGACGAATTAAGTGCTGAATATGACGGTAAAGTTGTAGTAGGTAAAGTTGATGTAGATGCAAACCAAGAATTTGCTGCAAAATACGGAGTGAGAAACATCCCAACAGTTTTAGTTTTTCATAACGGTGAAGTAGTAGGTAAGCAAGTAGGAGTTGCTCCTAAGCAAACTTATGCAGATAGTTTAGACGCTTTGTTGTAATCGTAAGATTATAATTTATATAAAATCTGGAGCAATTCAGGTTAAAAAGGTTTGATGTAAGTCAAACCTTTTTTTTATTTTTAACCCATAGTAATCCATGTATTGAATGAAAATCATAATCTATTTGCTAAGTGTAGTGTCTCTACTGGTTTCCTGTCAATCTTTAAAGAAATCTAATTTGTTAGAACCAGGTATTTCTAAGGAGCTGGCTATCTTTAGAAAAAGTCAAATTTCCGATGTCCATTATGCGCTTTCATTTGATATACCAAGGGAAAAAGAACTTCCTATTCAGTCAAACCTTACGCTGGAAGTTAAAATTAACAATCTAACAGAACCTTTATATTTAGATTTTAATGAAAATAAAGAAAACCTAAAGGCAGTTGCTGTAAATGGACGTCAGATTTCAATTGAACATGAAAGAGAGCATTTAATCATTGCTAAAGAATACTTGCAAAAAGGTCAAAATAAAATTGAAATCCGTTTTATTGCTGGTAATTTATCTTTGAATAGGAATGATGATTTTTTATATACTTTACTAGTCCCAGATAGAGCAAGCACATTATTTCCTTGTTTCGATCAGCCCGACATCAAAGCTAAGTATACGCTTTTGATCAAAGCACCTAAACAATGGCAAGTATTAGCCGCAAGTGAAGTAACTAAACAGATA
This sequence comes from Flavobacterium sp. W21_SRS_FM3, assembly GCF_052113625.1. NCBI lineage: Bacteria > Pseudomonadati > Bacteroidota > Flavobacteriia > Flavobacteriales > Flavobacteriaceae > Flavobacterium > Flavobacterium sp. W21_SRS_FM3. The sequence continues at coordinate 4,883 of NZ_JBGQOD010000001.1, read as the reverse complement.
AAAGAAGGTGATTTTATAAGCTATCAATTTGAGCAATCGGATTCCATGAGCACTTATTTGTTTTCGTTTGTTGCAGGAGACTTTCAAAGTTCTTCGCAAACACTGGCTGGCTTCCCTATGAAAATGTTGTATCGAGAAAACAATGATGAAAAAATAAAAGCAAGTACCGCACCTATATTTGATTTGCACCGCCAAGCTATTACTTTTCTAGAGGGATATACTAATTATCCGTTTCCATTTAAAAAAATGGATTTTGCCGCCATCCCTGTTTTTCAATATGGAGGGATGGAACATGTAGGTGCGATACAGTATAAGGAAGGAACACTTTTTTTAGATAATAGCGCTACAGATAGTGAATATCTAAACAGAGGGAAGTTAATTGCTCACGAGACTTCCCATATGTGGTTTGGGGATTTGGTAACGATGAAATGGTTTGATGATGTCTGGATGAAAGAGGTATTTGCTAATTTCATGGCCGATAAAATAATGAATCCAGCATTTCCTAAAACCAATCATAACTTACAGTTTCTTACGGCACATTATCCAGCTGCTTATGATGAAGACCGTACTAAAGGAACTCATGCTATTCGTCAGGAACTGTCTAATCTCAAAAATGCAGGATCACTTTATGGCGGAATAATATACCATAAGGCACCTATTATGATGAGACAGTTAGAAGCAACGATGGGGGAAGGAGCTTTTAAAAGAGGAATTCAAAAATACATTCATAAATACGCAAACGATAATGCTAGCTGGCCAAACTTAGTGGATATTTTAGATGCTGAAACAGCTGTCGATCTAAAGAAGTGGAGTGCTGTATGGGTAAACCAGTCGGGAAGAGCGATCTTTAATGATGCCATTACTTATGACGGTAAGGGGAATATACAAAAATTTGAAATTCGTCAACATGCAGAAGATGGATCCAGTAAGGTCTGGCCTCAGTTATTTGAAATTGCTTTGGTGTATCCTGATACTATCAAGGTATTTAAAATAGCTGTGGAAGGTGAGCTGACCAAGTTTAAAGAAGTTGTAGGACTTTCAAAACCACTTTCAATTATTTACAATTACAATGGTTACGGCTACGGTGTATTCCCAATAGATCACAACGATCTAGAGTCAATCGCATCAATTAAAGATGATGTTACACGTGCTTATAGTTATATTAATCTATATGAAAATACATTAACCGCTACTATTGCTCCGCAGAAAGCTTTTGATGGTTGTTTAAAAGGACTTTCTGTCGAAAAAAATGAGTTGATTGTGAAATTGTTGGTTGGGCAGTTGAATTCGTTATATTGGAGTTTTCTTACTGAAAAGCAACAATTAGTCGGCCAGTATAAAATGGAAGCGCTACTGCTTGACAGGATGCAGCAGGACCTGCCTTCCAACGTGAAGAAAACTTTATTTAGTTTGTTTCAAAACATAGCATATTCAGCTGAAGGACGAGAAACGCTTTATCAGTTGTGGAATAAAGAGCTAGTCATTACGAATCTAAAACTCAACGAAGATGATTTTACAAGTATGGCGATGAGTTTAGCGCTATTTAACTATCCTAACTCAGAGGAAGTTCTTAAGAAGGCAAGAGCATCAATAACAAATCCTGATAAGGTTAAAAGATTTGATTTTTTATTGCCTTCGTTATCGAATGATGAGAGCGTAAGAGATGTTTTTATGGAATCATTGAGATTAAAGGAAAACAGAGAAAAGGAATCTTGGGTACAAAGTGCATTAGCAAATGTACATCATCCTTTGCGTCAGGATAATGCTAAAAAATATTTGAAGCAATGCTTAGAGATGACAGCAGAAATTCAACGTACTGGAGATATATTTTTTCCCAAAGCTTGGCTCGCTAATAGTATTGGTAAATACTACTCCGAAGATGCATTGGCCACTGTTAATGAATTTCTAAAGAACAATCCAGAATTTAGTCCTATATTGAAAAGGAAATTGTTACAAGCTACTGATGATTTGTATAGATCTCAATTAATAAAGACGGAATAGTAATGAAAATAGAATCACAAATAGAGAAAATTTCTAGTTTTCAGCACCTTGAATTGTTAGCCAATCAAGTAGTTGAAGGTTTTATTTCAGGAATGCACAAAAGCCCTTTTCATGGATTTTCGGCTGAATTTGCAGAACATAAGGTATATAATGTAGGGGAAAGTACTAGGCATATTGACTGGAAGCTTTTTGCAAAGACGGATCGTCTGTATTCGAAGCGATTTGAAGAAGAAACGAATCTGCGCTGCCATATTATCGTCGATAATTCTTCGTCGATGCATTATCCAGAACTAAAACCGAATCAAAAGTTTTATGAAAGCAAAATAGGTTTTTCTGTATTGGCATCAGCTGTATTGATGAATATACTAAAAAAGCAACGTGACGCTGTTGGTTTAAGTGTTTTCTCAGATACTTATGAGTACTATGCACCCGAAAAAGGCAGTGATCGTCACCATAGAATGCTTTTGAACACTTTAGAGAATCTTATCACTCCAGCTAGAAAACAGAAAAATACGGATACCATTACATACTTGCATCAAATAGCACAAAAAATTCATAGACGCTCCATGATTATCTTGTTTACAGATATGTTTCAGTCCAATAATGAAGATGATTTATTTGTTGCCTTGCAGCATTTAAAACATAATAAGCACAAAGTGGTGTTGTTTCATGTAGTTGACAGAAAAACCGAACAGAGTTTTGACTTTGATAATGCGCCTAGAAAGTTTGTGGATATTGAAACAGGAGAAGAAATTGCTGTTTTTGCTGATAATGTGAAACAGCAATATGAGAAAGGAGTAGAGAGCTTCTTTAAAAAGATTGCTTTAAGCTGCGCTCAAAACCAAATTCAGTATGTTCCTGTTGCAGTTGGAGAGAATTTTGAACAAATTTTATTAACTTATTTAGCTGAGAAACAAAACTTTGCTTAATGGCTATTAAAATTTTTTTATTTTTTTAATAAAAATAGTTGCGTAACTCGAATTCTGTTGTATCTTTGCCACCGCAATAGAGCAGTGGGTCTGGTAGTTCAGTTGGTTAGAATACCTGCCTGTCACGCAGGGGGTCGCGGGTTCGAGTCCCGTCCAGACCGCGATATTGGGGAAGCCTTTCTTTTAAAGAAAGGCTTTTTTGCCCCATAAGGTTTTTAAGATTAGTTGTGTTGTTTGGTCGAGTTGGAAGCAATGAGACCGGGTTTAGTAGTTAGACCAATGAAAAGCTTTCCACTTTATTGTGGATGGCTTTTTTGATTTAAGGAGGTTTTTGAAATAATGTATTCTCCGTTGTTGGCTGTTTTAGTAGCTAATTTTTACTGCTTTTTATAGACGATGCTTTTTTTATATTAAAAAATTTCTAAAATGGGTATTAAGAATCAATGAGTTGATTCTTGCATGATAAAATTTACATTAAAAACGATAGAAGTGCTTGCATAATCCGACTTCTATTGTATCTTTGCCACCGCAATAGAGCAGTGGGTCTGGTAGTTCAGTTGGTTAGAATACCTGCCTGTCACGCAGGGGGTCGCGGGTTCGAGTCCCGTCCAGACCGCAAATATTGTTAAAGCCTTTCTTTTAAGAAAGGCTTTTTTTATTTCTTCTATTTTGATCTTCAATTTATGGTACTCTGTCATTGTTGTTAATTTTATAACGCCATTTCTTTTTACTTCTACAGCGGCAAGTCTGTTGGTTTTATTGGCCTTGTTTTTTGTTTTCAAATCTCTTTTATTTAGGAGCTTTAACCTGCTATTCGCTACAATCTACTTCGCCAAACCATGGCTCAGTAGGATTTCTGCTGCTATCAGGGCTAGGGGAGTAGTTCTTAAATTGGCGGTAGTGGTATAGTAACTTAGGAATTGCATCTATATAGTGTAATAAAGGTGTTTTGTATTTGTTAGCTAGAGATCACGATAATCATGCTACCTATATAGTATTGTTTTTTTCTTTGATAAGGTATCGTTTAAAACAAAGATGGTTTTTTGAAGGCTATCATTGTTTAGATAATGACTACTCGTGTCTCTTATATAAGAGTTATCATCGCAGATTAGTTGGGTAAAGTGTCAATTTTGTGAGAAATATAAGTTGTTCTCTTCAAAAATTAGAATAGCATAAAAAAACTTCCATTGCAAAATACAGATTTTCAATAAGTTAAAATAAAACTTAAAAAAAAGTAAAAAAAAGGGGTTCAAAAAGCTTGAATAACACAATAAAGGTGGTACTTTTGCACCCGCAAACACGTTTACGCAAAGCAAGGTAAAACAAGCAGAGTTAGTAAAGTTAAGCAAGTTCTTAGAAAGATTGAGTAAGTAGAAACGTTTGAAAAAGACGTTTTATTTAAGAAAAAAAAGGAGATTAAATTTCCTAAAAATTTTTTTAAAAAAAGCTTGCGAGATTAAAAAGAAGTTGTAGTTTTGCACCCGCTTCCAGCGCCACGATTAGTGGTTAAGGAAACGAGAAAAAAAGACAAGACACGTTCCTAGACATATTGAATTGACAGCCGTTTTGAGAAGAGATTCTTAAGACAAAAGAATAAGAGTAATAGAATTGAGAGATTTTAAAAAACCACTAGACCTTCAGTCAAAAATAAATAGAGACAAAGCAATTTGTTTCGCATAATATACGATGAAGAGTTTGATCCTGGCTCAGGATGAACGCTAGCGGCAGGCTTAACACATGCAAGTCGAGGGGTAGTCATTTTCGGATGATGAGACCGGCGCACGGGTGCGTAACGCGTATGCAATCTACCTTTCACAAAGGGATAGCCCAGAGAAATTTGGATTAATACCTTATAGTATAGCAGTCTCGCATGAGACCACTATTAAAGATTTATCGGTGAAAGATGAGCATGCGTCCCATTAGCTAGTTGGTATGGTAACGGCATACCAAGGC